>NZ_JAVDUZ010000001.1:0-850498 GCF_031456585.1 Variovorax sp. 3319
AGCGGCGCGGCGGCCAGGAGCATCCACAGGGCCATCGACAGCATGGTGCGCACGCGGGTGTTGTCGCGCCCGCGCAGCAGGTGCCAGGCGGCCGCCCCGCCGACCATGAGCGCGGTGGCCAGGTAGGCGGCGGTGACGGTGTGGGCGAGCCGGTAGGGGAACGAGGGGTTGAAGATGACACGCAGCCAGTCCACGGGCACCACGCGCCCGTCGATGATCTCGTGGCCCTGGGGCGTTTGCATCCAGCTGTTGGAGGCCAGGATCCAGGTGGCGGAGATCAGGGTGCCGACGGCCACGGCCAGGGTGGAGACGAAGTGCAGGGCGGGGCCCACGCGTTCGCGCCCGAAGAGCATCACGCCCAGGAACCCTGCTTCCAGGAAGAAGGCGGTCAGCACCTCGTAGGCCAGCAGCGGCCCGGTCACGCCGCCGGCAAAGCGCGAGAAGTTGCTCCAGTGGGTGCCGAACTGGTAGGCCATGACCAGCCCGGAGACCACGCCCATGCCGAAGGCCACGGCAAACACCTTGATCCAGAACTGGTACAGGTCCAGGTAGACCTTGCGCCCGGTGCGCAGCCACAGGCCCTCCAGCACGGCCAGGTAGCTCGCCAGGCCGATGGTGAGCGCCGGAAACAGGATGTGGAACGAGATCGTGAAGCCGAACTGGATTCGGGCAAGCAGCAGGGCGAGGGGTTCCATATCGGTTTCCATTCGACCGGGTTGCCGCAACGCTCGTGAGCCGAATGGTGGGCGGCGCCGGTCGGTTGCCGCTATTACACGGCCGCGCGGCGATTGGGGGAATTGGGCGTTTTGCCCTACCGCCTGCGGACGCCGGCAGCTTTTTCAACGCGGCTTGTCCGGCTACATTCGGCCAAACGGACGTTCACCATGACCATCACCATCACTGCATTCGAACGCTCGCCCGACGGCGGCAAGGGCCTGGCGCGCGACACGCGCGTGCGCTGGGCTTTGGAAGAAGCGGGGTTGCCCTACGAGGTGCGCCTGGTGTCCTTCCGCGCGATGAAAGAGCCGGCGCACCTGGCACTGAATCCCTTCGGCCAGATTCCCACCTACGAGGAAGGCGACCTCGCGCTGTTCGAGACCGGCTCCATCGTGATGCATATCGCCGAGCGCCATCCGGGGCTGTTTCCGCCTGACGCCGACGCAAGGGCGCGGGCCATCACATGGATGTTCGCGGCGCTCAATACTGTCGAGCTTCCCATCCTGGAGCTTGTCACCGTCAAGTTTGCGGAAGGCGACAAGCCCTGGAAGGCCGACCGCCTGTCCCTCGTCGAAGACCGTGTGCGCGCCCGATTGAACCAGCTGGCCGACCGCCTGGGCAATGCCGAGTGGCTGGACGGCAGCTTTACCGCAGGCGACCTGCTGATGGTGTCGGTGCTGCTTCGGCTCAGGCCGTCGGGCTTGCTGAACGAGTTTCCCGGCCTGGCCGCGTACGTCGCTCGCGGCGAAGCGCGGCCTGCCTACCAGCGCGCGTTTGCAGCGCAACTGGCGATCAACGCCGCGCCCCTCGCGAACTGACGTTCGATGCAAAGCCGATGAGCGCCGCACCTTCGCCCGCGGCTCGCACCGGCCTTGCGAGCCTGCTGCCAGCCGGGGTCGATCCGGGCGCCATCCCCTTGCTCGCCGCGCGCGGACTGCGCGCTTTCGGCGACGGCTACATGGCCGTGTTGTTGCCCGCCTACCTGCTGTCGATCGGCCTTGGCACGCTGGAGGTCGGCATCGTTGCCACGGCGACGATGCTGGGCTCGGCCCTTGCTACCCTTGCAGTGGGCGCTTGGGGATATCGTTTTGCAGGCGGCCGGTTGCTTCGCGCCGCCGCCTTGCTGATGGCGGCCACGGGCCTCGGCTTTGCGGGCTTCACCTCGTTTTGGCCGCTGCTGGTCATCGCGCTGGTCGGCACGCTCAATCCCAGTTCTGGCGACGTCAGCGTGTTTCTTCCGCTGGAGCACGCCAGGCTCGCTGCGGCGGCGCAGGGCCATGCGCGCACCGCACTGTTCGCGCGCTACAGCCTGTTGGGCGCGCTGTGTGCAGCATTGGGTGCCTTGGCCGCAGCCGTGCCCGACTGGCTGGTTCGGCACAGCCAGCTCGTGCGGCTCGATGCGCTGCGCGGAATGTTCGTGATCTATGCGGCCATCGGACTGGCCGTGTTCTGGCTCTACCGAAACTTGCCAGCCCACGCCGGCGGCAGCGCCGACGCAGAGCGCGCGCCCGTCGCACCGGCCCCGCTCGGGCCGTCCCGCCGCGTGGTAATGCGGTTGGCAGCACTCTTCAGTGTCGATTCGTTTGCGGGCGGACTGGCCATCAACGCGCTGATGTCGCTGTGGCTGCTGGAGCGCTTCGGCCTCTCGCTGACGCAAGCGGGCGTGTTCTTCTTCTGGACCGGTTTGCTCGGTGCGGCATCGCAGCTTGCCGCACCCGTGGTCGCCCGGCGCATCGGGCTGCTCAACACCATGGTCTTCACGCACCTGCCGGCCAACGTCTGCCTGGTGCTCGCGGCGTTGGCGCCCAGTTTGCCGATCGCGCTCGGCCTGTTGATGGTTCGCAGTGCGCTTTCTTCGATGGACGTGCCCACGCGAACGGCCTACGTGATGGCCGTGGTCACGCCGGCGGAGCGCAGTGCCGCGGCGAGCTTCACCGCCGTGCCGCGCAGCCTCGCGGCGGCCATCAGCCCGACGATCAGCGGCGCGTTGTTTGCAGCGGGCTGGATCTCGCTGCCGCTCATCGCCTGCGGGCTGCTGAAGATCGGCTACGACCTCGCGCTTTGGCGGGCCATGCGGCGGGACCGGGTGGACGACGAGTAGCCGTGCGGCGAAGGCGGGTTGCCGCCTTGACGCAGCCGGGCAGCACAGCAACTGGCTACCATGCAGTCTTCCCAATCGGCAATCGTGGCCTTGCACATCGTTTCCAAATGCTGACTCCCCTTGGCCCCGGCTGCAAATTCGGACAACGGCTCGCATCGCAGTACGGCATCGATGCAATCCAGTCGCTCGTGAGCAGGTCGCATCGCGGGGCGGAGCTGGGCGTTGCGCGCATGCGCTATGAGCTGCCGCATCTGTTTGTGCTGGCGCCGCTGCCCACCGAAGACGCTTTCCTGCTCAGTGTGGAAATCAACTCGGGCGGCAGCCGGCGCATCGTGCGGCACGATGGCAAGTCCCGGCAACTCGGCCTGCAGCAAGAGGGCGCATTCCACATTGCCGATCTGTCGCAGCGCGCTTCGGCCTACGTGAGCAGCCCGTTCCATTCGATGTTCTTCCATCTGCCGCGTGCAACCATCGATGCGTTTACCGAAGAGATGGAGATGCCGCGTGTCGACCGCTTGCGCTGCGCCACCGGCACGCTCGACCCGGTGGTCGCCAATCTGGGCCGTGCCATGCTGCCGGTGCTGATGCACCCGGAGGACGCGAGCCGGCTGTTCATCGATCACTTGACGATGGCGCTGAAGGCGCATGTGGTGCATGCCTATGGCGGTGTGCCCGGCCCGGCGCCGGTTCGAGTGCGTGGCCTCGCGCCCTGGCAGGAGCGCCGGGCCAAGGAGTTCCTGATGCAGCACCTTGCCCACGATGTGTCGCTGGCCGACGCCGCTCGCGAATGCGCGTTGTCGCGCAGCCACTTCAGCAAGGCCTTCAAGCAGACGACGGGCCAAACGCCGCATGCATGGCTTGTGGCGCAGCGCATTGAGGCGGCGCGCAGCCTGCTGGCGCATCCCGATGTTCCGATTGCGGAGATCGCCAGCAGCTGCGGCTTTTCTGACCAGAGCCATCTGACGCGCGTGTTCACCGCGCACATGGGCACTTCGCCCGCTCGCTGGCGGCGCCTGAACGTCGGTTGATCCAGGGGCTGACCCGGGGTTTTCAGGCCGACCTGGGCAAGAGCGCCGGCACCAGCTGCCGGTTCAACTGCTTCACCCACCACTGCAGTGCCTTGCCCTTTGCGCCGGTCTTCCACGCCAGCCAGAACGCCTCGGGTGCGCGCGGCTCTTCGGTCTGGAGTTCGATGAGCGTGCCGCGCGCCAGTTCGCCTTCAATGCATGCCCGCGGCAGGAATCCGTGGCCAAGTCCCGCAGCCTGGCAAGCAATCTTGGCGGCCATGGTCGGTACGGCAACGCGGTGCTGGCCCGCGACCAGCCCCACCGTGCGGTCGGACAGGGTGCGTGCGCTGTCGCTCACCACAATGGCGTTGTGCTCCAGCAGGTCGCCGCGATGCAGCGGCCGGTCGAGCCGGGTCAGCGGATGCGTCGGCGCCACGCAAAACGCGAAGTCGAGGCTGCCCACCATCACCGCCTGGTAGCCCCCGCCCGCAGGCCCTTCGCCGGCGGCAATGACGATGTCGGCGCGCCCTTCGCGCAATGCCTCCCAGCTGCCCGTGAGCGCCTCGCAGCCAATGCGCAGCCGCGTGCCGCAGCGCAGTGCCTCGAAAGCGCGAATGTCGTCGATGAGCGCCTGCGTGGGAACCAGCGAATCGTGAACCAGCCGCAGCTCCGATTCGAATCCGGTGGCAATTTGCCGCATGCGCGATTCGAGGTCGCCCGCGGCGCCTAGCAGCCAGCGGCCTTCTTTCAGCATTTCTTCGCCGGCGGCCGTAAGGGTTACGCGCGGCCCGTTGCGCACGAACAGCAGCATGCCCAGCTGTTCCTCGAGCTTGCCCACCGCGTACGAGATGGTCGAGGGCACTTTGTTCAGCCGCGCGCCCGCGGCGGCAAAGGAGCCGTGGCGCGCAATGGCGTCGACGAGTTCGATGGCTTCGAGACTGAGCTTGAGCACGGAAGTCCTTGGAAATGAATCATCGAAAAATTCGATGATGAACGGATAAAAGTTTCGTCAAAAGGCACGACTGAAAGAAAGATGATTCAGCCATGCCTCGGGAAGATCTCTTCGAGGCCATTGTGAATCAGATCGAACTCAACGACCACCAAGGACCCAGATCATGTTGGAAATTCGCAGCGCCAATGACCGCGGACTCGCAGACTTCGGTTGGCTCAAGTCCCGCCACACCTTCTCTTTCGGCCACTACCACGACCCGGAGCAAGAAGGTTTCTCCGACCTGCTGGTGATCAACGACGACCGCGTGCATCCCGGCCGCGGCTTCGGCACCCATCCGCACCGCGACATGGAAATCTTCTCGTACGTGCTCGACGGCGCGCTCGAGCACAAGGACTCGATGGGCACCGGCTCCGTCATTCGCCCCGGCGACGTGCAGATGATGAGCGCGGGCACCGGCGTGCGCCACAGCGAATTCAATTCGTCGGCCACCGATCCGCTGCACTTCCTGCAGATCTGGATCGTGCCGGGCGCCAAGGGCGTTGCTCCCCGCTACCAGCAAGTGCACTTTGCGGCTGAAGAAAAGCGCGGCCGCCTGCGGTTGATCGTTTCGCCAGAGGGCACCGATGGTTCGCTGGCGGTGCACCAGGACGCCCGCGTCTACGCAGGCCTCTTCGACGGCGATGAATCCACGTCGCTCACGCTCGGCCCCGATCGCCATGCCTATGTGCATGTGGCGCGCGGCAGGATCGAAGTCAACGGCCAGCGGCTGGGTGAAGGCGATGGTGCACGGGTGCGCGGCGAACAGCGCCTCGACCTCGCCCGGGGCGAGGGCGCCGAGGTGCTGGTGTTCGACCTGCGCCCGAATGAGTTGCCTTCCTTCTGACAACGAATGTGCGCCCAGGGCCGGCGCGGACGGCAAATGTCCAAACGGCCCGACTAATCGACAAGACACGCATCGGCGCTGAAACGACGATGCATGCAAGGCAAGACCATTTTTTCAATCACCGACTTTCAATCACCAAACTCCCGGAGAACTCCATGTCCATCAAAGCCACCCCCACCGCCGGTTCCAAGCTGCTGACCCCCGCCGATCACACGCTGGTCATGATCGACTTCCAGTCGCAGATGGCTTTTGCCACGCATTCGATCGACGCGGTCAACCTGCGCAACAACGCCGCCCTGGTGGCCAATGCAGCGGCCGGCTTCGGCGTGTCGACCATCCTCACGACCGTGGCTGAAAAGAGCTTTTCGGGCCCGATGTTCAGCGAGATCACCGATGCGTTCCCGGGCCAGAAAATGCTCGACCGCACCTCGATGAACACCTGGGAAGACGCCGCGGTGATCGCCCGGGTGAACGAGATCGGCAAGAAGCGCATCGTGCTGTCGGGCCTGTGGACCGGCGTGTGCATCGTCGGCCCTGCACTGTCGGCCATCGATCAGGGCTTCGAGGTGTTCGTGATTGCCGACGCCTGCGGCGACGTATCGACCGAGGCGCACAACCGTGCCATGGACCGCATGGTGCAGGCCGGTGCGCAGCCGATGACCTCGCTGCAATACCTGCTGGAGCTGCAGCGCGACTGGGCCCGCACCGACACCTACGAGCTCACCACCGGCATTGCGAAGAAGTTCGGCGGCGCCTATGGTCTGGGCGTGACTTACGCCAAGACCATGTTCGGCGCCCACGAAGGCTGATTGCTGGAGTGAAAGCAATGAAGCCCTACGTCCTGTCGCTCGCGCTCGGCCTGCTGGTCGGTGTGATCTACGCACTGTTCCAGGTGCGCTCGCCGGCCCCGCCGGTCATCGCCCTCGTGGGGCTGCTCGGTATCTTGCTCGGCGAGCAGATACCGCCTCTCATCAAGAGCGTCATCAAGCCCGATGCCGTGGCCACGTCGTGGCTGCGGCACCAGGTCAAGCCGCATGTGTTCGGCGAACTGCCGCAATGCGCCAAAGGCCGCCCAGGCGCCGCAACGGGTGAAGACGCATGAGCGATCCATTCGACGAGCAACGCCGCCGGCTCTGCCTAGGCACGCTCGGCGCCGCATTTGCCGGAACGGCAATGGCCCAACCCAAATCTCCGAGGACACCCGACATGGCCGGAAGCACCGCCCCCCAACTGATCCTGCACAACGGCCGCTTCACCACGCTGGACCGCGCCAACCCCGTGGCCGACACCGTGGCCATTACCGATGGCCGCTTCACCCACGTGGGCCGCGCGCAAGACATTCTTTCGCTGGCAACGGGCAACACCCGGGTCATCGACCTGCAGGGCAGGCGCGTGTTGCCGGGCCTCATCGACAACCACCTGCACATCATTCGCGGCGGCCTCAACTTCAACCTCGAGCTGCGCTGGGACGGCGTGCGCAGCCTGGCCGACGCCATGGCGATGCTGAAGCGCCAGGTGGCGATCACGCCCGCGCCGCAATGGGTGCGCGTGGTGGGCGGTTTTACCGAACACCAGTTCGTTGAAAAGCGCCTGCCGACCATCGACGAGCTCAATGCCGTGGCGCCCGATACGCCGGTGTTCCTGCTGCACCTGTACGACCGTGCGTTGCTCAACGGCGCGGCGCTGCGCGCGGTGGGCTACACCAGGGACACGCCCGCGCCGCCCGGCGGCGAGATCGTGCGCGACGCGGCCGGCAACCCGACCGGGCTGCTGCTTGCCAAGCCCAACGCGAGCATCCTCTATGCCACGTTGGCCAAGGGGCCGAAGCTGCCGTTCGAATACCAGCTCAACTCCACGCGCCACTTCATGCGCGAACTGAACCGCCTCGGCGTTACAGGCGCCATCGACGCGGGCGGCGGCTTCCAGAACTTTCCCGAGGACTACCAGGTCATCCAGCAACTGGCCGATGCCGGCCAGCTCACCATTCGCCTGGCCTACAACCTGTTCACGCAAAAGCCCAAGCAGGAGAAGCAGGACTTCCTCAACTGGACGTCGACGTCGAAGTACAAGCAGGGCGACGACTACTTTCGCCACAACGGCGCGGGCGAAATGCTGGTGTTCTCTGCAGCCGACTTCGAAGACTTTCGCCAGCCGCGGCCCGACATGGCGCCCGAGATGGAAGGCGAGCTCGAAGAAGTGGTGCGCGTGCTGGTGCAGAACAAGTGGCCGTGGCGCCTGCACGCCACCTACGACGAAACCATCGACCGTGCGCTCGACGTGTTCGAAAAGGTCGACCGCGACACGCCGCTTGCGGGCCTGAACTGGTTCTTCGACCACTGCGAAACCATCTCCGACAAATCGATCGACCGCATCGCCGCGTTGGGCGGCGGTATTGCGGTGCAGCACCGCATGGCCTACCAGGGCGAATACTTCGTCGAGCGCTACGGCGCCGGTGCGGCCGAAGCCACGCCGCCGGTGAAGCGCATGCTCGAAAAAGGCGTGAAGGTGTCCGCGGGCACCGACGCCACGCGCGTTGCGTCGTACAACCCGTGGGTGTCGCTGTCGTGGCTGGTCACCGGCAAGACCGTGGGCGGCATGCAGCTCTACCCGCAGCGCAACTGCCTGGACCGCGAGGCCGCGCTTCGCATGTGGACCGAGAACGTCACCTGGTTTTCGAACGAGGTCGGCAAGAAGGGCCGCATCGAAGCGGGCATGCTGGCCGACCTGGTGGTGCCTGATCGCGATTTCTTTGCCTGCCCCGAATCGGACATTGCCGACACCACGGCGCTCCTGACCATGGTCGGCGGCAAGGTGGTGTATGCCGCGGGTCCGTTCAAGCCGCACGACGAAGGCGTGCCGCCGCCGGCTATGCCCGACTGGTCGCCGGTGCGCAGCTTCGGCGGCTATGCCGGCTGGGGCGATGCCGAGGGCGCGCCGCTGCAAAAGGCAATGCGCCACGCGGCCATGGCCTGTGCGTGTGCCAACAACTGCAACGTGCACGGCCACCAGCATGCAACCGCGTGGAGCAGCAAGCTGCCGATTGCGGACCTGAAGAGCTTCTGGGGCGCGCTGGGCTGCGCCTGCTGGGCGGTGTGATGGCCATGCGCTGGACCACTTCACCGGCAGTGCGCTGGGTTGCCTTGCTCATGCTCTGCGCGGCCTACCTGCAGGGCGGACTCAACAAGGCCATGGACTTCAACGCGGCCATCGCCGAGATGAACCACTTCGGCCTGTCGCCAGCGGCTCCGCTGGCCGTGGCCGTCATCGTGCTGGAACTGGGCGCCTCGGCGCTCATCCTCACGGGCTTTCTGCGCTGGCTCGGCGCGTTGGCGCTGGGCGGCTTCACGCTGATGGCAACCTTCGTCGCCTTGCGCTTCTGGGAGATGCCGCAGCCCGAGCGCTTCATGGCGGCCAATTCGTTCTTCGAGCACCTGGGCCTGGTGGGCGGCTTTGTGCTGGTGGCCTGGCTCGACCTGAAGGAGCGCACCCATGGCTGATTCCCCCAAGGGCGCCGCCGCTTCGCCGCCCGGTGCCTTCGCTCCCCTGCGGCAGCCGGTGTTCGCGGTGCTGTGGGCAGCCACCGTGCTCGGCAACATCGGCAGCTTCATGCGCGACGTGGCGAGCTCGTGGCTGGTGACCGATCTTTCTGCAAACCCGACCGCGGTGGCACTGATCCAGACCGCGGCCACGCTGCCGATCTTTCTGCTTGCGATTCCGGCAGGCGTGCTCTCCGACATCCTCGACCGGCGGCGCTTCCTGATCTTCGTGCAACTGGTGCTTGCGGCCGTGAGCGGCACCTTGCTTGTGCTCTCCCACACCGGTGCGCTCACTGTCGAATACCTGATCGTGCTGACCTTTGTCGGCGGCATCGGCGCGGCGCTCATGGGGCCGACGTGGCAATCGATCGTGCCCGAGCTCGTGCCGCGCAGCGACTTGAAGAGCGCGGTGGCGCTCAACTCGCTGGGCATCAACATCGCGCGTTCCATAGGGCCGGCGGCCGGCGGGTTGATTCTGGCGAGCTTCGGCGCGGCAGTGACCTACGGCATCGACGTGCTGAGCTATGCATTCGTCATTGCGGCGCTGCTGTGGTGGAAGCGCCCCGCGGCCGCCGATACCGGCCTGTCGGAAAACTTCTTCGGCGCCTTCCGCGCGGGCATCCGCTACACGCGGGCGAGCAAAGAGCTGCATGTGGTGCTGCTGCGCGCGGCGGTGTTCTTTCTGTTCGCAAGCTCCGTGTGGGCGCTGCTGCCCCTGGTGGCGCGCCAGATGCTCGGCGGCACCGCCGGTTTCTACGGCGTGCTGCTCGGCGCCGTGGGTGCGGGTGCCATCGGCGGTGCGCTGGTCATGCCGCGGCTGCGTGCCCGGCTCGATGCGGACGGCATGCTGTTGCTGGCCTCGCTGCTCAGCGCGGCCGTGATGGGCGGGCTGGTTTTTGCGCCGCCGCAGTGGCTTGCGGTGGTGCTGCTGTTGTTGCTGGGCCTGGGCTGGATCATTGCGCTCACCACGCTCAACGGCGTGGCGCAATCCATCTTGCCGAACTGGGTGCGCGGCCGCGGGCTGGCCGTGTACCTCACCGTGTTCAACGGCGCAATGGCGGCCGGCAGCCTGGGCTGGGGACTGGTCGCGCAGCAGATCGGCGTGCCGTACACGCTGGTGGCTGGCGCCGTGGGCCTGGTGGTGGCGGGCCTCATCTTCCACCGGGTGCGCCTGCCCGCCGGGGAGGCCGACCTGCAGGCTTCCAACCACTGGCCCGAGCCTCTCTTGGCCGAACCCGTCGCGCATGACCGCGGGCCGGTAATGGTGCAGGTCGAATACCGCATTCGCAAGGAAGACCGCCCTGCGTTCATGGAGGCGGTAAGGCGCCTGTCGCTCGAGCGCCGCCGCGACGGCGCCTACGCATGGGGCGTGACCGAGCACACGGGCGACCCGGAGCGGGTGATGGAGTGGTTTCTCGTCGAGTCATGGGCCGAGCACCTGCGCCAGCACCAGCGCGTGTCGCATGCCGATGCCGACCTGCAGAACGAAGCCGTGCGCTTTCATATCGGCCCCGGAAAGCCCGAGGTGCACCACTTTCTTTCCCTCTGATCTTCTTCAGTGCCTTTCAACCAACCTTCGAATCGAAACATGGCCAATCCGAAAACCGCCAAGTCCATCAAGTCCGTCAAGTCAACCAAGGCGCGCCGCCAGGCGCCGCTGCATACGCCAAGCGATCTTGGCGCAGACGCCACGCGCGACATTTCCGCCGCGCTCAACCTGCTGCTGGCCGACGTGTTCGCGCTGTACTTCAAGACGAAGAACTTCCACTGGCACATGTCGGGCCCGTCGTTTCGCGACTACCACCTGCTGCTCGACGAGCAGGCCGACCAGATCTTTGCCACGGTCGACCCCATTGCCGAGCGCGTGCGCAAGGTAGGCGGCACCACGCTGCGCTCCACCGGGCATGCCGCACGCCTGCAGCGCCTGTCGGACAACGATGCCGACTTTGTGACGCCCATCGGCATGCTCGCCGAGCTCCGCGAAGACAACCAGCGCCTGGCCGGCTTCATGCGCGCGACCCACGGCGTATGCGACGAGTACGGCGACGTGGCCACGGCCAGCCTGCTCGAAAACTGGATCGACGAGGCCGAGCAGCGCACATGGTTTCTTTTCGAATCGGTGCGCCAGAGCTGAAAACGCCTGCACCTGTCGAATTCCCGTCTTTTCCTTCAATCCAATCCAACACAAAAAGCATGACCACACTCACATTGCGCGACGGCACCGAGCTCTACTACAAAGACTGGGGCACGGGCCAGCCCATCCTCTTCAGCCACGGCTGGCCGCTCAGCGCCGACATGTGGGACGCGCAGATGCTGTTCTTCGCCGAACGCGGCTACCGCGCTATTGCATTCGACCGCCGCGGTTTCGGCCGTTCGAGCCAGCCCTGGACGGGCTATGACTACGACACCTTTGCCGACGACATCGCCGAGCTGATCGAGAAGCTCGACCTGAAGAACGTCGTGCTTGCCGGCTTCTCGATGGGCGGCGGCGATGTAACCCGCTACATCGCGCGCAAGGGCAGCGCACGCGTGGCAAAGCTGGCGCTCATCAGCGCCGTGACGCCGCTGTTCATGAAGACCGAAGACCACCCCGTGGGCCCCGACGCATCGCTGTTCGCGAGCATCCGCGCAGGCCTGGCCACCGACCGCCCGCAGTTTCTGGACGACTTCAGCACGCTCTTCTACGGCACCAACCGCCCCGGCGCCAGCGTGTCGCAGGGCGTCTTCAAGCAGACGCTGCAAATTGCGCTGCAAGCCTCGATCAAGGCCACGATCGATTGCGTGACCGCGTTTTCGGAAACCGACTTCCGCCCCGACATGGCCATGATCGACGTGCCCACGCTCGTGATTCACGGCGACGACGACCAGGTGGTGCCGATCGATGCCACAGGCAGGCTTGCGGCCAAGATGATCAAGGGCAGCCAGTTCAAGGTGTACGAGGGCGCGCCGCATGCCACCAGCACCACCCATAAGGACCAGCTGAACGCCGATCTGCTCGCGTTCATCCAGGGCTGATCCGGGGGGCGGCGAGAACATGGGCACGCAAGGCGCTTATGGCGACCTCCTGGGGCGCTACTTCGAGCTGCCTTCCGTGCCCGCTCTGGTAATGCTGCCGGCGCCCAAGGCGCCTTTCGTCGCAACGCGCATCACCTGCCGGCGCGACCAGCTGGGCATGAAGCAAGAGATTCCTCCCGAGGACGCCTTCGTGGTCACCCTGCACCTGGCCGGCGTGGGCCACCACGAGTTGTGGGTGCGCGGCCGGCCATCGGTGGTGCGCGGCTATGCGCGCGGCGCCATCAGCATCGTCGACCTGCGCGACGAGGTCGCAAGCTACCTGGGCAGTCCGCTGGACGCCCTTCATTTTTACGTGCCGCGCGCACTGATGGACGCCGTGACCGACGCCGCGGGCCTGCCGCGTGTGTGCGGCCTTGCATGCCCGCCGGGGCTCGTCGATCCGGTCATGGAAAACCTGGGCGCGGCGGTGCTGGCGCTGCTCGACGGCCCGCGGCGCGAAAGCTCCGCCGTGAGCGAACACCTGGCCATCGCCATATGCGCCCACCTGGTCCATCGCTTCGGAAACAAGCCCGAGCGGGCCCGCGGCCGCTTTGCACATTAGTGCGCCCGGCAAGGGTGCACGGCGGGCGACTCTTGTTCAAGACGGGCGCTCCGGGGCGCGGTACACACGAGTCGAGACAACCCCGCACCCGATAACTCAATGACGACCCAGCCCCATCGCAGGCCACCCACCTTGACCACGGCCAGCGGCGCGCCCGTCGCGGACAGCCAGCACTCGATCACCGCGGGCCCGCGCGGTCCCATCCTGCGGCAGGACTACCAGATGAGCGAAAAGCTCGCCTACCTGGCGCGCGAACGCATTCCCGAGCGGGTGCTGCACGCCAAGGGCGCGGCCGCCTTCGGCACGCTGCGAATCACGGGCGACATCTCGGGCTACACGCGGGCGCGGGTGCTGCAGCCGGGGCAAATCACGCCGGTGCTGGTTCGCTTCTCGGGGTTGACCGGCGAACAGGGCTGCGCCGACGCAGAGCGCGACCTGCGCGGCTTCGCCTTGAAGGCCTATACCGAAGAGGGCAACTGGGACCTCGTCGGCAGCCACTTGCCGGTGGCCTGCATACGCGATCCACAGAAATTTCCGGACCTGGTGCGCGCGCTGAAGCGGCACCCCGTAACGCACCTGCGCTCGCCCACCGCAACCTGGGATTTCTGGTCGCTGTCTCCCGAGAGCCTGCACCAGATCGTGATGCTGTTCTCGGACCGCGGCCTGCCGGCGGGCTTTCGGCACATGCACGGCTATGGCGCGCATGCCTTCGGGCTGGTCAATGCCGCCAATGAAAGGGTGTGGGTCAAGTTCCACCTCAAGACGCTGCAGGGTATTCGGTGCCTCACGAATGCGCAGGCCCGCGAGGTGATTGCCGACGACCGCGAGAGCGCGCAGCGCGACCTGTTCGACGCCATCGAAAAAGGCGAATGCCCGCGCTGGTCGCTGCAGATCCAGGTGATGAGCGAGGCACAGGCGGCGCAGTTGCCGTTCAACCCCTTCGACGCCACCAGGGTCTGGCCGCAGGCTGAGTTTCCGCCGGTCGAAGTCGGCGTTCTTGAGCTGAACGCCAACCCCGACAACTATTTTGCGCAGGTCGAACAGGCCACCTTCAATCCGGCCAACATCGTGCCGGGCATCTGCTTTTCGCCCGACAAGCTGCTGCAGGGGCGGCTGCTGGCCTATGCCGATGCGCAGCGCTACCGCGTCGGTACGCATCACGAGGCGCTGCCTGTCAACCGGCCCCTGTCGCCGGTGCATACCTACCATGCCGACGGCGCCATGCGGCTGGATGTTCCGCCGCGCACCGATGCCTACTACGAGCCCAACTCGTTCGGAGGCCCGCGCCCCGACCGCACGCTGGCCGAGCCGCCGATGCCGCTGCAAGGCGATGCCATGCGCTTCGATGACCGGCAGGGGCTGGGCGACCACGCGCAGGCGGCCGTCTTGTACCGCGGCATGGACGAGGACCACAGGCAGCGCCTGTTCGAGAACATTGCCCGCTCGATGGCCGGCGTGCCCGACGCCATCCAGCGGCGCCAGGTGGCGCACTTCAGGCTGGTCGACGCCTCGCTGGGCGAGGGCGTGGCGCAGCGGCTTGGTCTTTAGCCCGCTTGCGGGCTGTCGAGCAGGCGCTGGATGGTGTCTCGCAGCTGCTGCAGCCCGAAGGACACGTCCGTGAAGTTCTCGTTCACGTAGAAGGTGGGCGTGGCCCGCACGTGCAAGCGATTGCCGATTTCGATCTGCTCTTGCACGCGTTGGCGGTACACGCCGTCTTTCAGTTCGTTTTCGAAGCGCGGCATGTCCAGGCCAAGCTGCGCCGCGTAGCCGCTCAAATGGCGCGCGTCGAGCTGGTTCTGGTGGTTGAAGAGCAAGTCGGCGTAAGGCCAGAAGCGTCCCTGCGCACCTGCTGCCTCGGCGGCCTCTGCCGCCAGTTCTGCATGCGCATGGACCTCGCGCAACGGAAAGTGCCTGAAGACAAAGCGCACGCGCTCTCCGAAGTGCTGCAGCATGAACTGCACCGCCGGATGCGCCTGGCGGCAGGACGGGCACTCGAAATCACCGAACTCGACAACGGTGACCGGGGCCGAGGCGGGGCCGGCAATGTGGTCGACCGCCGGATCGGGAACGAGAACTGAACGGGGCTGAGGCGATGTCGTCATACGGCCTTGCGAAGGGAGGGTGTGTCAGTTGGATGGGGGAAAAGGCCGGTCCTGGTTTCCAACCCGCATCCTGCGCCGCCAGATGCCTGGCGGAACGCCCGAATGCTGGGAGAAAACGCGGGTGAAGTGGCTTTGATCGGAAAAGCCGCAGGCCGCGGCAACTTCGGCCAGCGAGGTCTCCGCGTTCACGAGAAGCGCGCGCGCGTGCTCCAGCCGCTGTGCAATCAGCCATTGATGCGGCGTGTGCCCGGTGGTCTCGCGAAACGCATGAATGAAGTAGCTGCGCGAAAGCCCGCACGCATCGGCAATCTCGGTAATCGAAATGCTGCCGTCGATTCTGCTGCGCAGCATCTCCTTTGCCCTTGCCTCATGCGAGCGCGACAGGATGCGGTTGGTCCTGGGTGTCGTGGGCGCCGCGCCGCCGTAGGTCTCGACGAGATAGCTCGTCATGGCAATGCTCAACTGCTCGACGAACAGCATGCTCGCGCCAGCGGGGTGCTCGAGCGCGGGCGTCAGGGCTTCCGCAAGATTGAGCAGCACGTCGTCACGGACACCCGCCAAATGGACGAGGCTGCCGACGCGCTTTCCCTGCTTGTCCTCGATGGCACGGTCCAGGCTGGCCTGCGAAATTTCGAGCAGCACAAAGTCGAAAGGGCGCTGGATGTCGGCGCGATAGCGCTCGGAAAAACCGCGAATGTAGATGGAGCCCTTGTCGAAATCGTGGCACGACGCATGCCGCCCCGAAACGACACGCCGGCTGTGGCCGTCTCGCATCGAAATGCCCAGCAGCACGCCGCGAGCGCTGCACTCCGTCTCCACGTAGTGGAGATGCTGCGTAGCCATCGTCTTGCGATGGATCTCGATTCCGTTCGCGCAAAGGCCCTGGTCCCGTTGCAGGTGGCTGGACATGCAGCCCAAGGTGTCCTTGGGCGCCGGAGCGACACGCAGCGACGAGGCTTGCCGGGCCGGGGGAGGCAGGTTTCTGCTTTGCGCTGAATGGTCGCTTTCGACGTGCATGGGCGGATGAACAGGAGAGGGGAGTTGGCGACCGCCTATTTGCCGCTTTCGAAACGTTTGCAGATAGAAGGTTTGAGCGCTTTCTTGAACATTTTGCACCCGGTTGATGACAACCGTAGGAGGCCGGCCACCTCCTGCAGCCGGGTTCGCCCGCCGCCTCAGCTCTTGAAGAATGCAAGAAGGTCGGCGTTGATGAGGTCGGCGTGCGTGGCGCACATGCCGTGCGGGAGCCCGGGGTACACCTTCAGCGTGGCGTTCTTGATGATCTTGGCGGTGAGCTCGCTCGAGATGGCGATGGGCACCACCTGGTCGTCGTCGCCGTGCATGACGAGCGCCGGCACGTCGATCTTCTTCAGGTCTTCGGTGAAGTCGGTCTCCGAAAACGCCTTGATACCGTCGTAGTGCGCCTGGATGGAGCCCATCATTCCTTGCTGCCACCAGTGCTCGCGAATGCCTTCCGAAACGGTGGCACCCGGGCGGTTGAAGCCGTAGAACGGCAGGGTGAAGTCCTTGAAGAACTGCGGCCGGTTGCCGGCCACCGCCGCGCGAATGCCGTCCAGCACTTCCATCGGCACGCCGTTGGGGTTGGCTGCGGTCTTGGCCATCAAAGGCGGCACCGAGCTGATGAGCACGGCCTTGGCAACCCGCTTGCTGCCGTGGCGGCTGATGTAGCGCGCAACCTCGCCGCCGCCGGTCGAGTGGCCCACGTGGATGGCTTCGCGCAGGTCGAGTGCTTCGGTGAGCGCTGCCAGGTCGTCGGCGTAGTGGTCCATGTCGTGGCCTGTCGAGCCCTGGCTCGAGCGGCCGTGCCCGCGGCGGTCGTGCGCAATCACGCGGTATCCCTGGCGCAGGAAGAACAGCATCTGGCCGTCCCAGTCGTCCGCACTCAGCGGCCAGCCGTGGGAGAAGACAACGGGTTGCCCGCTGCCCCAGTCCTTGTAATAGATTTGTGTGCCGTCCTTGGTGGTGATGGTGCTCATGGATCGCGTTCCTTGGTAAGGGTGATGTCGGATGCGGCGTCGATTGCCACGCCGTGGACGAGCCTACGCATCGCCGGTTGAACTGGCTTGCACGATTTAACGCTCCGTTGTCTGTTTGTCGGGCTCTGCTAGCCCGCGGCCACGATCACATGGGCCTGGATCTTTCCTGCCACCGGGCCTTGTCCGTGGCGGCTTGCAATGGCTTCTGCCGCGCGGTCTGTGGCGAGCTGAAGCAGGGTGGCGTCACGCGCCTCGATTTCGTTGCGCAGCGGCGTTCCCTGGCAATAGGCGGTAGCAACCTCGCGCGCCGAGGACGAACGGCTCACCTTCTCGCGCGTTGCAATCTCGATGCTGGTGAACCCTGCGCGGCTCAAGTCGTCGCGGATCAGTGCCACGTCGTTGTAGCCGTGCGGCGTGCGGGCAAGAAACCGGGGAGGGTCTTGCGGAAACACCGTGGCAACCGCGCGGGTAACCTCGTCGGCAAAGGCGTTTTCTTCGATGCGGTCCCAGACGTTGAAGACAAAACGCCCGTCCGGCTTCAGCACGCGGCGCGCCTCGACGTAGCCCGCAACACGGCTGGGAAAAAACATGGCGCCGAACTGGCAGCAAACAACGTCGAAGGAAGCGTCTGCAAACGGCAGGCCCAGCGCGTCCGCCTGCCGCCATTCGATGCGGCTGTCGGCGCCCTGCCGGGTGGCGGCATAGTCGAGCATGGGCTGGTTGAGGTCGGTTACCACGTACCGCGCCTCGGCACGCAGCCTTGGTGCAAGCGCCCGTGTGACAACGCCGCTTCCCGCTGCCGTTTCGAGCACCGAGCCGGGAGAAAAGGCGGCAACGATCTCCGCCATGTCGGCCGCGTAGCCCTCGAAAATCAAGGGGACCATCAGCGTGTCGTAGAACTTCGGAATGGAGCCCGTGAACACCTTGTCGCTCTCAGCCATGAGACCTCCTCGAGTTCTGAACGGTGCCCTTCGACCGTGCCATGGCACCGAGCGTGCGCAGGCCCTTTTCGATGCGGGCGTCCCAGCCGTGGCCGCCGCTCAACACGACCCCCGGCGCAAAGCATATGCCTTTTTCGAGCGCTTGTGCGGCAGGCGAAGCGAACCGCTTGCCGGCCTAGCCCGCGCTCTGCCCGGGCTGCGCCCAGCGCAGCGAAACCCAGGTGCCTTCGCCGCGGCGGCTTTCGATGCGCAGCCGGGCACCAATGGCTTCGGCCTGCTCCCTCAGGCCCACGATTCCATAGTGCCCCGGCGCGCCCGCGTTGGGCTCGAAGCCCATGCCGTCGTCGCCGATCTCCAGCTCCACTTCGTCGGTTGCAACGCAGTGCAGGCGAATCAGCAGCCTGCGCGCGCCCGCGTGGCGTTCAACGTTGCGCAGCACTTCCTCGCACATGTGAAACACGGTTGCCGCGGGCTCGGCAGCCAGGGCAAACAGGGCGGGGTCGATCTGGCAATCGAGCGCCATGCCCGAGCGCTCGCTCAGGTTCTTGGCCAGTTCGCTCAGCGCCGCGCCCAGCCCGATGTCGCGCACCGGGTTGCTGCGCAACTGGTCGATGGCGCGGCGTGCCTCGTCCAGCCCGTCGCGCGCCGCGCGTTCGGCACGCACCAGTTCATCCGGCAGTGCGTCGGGCCGGCTCGATGCCAGGTGCTTGAGCACGCGGATCTCGGTGAGCATTGCCATCATGGAGTGCGCCAGCGTGTCGTGCAGCCCGCGCGCCAGGCGCAGGCGCTCGCGCACCACTTCGGCGGCGCGCGATTCCTGCGCCAGCCGGCTGATTTCTTCGGTGCGCTGCCGCACGCGTTCGTCCAGTTCGGCATTGAGGCGGCGCAGCTCGTCGCGTTCGCGCTGGAGTGTGTTGAGCAAGCGGTCGAGCGCGCTCCCGAGCCGCGCGGCTTCGTCGGCCCCTTGCGGCACCTCGATGCGCGTTGCGCTGCCGGCCAGCACCGCGTCCGCCGAATGCGCAATCACGCTCACGCGGCGTGTCAGGCGGTGTGCCACGATGATGCCGGCAATGGCTGCGCCCAGGCCCAGCAGGCTCAGCACGATGGAAATGCGCCATTCGATGGCCGTTGCAAAGGCCGCCACCGATTCGACCGGCTGGATCACCACGGCCTGCCAGCCGAGCCGGCGCAAGGTGCCGTCGCGCGCATTGGGCGGCGACGCGATGAGGTAGGGCCGGTTGTCCAGCAGCCGCCTTGTGCGGATGCGCGTGGGCAGGTCGGAGCCATCGTTGCCCAGCCCGGCGACGACGGGATCGAATGGGGTGATCGGGTCGCCGACATCCTGCCAGCGCTTTCCCAGAAGGGCGCTCGGTCCGTGGCGCACGATGCCGTCGCGGTCGACCAGCAGCCATTCGCCGGGTGAGGCGCGGATTTCGGCGACCATCTTTTCCACCCAGCTCCAGCTGAGGTTGGCGGCAACCACGCCGATGATCGCGCCGTCGGCATTGCGCACCGGCGCGGTGAGCTTCAGGAAGCGTTCGCCGGGGGTGCGTCCTTCCTCGATCCACGCGGCGTCCAGGCCTTGCGAGATCCATGCGTGCTGGTTGACGTTCTGGCCCACCACCTGCTCGTCGGTCGCCGCAACGATGAAGCCGTCGGCATCGGTCACGGCCAGCCAGATGAGGTCTGGCACGCCGCGGCGCACTGCCTGCAGCGACCGCTTCAGGCGCTCGCCTTCGCTGTGCTGCACGTCTTCGGACAGCATGGCCGCCACCACGCTGACTGCCTGCAGCCGCAGCAGCAGGGCGGTGTCGAGCTCGGCGTTGACGTGCTCGGCCGCGGCTTCGAGCCGCTGGCCGTGCTGTTCGAGCAGCGTTGCACGCACGAAGCCGCGCAGCCACAGGTTGGCCACGAGCGCCAGGCACAGGGTGAGCGCAATCAGCAGCCAGCCGATCGCAGCAGCCATGGAGCGCCGTGGGTCGATGCGACGTGCGAGGTTCATTGGCTGCGGATTCTCGCAAACGGCAGCCATGACTTTCGGCATGGGTAGTTCCCCTGAGCACTCGGGGTTTGTCTCGACTTGCTGCGTGACTTCCGGCAGGCGCGCCGGCGGCGGTTTGCGGCAACAGTTGCACCCATCGCGATCCGTGCCCCCAGCGCGACTGAATCCCAACCCCTGCAACGTGCCGCGACGCGATCGGCGCGACAACGAATGGAGACGAAGCGAATGAACCCCACTTCCCCGACATACATCTCATCCGGCGCGCCGCCGCGATTGATCGACAACCGCTGGCTGCAACTGGCGGTCGGCATCGTCTGCATGATTGCCACGGCCAACATCCAGTACGCATGGACCTTGTTCGTGCCGGAAATCCAGGGCAAGTTCGGCTGGGAGCGTGCGTCGATCCAGGTCGCGTTCACCATCTTCGTGCTGGTGCAGACCTGGCTCGCACCCATCGAGGGCTACTTCATCGACAAGTTCGGGCCGCGGCTGATCGTGGCCTTTGGCGCGCTGTTCATCGGCGCGGCCTGGTTCATCAACTCGCAGGCCACCACGCTGATGGGCTTCTACATTGGCGCGGCCGTCGGCGGTATTGGCGTGGGCTCGATCTATGCCACCTGCATCAACAACGCGCTCAAGTGGTTCCCCGACCGCCGAGGCCTGGCAGTAGGCCTCACGGCCGGCGGCTATGGCGCCGGTTCGGCTGCCACCATCCTGCCGATTGCCGCGATGATCGAATCGTCGGGCTTCCAGCAGGCTTTCCTGTTCTTCGGCCTGCTGCAGGGTTCGCTGGCCTTTGCCGCGGCCTGGTTCCTGCGTCCGCCAAAGGGCAACGAGGTACGCGGATCGACCAAGGTTGCGCAGAGCCGTCGCGACTACACGCTGGGCGAAGCGCTTCGCACCCCGCTGTTCTGGCTGATGATCGTGATGTTCTCGTGCGTGGTTACCGGCGGCATGATGGCCGTGGCGCAACTGGGCGTGATTGCGCAGGACCTGGGCGTGAAGAACTTCAAGGTCGACCTGTACTTTGTGACCATGGCCGCACTGCCGCTCGCGCTGATGCTCGACCGCGTCATGAACGGCGTCTCGCGCCCGATGTTCGGCTGGATCTCCGACCACATCGGCCGCGAGAAGACGATGGTGATCGCCTTCACGCTGGAAGGCATCGGCATCATCGCGCTGGGCTATTTCGGCCACAACCCGTGGGCCTTCCTGATCCTGTCGGGCGTGGTGTTCCTGGCCTGGGGCGAGGTGTATTCGCTGTTCTCCGCACTCGCGGGCGATGCCTTCGGCACCAAGCACATCGGCAAGATCTATGGCGTGCTGTACTGCGCCAAGGGCATCGGCGCGCTGTTCGTGCCGCTCGGCAACCTGATGATGGAAGCCACCGGCACCTGGTCGACCGTGCTCTACACCGTGGCGGGCCTCGACCTGTTCGCAGCGTTCCTTGCAATCGTTGCACTGCGGCCGATGCTGGCAAGGCACACCGCCAGCAATATTGCCGCATCGCATGCGCCTTCGCCGGCGCCTGACCTTGCGATGCCGGGCGGCCTTGCGTCCGCAGGCCGCACGGCCTGACCGGCACCCGCTTCCGTTTTTTCAATGCACCCGTGGAACCGGCTCTGCCGGGCCACCGGGTGCATTTTGCATTTGGGTAGTTCAGAAGGCGCGCAAGGCGCGCCGGGCGCAGCGCGCTATTTCTTGAGCACCAGCACCGCCAGCTCGGTGCGGGTATTGGCGTGGAGCTTTTGCATGATCCGGCTGACGTGGTTCTTTGCCGTTCCCTCGGCCAGGTTGAGCGCCGCGGCAATCTGCCGGTTGCCGTAGCCCTTGGCGATCAGCTCGAGCACCGCGGCCTCGCGGTCGGTGAGCGGCTTGGTCGTGGCGTCAGGCTGCGACAACTCGCCGGGCGCGGTGGCTTGCGGCTCGGCACGCAGGTCTGGCGCGGGTGGCTGCTCTTGCGCAACGCGGTCGGCCAGCAGCCGGAACTGGTCCATTACCTTGCGGGCGATTTGCGGCGTGAGCCGCGACTCGCCGCGATGCACCGCCCGCACGGTGTCCAGCACTTCTTCTTCCGATGCGTCCTTGAGCAGGTAGGCCTGCGCGCCGGCACGCACCGCGTCGAAGACGAGGTCGTCGCGGTCGAAGGTGGTCAGCACCATGACGCGCGTATGCGGCAGCGCGGCCGAGATCTCGCGCGTGGCCAGCACACCGCCCTTGCGCGGCATGTGCAGGTCCATCAGCACCACGTCGGGCAGCAGGCGGCGGGCCAGCTCCACGGCTTCGATGCCGTCGGCGGCCTGGCCGACCACTTCGATGTCCGGCGCGGCATCGAGCAGCATGGCCATGCCGCGGCGGATGAGTGCCTGGTCGTCGGCAATCAGCACGCGAATGCGCTGCGCCGCATGCGGCGCGGGCGCCGACGGCTCGGCAATGGTGCTCATGGCGGGGCTCAGACGCCTTCGACGATCCGCAGATCCCGCTCGGCGCCGTCGCCCAGCGCTTCGAGCGCGGCCTGGTAGTCGGGGCTGTCATGCACGGCGCGGGCCTGCTCGACGCTGTCGAATTCGATCAGCACGGTACGCTCTTGCAAGCCGAATTCATAGACCTGCGCGGGCAGGCCCCGCGCCAGAAAACGACCGCCGCCCGCAGCGATTGCGGGGCCGGCGAGTTTTGCGTAGGCCGCGAGTTTGTCGGCATCGTTGACGGCACGGTACGCGCTGACCCAATAGGCTTTTGCCATGGTGATTTCTCTCAGTTGCAGAGCAAGCAATATAGCTTGCCCGCCGCATCACCGCTCGGGTTTGCAACTCAGGATGTGCACGCGTAATTGGCCGCCAACCTGGACGCCGCGGCATCGTTGGCCGGACCGGTGTACCGTGGATACTGCGGGTATTGGCACAGGGGCCGGCTGAGCAGAACCGATCCATCGGTATCGCGCTTCTCCGCAACCAGCGTGGCGGGTGCCGCGCTTTTGGTTACCCATTGGTCGAGCGCTGTCAGCAGGTCTGCCGTATCGGCGCCCGGCCCGCCGGCGCAGTGGTTGACCCCCGGCGCAATGTAGAAGCGCGTGGACGCATCGGCCGCCGCGGCGCCGACAGAGGTTCGCATGTTGCCGTAGTACTCGACAGTCGATTTCGCGCTGAGAGCGGCGTCGTTTCCGCCGTGCCACAAGATCAGCTTGCCGCCGCTGTTGATGAACGGACGGATGTCCGTGTTGGTTGCGTCGTTGAGCGCGGCCATGGCATAGAGTGCGTTCTGGTTCTGGTCCCAGGGCGTGTAGGCCAGCGAGTCGGCGCTGCTGTCGCGCGCAAGGTAGTTCTTGACGGTCGTGTCCTGGAACAGGAACTGCAGCGCCATGGCGACATTGCCGTCGCCCGTGAGCCAGGTGCGCCAGGCACCCGGGTCGTCTTCGTTGCCTGTCAGGTTCCACCCCGCGTTGCGGAAGGTGGTGCTGCCCGTGAACGTGGCCGCGGTGGTCCATGATGTGACCACGTCCAGCTGTGCGTCCGACAGGCAGGTGTCACCTGTATCGGCTCCGCCGGCGCAGCGCAGCGCCGCAACGTTGGCCACTGCCGGCGTGCATGCGGCCTGGTTCGACACTACGCCGTCCGCAACGCCGTCGAGCCCGTCGCAGGCGTCGCGCACATGCTTGCTCAAAAGGGCCGTCTTCGCGGCGCTGAACGCCCCGCCAGGCGCGGCAAGCGCCCGCGAGTTGCGGTTGAAGGCCCCCATGAAGCCGACCCAGTTGTAGGCGGGTGCGCGCGCAATGACGCCGTCGAAGAGGTTGGGTGAACGCTGCACCGCCATCAGTGCTTCCCGTCCGCCGTTCGAGCAGCCCTCGAAATACGACTTTGCGGGCAAGGCCCCGTAGGCGGTCGCCAGGGTTTCAGTCGCGGTCGACATCACCGTGGGTACCGAGAGGCTGCCGAACAATTGCGCGGCAAAGGTGTCGGTCAACGCAAAGTTCGCGCTCAATGCGTTGTCCTGGTGGCCGGAGTCGCTGGCAACCACCGCGTAGCCCTGGTTGAGTGCCGGTGCGCCGGGCGGCGTGATGGCGCCGTTGTAGCCGCCTCCGCCCTGGTAGTAGAGCTTGCCGTTCCACGCCCCGGGCAGGGATATCTGGAAGTTGAGCGAAGGCGCTATCGTGCCGGTGACCTTGCAGTACACAGGAGTGGGTGCCGATGCGGGCTCCATGGCAGCCGTCAGGGTGGCGCCCGCAACGGTTTTTCCGTTCAGGTCGCCGCAGGCCTTTTGAGCGGAAACAGCCGGGGCAGGTGGAGGGCTTGCGGGTGGCGCGGCTGGAGGGGCGGGGAGCGGCAAGAAGACCGCGCCGTTGCCGTTGCCCGAGCCGCCGCCGCAAGCCGCCAGCAGGGCCACGCTGACAGCAGCAGCATGGAGCTTTGCGCGAGGCAACAAGGCCTTTGAGGATAAGAAGTGCATGTCTCTATTCCTTTGTCAGTTTTCAGCCTGCGCACCGCATCGGAAT
This sequence comes from Variovorax sp. 3319, assembly GCF_031456585.1. Lineage (NCBI taxonomy): Bacteria > Pseudomonadati > Pseudomonadota > Betaproteobacteria > Burkholderiales > Comamonadaceae > Variovorax > Variovorax sp. 3319. The sequence continues at coordinate 24,344 of NZ_JAVDUZ010000001.1, forward strand.
TGAGCGATGCCCACCAGATTCTGAAAGGCGAGAACTTGGGCAACTGTTCCGGGACGGACATTCGAGCCGCTAATTTCTAAGGAAAAACCCTCCGCCCCGATGCGCGAGATTTGCGTCAGGGATACCGTGCAAGCGCCTGCCGGTCCATTACGGTGATGTAGCCGTAGCCCCGCTGGATGAGGCCCGCGGTTTCGAGTTCGGTCAGCGCAATGTTGACGCGCTGCCGCGAGATGCCCACGAGCAACCCGATCTCCTCCTGGTTGATTCGCAGCGTGGAATCGGTGTTCGGATAGAGCACCGGATGAAAGAGGCTGGAGATTCCACGCGCCACGCGCGCGGTCGGCTCGAGCAGCCGGTCGAACTTCACCATGGCAATGAACTGCCCGAGACGTTCGTTCAGGTGCGAAAGCATGAAGTGGTTGAACGGAATGCTCCGGTCGAGCAGCCATGAGAACGTGGCTCTCGGCAGGTGGACGGTGATCGTCGGCCGCGTTGCCATGACCTCGTACCTGCGGTGCTCCGGCTTCAGCAGCGACCCTTCGCCGATCCATCCGCTGGCCGCGACCCCTGTGAACATGATCAGGCGGCCGTCCACCGTGGTGTCCTGCACACGAAGAAAGCCTTCGAGCACGCCAATCCAGCTGTCGGCAATTTCGTCGCGCTGGCACACATAGGAGTGGGCTTCATGGTGACGGACGTACAGGGCCTCGAAAGCCTTCGTTCGCTCTGCCTGCGTCAGCGCGCGCGGCCAGATGCACCGCTCGAAGAATGCATTCAGTTCCTTGGCTGGCAGCATGCGTTACCACCGCGCCAGCAGAGCGATATCGGCGTGGGCAAGGAACGAAGCGGGTCGAGCTCTCATTGCAAATTCCTTCAGCTGCCGAATCCTATGGGCGCTGGCTTGCCGAGTTTGTAGCGTGGACGACATTTACGCCTTTGCACCGCTGGGACAAACCCTGAGAGGAGAGCCGGCGAAGCGCTTCGGATGGCGCGAAAAGAAAAAGGGGCGCCCCTCACGGAGCGCCCCTTGGTCGTTCAGTTCAGCCTCGAGCCCTTTGGCAGGCGGCTCGCGAGCCATTCGTGCACGTCGGCTCGTACGTTACGGCCTTCCAGGAGAAAGTCTTCCCAGCGGCTTGGCACGTACGGCAGGTAGACCAGCTTCATGCCGGCTTCCTCGGGCAGGCGGTCGGCCTTCTCCGAGTTGCAGGCGCGGCAGGCCGCGACCAGGTTCATCCAGGTCCAGCCACCGCCGCGGCTGATGGGAAGGATGTGCTCGCACGTGAGATCCTGCTCGCGAAAGTGCTGCGCACAGTAGGCGCAGGTGAAGCGGTCGCGCACGAAGAGCTTGCGCCGGCTGAAGGCCGGCGTGTGGTCGAACAGGTTCACCTTCGCGCAGCCCTTGAGCGCGATGATCGGAGAAATTTCGAGCCGTGATTGCACGCCCCGCGCCACGCTGAAGCCACCGCGCATCGTCGCCAGCGGGCCCGCGCCGTCCTCCCACACAACGGAGTCCGTTGCGTAGTGGGCAGCAGCATGCTCAAGCGAAATCCAGGCCTGCGGCGTTCCCTGGATATCGAGCTGAAGAACTTGGGGTTTCATGATGACGGCCTCCTTTCATGGCCGAGCGCGCTTTTTCTTTTAGCGGGGAATCTCCTGTTAAGTGTTTGTTGGACCGGCCGGCTGGATCCGCCCCAGCGACCTCGCGCATTGACAGTGCAACGCTGCTACCAGCTGAGCTACCGAGGAAAAAAGAATGTGTTCGATCGAGTGGGCGGCGGCAGCATTGCCGCGGCTGCTACCACTCGCCGATTTCGCGCACGCGCTGGTCGAAGTCGAGCTTCTCGAAGCGCTCGCGTGCGCGCTCGGCCTCCCGTTGGCGCTGCCCGCTCATCGCACCGAAGCTGCGGGTGACCGCCTGCACAAGCGTGTTGCGAGGCCTGGGCCCGGACACCAAGATGCTGTTCGCCGGCCGGCGGTGGCTGGTGGTGAGTCGCATGGATGTCCTCCTGTTGGTCGCGCTCGGCGGTCGTGAATGATCTCTCTCTGTATATCGGCGGGTGACGTCAAATGTTGAGTGGCTGCTCGCACTCCAGGTGTATGGCCCCACGCACACGATTCGAACGTGCAACCCCCGGCTTCGTAGGCCGGTGCTCTGATCCAGTTGAGCTAACGCGGGAAGAAAAATGAATGGATGATGTCGCTCGATGCCAGGCGAGTCGAACGCTGAGGAGATGGCGATCCGTAGGGGAGTCGAACCCCTGGCTTCCTCCTGGACAGGGAGGCACTCTGGCCACTGAGTTAACGGATCGAAGTCGGGGCATTCCATTTCGGTTGTGTCTTCACGCGATTCGAGCGCTTGCGCGCCCACGTCGGCATCGCTGCACATGGTTGGGTCCAGACCGTGCACATCCCTCCAGGCCGCCGGCGCGGTTGGCCTCTGGAGGTGCTGCAAAGGCACACCCGAAATGGAGCAGCAGGAGGGCTTCGATCCCTCGGCCTCAACGTTGGCGACGTTGCGCTCTACCTGACTGAGCTACGGCTGCATGTACTTGCAAATTTTTAAAGAGCATTCACCGGCGCCGCCAGGCGGGTGAATTCACGGCAGCGCGATCACTGCAGCGGCGGCCGGCAACAGGTGCCATTCGCGGTAGGTGGTGAGAAAAAAAAACAAAAAGGCCCGGAATCCATTTCGGAATCCGGGCCTCTGGTGAGAGAGCTTGGAAGGTATGCGCCTACGCGCTACCTCCACCCGGGTGCGGCTGATCCTCGTATTGCTGTCCGAGCCACAAGGTGGCTGGCGTTGCGGGAAGGGAGTTCAGCTGCGAATGCATGTTGGACGCCGACAGGCTGCGACCGTCGCGAAACGAGACGCGCACGAACGTCCGGCCCGATGCCGGTCGGTTGTTCAGTGAGGTCATGTTTGCTTTCACGATGGTTTCCAGTGCCTGGCGAAGTTCTCGACGATTCGAAGTGGGTTGTTGCGGATGAAACGGGGACGAAGCAATTTCGTCGATGGGATGTACTGTAAACTCGGTTTACTAATTCGCGCAACACTTTTTTTGAGTGTTGTGTTTTTTTCTCGTCAAGCATGTCCCTTCCAGCTATTCGCCGCAACAACGTCCTGCTTCTGTTCGGCGAGTTCGTTGCGGAGCATGCGGCCAACGGAGCGGAGCCGCTCGGCCTGGCGGCCAAGTTTGCACAGAAGCTGCAGATCTCGGCCAGCATGTGGAGCCAGATCAAAAAGGGCCGGGTGATCTCCGACAAGCTGGCCCGGCAGATCGAGTCGCACTGCGAGAAGGCTCCGCTCTGGCTCGATGCGCCCCAAGCCGCCGAGCCTTTGCCAGACCGGGGGGAGGAGCGGTTCGTGGAACTGGCACGCCAGGCCTACAGGGCGCAAAACGCGCGTGGCAAGCGCGCGCTGCGCACCATCTTGCTGGAGCACTCGAATCCTCCGGAGGGCAAAAGCCCCCGGTAGATTTGCAAGTGCCGCAGGCCGGCTCAGGCCACCGGTGGCAGGCGGTCCAGCAATTTGTCGAGCGTGATCGGATAGTTGCGCACCCGGGCGCCCGTGGCGTTGTAGACGGCATTGGCCACCGCTGCCGCAACGCCGCACATGCCGAGTTCGCCCACGCCCTTGGCCTTCATCGGCGACGAGATCGGGTCGGTCTCGTCGAGGAAGATCACTTCCTGGTGCGGAATGTCGGCGTGCACCGGCACCTCGTAGCCCGCCAGGTCGTGGTTGACGAAAAACCCGTGCCTCTTGTCGAGCGCCAACTCTTCCATCAAGGCGCCTCCAACGCCCATCGTCATGGCGCCGATCACCTGGCTGCGCGCCGACTTGGGGTTGAGAATGCGGCCCGCCGCGCACACGGCCAGCATGCGCCTGACGCGTATCTCGCCCGTGGCCGCATCGACGCCAACCTCCACGAAGTGCGCGCCGAAGGTCGACTGCTGGTACTTCTTGTCGAGGTCTCCGTACTCGATGCCGTCTTCCGCCACCAGGCCGTTCGCGCCTGCCGCTTCTGCGATGGGCGCCACGCGCTCTCCGGAGCGCACCATGCCATCCGAAAATTCCACGCCCGCCGCAGATGCAAAGCCCAGCTTGCTTGCAACGGCTTCGCGCAGCTTCATGCACGCCGCATAAACGCCCGATGTCGAGTTGTTGGCTCCCCATTGCCCGCCCGAGCCGGCCGAAACAGGATAGGCCGAGTCGCCCAGGCGCACCTGAACCTTGTCAAGCGTTACGCCCATCGTTTCTGCAGCCGTTTGCGCAATGATGGTGTACGAGCCGGTGCCGATGTCGGTCATGTCGGTTTCCACGGTGACCATGCCGCGGTTGTCCAGGCGCACCCGCGCGGCCGATTTCGTCAGCAGGTTGTTGCGGAACGCCGCGGCAACGCCCATTCCCACGAGCCAGCGGCCCTCGCGCTGGCGGCCCGGCGTGGCGTTGCGCTTGTTCCATCCGAAGCGCTCCGCACCCGTGCGCAGGCACTCGATCAGCTTGCGCTGCGAATAAGGGCGCTCCGGCTTTTCCGGATCGACCTGGGTGTCGTTCAGCACGCGAAACTCGACGGGGTCGATGCCGAGCTTCTCGGCCATTTCGTCCATCGCGATCTCCAGCGCCATCAGGCCCGGCGCTTCGCCGGGTGCGCGCATGGCGTTGCCCTCCGGCAGGTCGAGCACGGCAAGCCGCGTGGTCGTCAGCCGGTTGGCGCCCGCATAGAGCAGCCGCGTCTGGTTGACCGCCGTCTCGGCCTGGCCGCCGGGCAGGTCGCCGGACCAGCCCTCATGCGCAATGGCTGTGATCTTGCCGTCCTTTGCGGCGCCGATGCGAATGCGCTGGATGGTTGCGGGCCGGTGCGTGGTGTTGTTCATCATCAGCGGCCGTTGCAGCGCCACCTTCACGGGCCGCTTGGCCGCGCGCGCGCCCAATGCGGCAAGCAGCGCATCCGCACGCACGAACAGCTTGCCGCCAAAACCCCCGCCGACAAAAGGCGACACGAGGCGCACGTTCGCCTTCGGAATGCCGAGTGTCTTGGCGACGTCGCCGACGCCCCAGGCGATCATCTGGTTCGATGTCCAGATGGTGAGCTTGTCGCCCTTCCACTGCGCAATGGAAGCATGCGGCTCCATCATTGCGTGCGACTCGTCGGGCGTGGTGTAGGTCGCATCGAGCTGGACCGGTGCCGATGCGAACGCGCCGGGAAAATCTCCGGTCTTCGTTTCAGGCTCGCCGGAAAACGGGTTGGGCTTGGGCAGTTGCGCCCCGCTCATTTCTGCCGACAGGTCGAAGCGGCCCGCTGTTCGCGTGTACTCGACGCGCACCAGCTGCGCCGCGGCACGCGCCTGCTCGAAGGTGTTGGCCACGACCACTGCGACCGCCTGGTGGTAGTGGTCGATCTCGGGTCCGCCCAGGAGCTTGGCGGTATTGAAGTCGCCCTTGCCGAGCTTGCCTGCGTTGCGCGCGGTGACGATTGCCAGCACGCCGGGAGCTGCGCGGGCGGCGGTCAGGTCCATCGAGGCGATGCGGCCTTTTGCAATGCCGGCGCCCACCACGTACCCATAGGCGGCGTTGGGTACTTCGGTGTTGCGTTCGTAGGCATAGCGCGCCGAGCCGGTGGTCTTGACGGGGCCATCGATCCGGTCCGTCGCCTTGCCGATGATCTTGAGCTGGTCGATGGGGTTGGTGGTGGCGGGTGTGTCGAATTTCATGATGGTCAGCTCCTCGCTTGCACCAGCGCCGCAGCCAGCGCGCGCTCGGCCAATGGCAACTTGAATGCGTTGTCGTGGGTCGGCTGCGCGCCGGCCAGCAGTTGCGCGGTCACCGCCTTGGCGCCCTGGGGCATCGCGGTCTCGGCGGCCTCCAGGCGCCATGGCTTGTGCGCCACGCCGCCCAGGGCCACGCGGCCCGAGCCATCGCGCTGCACGACGGCCGCCACGGAAACGAGCGCGAAGGCATAGGAGGCCCGGTCGCGCACCTTGCGGTACACCTGGGTGCCGCCGATGGGCTTGGGGAGCGTGACACTGGTGATCAGCTCGTCTTTTTCCAGCACCGTTTCGATGTGCGGCGTGTCGCCCGGCAGCCGGTGAAAGTCGGCAATCGGGATCACGCGCGTGCGGCCGTCGGGGCGCACCGTTTCAACCGCCGCGTCGAGCACGCGCATGGCCACCGCCATGTCGCTCGGATGCGTTGCGATGCAGGCCTTGCTCGTGCCGATCACCGCATGCTGCCGCGTGATGCCGCCAATGGCGCTGCAACCGCTGCCGGGCTGGCGCTTGTTGCACGGCTGGTCGGTGTCGTAGAAGTAGGGGCAGCGCGTGCGCTGCAGCAGGTTGCCGGCCGTCGTTGCCTTGTTGCGCAATTGGCCGGAAGCGCCTGCCAGCAGCGCGCGCGAGAGCACGCCGTAGTCGCGCCGCACGCGCTCGTCGGCTGCCAGGTCGGTGTTGCGCACTAGCGCGCCAACACGCAAGCCGCCCTCGGCCGTGGGCTCGATCTTGTCGAGCGCAAGACCGTTCACGTCGACCAGGTGCGGCGGCGCTTCGATCTGCAGCTTCATCAGGTCGAGCAGGTTGGTGCCGCCCGCAATGAACTTGGCACCCGGGCTGCGGGCCACGGCGGCGGCGGCCTCGGCCGGAGACTGTGCCTTCTCGTAAGTGAATGGCTTCATGCCCTGCTCCCCGCCACTTCGGTAATGGCCTCGACGATGTTGGAGTACGCGCCGCAGCGGCAGATGTTGCCGCTCATGCGCTCGCGCAGCTCGTCTGCCGACAGGATGGGGCGTGCGATCAGGTCGGCGCTCACATGGCTCGGAACACCGCGCTTCACCTCGTCGATCACGCCGACGGCCGAGCAGATCTGGCCCGGCGTGCAGTAGCCGCACTGGTAGCCGTCGTGCTTGACGAATGCCGCCTGCAGCGGATGCATGTTCTGCGGAGTGCCAAGCCCTTCGATGGTGGTGACCTGCCCTCCGTCGTGCATGACGGCCAGCGTCAGGCAGGAGTTGATGCGTCTTCCATCGGCAATGACCGTGCACGCGCCGCACTGGCCGTGGTCGCAGCCCTTCTTGGTGCCCGTCAGGTGCAGGTGCTCACGCAGCGCGTCGAGCAGCGTGGTGCGCGTGTCGAGTTCGAGCGAGTGGGCTTTGCCGTTGACGTTCAGCGTCAGCTTTGCGCGCGGCACTGCGCCTGCCCCAGAAGCCGTGGGCGCAGCGGGTGCCGCAGAAGCAGGGGATGAAGACGAGACCGCCGCGGCGGTGGCGGCAGTTGCGGCGCCGACAATGAGCGCGTCTCGTCGCGAGATCAAGGGGGTCGTGGCACTGTCCATGTCAGCTCCTGTTGTTCGAGGTTCGTGGGTTCTTCGGGCGATCACCGCTGATATCGCGAGCCATCGGCAATGGCAATAGGAGACGGGCTCTTTGTTGCCGGATGGGTTCCCCGACAGCCAAAAGTCCTCAGCCCGAAAGGCAAGGCCGGATCACCATTTTTAGAGGCCGCGCGCGGGATTCGATAGAGCAATCCGCTTCATTTCTTGCCTGATCCGCTGTGCTCGGCACCTCGCAGCACCTCGATGTCCCGCTTGGGCGGGGCGCCGAACAGCCGGCTGTATTCGCGGCTGAATTGCGAGGGGCTTTCGTAGCCAACCCTGAATGCGGCGCTCGCCGCGTCGGTGTGCTCGCTCAGCATCAGCCGCTTGGCTTCGTTCAGGCGCAGCCACTTCTGGTACTGCAGCGGGCTCATTGCAGTGAGCTGGCGAAAATGGTGATGAAACGTCGGCGTACTCATTTGCACGCGGCCCGCGAGCTCGTCGATGCGAAGCGGCGAGGCGTAGTTGAGCTTCAGCCAATCGATGGCTCTTGCAATCCGGTAGCCTTGCCCGTCGACCGAGGCAATCTGCCGCAGCTTGGGTGCCTGGTCGCTCAGCAGCAGCCGGTAGTGAATCTCGCGGTGGATCAGCGGCGCGAGTACAGGAATGGCCGCGGGTTCGTCCAGCAGTTCCAGCAGGCGGCCAATCGGCGCCAGCAGCGCGGGTGTTGCCGAGCCGATGCCCACGCCCACGCCCGGCGAACGATCGCGATTCGGCGGCAGGCCGCCCTGTGCAACCAGCTCGGCCAGCACCCGCACATCCAGCTTCAGCACCAGGCCGAGGCAGGGGCGCTCGGGGCTTGCCGCCAGCACTTCTGAATTGGCGGGCACATCGAGCGAGGTGACGAGAAAACGCGATGTGTCGTACGGATAGGCGTCACCACCCACCCACATCTGCTTTGCGCCTTGCGCGACAAGCACGATGCTCGGCTCGACCATGCACACCATCGGCGGCGCCGGGGCGTCGCGCCTGAAGAAGCCGAGGCCTGCAATGGGCGTTTCGAAGTCGCCAGAGCCCGCGGTGCGCGCGCCGATGATGCGGGCCATTGCCTCCTGCGGCGGAACGGGCAGGGCGGCCGTGTCGTGGGGTTTGGGTGCCATCTTGCTGGAGCCTTCTGCGGAACACTCTACCGCCCGGGCGAAGCTTCATCCGCAAAAGAACTGCGGCGCGAGAGGATCAGGCAAGAAATCGAGCGGAATGCGCAACCGATCGGTCGGGCGTGGCCGGCGCTACGCGGTCTTCCGGTTTTCTTGCACAGCCAGCTCGTCGATCTTGTCCAGCCTGTCGCACAGGTCGCCCGATATGCCACTGCCCACCTTGCGCACGAACCACCTGTCGGACGCGACGATCTCTTCGTAGTCTGCCGCCTCGAACCATCGCGACAGCGAAGGATCGATCAGGTGGAGGTTGGCCGCGTCCCACACGCCAGAGCCGCTGACGCGCTTCACGCTGTGCCGCAGCGGAGAGTGTGCAAGCAGCGTGTGAAAGTAGATTTCGTCCGGCGCTTTTGAAAACCTCAGAAAGCGCTTCGCCGGCCCTTCAAGCGGATGGGAGACGAGGTACCCCACGGCTTCGGGTGTCAGTGCCCACCATTGGGAGCCGAAGTGCCACTGCGGAATAGGCGCAAACGACCGGCGGCCGAGCTTGCCCGCGAGCTGCAGCAGGCCGCGCGCCAGCCTTGCGAGCGTGAACTTGCGCCCATCGACCGGCAGGTCTTGATAGAACCAGAAATGGCGAACGCGCTCGTGCAGCTTGCGCGTGCTTGCCAGGGGAATCATCTTGAGGAAGTTCATGCCCGCATGCGAGCGCGAATAGGCGCCAAACTCTTCCAGCGGACGCACCGGGTAGCAGTTGCCGGAGAGCAGCACGAAATGGCTCACCTGCGATGTGTCGCATGCAGCAAGTGCAGCACGCATGAGCTTCAGGGTGGCCTCGACCTGCGAGATGGCGCCCCAGCGCACGTCGACGCGGTCTTGCAGGTAGCTCACGCGCGAGTCCTCTATGCGGAACGCCGAAAGGTTCGCCTTTGCATCGACATGGACAATGCAGCGGCCAACGGAAACGAGCCGCTGCAGCAGGCGCTTTACCTGCTGTGGGTCTGCGTGGACAAGCAATAGGAATACCGGGCTCATGTCACGGTGTGCTCTGTGTTGGGGGCCTTTCGATCATGCAAGAAGAATGCCCCGGGCACTAGTGCGCCCGGCTAGTGGGTACCCTGCAGGCTGCTTCGCAATGCCAGCTTGCGCACAATGGTCGAGAACGCACGCGTGGCCGCGGCATCGCGCGCCACCGGCGACCACAGCATGCCGGGCGTGCGCACCGGCGTGGGGCTTTCGAGCCGCACGACAACGAGCCCCGACTGGGCAGTCACCACATTCGCGGCCATGATCGAGGCAAGCTGCGTCTTGGCAACGAGGTCCATCATGGGCGCGAGCGTGTTGATTTCGGCCACGACGTGCGGCTCGGCGCCGCAGGAGCGAAAGCATTCGTCAAGCATCTGGCGCGTGGCAAAGCTGCCCGGCAGCAGCACCATCGGCAGGCGATGCAGTTCGACCATGCGCACGCGCTTGCGCCGTGCCAGGGGGTGCTTGCCGGCCACCACCAGCACCATCTCCTCGTTGTAGAGGGGCTCGAACTGCAACGGCCCGGGCGCATTGGGCCGGTAGGCAATGCCCAGGTCGAGCGTGCCGTGCTGCAGCCGCGCCGCAATCTGGTCGGCCGAGAGTTCTTCGACCACCACTTTCACGCGCGGATGCTTTCCGTGAAAGCTTGCAATGCAATCGGGAATGAAGCCCAGGTTGAATGTGTGCGTGGAGCCCACGCGCAATTCGCCCGCCACCTCGGAGCTGCTCTGGCGCAGTGCGCCCAGGCCCAGGTCGATCTCGTGCAGGGCCTTGGTGCAGTAGTGCAGAAACTCGTCGCCCGCTTCGGTCAGGCTCACGCGCTTGCCGATGCGGTCGAACAGCGGCTGGCCGATTTCTTCTTCGAGCTGCTTGATCTGGTGCGACAGCGTCGACTGCGTCACGTGCAGGCGCTCGGCCGCACGGGTGAAGTTGAGCGAGCCTGAAAGGGCGATGAAGTAGCGCAGGTGCCTGAGTTCCATGGCGGTTCCTGGTCCCGATGATCGATGGTGTCGATGCTAACGATGAAAAACAATCATTTTCTGGAACGGCCGGCGACGCCTACAGTTTCTTCCAGCCCTTACAAACAACGATCAGGAGACGCCCCGGTGCAAAAAGTCCTCAGCGGCATCAAGGTGCTGGAACAAGGCACGTTCATTACCGGGCCGGCCGCGGGCATGTTTCTCGCAGACCTGGGTGCCGAGGTGGTGAAGATCGAGCAGCCCGGCGCGGGCGATCCATTTCGCGCTTTTCGCGGCGGGCTCTACAGCCCTCACTTCCAGACCTACAACCGCAACAAGCGCAGCATTACGCTCAACCCCAAGCTGCCTGAAGACGCGGCGGTTTTCGACGAGCTGGTCAAGGACGCGGACGTCTACATCCAGAATTTCCGCCCGGGTGCGGCCGACCGGCTGGGTGCCGGCGAAGCACGGCTGCGCGAGCTCAACCCGCGGCTGGTGTACTGCGCCATCAGCGGCTTTGGGCAAACAGGCCCCGCCGCCGGCCGGCCCGCCTACGACACCGTGGCGCAGGCCGCAAGCGCTTTTCTCAAGCTGCTGGTCAACCCGGCCAATCCGCGCGTGGTGGGCCCCGCGCTCGCCGACGCCATGACTGGCTTCTACGCCGCCTATGGCGTGCTCGGCGCACTGGTCGAACGGGGCCGCACCGGCCGCGGGCGCTCGGTGGAAGTGTCGATGCTCGAGGCCATGTGCCACTTCAACCTCGATGCGTTCACGCACTACTTTTCAGAGAGCGAAGTGATGGGCCCGTTCAGCCGGCCGAGCGTGTCGCAGTCCTATGTGCTCGAGTGCGCGGACGGCCTGTGGATTGCGCTGCACATGTCGTCGCCCGAAAAGTTCTGGCAGGGCCTGGCCAACGCCATCGAGCGGCCGCAGCTTTTTGCCGACCCGCGCTTTGCCTCGCGCGAGGCACGCATCGCCCACCAGGAAGACCTGATCACGCTGCTCGGCGAGCTGTTTCGCCAGCAGCCGCGTGCCACCTGGTGCGCCCGGCTCGAGGCGGAAGACGTGCCGCACGCCCCCATGTACGACACCCGCGAAGCCATGGAAGACCCGCAGGCGCGGCATCTGCAACTGCAGGTGAGCGCGCCGCATCCGGAGGGCGGTGAATGGCACACCATCCGGTCACCCGTGAGCTTTGACGGCGAACGCGCACTGGAAGTGACGGCGCCCCCCACGCTCGGTGCCGACAACGCATCCATCGTCGATCCGATTCGCAAGCGCCTGGGGCAGCCGTCGGGCGCAAGCTGAATCTCTCTCGACACAGCCATTGAATCAAAACAGAGCCAGGAGACAAAAGAACATGACCCCATCGAACGAAAGCGAGCTGACGCAGGCCGTGCTGCAGCGCCTCGAAGGCGCCGGCGATGCGCGCTTTGCAGAGATCATGCAGTCGCTCATCACCCACCTGCACGCCTTCATCCGCGAGGTCGACCTGAAGCCCGACGAGTGGATGAAGGGCATCGAGTTTCTGACGGCCGTGGGCCAGACCTGCACCGACAGGCGGCAGGAGTTCATCCTGCTGTCGGACACGCTGGGCGCCTCGATGATGGTGGTCATGCTCGACCAGCTGCGCGCCGCCGCCGGCAAGCGCAGCCGCGCGGGCGGCGGAGCAACCGAAGCTACTGAATCCACAGAGCTGGGCGAGGCCACGCACGCCACGGTGCAGGGCCCCTTCTACTGGGAGGGCGCACCCGATCTTCCGCTGGGCGCCGACGTGGCACAGGGCGCGCGCGGCGAGCCGACCTTCTACAGCGGCCGCGTGACCGATACCCATGGCCAGCCGCTGCAGGGTGCGCTGCTCGACATCTGGTCGGGCGACGGCGAGGGCGTGTACGACATGCAGATCGAAGGCGCCGCCATGGCCGCGCGCGGGCGCATCCGCACCGACCACGAGGGCCGCTACTGGTTCTGGTCGATCCGCCCGACCTTCTATCCGATTCCGGTGGATGGCCCTGTGGGCCGCATGCTCGATGCGATGGGCCGCCACCCGAACCGCCCCGGGCACATCCACATGATGGTTTCGGCGCCAGGCCATGTGCCGGTGACCACGCACCTGTTCGTGGCGGGCAGCCCGTACATCGAATCCGATGCGGTGTTTGGCGTGCGGCCCAGCCTGATCGTCGATTTCGAGTCGCACCCCGCAGGGCGCGCGCCCGACGGCAAGAGCCTGGAAACGCCGTACTGGTCCGCGCACTACGACTTTCGCCTCGAACCTCAACACGCCTGAAAGAAGCTACCCATGAAGATCGGAAAGTCGACCGTACCGAGCACCGTCATCTGCACCTCGGACGAGCACACCATCGTCGTGCGCGGCCAGGACCTGTGCCAGGAGCTGATCGGGCACCTCTCGTTTGCCGACTATTTCTTTCTGCTGCTCACCGGGCGCCGCCCCGATGCGGCGTGCAGCGCCGTGCTCAACGCCACGCTGGTCGCCATTGCAGAACACGGCCTGGTGCCCAGCGTGCAAGCCAGCCGCATGACCTTTGCGGCGGCGCCCGACGCGCTGCAGGGTGCGGTCGCGGCGGGCATTCTCGGCTGCGGTTCGGTGATTCTCGGCGCCTCCGAAACCGCCGGCCGCCTGTTCATGGACGTGGCGGCGCGCGTGGATGCGGGTGCCGCGCTGGCCGATGCGGCCACGGCAGCCATTACCGAGCTGAAGACCGCTCGCGCTGCCATTCCGGGCTACGGCCACCCGCTGCACAAGGAGCGCGATCCGCGCGTCGACCGGCTGGTCGAAGTGGCCACGCAGGCGGGGGCTGACCTGCGCTACGTGCGCATTGCGCAAGCGCTCGAAGAGGTGATTCCGGGCATCGTCGGCAAGGACCTGCGCATGAACGTTTCCGCGGCCATTCCGGCGGTACTGCTGGGTGTGGGCTTTCCGGTGGCGTCGCTGCGGGGCGTGCCGATTCTTGCGCGCACGGCGGGGCTCATTGCGCACCTGGCGGAAGAAGCCGAAACGCCGAGCGGCTTTGCGCTGTCCTACCAGGCCACGCGCGAGCTCCAGTACAACGGCACCGTGCCCGCGGGCTTCGGAAAACCGGCATGAAGCGCCGCGCAGTCCTGGCCGCGGCAACGCTTGCCGCCACGCTGCTTTCGCAAACGGGCGCATGGGCGCAGCAGGCCGGCGACGCCCGGCCACTCAAGCTGGTCGTGCCCTTTGCAGCCGGCACGTCTACCGACATCGTGGGTCGCGTGCTGGCCGAGGCGCTGGGGCGCCAGCTGTCGCAGGTGGTCATCGTCGACAACAGGCCCGGTGCGGGCGGCGCCATCGGCAGCGAGCTGGTGGCCCGTTCGGGTGCTGACGGGCACACCGTGCTGCTGGGCACCGTGGGCACGCACGCCATCAACGCCTCGCTCTACAAGCGGCTCTCCTACCAGCCGCAGCGCGACTTCGTGCCGCTGGGCTTTGTGGGCGCAACGCCCACGCTGCTGGTGGTGCCGGCTGCGGCGCCCTGGAAGACGGTGGCGGACATGCGGCAGGCCAGCGGCAAGTCGGTGAGCTTTGCATCGGCCGGCAACGGTACCTCGGGGCACCTTGCCGGCGAGCTGCTCAACCTGCGGCTGGGCAAGGACTTCGTGCACGTGCCTTACCGCGACGGCGCACAGGCGCTCACCGAGGTGATGGCGGGCAACGTGCAGTTCATGTTCTATCACCCGGCTGCGGTGCTGCCGCAGGTGCGCGCCGGCAAGCTGCGCGCCCTCGGCGCTTCGAGCGCCAGGCGGAGCACGGCGGCGCCCGATGTGCCCACGCTCACCGAGCAGGGCATACCCGACTTCGACCTGGTCGCGTGGTTCATGTTGTATGCGCCAGCCGACATGCCTGCTGCGCAACGCGACCGGCTGCGCGAAGCAACGCAGGCCGTGCTCGCCCAACCTGCGGTGCGCGACAAGCTGGCAGTGCAGGGCATCGAGCCCATGGCGATGAACGCGGCGGAGATGGCGGTCTTCGGCACGGCCGAGATCGCGAAGTGGGGCGAGGCCGTGCGCCGTTCGGGCGCACAGGTCGATTGAAGAAAAGACAAGAAGCGAAATTACCAAAACACGGGCACGCCGTTGCCCAAGGAGACAAAGAATGCGTTCGACAACCCTCAAGAAGATGCTCGGCCTGGTGCTGGGCATTGCCGGCAGCGTGGCTTCTGGCCTTGCAGGTGCCCAGGCACCTGAATGGCCGAGCAAGCCGATCAGGATCGTGGTGGGCTTTGCGCCCGGCACGCCGCCCGACATCTTTGCGCGCCTGTACGGCGAGTACGCAAGCCGCAAGCTCGGCGTGCCCGTGCTCATCGACAACAAGCCGGGCACGGCCGGCAACCTTGCGTCGGACACGGTCGCCAAGGCGCCGCCTGACGGCTACACCTTTCTCTACAACCTCTCGACGGCGTTCACCATCAACCCGTACATCTACAGCAAGCTCCCGTTCGACCCCGACAAGGACCTGGTGCCGGTTGCAACGACGATGCGCCAGGGCCTTGTGCTCATCGCCAACTCCAAGTTTCCGGCCAAGACCATCAAGGAACTGGTGGCCGCCGCCAAGGAGAAGCCGGGCACCTACTCGCATGCCTCATATGGCGCGGGCAGCCCGTCGCAGCTGATCGTCGAGTCGCTGAAGGACGAGGTGGGCATCAACATGCTGCACGTGCCTTACCGGGCCAGCCCCATCGCAGACCTGGTCGGCGGGCAGGTCGATACGCTGATGGAGCCCATTGCCACGGGCTATCCGCTCATAAGCAGCGGCCGTGTGCAGGCCCTGGCGTACTCGGGCCCCACGCGCCATCCGGCCTTGCCCGACGTGCCCACGTTGTCGGAAGTCATGCCCGGTTTTTCGATGATGTCGTGGCACGGCATCTGGGCGCCCGCTGCCACGCCAGCCGCAGTGCTCAACCGCTTCAACGCGGTGTTCGTCGAAGCCAGCAAGGACCCCGACCTGGCCAAGCGCATCAAGGAGCTCAACAGCGAACCGCTGGGTGTCACGCGCGGCGAGATGAGCGCCATGGTGCGCCGCGACGCCGAGATCTACAGCCGGGTAGTGAAGGCCCGCAACATCCGGGTGGATTGAAGCAGCCGGCCGCCGGCGCGGCTCAATCGACCTTGCGCTCTTCGATGCTGCGCGCCAGAAAGCGCCAGATCCGCTCGTCCTCGCTGAACGCCACGTTGAAGCGCAGCCAGCCGGAGGGGCGGGGGCTCACCAGAAACAGCTGTCCCGGGCCGAGCATGATTCCTTCCGCTGCCGCCAGCCTCGACAACTCGGCGGTATCGGTCAGGTCGGGGTGGCGCGCCCACAGGTACAAGCCCGCGGCGGGCTCGTGAAAAATCTCGAAGCCCTGGGCTTCGAGCCGCCTGGCTACGTTCGAATGCGCCTCGGCCAGCCGCTCGCGCAGCGACTTCAGGTGCTTGCGCCAGCGCCCATCGGTCACGGCGCCGAAGACCAGCCGCTCGGTGATGTCCGAAGAAGTAAGCCCCGAGACCATCTTCAGCTGGGCCAGGTCTTCCATCAGCTCGGGCTGCGCCACCACGTAGCCGACCCGCAGGTTCGGCGAAATCGTCTTGGAGAAACTCCCGACGTACACCACCTGGCGCAATTGGCTCAGGCTTGCGAGCGATGGCCGCGACGAGGCGTCCATGTCGGCGTAGATGTCGTTCTCGACCAGCACGAACTGGTGCTCTTGCGCAAGCTGCAGCAGCCGCACCAGCTGCGGCATCGATGCGAGCGAGCAGGTGGGGCTTTGCAGCCGCGGCTGCGTGAAGAAGGCCTTGGGCCGGTGCAGCGCCAGCAGCGCCTCCAGCGCGGGCAGGTCGTAGCCGGTGGGCGTGCGCGGCACGCCGATGATGTTCACCCCCAAAAAGCGCAGCATGAACATCAGGTTGGGATAGCCGGGGTCGTCCACCAGCACTTCGTCGCCCGGTTTCAGCAGCTGGCGCGCCACCAGGTCGAGCGCCTGGCTGGAGCCCTGGGTGAGCAGCACCTGGCCTGCCTCGACCGCAATCTGCCTTTCGCACAGCGAATCGGCCACCGCCATGCGCAGCGCCATGTGGCCGAACGGCAGGCCGTAGCCGCCGATGTCCGTGCCGCCGGCCGCGAGGCTCCGCAGGCTGCGGCGCATGCCGTCCTCGAACAGCCAGTCGTGCGGCAGCCATCCGCAGCCCGGCTTGAGCGGCAGGTTGCGGTTTTCGAATATCTGCCGCAAGTACCAGCGCGCATCGAAGCGCGGGTCGGGCTGGGCGGCGGCGGCTCCGCTGCCGGCGGGGTTGTCGTCGCTTCGCCGCTTGACGAAGAAGCCCGCATTGGCGCGCGACACCAATAGCCCCTGCGCCACCAGCCGGTCGTAGGCCTCGACCACCGTGAAAACGCTCACGCCATGGGTCGCGGCAAAGGCGCGGATCGACGGCAGCTTGCTGTCCGCCTTGAGTTTCTGGGCGCCGATCAGCCCGCGAAGCCCTTCCACGATCTGACTCACGAGCGGAGTCGGCTGTTCGGGATGAAGAATGAGCATCGGAGGGGGCCCGGCAGGCCGAATCTGCACCATATTGAGGAAAGTATGTACAGGATACAAGACCAGCACAGTCCGCCGATCCGCGGCCCGGGGTGTACATGGTCAGGCCCGGATGCGAAACCTAAAGTGCCAGCATCTTCTTTCAGGCACAGGTCGTATCCATGCAGCGCGAACCCCATCTCACCAATGCCGCCCTCATGGCCCGCCGCGGCGCGGCCGTGGCCCGCGGCGTTGGCCAGGCCCATGAAATCTTCGTCAGCCGGGCGGCCAACGCCGAGGTCTGGGACGTCGAAGGGCGCCGCTACATCGACTTTGCGGGCGGCATTGCGGTGCTCAACACCGGCCACTGCCACCCGGAAATCAGCGCGGCGGTCAAGGCGCAGGTCGACCTGTATTCGCACACCTGCTTCCAGGTGCTGGCCTACGAACCCTATGTAGAGTTGGCCGAGCGGCTGAACGCGCTGGCGCCGGGCCGGTTTGCGAAGAAGTCGATCTTCCTGAGCACGGGCGCCGAGGCGGTCGAGAACGCGGTGAAGATCGCCCGCGCCTATACCAGGCGGCCAGGTGTCATCGCCTTTACCGGCGGCTACCACGGCCGCACGATGATGACGCTGGGCCTCACCGGCAAGGTGGCGCCCTACAAGGTGGGCTTCGGGCCGTTTCCGGGCGAGGTGTTCCATGCGCTTTACCCGAACGCGCTGCACGGCGTGAGCGTGGACGACGCCCTGCATTCGGTCGAGCTGCTGTTCAAGAACGACATCGAGCCCGAGCGCGTGGCGGCTTTCATCCTGGAGCCGGTGCAGGGGGAGGGCGGCTTCTACGTTGCGCCAAACGACTTTGTCGAAGGCCTGCGCGCGCTGGCAGACCGCCACGGCATCCTGGTCATTGCCGACGAAGTGCAGACCGGTGCCGGCCGCACCGGCACCTGGTTTGCCAGCGAGCAGTGGCCCGTGGCGCCCGACCTGATCACCACCGCCAAGTCGATGGCGGGCGGCTTTCCTATTTCCGGCGTGGTGGGCCGCGCCGAGGTCATGGACGCGCCCGCTCCCGGCGGGCTGGGCGGCACCTACGCTGGCAGCCCCATCGGCTGCGCCGCGGCGCTGGCGGTGCTCAAGGTGTTCGACGACGAGCAACTGCTGGCGCGCAGCAGGGCGCTGGGCGAACGGCTCACTGCGGCTTTGCGCCGCATGGCGGCCGAGGTGCCGGCCATCGGCGACGTGCGGGGCCTTGGCGCGATGGTGGCCATCGAGCTGTTCGAAGAGGGCGATACCGCGCGCCCCGACGCGGCGCTCACCCGCCGGGTGGTGGCCGAAGCGGCGCGGCGCGGGTTAATCCTGCTGTCATGCGGCACCTACGGCAATGTAATTCGCGTGCTGGTGCCGTTGACGGCATCCGACTTGCTTGTGGACGAAGGCCTGTCGCTTCTCGCGGACAGCTTTGCCGCACTGCGCTGATCGGTCCCTTTTCTCTTGAACACCTCCATGACAGCAGAACCCCTGGTGCGTTTCCAGCGCGTTCAGAAAACCTACGATGGCGAGCACCTCGTGGTGCGCCAGCTCGACCTGGACATTCACCGCGGCGAGTTCCTGAGCCTGCTCGGCCCGTCGGGCTCGGGCAAGACCACCACGCTGATGATGCTGGCGGGTTTCGAGTCGCCGACCTCCGGTGAAATCCTGCTGAATGGCAAGCCGATTACAGGCACGCCGCCGCACAAGCGGCACTTCGGCATGGTGTTCCAGAACTACGCGCTCTTTCCGCACCTGAGCGTGGGGCAGAACGTGGCCTATCCGCTCACCGTGCGCAAAGTGCCGAAAGACGAGCAGCAGCGCCGCGTGCAGCGCGCGCTCGACATGGTGCAGCTGCGCGGCATGACCGACCGGCTCCCGGGCCAGCTTTCGGGCGGCCAGCAGCAGCGCGTGGCGCTGGCGCGCGCGCTGGTGTTCGAACCGCAGCTGGTGTTGATGGACGAGCCGCTGGGCGCGCTCGACAAGCAGCTGCGCGAGCACATGCAGATCGAGCTGAAAGACCTGCACCGCCAACTGGGCGTGACCTTCGTCTATGTGACGCACGACCAGAGCGAGGCGCTCACCATGAGCGACCGCGTCGCGGTGTTCAACGAAGGCGTCATCCAGCAGCTGGACACGGTCGACCGGCTGTATGAAAAGCCCTCCAACCGTTTCGTGGCCGGCTTCGTCGGCGACAACACGGTGCTCAAGGGGCAACTGAGCCGCGCCGGCGAACACGCCGAAATGACGCTGCCAGACGGCCGCGTGCTGAGCGGCCTCAACGTGGGCGCAGCCGCTGCCGGCAGTGCCGTGGAGACGTGCATTCGCCCCGAGCGCGTGGTGCTGCACCGCAACAGCGAGGTGTCGGGCCCCAACATGCTGCAGGCCGAGGTGGCGCGCGTCATCTACTTTGGCGACCACCTGCGGCTGCTCTGCAACGTGGGCGGCGGGCAGGCCGAAGCCACAGTGAAGCTGCCGCTCACCGGCCTCAACGGCGTGGCCGCACCGCAAGGCGGCGAGTCGGTGTCGCTCGAATTTCCGGTTGCGCATGCGCGCATGTATGCACTCTGACGTGCGCTCCGAATCCCGTTCCGTTTCTCGCTCCCGTTCATCACCCAGGACCAAAACCACCATGAAAAAGACACTCCTCGCCTGCACCGTCGTTGCCAGCTTCGCGCTGCCGGCGCTTGCCCAGCAGCAGCTCACCGTCGTCAACTTCGGTGGCGCCAACGCCAACGCACAAAAGAAGGCGTACTACGAGCCCTACGAGAAGGCCGGCACCAAGATCATTCCGGTCGAATACAACGGCGAGCAGGCCAAGATCAAGGCCATGGTCGAAACCAAGAAGGTCACCTGGGACGTGGTCGAAGTCGAATCGCCCGATGCGGCGCGCGGCTGCGACGAAGGCCTGTTCGAAAAGCTCGACTACTCGAAGATCGGCAACAAGGCCGACTTTCTTCCGGCTGCGGTCACCGACTGCGGCGTGGGCCTCTTCGTGTGGTCGACCGTCATGGCCTACAACGGCGAAAAGCTCAAGACCGCGCCCACCAGCTGGGCCGACTTCTGGGACGTGAAGAAGATCCCGGGCAAGCGCGGCATGCGCAAGGGTGCGCGCTACAACCTCGAGTTCGCGCTCATGGCCGACGGCGTGAAGCCGGCCGACGTGTACAAGGTGCTGGCCACCAAGGACGGTGCGGACCGCGCATTCAAGAAGCTCGGCGAACTGAAGCCGAACATCCAGTGGTGGGAAGCTGGCGCCCAGCCGCCGCAGTTCCTGGTGGCCGGCGACGTGGTGCTCACCACCGTGTACAACGGCCGCATCGACGCTGCCAACCGCGAGGGCCGCGACCTCAAGATCTTCTGGCCGGGTGGCATCTACGACCTGGACTACCTGGTGATTCCGAAGGGTGCACCCAACAAGGAAGCCTCGCTGAAATACATCCAGTTTGCGATGCAGCCGGCCAACCAGTCGGTCTATGCGCAGAACATCGCCTACGGCCCCACCAACACCAAGGCACTGGCTTCGCTCAGCCCCAAGGTGCTGGCCGACCTGCCCACCTCGGCCAACAACGCGAAGGATGCGCTGCAGTTCAATGTCGCCTTCTGGGCCGACCAGGGCGAGGCGCTCGAGAAGCGCTTCGCATCCTGGGCCACCCAGTAACCGCCAGGCGAGCGAACGAAAGAGGCCATGCACGCGGCAACGACTGTCCCCCTGGTTCCGGCGGAGGCGCCGCCCGTTTCGCTGCGGCGTGCGCTGGCCCGCGCCGAGGCGCGCCGCAAGTGGCGGGCCTTTGCGCTCACGGCGCCGCTCCTGGTGTTCCTGCTGCTGACGCTGCTGGTGCCTATCGTCGCGCTGTTGCAGCGCGCAGTCGAGAACCCCGAAGTGGCCAACGCGCTGCCGCGCACCGTGCGTGCGCTCGACGGATGGAACCGCAAGGAGGCGCCCGCGCCCGCGGCCTACGCCGCCATGGCGGCCGACCTGGGGCAGTTGCCCGACAGCTCCGATGCGGGCGCCCTGGCGCGCCGCCTCAATACTGAAATTGCCGGCGCCCGCTCGCTGGTAATGAGCACCTTCAGGGCGCTGCCGATTGCCGGCACGCCCGAAGAGGTCAAGGCGCGCATGCTGGAGCTCGATCCGCGCTGGGGCGAGGCGCCGTATTGGCAGGCCATTGCAAAGAACGGCTCGCGCTGGACGCCCGACTACCTGCTGGCCTCGCTCGACCTGCGGCGCAATGTGGCAGGCGAGGTAGAGCGCATGCCCGACGACCAGCGCGCCTTCGCCAACATTCTTCTGCGCACCTTTCATATCAGCGCCGTGGTTACGCTTTTCTGCCTGCTGCTGGCCTATCCGCTGGCGTGGTGGCTGTCGACCTTGCCCGCGCGCAAGGCCAATGTGCTGATGATCCTGGTGCTGGTGCCGTTCTGGACATCCATCCTGGTGCGGGTGGCGGCGTGGATCGTGCTGCTGCAATCCGAAGGCCTGGTGAACCGCGGCCTCATGGGCATCGGCCTGATCGACCATCCGCTGGCGTTGCTGTTCAACCGCACCGGCGTGATCATCGCCATGGTGCACATCCTGCTGCCGTTCATGATCTTGCCGCTCTACAGCGTAATGAAGAGCGTGCCGCCCACCTACCTGCGCGCGGCGGTGTCGCTGGGCAGCTCTCCACTGGCGGCGTTCTTTCGCGTGTATGTACCGCAGACCTATCCCGGCATAGGCGCAGGTGCGCTGCTGGTCTTCATCCTGGCCATCGGCTATTACGTAACTCCGGCGCTGCTCGGCGGCGCGGACGACCAGATGCTGAGCTACTACATCGCTCGCTACACCAATGTGGAAATCAACTGGGGCATGGCATGTGCACTGGGGGCCGTGCTGCTCATTGCCACGCTGGTGCTGTATGCCGTGTACCGCCGCATCGGCAAGGCCGAGCTGAGCCTTGGCTGAACGGCACGAAGGACACACACGCATGTTCAAGCTTCCTCAATTTCCGGCCTACGCCACCTTTGCCGACAAGCTCGGCTGGTGGCTGGTGCGCGCCGGCTGTGTCGCCGTGCTGGCTTTTCTGCTGGCGCCCATCCTGGTCGTGATTCCGCTGTCTTTTTCGGACAGTTCGTTCCTGGCCTATCCGATCCGCGGCTGGTCGCTGCAGTGGTACCGCAACCTGTTCGAATCGCCCGAGTGGGCACGCGCGGCGCGCAACAGCTTCATCGTGGCGCCCGCTGCCACGGCCCTGGCGACCGTGCTCGGAACCCTGGCGGCAGTGGGCCTGTCGCGGACCAACTTCGCGTTCAAGGGCCTGCTCATGAGCGTGCTGATCTCGCCGATGGTGGTGCCCATCGTGGTGGTGGGCGTGGCCGCGTACCTTTACTTCGCGCCCATCGGGCTGGCCGACACCTACTTCGGGCTGATCGTGGTGCATGCGGCACTTGGCGCGCCGTTTGTGCTGACCACCGTGCTTGCCACGCTGGCGGGCTTCAACCACAACCTGGTGCGCGCATCGCTGAGCTTGGGCGAAACGCCTTTCAGGACTTTCATGCGCATCACGCTGCCGGTGATTGCGCCGGGTGTGATTTCGGGCGCGCTGTTTGCCTTTGCCACTTCGTTCGATGAGGTGGTGGTTACGCTGTTTCTTGCGGGGCCGGACCAGGTGACGTTGCCGCGCCAGATGTTCACCGGCATCCGCGAGAACATCTCGCCGACGATTGCGGCGGTTGCAACGCTGCTGATCATCTTCACCACCACGCTGCTGCTCGCGCTCGAATGGCTGCGCGGCCGGCAGCGCTGAGGCCAGGCTCCCATGACCGAAGCAGCACCCAACCAGCCGCTCGGCGGCAACAGCATGCCGCGCTTTGCGGGGCCGGGCACGATGATGCGACTGCCGCCGGCAATGTCGGCAGAGGGGCTCGATGCGGCGTTCATCGGCGTGCCGCTCGACATCGGCACCTCCAACCGGCCGGGCGCACGCTTCGGACCGCGCCAGATCCGCGCCGAATCGGCGCTGCTGCGGCCCTACAACATGGCCACAGGCGCGGCGCCATTCGACAAGCTGAATGTGGCCGACCTGGGCGACGTGCCCATCAACACCTATTCGCTCGAAAAGTCGGTCGACATCGTCTCGGCCTTCTACGACTCGGTGCTGGCGGCCGGTTGCGCGCCGCTCACGCTCGGCGGCGACCACACCATTGCGCTGCCCATCCTGCGTGCGGTCGCGCGCAAGCACGGTCCGGTCGCGCTGGTGCATGTGGATGCGCATGCCGACGTCAACGACGAGATGTTCGGCGAGCGTATCGCGCACGGCACGCCGTTCAGACGCGCGGTAGAAGAAGGGCTGCTGGCCTGCGACAAGGTCTGGCAAATAGGCCTTCGCGGCACCGGCTATGCGGCCGACGATTTCGACTGGCCGCGCCAGCAGGGCTTTACCGTGGTGCAGGCGCACGAGGTCTGGTACCAATCGCTGGCCCCGCTCATGGCGCAGGTGCGCGAGCGCGTCGGGCCGACGCACCCGGTCTACATCAGCTTCGACATCGACGGCATCGATCCTTCGTTTGCCGGCGGTACGGGCACGCCGGAGATTGGCGGGCTCACGGTGCCGCAGGCACTGGAGATCGTGCGCGGGTGCCGGGGGTTGAACGTGGTTGGGGCCGATCTGGTAGAGGTGAGCCCGCCTTACGACGTCAGCGGGAATACTGCGCTGTTGGGGGCTAATCTTCTTTACGAGATGTTGTGTGTGCTGCCTGGGGTGCCTTATCGGTGAGTTGTCTTTCGGGTCGTTGTTTTTCAGGGCGGGTGCACAGGCCACCGGGTGCACTTCGGCACGCTGCTGGTGCGCCGCTCTGGAGAACAGCAGCGTCCCCAACAACCTTCTCACTTAAACAGAATCGCCATAAAACTCGAGACCATCGACATGAACACATCTCCCCTCGCATTGCTGAATGACCCGACCCTCCTGAAGACAGACGCGCTGATCGCCGGCGAATGGATTCGAAGCAAGAGCCGTTTCGATGTGAACGACCCGGCCACCGGTCAGAAGCTGGTCGACGTTGCCAACCTCACGCGGGCGGACGCTGCCCAAGCCATTGCCGCGGCCAACAAGGCGCTTGCTGGCTGGCGCGGCAAGACCGGCAAGGAGCGCAGCGTCGTGCTGCGCAAATGGTTCGACCTGCTGGTTGCCAACACCGAAGACCTGGGGCGCCTCATGACCGCGGAGCAGGGCAAGCCTTTTGCAGAGGCCAAGGGAGAGGTTGCCTACGGCGCCAGCTTCATCGAGTGGTTTGCCGAGGAAGCCAAGCGCGTCAACGGAGAGGTGCTGCCGCAGTTCGACAACAACCGGCGCTTGCTGGTGATGAAGCAGGCCATCGGCGTGTGCGCCGCCATCACGCCATGGAATTTTCCGCTGGCCATGATCACGCGCAAGGTGGCGCCGGCGTTGGCCGCGGGTTGCACGGTTGTCATCAAGCCGGCGGAGCTCACGCCGCTTACCGCGCTGGCCGCGGCTGAATTGGCCGTGCGCGCGGGCATTCCGGCGGGCGTGCTCAACGTGCTTACTGCCGACAGCCAGAACAGCATTGCCGTTGGCAAGGAACTGTGCGAGAGCGACGTCGTGCGGCACCTGAGTTTCACCGGTTCCACCGAGGTGGGCCGCATTCTCATGAGCCAGTGCGCGCCCACCGTGAAGAAGCTCTCGCTCGAGCTTGGCGGCAATGCGCCGTTCTTGGTGTTCGACGATGCCGATGTCGATTCGGCTGTCGAGGGTGCGATGGCCAGCAAGTATCGCAACGCGGGCCAGACCTGCGTATGCGCGAACCGGCTGTATGTGCAAGACGGCATCTACGACAGCTTTGTCGAGAAGTTTGCAGCCAAGGTCAAGGCGCTGAAGGTGGGCAACGGCTTTGACGTGGGCGTGGTGCAGGGGCCGCTCATCGAAGATGCGGCTGTTGAAAAAGTGCAGCGGCACGTCGACGACGCGGTTGCCAAGGGCGGCAAGCTGCTGGCCGGCGGCCACAAGATCCAGGGCCAGTTCTTCGAGCCGACGGTCATCGCCGAAGCTACGGCGGACATGCTGTGCGCGAAGGAAGAAACATTCGGTCCGTTTGCGCCGGTGTTCCGCTTCAAGACCGAGCAGGAGGCCATCGACGCAGCCAACAACACCGAGTTTGGCCTGGCGAGCTACTTCTATACGCGCGACGTGGGGCGCATTTTTCGCGTGGCGGAGGCGCTGGAGTACGGCATGGTCGGCATCAATGCCGGCGTGATCGCCACCGAGCATGTGCCCTTCGGCGGGGTGAAGCAGTCGGGCCTTGGGCGCGAGGGTTCGCACCATGGCATGGACGACTACGTCGAGATCAAGTATCTCTGCCTGGGCGACATCCAGAAGTAGCAGACGAGAAGAAAACCTTCGCGACCGGCAACGCGCAGGCCGCGCGCGCCGGTCGGAAGGCGGGCCTTTACTTGGCCTTGGTGTCGAGGCGCTTCTGCATTGCGGCAGCGCGTTCGCTCGACGGCGGGTGCGAGCTCAGGATCGAGCTGCCCGAACTGCCGCTGCTGAGTGCAGCCAGCTTCTGGAAGCTGCTCACCAGGCCCTTGCGCTCCAGCTTGCGTTCCGTGAGCAGGTCGAACGAGTAGTTGTCGGCCGCGCTCTCTTGCGATTGCGAGAACTGGGCGTTGATGAACTTCTCGCCCAGGTCACCGGCTTGCGATTGCGACAGTTGGCCCACGACGCCGCCGGCTGCGCTGGCAAGGCCGCGAACGGCCGAGGCTGCGTAGGCGGTTTGCATGCGCGCCTTCGAATGGCCCAGTGCCACGTGGCCGATTTCGTGGCCGATGACGCCGCGCAGCTCGTCGTCGTTCATCAGGTCCATCAGGCCGCTGTACACGCGGATGCAGCCGTTGGCCATGGCCCAGGCGTTCACATCCTTGGTCAGGTAGACCTTGTAGTTGGCCGTCTTGCCGTTCACGCTGTTGGGCATGGCGCGCACCACCTGGTTCAGACGCGTGGTGTAGCGGCTGTTGGCGGGTGCGACTTCGTTCTTCTGGTCCATTGCGGCGCAGGACTGGTCGGACATCGTTGCAATGTCCGCGTCGGTCAGCGACATGGCCTTGTAGGCAGAGCCGCCGACTTGCGCGAGGGCGCCGGTGTCTCCACCCTTCATGGCTCCGCAACCCGCGAGGGCGGCAGCCATGATGACGGAAACGGCGATTGGTAGTTTGAGATGGTGCATTGGAGCTCCCCTTCTTATGAATATTAAAAGTCAGTGCATCAAGCTGGCCGCGCTGCATCGCCTGACATTGCATCGGCGCGCTGCGCGGCAGCGGGCGCCATCATAGGTGAGCAAAAGCGCTTCAAGCCATTGCTTTTTTGCCGGATCGCTTCGTGTAATTCTTTCGTTGGACGGCCCGCGAACCGAAGCCCGCACCGGGCTTGTTGGTGTTGTATCGACCACTACAATGCCCGCATGTACCGGGTCCGCCTGCTCGTTCTTTGGATCATGATGATCGCCGTGCCCTTCCAGGGTTACGCAGCGGTTGCCATGGTCTTTTGCGGACCGGACCATGGCGGTACGCCCGCGGCTGCAACGGCCGCGGCCGAGCACTCGCATGCTGACGGGCACGCGGACCATCGCCATGCCAAAGCCGAGGGCGAAGCAAAGCAATCCGCAGATAGTGGCGCCGGCAAGACCGCCAGCGCCGAGCCTGACGCAATGCACAAGTGCAGCACTTGCGGTACCTGCGGCGCCTGCCACGGCACCGCACTGATCGGCACGCTTGAATTTCCGGTGCTCCACGGGCTGCCTCGCGCAGACCTGGCGGAGCCACCTTTCGCGATGGCCACGCTCGCGCCTCGCGTTCTCGACAAACCTCCTCGCTCCTGACGCGTTCGTGCCTGCTCGTCCGTGACTTGCTCACGGGCGGCTGCGAACGCCCATGCATCGCTGCGCCGCGCCTTTTCGGGCCGCTTTGGCGCACTCCGTTCATGACCAACAAGTTGCGAGGACTCCATGTTCCACCCATTGCCGGCCCGTTGGCTGGCTGTAATTCCTGCCGTGGCCGCGCTTGCCGCCATGGCGCAGCCCGCGCCGGAGGCAGCGCCCGCTGCGGCGCCCACTGTCCTGACATACAAGTCGGCGCTGGAGGGCTACCGTTCCTTTACTGACGAAAAGCCCATTCCGTGGAAAGAGGCCAACGAGACCGTGCACCAGCGTGGCGGTTGGCGGGCCTACGCCAAGGAGGCGGCAGGTAGCGGCACCGGCAAGGCCGAAACCGCCAAAGGCCGGCCGGATGCGCCTGCCGCGCACCAGGGCCACACGATGCCCATGCCCCCGAAGAAGGAGCAGCAGCCATGAAGCGCGCCTTGTTGCGGCTGACTGGTGCTGCATTCGCGACCGCGTTGCTGGCGGGCTGCGCTTCGGTCGGCATCGACGATGCGCTGGAGCAGACGAACTCTGATGCCCGGCAGTTCACCGGCGGCAAGCTCGAACTCAGCCGCACGCAAGAACAGCGGGACCGCCGCTCGGCGCTCGCGCAGGAGTTGCTGTCCAAGCCGCTTTCGCAAACCGATGCGGTGCAGCTTGCGCTGGCCAACAGCCCTTCGGTGCAGGCGCTGGTCGCGCAGAGCTGGGGCGACATCGCCGCGGCCAACCAGTCGAGCCGGTTGCCCAACCCGGTTTTCACCTTCGAGCGCATGCGCCTGAACAGCGAGCTCGAGCTGGGGCGGCTGCTCTCGTTCGGACTGGTCGATCTCATCCTGCTGCCGCAGCGCCTGTCGATCTCCCGTAGCCAGGCCAGCCAGGCCAGGCTGCAGCTCACCGGTGCGGTGGTCGACCAGGTCACGCAGGTCAGGCAGGCATGGGTGCGCGCCGTGGCGGCGCAGCAGATGCTGCAGTACGCAGAGCAGGTGAACCGCTCGGCCCAGGCCAGCGCAGAGCTTGCGCGCCGCATGCAGCAGATCGGCAACTTCAGCAAGCTGCAGCGCGCGCGCCAGCAGGTCTTCTATGCCGATGCGACCACGCAGCGGGCTTCTGCGCAGCACGCGGCCACGGCCACGCGCGAGGAGCTTGTTCGCGCGCTGGGGCTCGACGATGCGCAGGCCGCAAAGATGGCGCTCCCTGGGCGGCTGCCCGATTTGCCCAAGGCGCCGCGCGAGGCGAAGGAAGTGGCCGCCACCGCTGGCGAGCAACGCCTCGACGTGCAGCTTGCGCGTGCGCAGCTCGACGTGGCGGGCAAGTCGCAGGGTATCAACCTGCTGTCGACCTTCGTCGACGTGGAAGTGGGCGGCCGGCGCGACACGGTCTTCGACAACGCCGAAGGCACCCGAAGCACGCGGCGCGGGTTCGAGCTCGACATGCGGCTGCCGCTGTTCGACTGGGGCTCGGCCCGACGCGATGCCTTGAATGCGCAGTCATTGGCTGCGGCCAACCGCTACGACGCCGCGGTGCGAAACGCCTCGTCGCAATTGCGAGAGGGCTACTCGGCCTATCGCACGGCCTACGACATGGCGCGGCACTACCGCGACGAGATCGTTCCGCTGCGTCAAGCGATGGCCGACGAAAACGTGCTTCGCTACAACGGCATGCTCATCGGAGTTTTCGAGCTGCTGGCCGAGGCACGCGACCAGGTGGCCAGCGTTACCAGCGCCATCAACGCCCAGCAGCAGTTCTGGCTAGCCGATGCCGCCCTGGCGGCTTCGGTGATTGGAAAGCCCACGGCCGTTGGCGACGCCGCAGCCAGCTCGAGCAGCGGGGCCGCCGCTGCAAGCGCCTCTCACTGAGCGCACACGCTCATCAACCCATTGAACGACATGACCAACAGACGCAACTTTCTGGGTGGCGCGGGCGCCATTACCGGCGCCCTGGCCGCTGCGAGCGTGAGCAAGGTGGCAATGGCCGCATTGCCGGAGCCCGTGATCCGCACCACGCCCGACACCATGCCGCCGCTCGCGCCTTCGGGCGGCCGGCCCTACAACCCCGTGGTCACGCTCAACGGCTGGACCCTGCCATGGCGCATGAACAACGGCGTGAAGGAGTTTCACCTGGTCGCCGAGCCCGTGGTGCGCGAGATGGCGCCCGGCTTCAAGGCGAACCTGTGGGGCTACAACGGCCAGTCGCCCGGGCCGACCATCGAGGTGGTCGAAGGCGACCGGGTGCGAATCTTCGTGACCAACAAGCTGCCCGAGCACACCAGCGTGCATTGGCACGGGCAGCGCCTGCCCAACGGCATGGACGGCGTATCGGGCCTGACGCAGCCGCCCATACGCCCGGGCAAGACCTTCGTCTACGAGTTTGTCGCGCGCCGCCCGGGCACCTTCATGTACCACCCGCATGCGGACGAAATGACGCAGATGGCCATGGGCATGATGGGCTTCTGGGTGACGCACCCCAGGACAGAGCATCCGCTGATCGACAAGGTCGACCGCGACTTCGTGTTCTTGCTGAATGCCTACGACGTGGAGCCCGGCAGCGCCACGCCCAGGATCATGACGATGCTGGACTTCAACCTGTGGTCGTGGAACAGCCGCATCTTTCCGGGCATCGACTCGCTCAACGTGAGGCTCAACGACAAGGTGCGCATCCGTATCGGCAACCTGACGATGACCAACCACCCGATGCACCTGCACGGGCACGAATTCCTCGTCACCGGCACCGACGGCGGCCCCACCCCCAAGAGCACGCGCCAATACGAGGTAACCACCGACGTGGCGGTCGGCCAGATGCGGCAGATCGAGTTTGTTGCGGACGAGGAGGGCGACTGGGCCTTTCATTGCCACAAGAGCCATCACACCATGAACGCGATGGGCCACGACGTGCCCACGATGATCGGCCTGGACCACAAGGACGTGGCCAGGCAGATCACAGACCTTGTGCCCGACTACATGGTGATGGGCGAGCGCGGCATGGCCGACATGGCCGAAATGGAGATGCCGATTCCGGACAACACGGCGCCCATGATGACCGGGCAGGGGCCGTTCGGCTCTGTCGAAATGGGCGGCATGTTCAGCGTGGTGAAGGTGCGCAAGAACCAGAAGCCTGGCGACTACAGCAACCCCGGCTGGTTCAAGCACCCCAAGGGCACCGTGGCCTATGAACTGGATGGCCCGCCGCCCGAGCCTGCGCGCCGGCGCGGCGCTGGCGCGGCCGCCATGCCCGCGCAGAACATGCCCGCCAGCAACATCGAAGTACAGGTCCGTAAACCCGGCAAGGCCAGTTCCGGCCATGCAGGGCATTGATTCATCTTGAAAGGAAAACCATGAAACACACGCTTCGCAATATCGCTTTCTCAGCCTTCGCTGTGCTGGCTGCCGCGGACGCCTTGGCGGCCGGCAACCATGCCGGGGGCCACGGGCACGATGCAGATGCAGCCATCGGCAATCCCGGCGTTGCCGCCAAGGCTACGCGCACCATCAACGTCGACATGGCCGACTCGATGCGCTTCACCCCGGCCGACATCACCGTGAAGCAGGGCGAAACGGTCCGGTTCATCGTCAGGAACTCCGGACAGCTGAAGCATGAGCTCGTGCTCGGAACCGAGCAGGAGCTCAAGGAGCACTACGAAGCCATGAAGAAGAACCCCGAGATGGAACATGCCGATGCGAACATGGTGACGCTGGCCGCAGGCAAGACCGGCGAGATCGTCTGGCAGTTCACGAAGGCCGGCAGGGTCGACTTCGGCTGTTTGCAGCCGGGCCACTACGACGCGGGCATGAAGGGCGCCGTAGAGGTTGCCAGGGCCGCCAGGTAAGCAGGGAAGGGAAAAATCCAGATGTCGAACATCCGAACCGCACTCGCGGCATTCGTTGCCGCACTTTCGCTCACCGGCGCAGTGGCCGCCGCAGAACTCGCCGACGGCGAGGTCCGCAAGGTGGACAAGGACAACAAGAAGCTCACCATCAAGCACGGCCCGTTGACGGACCTGGAAATGCCCGGCATGACCATGGTTTTCGGCGTCAAGGACGACGCATTGCTCGACAAGGTGAAGACCGGCGAGAAGATCCGCTTTCAGGCCGAGAAGATCGATGGCAAGTTCGTCGTGACCGCCATCGAACCTGCGCCCTGAGCGGCCGGCTCAACCGGCCATCGAGCGGCACGCTGCCGCGCACTCCCGGCATGCCTTGGCGCATGCCTGGCAGTGCTCGGCCTTGTGCTTGCCGCATTCTTCGCCGCAAGCCTGGCAGATGTCTGCGCACAGGGCGCAAATGGCTTTTGCATGGGTGCTGCCGCGCGCCATGGCGGCCGCGGCAAACTGGCAAGCGGCCGCGCAGTCGATGTCCAGGGCGATGCACCGGGCCATCATGGCGACATCCGTTTCTTTGAGGCACGAGGCGGCGCAGTGGTTGCACGCGGTGGCGCAGCCGTTGCAGGCTTCAATGCATGCGGCATAGGTTTCATGTGGCATTTGCCGACTCCTTCAGGCGTTTGGAAAAATGCTCTTCTCTCGGACGACTTCATGTGTAGGAAGAGCGCCCATGGCGTCGTGAGGCGGCGGCGATGCATGGCTGCCCCAGGGGTGCGCAACTGCTGGCGGCACCCACGCCCGCACCCGCGTTTTTCCTACGCGGCAGATCCGTCCGCCGAAGAGCATTCCGCCTTCGATCGATTCGTTTTTTTCAACGCAGGAATATTTCGCACGAGCACTACCCATGCAGCGACGCCCTGACCATGCCGATGCGACTGGTGCCGCGCAGTTGATCCGCCATCAACGCATTGCCGCAAACGGCATCGGCTTTCACGTGGCGACTTGCGGCCCGGAGGACGGGCCCGCGGTGGTCTTGCTGCACGGCTTTCCGGAGTTCTGGTATGGGTGGCGACAGCAGATGGAGCCGCTTGCAGACGCCGGCCTGCGCGTGATCGTGCCGGACCAGCGCGGGTATGGCGAATCCGACAAGCCCGCGGGTGTCGGCGCCTATGCGCTCGACACGCTGGCCGATGATGTGTGCGCCATATGCAGCCAGCTGGGCCACGAGCGCTTTGCGGTCGTGGGGCACGACTGGGGCGGCATCGTTGCATGGCATCTCGCCGCGCGGGAGCCGGCGCGGCTGAGCCGCCTTGCGATCCTGAACGCGCCGCATCCGGCCACGTTGGCGAGCTACGCGCTCACCCATCCGATGCAGGCCGTGCGCAGCGCCTACGTCGGCTTTTTCCAGACGCCATGGCTACCCGAGATGGCGTTGAGCGCGAACGACCATGCGCTGCTCGCGCTGGCGCTTACCGGCCGCAGCCCGCCCGGAACCTTCGACGAAGCAGCGCTCTCCAGGTACCGTGAGGCGTGGTCGCGCGAAGGCGCCCTCAGTGCCATGCTCAACTGGTACAGGGCGATGCCGCTGGCGCAACCGCTCGGCAGGCGAATCGAAACTCCGGCGTTGGTCTTGTGGGGCGATGAAGACCCGGCGCTTTCCAGCGGATTGGCCGAAGCGGGTGCGGCACTCTGCGAAACCTGCGAAGTGGTTCACCTGCCGGGCGCAACGCACTGGCTGCAACACGAGATGCCCGGGCAAGTGAATGCATCGCTCATTGCATTTCTTGCCGGGGCCTGAACGATCAGCGCATTGCCGACCCGAGCGTTTGCGCCGCGTCGAGGTGCAAGCGGAGCGTCGGCAGGTTCTTGCTTGCCCAGGCCCTCAGCTCGGGGTCGCGAAGCTCGCGGCCCGCGCGCTCGAACAGCGCAATGTCCGCATGGTGGTCTTCGATGCCCGCGAGCCGGATGTACATGCGGTCGAACTCGCCTGCAGGGGCCGACACCAGTCGGTCCAGCCTGATTCGCTTGTCGCGCGGGAGCACACCGGGAAGCCGCATTCCACGGGCCCGCACCAGGTCCATCAGCTCGTTGTTGGCCAGCGTGTGGTGGTCGATGAGCATCTGCGCATAGCTTCGCACCTGCGGGCTCGCGGCGCGGTACATGGCCAAACGTGCCGCCTGCACTTCATAGCGCCCGTTGCCCGCCGCCGTGGTGATGAACTGCGGGTCTTGAAGGCCGCCCGCGCGTGCCGCGGCCGGCCTCGACGCAGGATCTTCCGGGGCCGCACATCCGGCCGCAAGCGCAGCAGCGCAGGCAAGCATGAGGACGCGCGTAGGGGTTCGAAGCTTTTTCATTGTTCTCCTTGCAGCCCGGCGATGGCCGGACCTCCACCTCGGCGAGGGTAGGCCAATCTATAAGTCCTGCTCGCATTGCCCCGTGTCGGACGCTACCTGCACCTGCGGCATGCCAATCACCTGTAATGCGGCCCGTCTGCGGAAGGGGCCGGCTTTGAATCGGCATTCGAGAGCCGGCGCACCGCTCAACTCATCAATTCCACCGCGTGTACAGTGACATCCCGTGAAATTTTTCACACGAAGTAAGCAGTGCGAACTTTGCATTGCATTTGGATCCGCAGAGCACAGGGGCAGCGATGGAGCTCATTCCACAAGGGCGCTACTTTCACAAGGGGTGGGAGATCGCCTTGTTCTCCCAAAAGACGCTGAGCGGCGGCCAGACTTCTGGCGTGGCCGAGGTGCGAAAGGAGGGCGAGCTTCGCTGCTCGCTGCTTTCCACGGGCGTTTTCGAAAGCCGGAACAACCTGTTCGAAAGCCTCAAGGCGCGTGGCATCCGGTGGATCGACGAACATGAAACCCGGGGAGGCGTCGTCGCCGATCGGGAGGAGTCCGGCTCATGAGCAAAGACCTTGGTTCGCTGCCGCCCTTGACGCCCGAGGTGTTGCGGCACTGCCTCCCGCAGAAGCCCGCGGTGCTCGTTGTGCCGGGGTGGGACGACGACAAGCACGAGCAGTACGACCGCATAGGCGCCGCGCTGCGCGAGCAGGGCTGGTTCATGCGCCGTGTCGATTTCCCGGGCGAACGAAGCCGCGGCGTCTCCCGCGAGAAGATGAACCGGGACCAGAACCTGAAAGAGCTCGTTGCCGCATACGACAGCCTTGTGGAGCAGCGGGCGGTCGAAGGGCGGGCGGTTGCCTTCATCGGGTTCAGCTACGGCGGCTACCTTGGCGCGCTCCTGAGTGCCCAAAGGCCGCTCCAGTGGATGGCGCTGCGCTCACCGGCGCTGTATCGGGACGAGGACTGGTTCGTTCCCAAGGAAGAGCTCGACAAGGACGAGCTCGACCGCTACCGCCGCGGCATTCGGAGCCCCGAAGAAAACGCGGCGCTTGCCGCATGCAAAGCGTTTTCGGGCGACGTCCTGCTGATCGAATCCGAAGACGACGACACGGTGCCGCACCCCGCGGTGAAGAGCTACAAGGAATCGTTTACGAACGCACGGTCATTCGACTACCGCCTTCTCGAAGGAGCGGACCACGAGCTGTCGAGCAAGCAAGCGCAGAGCAGGTTCATCGATGACTTGCTGCGCTGGATGAACCAGGTGACCGGCGGCGCGGCAGCTGCAGTGAGCGACAACGCGCGCGGCGCGGCGTGAGCTTGCACCGGGTATGAGGCGCTGCTGCGCTTCGCTCGCCCTGTCAGGGCTTCTGGCGTTTTAGAAAGCCCGGCGCGTTCTCGCCCTTGCCGGGCTGCGCCTCGTCGTCGGCCAGGTCTTTCGCGTCTTCAGGCGGTTGCGATTCATCCAGCTCGAGGTCGTTTGCGCGCACCTCCGCCTCGAGCGGCAGCTTGCCGGGCGTGAGGGGCGCAGACTCCGACGGCTCGGCGGACGTTTGCTTCCGATTCATGACTGGTGCTCCTGTTGTTCGCCAATGACCATCCTCGTTCGGTGGCCGGCACGGGCAGTCGGACGGAAAGAGCACGCGGTGCAGGACGATTTCCAATGCCAGGCCGCGCGTGCAGAAGAGGGCTTTATTGACCGCATGTCTTACATGCCGCTGCGAGCCAGTGCACAGCAGCGGGCGATGGCGCCGGGCACGCGGGTTGCCTCCTTGCTCTGCATACGGAGTACATCGACATGACCCAACCCTTCAGCGTTGAAGACCTCTACCTGCACCAGAAGGTCCAGGATCTTCACTGCTTGCCCACTCTCGAACTCGCTGCTTGCACGGTTTCGTCGGTCGATCGCGAGAACGACAGCTACATATCGTGCATCTGGACTTTTGCGCCGGACGGCTCGGCCGCCTTGCAGCTCACGCGCGGCCCGGGGCGGGACGAGTCGCCGCGCTGGTCGCCGGACGGTACGCGGCTCGCATTCCTGTCGAACCGCGGCGGCTCGCCCCAGGTGCATCTGATCCGGCGCGACGGCGGCGAGGCATGGCAGCTGGGCGGCTTTCCGCAGAGCGTTTCCAACCTGCGCTGGGCGCCTGACGGCAGGTCGCTGGTGGTTGCAGCCGCGGTAAAGACCGAACCCGACCTGCGCGGCGCGCGTGCCAACGGCAAACAGCCCGAAGCGCGCAAATGCGCGCCGGAAGTCGCATGGCGGCTTCCCTACAAAGAAGACGGCGTGGGCTATCTGCTGCAGCGCGAGTTCCACCTGTTCCGGCTCGACGTGGCGAGCGGGCGGCACACGCAACTTACTGACGGCGCGTTCGATGTGCTCGCCTTCGACGTGTCGCCGGACGGCCGGCGCATCGCCTTCGCACGCACGCGGGAGGGGCGCTTTGCGCATTGCAACGACCTCTGGGTTTGCGACGCCGACGGCAGCAACGCCCGGCGCCTGACGCACGAGCACGCCATAGTGATGCAGCCTTGCTGGTCGCCGGACGGACGCCGCATCGCCTTTACGGGGGCACGCGAAGAGGGCGATGCGGAACCGCAGCTCTGGATTGCCGAAGCGGACTCCGCAAAGGTGCGTGCCGTTTGCGAGGCCACGGTGGATGTTGCCGACCCCGGTTCGGTTCAATGGACATCCGACGGCAGATCCCTGGTGTTCACGCGGGCCCATCGTGGGCGGCACCAGATCGTCGCGCTCGATGTGGAAAGCGAAACACTGCGGGTGCTCGCCGGCGGAGACCGGCAACTGGGGGCCTTCGGCTGCACGGCTCGGCACTTTGTCTACAGCGTGGACCATCCGTCGCTGCCCAGCGAGGTGTGGGCGCGGCCGCGCGGCGAAGAAGAAGGTGGCACCGGCGAGCCCGGCCCGGAGCGCCAGTTGAGCCGCCTGAACCCCTGGTGGCAAGACCGCGCCGCCATTGAGGCGCGCGCAATGGAGTTCGAGGTGCCCGACGGCATGGGCGGCACCGAGCGAATCGAGGGCTGGCTGCTTCGCGCCTGCGGCAGCACGCAGCCCCAGCCGTTGTTGAACGATGTGCACGGCGGGCCGGCAAGCTATGCGTTGCTCGACTTCGATACCAACGTCTTCTGGCAGGTGCTGTGCGCCAAAGGCTGGGCGGTCCTTGCGCTGAACGCGGTGGGCTCGGCCAGCTATGGCCGCGAATTCTGCCGGCGGCTCGCGGGGCACTGGGGCACGCGCGATCTCCCACAGCACCTCGCGGCAATAGAGCAACTGCGTGCCGCCGGTGTGTCGGACGGGCGGGTAGCCGTTTCGGGCAAGTCGTACGGCGGCTATCTGAGCGGTTATGCCACCGGCAATTCCGACGCATTCGCCGCCGCCGTGGTGATGGCGCCCGTAGGCAACATCGAAACCCACTACGGCACCTCTGACGGCGGCTACTACGCCGACCCGTTCTACATGGGCAGTTCACCCGTGTTCGACCGCAAGCTGGCCGGCAGGCTGTCTCCGCTCCAGCACATTGAAAAATCGGCAACCCCCACGCTCTTCATGCAGGGCAAGGACGACGAACGCTGCCCCAAGTGCCAGTCGGAAGAGCTGTTCGTGTCTCTTGCGCGTGCGGGCGACACGCCGACGGAACTGGTGCTCTACCCGGGCGAGACGCACGGCTTTCTGGGCAGCGGCGCACCCTCGTGCCGGGAAGACGCGGCAAAGCGGATCGTCGAATGGGTTGTCCGCTACGCCGGGCCTCGCAACACGCCGCAGCCCGCTCGGGCCAGGGCGCAAGAGACGGAGGAAGAGAGTCTTCGATGAGAGTTTTCCTTGCGGAAGACGATGCCGCCATGCGCGAGCATCTTGGACAGGTCCTGCGGCCCATCGCGGGAGTGGAGATCGTGTTCGCTGCCGCGACCGAGCAGGAGGCCATCGACTGGCTCGATGCGCACCCGCGGGACTGGGACCTGGCGCTGATCGACCTTTTCCTGGCGCGCGGGCACGGCTTCAACATCTTGCGGCGATGCACCGTGCGTTCGCCGCGCCAGCGGGTGGCCCTGATGTCGAACTATGCGCGGGAGCCTGTGCGGGAACGCGCCGCCCAAGTGGGCGCCGACGCGTTTTTCGACAAGACGACCGAGATGGATTCGCTCATCGACTTCTGCATTGCGGCGAGCAGGTCGCTCTGCCGCGACGCCGGGGGCAAAGACGCACACGCGCGGTAACACACCCCGGCAATAGACAGGGGGATTCAACCTACATCAGCGTGGCGCACATGCCGAGTCTGGAGGGCGTGGGGCTCTGCAACATGGAAGTCGTTTTCCATTCTTTCCGCCCACTTTCCCAGAAGGAGCCCCACGCATGTTCTCTCACAACAAGCGACTGCAATACACCGTGCGCGTCAGCGAGACCAATCCCGCCCTTGCCAACCTTTTGCTCGAACAGTTCGGCGGCCCGCAGGGCGAGCTGGCGGCCGCCTGCCGCTACTTCACGCAGGCCGTCGGCGAGGACGACCCGGGCCGCAAGGACATGCTGTTCGACATTGCCACTGAAGAGTTGAGCCACCTGGAAGTCATCGGCACCATCGTCGCCATGCTCAACAAGGGCGCAAAGGGCCGCCTGGCCGAAGGGGTGGACGCCGAGGCGGAGGCCTTTCGCAGCATTACCGGCGCCGGCAACGACAGCCACATCACGCAGGTGCTCTACGGAGGCGGCCCCGCACTGGTCAATTCCGCCGGCGTGCCGTGGACGGCCGCCTACATCGACACCATCGGCGAGCCCACGGCCGACCTGCGCTCCAACATCGCGGCGGAAGCGCGCGCCAAGATCGTCTACGAACGGCTCATCAACCTGACCGACGATCCCGGCGTGAAGGAGGCGCTGGGCTTCTTGATGACGCGCGAGATTGCGCACCAGAAGTCGTTCGAGAAGGCGCTCTACGCAATCCAGCCCAACTTTCCGCCCGGCAAGCTGCCCGGCATGCCCGAGTTCACGAAGGTCTACTTCGACATGTCCAAGGGCGGCGAAGTTCGCGGGCCGTGGAACCAGGGCGAGAAATGGGACTACGTGAGCAAGCCCGAAGACCAGATGGCGGTGGACGGCGGCTCCGGCGAGCCCACCGTGCAGCTCACCGCAGAAGACCAGGCAGCGGTGGAAGCAATGGCCACACGCACTGCGTCGGACCCGACCGGCAATCCTCCGACCGGTGCCGAGCTGGGCATGTCCGACGACGCCATCCTCGACGAGCTGGCCACTGAGCTGGGCAAGCCGAAGGTTTGACCAAGACGACCCCATGGCCGACGCGGTAGTTGTCGGGGGCGGTCCGGCCGGACTCATGGCGGCCATCTACCTGGCCCGCTTCCGCCGCTCGGTGGTGCTGGTCGATGCGGGCCAAAGCCGGATAGAAAAGACTCCTCGCTCGCACAACTATCCCGGTTTTGCGGACGGCATTCCGGGCGCGAAAGTGCGCGACATGCTGCGTGCGCAACTGCGCAGCTATCCGGTTCGCATCGTCCAGACTTTTGTAGAGCGGGCAGAGCGCACGCCGGACGGCTTTCGCCTGGCAACCCGGCAGGAGCCCATCGAGGGCAAGCGGCTGCTGCTTGCCACCGGCGTGACGGACATCCCGCCCGCCATGCCGCAGGTGCGGTCCGCGCTGGACGCAGGCGTGCTGCGCTATTGCCCGGTGTGCGACGCCTACGAGGTTGTCGGCAAGGCTGTTGGCGTGTATGCCAACGGCCCGGCCGGCGTGGCGGAGGCGATCTACCTGCGGCACTTCAGTGCCGACATCACGCTGTTCATGGCGCAAGGCGGGCCAGGCCTGGCTGCGGATGAGCGGCGCCGCCTGGCCGACGCCGGCATCCGCTGGAACGATGCGCCGGTCGATTCCATACGAAAGCACGGCGAACGCATCGAGGTGATGCATGCAGGCACCCGCACGTTGTGCGACACGCTCTATTGCGCGCTCGGCCTGACGGTGCACTCGCAGCTTGCGGTG
Source organism: Variovorax sp. 3319 (assembly GCF_031456585.1). NCBI lineage: Bacteria > Pseudomonadati > Pseudomonadota > Betaproteobacteria > Burkholderiales > Comamonadaceae > Variovorax > Variovorax sp. 3319. The sequence continues at coordinate 63,421 of NZ_JAVDUZ010000001.1, forward strand.
GCGCTTGGCGCGTCGGTGGACGATACGGGGTATGTGCGGGTCGATGCGCATCACGCGACCGATGTGCCGGGCCTGTATGCAGCAGGCGATGTGTGCGCCGGCCTCAACCAGATTGCGGTGGCCATGGGTGGCGCGGCCGTGGCGGCTTCTGCCATTCACCGCGAACTCGGGCCCGACTGGCCGGCGCGTGCCGGCACCTGATGCAATGTGGGCCCTGTCCGACGAACCCTGTGGGTCTCTGCTTGCGCAGCGCTGTTGCCCGGCGCAGATGCTGACGCCGTATTCAAGAAGGAGCAACCGATGCTGGCAATGAACTACCGCGGCCCCTACCGGATTCGCGCGGTGCACAAGCCCGAACCCGAGATAGAGCACCCGGGCGATGCGATCGTGCGGGTAACGCGCTCATGCATTTGCGGGTCCGACCTGCACCTGTACCACGGCCTGGTGCCCGACACGCGCATCGGCTCCACCTTCGGGCATGAGTTCACCGGCGTGGTCGAAGAGGTGGGCTCGGCGGTGCAGCATTTGAAACCGGGCGACCACGTGCTGGTGCCCTTCAACATCTTTTGCGGCAGCTGCTACTTCTGCCAGAAAGAGCTCTACAGCAACTGCCACTCGACCAACCCCGAGGCCACGGCGGTAGGCGGCATCTACGGCTACTCGCACACGGCCGGCGGCTACGACGGCGGACAGGCCGAGTATGTGCGGGTGCCCATGGCTGACGTCGGCCCTACGGTGATTCCGGCGGACATGGACCTGGACGACGCCGTGCTGCTGACCGACGCATTGCCCACCGGCTACCAGGCCGCCGAGATGGGCGGCATTCGCGAGGGCGACACGGTGGTGATCTTCGGCGCCGGGCCGGTCGGCATCTTTGCGGCCAAGTCGGCCTGGCTGCTGGGTGCGGGCCGGGTGATCGTGGTGGACCACGTCGACTACCGCCTGGAGTTCGTGCGCTCGTACGCGCAGTGCGAGGTGATCGACTTCAAGCAGGTGGGCGACATGGCGATCCATATCAAGAAGATGACCGACGGCCTTGGCGCCGACGTGTGCGTCGACTGCGTGGGCTGCGAGGCCGCGGGCAACTTTGTCCAGACGCTGCTCGGCGTCAAGCTCAAGCTGCAGGGCGGCGCGGCCACGGTGCTGCACTGGTGCATCAACTCGGTTCGCAAGGGCGGCACCGTATCGATCGTCGGCGTCTATGGGCCCACCTTCAACGCCGTGCCCATTGGCAACGCGGTGAACAAGGGGCTCACGCTGCGCATGAACCAGGCCAGCGTGAAGCGGCACCTGCCGCGCCTCATCGAGCACATCCAGGCCGGCCGCATCGAGCCTCGCCGCGTGATCACTCACCGCATCGACCTGCGCGACGTGGCCGACGCGTATCACATCTTCTCGAGCAAACTCGACAACTGCATCAAGACCGTGCTGGTACCGCCCGGCATGGTGCGCGAAACGACCACCGCGGCCGCAAGCCTTTGATTGACGGGAGCGCACCAATGAACATGCCAGATCCCTCGAACACCCGTTCGCCGTCGCCCAGCCATGCGCACATCATCGGCTGGGGTGCCGACCTCGACCCCGCCATGCGTCCGGCCTACCCCAAGGAGCGCACGCCGCCGCGGCTGCCGCACCCGGTAGCGCCGGCAGAGCAGCAGCACTCGCATGCGGAGGTGCTTCATTCGACCGAGCGCCCCGGCATCACGCCCATCTTCGGGACCACCTTGCCGCCCTCCGGCTTGAGCGGCCGGCTGCGCCGCGTGGCGTTCCGGCATTCGGAGAACGACCTCCGGCACTGGCTCATGCTGCTGCTGGCAGACCGGGTGCAGATGGGCGAAGGCCTCATCGAAGACATCTCTCGCGGGCATGTGCCCAACATCTATGCCGAGATGGGCGGTCGCGCCGAACTCAGGCACAACCCGATGGGCGCTGCACGCAAGGTGGCCATCGGCGTTGCGGCGCTGGCGCTCGTGGCCGTGGCGCTCAAGGGCCGCGGACGGGCTCGCCGCCTGCGTGGATGAGTCCGCATCAGCGCAGCTTGCCGAGTCATCCCATCCTTCAGCACCAAACTTCCAGACGCCGGCGCGGCCGTGGCCAGCCCACTGCCGCCACCGCGGTCGACCGGGTGCTGCGCGAAGTGTTCGGCCACGAGCGCCTGCGGCCCGGCCAGCGCAGCGTGATCGACAGGGTGGTGGCGGGCGAATCGACGCTCGCCGTCATGCCCACGGGCGCCGGCAAGTCGCTGTGCTACCAGGTGCCCGCGGTCCTGGCCTCGGGACAGACCGTGGTGATATCGCCGCTGATCGCGCTCATGAAAGACCAGTGCGAAAAGCTCGATGCGAATGGCGTACGCGCCGTGCAGCTGAACAGCCTGTGCTCGGCCGATGAGATCGACGCCGCGGAAGCCGCCATTGCAGACGGCACGGCGCGCGTGATCTTCAGCACGCCCGAGCGATTGGCCGACGCTGCCTTTTTGAAACTGCTGCAGCAGCGGCCGACGTCTTTGCTGGTGGTCGACGAGGCGCATTGCATCTCGCAGTGGGGCCACGATTTTCGGCCCGCGTTCCTGGAGATTGGCGCGGCGGTGCGCGCGTTGCGCAAACCGGTGGTGCTGGCGCTCACGGCCACAGCCAACGACGAGGTGGCTGAAGAGATCATGGAGAAGCTCGGCATTGCGCGCGCGGGCCTCATCAACACGGGTGCCTACCGGCCCAACCTGCACTATGCGGTGGAGCCGATGATGCGCGAAGAAGACAAGCTGCAGCGTGCGCTTGCGCTGGTTGCGGGCCTCGAAGGCAGCGGCATTGTCTACACAGCGACGGTGAAGGCGGCCGAGTCGCTGGCGGCGCAGCTTGCGGAGGCGGGCGAATCGGTGGGCCTGTACCACGGCAAGCAGCGCTCGGGCGGGCGGCATGCGGCGCAAGACGCGTTCATGGCCGGCAAGCTCCGCGTGATGGTGGCCACCAATGCGTTCGGCATGGGCATCGACAAGCCGGACATCCGCTTTGTGCTGCACTACCAGGTGCCTTCGAGCCTTGACGCCTATTACCAGGAGTCCGGTCGCGCCGGGCGCGACGGCGAACGTGCGGACTGTGTGCTGCTCTACCTGCGACGCGACAAGGCGGTGCAGCAGTTCTTCCTGGCCGGCTGGTTGCCAGAGGCGGCCGAACTGCGGGCGCTGCAGCAGGTGCTTTCGAGTGCGCCTCCCGAGGAGGCCAAAGGCTGGACGGCGGCAGGGCTCCAGCAGCATGCGCGCCTGCCGCGCGGCAAGCTTCGCGTGTTGCTGAGCCTGCTGCGGCAGGAAGGCCTGCTGGAGCGCAACAGCGAGGGTTTGCTGCGCTGGGGAAAGAAGCCGCTGCTCGACGACGCCCAACTCGAGGCAATGCTCGGCGGCCACCGGCAAAAGCGCGAGCAGGACCGCGAGGCGCTCGAGCGCATGACCTTCTATGCAACGACTGGCATGTGCCGCTGGCAGGTGCTCCTCTCGGGGCTGGGCAGCGACGAGCTTGCGCAGCGCTGCGGTGCCTGCGACAACTGCGTGCGCCTGGCGAAGCACGACAAGGTGCAAGCGGCGCAAGCCACGCAAGATGCACAGCCGGAAGCGGTGGACGAAAAGGAGCCCGGCGCTTCGGCACGCGTTGCCTTTGCAAAAGGCGACTCGGTGCGCGTGCCGCGCTACGGTGTCGGGTCTGTGGCAGGTGCCGATGCGATCTCTGTCACCATCGAATTTGCCGATGGCAGCCAGCGCTGCTTTCAGCCCGAGTTCGTGAGCCCGGTGCCGGCGCGGCGAGGCGGCAGGGCCGCGCAGCGTCTGGTAACAGGGCGCGCGGGCCAGCGGTGAGAATCGATGGATGCATCAAGCAAATCATTTCTTCTCGCGTTTCAACCGCTTCGCATTGTTGGGCACGTCGACGGCAATAGCCGTGTTGCTGGCAAGCTGTGCGTCCGCTCCGTCAGCCACTGCGCCGAACCCGCCTGCGTCGTCAGCAACGGGTTCCCGGCCCGCAACGGCGCCCGCGGCACCTGGCACGGCGGGCGTTGACGATGCGGCTGCCGAACAGCGGTTCGCAAAATGGATTGCCGACTTTCGCACCAGGGCGCGCGCCGAAGGCATCAGCGATGCAACGCTGCACAGCGCGTTCGACCAGGTGCGTTATTTGCCGCGCGTGATCGAGCTCGACCGTGCACAACCCGAGTTCACGCGCACCGTGTGGGACTATCTGGACAACGCCGTCACGCCGCAGCGAGTGGCAACGGGGCAAGACAAGCTACTGCAGGTTCGCGCCGAGGCCGATGCGGCTGCCGCGCGCTACGGCGTGCCGCCCGCGGTGGTCGTTGCCATCTGGGGCATGGAAAGCAACTACGGCGGAAACTACGGCAACACGCCGGTCATCGATGCGCTGGCCACGCTCGGCTTTGAAGGGCGCCGCGAAGACTGGGCCAAACGCGAGCTGCTGGCGGCATTGAAGATTCTCGACAGCGGCGACATCGCACGCGACCGGATGATCGGTTCCTGGGCCGGGGCCATGGGCCAGACCCAGTTCCTGCCGTCCAACTTTCTGGCCTATGCGGTCGATGCCGACGGTGACGGCAAGCGCGACATCTGGGGCAGCATGCCCGATGTGGTGGCCTCTACCGCCAACTTTCTTTCGCGCTCGGGCTGGCAGGCTGGCGTGCCGTGGGGCGTGGAGGTGCGGTTGCCGCAGGGCTTCGACTACGGCCGCGCCGATACGTCGGTGCGCCAGTCGTCGGCGCAATGGGCGGCCGAGGGGCTGCGCGCCATCGACGACCAGCCGCTGCCGGAGTTTTCCGAAGCCACCGTGCTGCTGCCCGCGGGCGCGCGCGGGCCGGCCTTCCTGATCGGGCCGAACTTCAGAGCCGTGCTGCGCTACAACAACTCGACCAACTACGCGCTCGCGGTTGGCCTTCTTGCGCAGCGCCTGGGCGGCGGGCCTGGTGTGCAGGCGGCCTGGCCGCGTGATCTGCCGGCGCTCTCTCGCAGCCAGATGGTCGAGCTGCAAACCGCACTCAACCAGCGCGGCTTTGCAACCGGCACCGCCGACGGTGTGATGGGCCCCGCCACGCGCGAGGGGTTGCGCCGCTACCAGCGCAGCGTGGGCTTGCCCGCAGACGGCTACCCGAGCACCGAGTTGCTGCAGCGCCTGCAGCAGCCATAGCGCGGCTCGCAGCGGCCAACGCGCCTGCGAAACGAGCCCGAAGCCCGTTAAACTGGCATCGGGTGCGGGGCCGTTTCGTGGCGTCGCAGGTTCATGCGCTGGTCGGGCCGCCACGCGGACCGGTCACGCCAATCCCATGCAAGAACCCACCATCCAGTACATCGCCGCAGGCCTCTTCGCTGTCGCGCTCATCCACACCTTTGCCGCCAAGCAGTTCGAGCGGCTGTCGCACCGCTTTCCGCGCCACGCCGGCCTGTTCCACTTGCTGGGCGAGGTCGAAGTCGTGTTCGGCTTCTGGGCCATCGTGCTGGTCCTTGCCATGGCACTCGTGCTCGGCGGCGGCCCGGCGCTCGGCTATGCGGAATCGCGCAACTACACCGAGCCTCTGTTCGTCTTCGTGGTGATGGTGGTGGCTGCTTCGCGGCCGGTGCTGCGCACGGTCATGGCGTGCGTGAGCCTCGTCGCGCGCGTGCTGCCGGTGCCCACGCCCCTTGCCGCGGCGTGGCTCGGGCTGGCGGCCGTGCCGCTGCTGGGGTCGCTCATCACCGAGCCGGCGGCCATGACCATTGCAGCGTTGATGCTCGCGCCGCAGATCTTCAGGCCGCAGGTGCCCGAGGCGGTGAAGTACCTCGCGGCCGGCGTGCTGTTCGTCAACATATCGATCGGCGGCACGCTCACCTCATATGCCGCGCCGCCGGTGCTGATGGTGGCTTCGACGTGGCAGTGGGACAGCGCGTTCATGCTTGCCACCTTTGGCTGGAAGGCCGCAGTTGCCGTATTCATCAATGCGACGGTTGCAACCTTCGTGCTGCGCAGGCATCTGCCCAGCGCGTCTTCTGCCAATGCTGCGCTATCCGAAGCGCCCGTGCCGCCCGCCGTGGCCCTGGTTCACCTGGTGTTGCTTGCCGGCATTGTGCTTTTCGCTCATCACCCGGTCGCGTTTCTCGGGCTGTTCCTGATGTTCCTGGGGTTCACGCAAGCGTACGAACGCCACCAGAGCCCGTTGATCATCAAGGAGGCGCTGCTCGTCGGCTTCTTCCTGGCCGGGCTGGTGGTGCTGGGCGGCATGCAGCAGTGGTGGCTGGAGCCGGTGGTTTCCAGCCTGGAGCCGCTCGCCCTGTTCTTTGGCGCGCTCGGCCTCACCGCCATTACCGACAACGCCGCGCTCACCTACCTCGGTTCGCTGATCACGAACATCTCGGACGAATCCAAATACATGCTGGTTGCCGGCGCTGTAGCCGGCGGCGGCTTGACGGTGATTGCCAATGCGCCCAATCCCGCAGGCGTGGCTTTGCTGAAGCGCGGTTTCTCGGACGAGACCATCGGCGCGGGCGGGCTGCTGCTGGGGGCGCTGGGGCCCACAGTCGTGGCTGCCGCGGCATTCATGCTGCTGTAGAAGTCAGGCCTCCGCCGTGGGCGGCAATGAAGGAGACGAAAGGACACAGGAACATGTTCATGCGCTCTCGCACGGGCCTTGCCGCAGGTGCGGCAATCATGGCCCTGGCCTTTGCATCGGCCGGCTGCAGTCACACAGGCAGTGCCGGTTCAACGCAGGCAAGGGCGGAGCCGCCGCCCACCGATTGCCGCGCGTGGGTAGGCGTCGACCGCAACCAGGAGCTGCCCGGCTACCTGCTGCCGCAACCCGGCGGCCATATCGCTTGCGTGCCGCTCGGCGTTACGGCCCATCGCCCTCCCGCCGGATACAGGGGCGACTACTACGTCGACGAGTTCACCGATGCGCGGCTGAAGGAGCGCTGGCGCAACTGCAAGGCCGATGCCGCCTGCTTCGCACGCATCGATGCGCAGATGCAGCGCTGGCTTCCGCCGAACAAGGCACGCTCGACGCGCTCGACGGGCGTGGTCGATCCGTCCGGAAAAATCGATCCTGACGGCCCGGTGGACCTGCGGCAGATCCGCCGTCCGGCCTTCTTTGCGAAGGCTCCTTATGCCGAGGCCATTGCGCGGGCCGATGCCAGCACCTACATCGTGGAGTTCACCGTGCCGCGCGACACCTTCGAGCGCATCGAGCTGAAGATGACCGACCCGGTCAAGCTGCGCGGCTGGTACATCGAAGGCCGTGGTGTCGATGACGGCAAGGGCGGCACCACGCGCGCGCTGGTGGTCATGGCGCCGGGCGGCGGCGGGCAGCTCACTGCCATCCAGCACCCCGAAGAGAAGCCCTACCGCATCGACCCGGCCACGGGCAGGGCGGTGGACATCAGGTTTCCGAATGCCACCACCGAGACGATGGGGCAGCGCTGGTGGCGCGAGAACCTCGACGCGCTCAACCAGGCGGGCTTCGATGTGCTGGCCTATGACCGGCGGGGCGAGGGTATTTCGGGCGGGTTCAGCGACACCCACACGCTGGAGCAGGGCGAAGACGTGTTTCGCGTGCTGGCGCAGTTCGACACCGGCGAAGGCATGCGGCTTCTTGCGCCAGACGGGCGCGTGCTTGCGGGCGACGAGGCAGCGGGCAAGCTGCTGGGCGGCATGAAGTCGACCCGCATACCCATTCTGCTGGGTGGCTACTCGCGAGGCTCGATGTCGACGGCATGGGCCATGGCAAAGAACTTTTCGGGTGCATGCAGCTACGACATGCCAGTGCCTGAATGCGCCCCGCCCAAGGGGCTGGCCAATATCAGGGGCGCGATTCTGCTGGCCTCTTTTGCGAGCGGCGCGGGTTATCTGCCGTCGTCGCCCGACCTGGCCGACCGCAACCTGTTTCTCGGCGGAATGGTGGCGGACCATCACATCCAGTTCTATCCCAACTCGGCGTCGCTCGCGGGCATGCACAAGTGGCCGGCGGCGTTTTTCGGCAAGGGCCTGTGGGACCGTGCGGAAACGCTGGAAGGCACCGTTGCGGCCTACGACCGCATTCGCGGCGCGCGCGAAATCGTGGTGGCCCGTGGGCCCCATTCGATCGAGACCTGGCCGGAGAGCGATCGGCAGTATTTGCGCGAGCGGATGGTCGCGTTTGCCAGGGTGGCGATAGCCGGCGGCACTACGGTGCCGGGTGCCAAGCCTTGGGGCAACCTCAAGGATCTTGTGGCGACCACGCCTGACTCGTGGGAGCCGTCTTCTAAGCCGAAGGAACCCGAGCCGAAGGACCGCTGACACGATTCAAGCTTCGTCTTGACATTGTTTCCATCATGTTGGATATTATTCCGACATCATGGAAGAGCAATCATCAAGCCTCAACGAGCGCATCGCACAGCGCGTGCGAGACCTGCGTGCCCATCGGGGCCTTTCTCTGGACGCATTGGCCGCGCACTGCGGCGTGAGCCGCTCGATGATCTCGCTCATCGAACGCGGCGAAAGCAGCCCGACCGCGGTGCTGCTCGAAAAACTTGCCACCGGCCTTGGCGTTCCGCTGGCCTCGTTGTTCGACGCACCCCGGCCGGAGGCGGGGCCCGTGTCCCGCCTGGCCGACCAACCCCAATGGCGCGATCCGCATTCAGGTTACGTGCGCCGCAACGTGTCGCCCGCGGGCACTGCTTCGCCGATCCAGATTGTCGAAGTGCTGTTTCCACCCAAGGCCCGTGTGGCCTACGAAAGCGGGGCGCGCGACCCGCAGGTGCACCAGCAGGTGTGGGTGCTCGAAGGCACCATCGAAGCCACGCTGGGAGACGAACGCCACCGTCTCGATGCGGGCGACTGCCTGGCGCTGGTGCTCGACCGCCCCATGAGCTACTACAACCCGACCCGCAAGATTGCACGCTACGCCGTCGTGATCGCGACCTCGCCCTTTGCCTCAAGATGATCGTGGAGATGAGATGACAACAGATACGGCAACACTTGCGCCAGCCATTCGCGCTCTTTCCAGCGTCAACGACGCACACATCTGGCAACTGGCCGATGTGCTCGTCGATTGCGTGGAAGGCGGCGCATCCGTCAGCTTCATGCTGCCGCTCACGCGCGATCGCGCACTCGGCTTCTGGCAGCGGGTGGGAGAGGGCGTGGCACGCGGCGAACGCGCACTGCTGGTGGCCGAAGACGCGCAAGGCATTGTCGGAACCGTGCAGCTCGTGCTCGACCAGCCCGAGAACCAGCCGCATCGCGCCGAGGTTTCCAAGATGCTCGTGCACCGTCGGGCGAGGCGCCAGGGCGTGGGGGCGCTGCTGATGCAGGCTGTCGAGCAGCTTGCCCGCGACCACGGAAAGACCTTGCTCGTGCTCGATACATCCAGCGCCGAGGCCGAGCGGCTCTATGCCCGCCAGGGCTGGACGCGCGTCGGCGTGATTCCGGGCTTTGCACTGCTGCCGGGCGGCGAGCCGTGCGACACCACGTATTTCTACCGGGTGCTGGGCTAGCGTGGCCGGCGGGGCGCGAGGCCTGTCATCATTCGCGCCTGCATGAACCACGAAATGAGCCTCATGGATCTGTTCAATCGCGCCAGGCAGGTCCTGGCGGCGCCTGAGGGGGCGCTGCCGGGCAGCGCTGCCACACCCGAGGCCGGCTGCGTGATGTTCGTCGCACTGGGCGACGGCGCGAGCCGTGCGCGCGTCACGGTGGGGCGCGGCGGCACGGCCGAAGAGGCGTGGCAGAAAGCGAGCGATGCGGCACTTGCGCTCACACAGCGCATCGGCTTGCAGCCCCACCGCATTCGCGTGGAAATCGTCGACGAGGTCGAGCCCATGACATGGGGCGCATTGAAAGAGCGCCTGTCGCGCACCAAGCGCAACTACTTCAACCGGGGCGTGTCGTTCGACGTGAAGTTCGAAGTGGCGCTGCTCGCGCCGGAGATCAACGGCAGCGCCATCTTCTACAACGGCACCGTGGAGCATGCGGAACCCAACGCGGGCAACCTGCGCCTGCACGGCCAGAGGCGCTTCGGAACCGACATCGACTTTCCCGCTCATGATGACGCGCCGGTGTGGTGCTTCACAACCCGCGGCGCCTATGTGGACGGCGAGGGCGCATGGCCGCTTACGGCCAAGGGGCAGGCGGCGGGCTATCGAATGCTGCCTGAGTGGGGCGCGGCCCAGGTGCGCCAGATGGTAGACACGGCGAGCGACTATCTCGCCGCGCAGGTCAAGCCTTCGGGCGAGTTCTACTACGGTTGGTTTCCGTGTTTCGACCGGCCGATTCCCACCTACAACACGCTGCGCCATGCCAGCTCTACCTATGCGCTGCTCGAGGCCTGGGAGCTGACCCGCAGCGACAGCCAGAAGGCAGCCATCGACCGCTCGCTCGCCTTCCTGAAAGACCGGCTCATCCGCCAGGTCGACCTGCCCGACGGCACGCGCGCGGCCTACCTGCTCGACGTGGGAAATGAAATCAAGCTTGGGGGCAACGCGGTCTGCCTGCTGGCGCTGGTCAAGTACACCGAGCTCACCGGCGATGCGCAGTACCAGCCGCTCATGGAGCAACTTGCGCTCGGCATCCGGGCCATGCAAGACCCGGTGAGCGGGCGCTTCGTGCATGTGCTCAACCATCCGGCGCTCGACGTGAAGGATGCATTCCGCGTCATCTACTACGACGGCGAAGCGGCCTTCGGCCTGATGCGTCTCTATGGCCTCACGCGCGACGAGCGGTGGCTTGCCGTGGTCGAAAAAGCCTTTGAGCATTTCATTGCGGCGGAGCACTGGCGCGCCCATGACCACTGGCTGAGCTATTGCGTCAACGAACTCACGCGCTACAGGCCCGAAACGCGCTACTACCAGTTCGGCCTGCGCAACGTGGCCGACTACCTGGACTTTGTCCTGCAGCGCATCACCACTTTTCCGACCTTGCTCGAACTGATGATGGCCGCACGGGAAATGGTGGTGCGGCTCGATGCAGACCCCGCGCTGCGCCCGCTGCTCGAAGGGTTCGACCGCGACAAGTTCGACCGTGCGCTGGAGCACCGCGCGCGCTACCTGGCCAATGGTTATTTCTGGCCCGAGCTCGCAATGTTTTTCCGGAATCCCGACCGAGTGGCGGGTTCGTTCTTTATCAAGCATCACAGCTTCCGCGTTCGCATCGACGACGTGGAGCACTATCTTTCGGGCCTTGTCGCCTACTGGAAATATCGCCGATGAAAAGCAGCATCACCTCGCGCGAGTTCGGACGCATGCCCGACGGCCGCGCCGTGACCGAATACACCCTGGACAACGGCCGGGGCCTCAGCCTGAGTGCCATCAATCTTGGCGGCATCGTCACGGCGCTGCATGTGCCCGACCGCGATGGGCAAAGCGGCAACGTGGTGCTCGGCCTGCCCACGCTCGAGGACTACCTGAAGCCGCATCCGCACTTCGGCACCATCGTCGGGCGCTACGCCAATCGCATCGCGCGCGGGCGCTTCACGCTCGACGGCGTTGCGCACCAGCTTGCAGTGAACGACGGCGCCAACTCGCTGCATGGCGGGCACAAGGGCTTTGGTACGCGCTTCTGGCACATCGAAGAGGTGGTTGCTCCCGATTCCGCTGCCGACGAGATGGCCATCGAGCTGCGCTACACCAGTGCGGATGGCGAAGAGGGTTTTCCGGGCGAAGTGCAAGTGGCCGTGCGCTACGTGCTGGGCACCACCGAAAACACATGGCGCATCGACTACCGTGCCGTGACCGACCGGGCCACGGTGTTGAACCTGAGCCATCACGACTACTTCAACCTGGCAGGCGGCGGCGCGGTGCAAGACCACAGGTTGACGATTCCGGCGAGCCGCTTCTGCCCTGTGGACGCGGGGCTGATTCCGCTTGGCCTCGCGCCCGTCGAGGGAACCCCTTTCGACTTTCGCGTACCCACGCAAATCGGCGCGCGCATGGGCGAGCCGCATGAGCAGTTGCGCGTGGCCGGTGGTTATGACCATAACTGGGTGCTCGACCGCGAGCCATCTGGCATGGCTCTGGCGGCGCGCCTGGAGCACGAGCCCTCAGGCCGCGTGATGGAGGTGCTGACCACCGAGCCGGCGGTGCAGTTCTATTCAGGCAACTTTCTCGACGGCAGCATTCGCGGGCGCAGCGGGGAGAGCATTCGCCGGGGAGCGGGGCTGTGCCTGGAGACGCAGCACTACCCCGATTCGCCGAACCAGCCGGGCTTTCCTTCGACGGTGCTGCGGCCGGGGGAAGCGTTCAGCAGCAGCACGCTGCACCGCTTTGGCGTTGTTTGAATAACTAGGCCTTGGCCGCAGCCGCGCCGAACTCGGCGGCAGGCAGCCCCGGGCTCCCGACACGAACCGAGAACAGCGCACCCGCCAACGGCTCAGCTTCGATCTGCCCAGTCGTCAATCCGCTGCGCGCGGTCGTGATGTAAAGCGTGCACATGTCTTCACCGCCGAAGGCGCAGTCGGTAACGTTGCTTGCGGGCAGCTCGATTCGGCATAGCTCGGCGCCGCTCACCGGGTCATGGCAGCTCACGCAGTGGCCGCCCCAGCGCGCAATCCACAGCCGGCCGGCCGCATCGGTCGTCATGCCGTCGGGCAGGCCGTCGCCGTCGGCAAAGCGCAGCCATACACGCTTGTTGCTCACGGTGCCGGCTTCGCTGTCGAAGTCGTACGCATACACGCAGCCTTCGACGGTGGCGTTGAAATACATGGTGCGCCCGTCGAGCGACCACGTGGGGCCGTTGGTAACTGCAAAGCCGTCGTCGTGGCGCGTGCAGCGGCCGTCGGCATCGAAGCGATAGAGCGCACCAGTCGGCGCCACGCAGTCGAAGTCCATGGTGCCGCCCCAGAAGCGGCCCTTGCTGTCGCACTTGCCGTCGTTGAAGCGGTTGCCCGGCCGGTCGGGTTCGGGCTGGTGCAGGTAGCGCGGCTGCGCATCGGCTGCAGGGTCGAAGAGCGCGAAGCCGCGGCGCATGGTGACGATCAGCCCCGGCGCGCCCGCGCGCTCCGCCAGCGCGGTGATCTCTTCGTCGAAGGCCCAGCTCTGGCGCGCGCCGCTTTGCGGGTCGTACCTGTACAGGCGGCACTTGAGGATGTCGATCCAGTAGAGCGCCTGTTCGCGTGGCGACCACAGCGTGCCCTCGCCGAGCGTGGCTTCCGCCGGCCACAGGCATTCGGGCTGGCCGAGGATCGTTGGCGCGCCGATTGGCGCGGGCGTGGATGTGCTGCCGTTCTGAGTCATTGTTTTTGTGCCTTCGTTGTCTCGGTCCTTGACGCGGCGGATCGTATCAAGGCATATTGATAATAGAAATCAAAGTTTAAGGCATTGATTGATATCGATTTTGCAATGCCACTACCCGACCCTGGAGACACATACCTTGAAGGATTCCCCGAAGCTCTCGATCTACCCCAGCCTGGAGGGGCGCACCGTGTTCGTCACCGGCGGTGGCAGCGGCATTGGCGCGGCCATTGTTGCCGGGTTTGCCGCGCAGGGGGCCCGCGTGGCGTTCATCGACATTGCCGAAGACGCCAGCGCAGCCCTGGCGCAGCGCATTGCCGATGACGGCCATGCGGCGCCATGGTGGCGCGCCTGCGACGTGCGCGACATCGGCGCAATGCAAAAGGCCATTGCCGATGCGGCCGCCGAACTGGGCGACTTTGCCGTGCTGGTCAACAACGTGGCAAGCGACGATCGCCACACGCTCGAGTCGGTCACGCCCGACTACTACGACAACCGCATGGCCATCAACGAGCGGCCGGCGCTGTTCGCCATCCAGTCGGTGGTGCCGGGCATGCGGCGGCTGGGTTTCGGCTCGGTGGTCAACCTGGGTTCCACGGGCTGGCAGACCAAGGGCTCGGGCTATCCGTGCTACGCCATTGCGAAGTCTTCGGTCAACGGGCTCACGCGCGGACTGGCGGTGGACCTGGGCCGCGACCGCATCCGCATCAACACCGTGTCGCCCGGCTGGGTAATGACCGACCGCCAGGTGAAGCTGTGGCTCGACGACGAGGGCGAGCAATCGCTCAAGCGCAACCAGTGCCTGCCCGACAAGCTCATGCCCGAAGACATCGCACGCATGGTGCTGTTTCTCGCGTCCGACGACGCGAAGATGTGCACCGCGCAAGAGTTCACGGTGGACGCGGGCTGGACCTGATCGGTCAGTCCATCTCGAGCTTGCGTCCGTAGACGCTGAAGCTTGCGGTCTTCAGCGCCTTCATCATCACCTTTGCCGCCGGCGAGAGCAGCCGGTCGGTGCGCGTGATGATGCCGAAGGCGTCCATGTGGCAGGGCATGTCCAGCGGCAGCAGCGACACGATGCCGTGCGCGGCGTAGTAGCGCGCCACGTCGCTGGCGAGCACGGCCACCATGTCGCTTTGCTGCAGCATGCGCGTGATGAAGAGCAGCGCCGAACTCTCGATGACGTTGCCCGGCGGCGAAAGCCCTTCTTCCTGGAACATCAGCTCGAAGCGGTGCCGCAGCACGCTACCCGCGGGCGGCACGATCCAGCCGGCGCCCACCACGTCGCGCAGGGTAAGGCTGCTCACGCCCAGCAGCGGGTGGCCGGGGCGCACAAGCGCGCACACCGGCTCTTCGGCCAGCGCTTCGTAGCGCAGCTGCGACTTGTCGTGCTCGGCGAAGAGCCGCGCCACGAGGATGTCGAGCTTGCCTTGCTCGAGCCGGTCGATCAGCACCGCGCTGGTCTCGATCTCGAGCGACACGCGCAGGTCGGGCTGTTCGCGCTTCACCATGGCCACCGCGGGCGGCATCAGCGTAAGGCCCGGCGCGGTAATGGCGCCCACGCCCACCTGGCCGAAGCGGCCCGCCTTGAGCGCGGTGAGCTCGTCGTGCGCCTGGTTCAGGCTGGCCAGCGCAACGCGGGCGTGGCGGATCATGGTTTCGCCATACCAGGTGGGGCGCATGCCGCGGGGCAGGCGGTCGAACAGCGGCACCTCCAGCACGTCTTCCAGGTCTTTCAGCAGCTTGGACGCTGCGGGCTGCGTCATGTTGAGCACCTGCGCCGCGCGGTGGATGTTGCCTTCCTCCGCCAGGGCGACCAGCAAAAGCAGCTGCCGCGTCTTGAGGCGGGCGCGGATGAACCAGTGGTTGTAGTTGGTCATTTGTTATTGAAACTTTGGGCTGCCCGGGTTTTCCAGAATCCAGCGATTGATATGCATTTTGTCGAAAAAATGATTGGATTGATATCAATTCTGTTCCTAGACTCGCGGCACTTCAAAACGAGAGACAAGGCGCAGGGTGATCCACGGCGAGCTCCATCAGAGCGTGCGGCAATACATCAATGGCCGCTGGGAAACCAGCGCAACCACGGGTGTGAGCGCCAATCCTTCGGACACCAGCGAAGTGGTGGCCGAGTACGCACGTGCCGACCGCCGCCAGGTAGAAGTTGCCGTCCGCGCCGCCGCCGACGCCTTTCCGCACTGGAGCCACAGCACGCCCCAACGCAGGGCCGACGTGCTCGACCGCATCGGCACGGAGCTGCTGGCGCGCCGGGACGAGCTCGGCCTGCTGCTGGCACGCGAAGTCGGCAAGACCCTGCCTGAAGCGGTGGCCGAGGCCACGCGCGCCGGTCAGACCTTCAAGTTTTTTGCCGGCGAGGCGATGCGGGGCGGCGGCGAAAACATGGCTTCGCTGCGAGCCGGCGTGCAGGTCGACGTTACGCGTGAGCCGGTGGGCGTGGCGGGGCTCATCACGCCGTGGAACTCCCCGCTCGCAGTGCCCGCCACCAAGATTGCGCCTGCGCTTGCGCATGGCAACAGCGTGGTGTTCAAGCCGGCCGAGCTGGTGCCGGCCTGCGGCTGGACGCTGGCCGAAATCATCAGCCGTGCCGCATTGCCGGCGGGCGTTTTCAACCTGGTAATGGGTAGCGGCCGCGAGGCGGGGCAGGCGCTGGTCGACAGCCCGCTGGTCGATGCGGTGAGCTTTACCGGCTCGGCGCGCAACGGCGAACGCATTCTGCAGACGGCCGCCGCACGGCGCGCCAAGGTGCAGCTGGAGATGGGCGGCAAGAACGCGCTCGTGGTGCTGGCCGATGCCGACATCGATCACGCGGTCGATTGCGCGGTGCAGGGCGCCTACTTTTCGAACGGACAACGCTGCACGGCGTCGAGCCGGCTCATTGTCGAAGCCGCGGTGCACGACGCTTTTGTTGCGCGGCTGCGCCAGCGGCTCAAGGCGCTGAAGATCGGCCACGCGCTGGAGCGCGGCGTGGACATCGGCCCCCTGATCGATGAAGAGCGGCTTGCGCGCACTTTGGCCTGGGTCGAGGTTGCCCGCGAAGAGGGCGCCGAACACGTGTGGGGCGGAGAGCGGCTCAAGCGCGCCACCGAGGGCCACTACATGAGCCCGGCACTGTTTCTTGCCAGGCCCGGGCACCGCATTGCGCGCGAAGAAATCTTCGGCCCGCTGGCGTGCGTGCTGCGCGCTGCCGACTACGAAGAGGCGCTGGCGCTGTGCAACGACACGCCGTCGGGCCTGAGCGCGGGCATTTGCACCAACTCGCTCAAGCACGCGATGCATTTCAGGCGGCATGCCGAGGTCGGCATGACGATGGTCAATCTGCCGACCGCGGGGGTGGACTTCCACGTGCCCTTCGGCGGCCGCAAGGGGTCGGGCTACGGGCCGCGCGAACAAGGGCGCCATGCCGCGGAGTTCTACACGACGGTCAAGACCGGCTTCATGCTGGCCTGACCACCACGGACGGTTTTCAACAAGCACTTAGAAAGAAGGAGACAGCCATGACACTCAATCGCCGCACCCTCAACATCGCGCTCGCCGCAGCTTCGCTCGGCGGCCTCCTGCCCGCCACTGCGCTGGCGCAGAAAAAAATCGTGCTGGGCTTCAGCCAGGTCGGCGCCGAAAGCGAATGGCGCACCGCCAACACCGAGTCGATCAAGTCTTCCGCCAAGGAGGCAGGCATCGAGCTGAAGTTTTCCGACGCGCAGCAAAAGCAGGAAAACCAGATCAAGGCCATTCGCTCGTTCATTGCGCAGAAGGTCGACGTGATCGCCTTCTCCCCGGTGGTCGAGTCGGGCTGGGAAACCGTGCTGCGCGAAGCCAAGGCCGCAAAGATTCCGGTGGTGCTGACCGACCGCTCGGTCAACACCAAGGACGACTCGCTCTACGTCACCTTCATGGGCTCCGACTTCGTCGAGGAAGGCCGCAAGGCCGGCCGCTGGCTGGTCGAGAAGATGAAGGACCAGAAGGGCGAAGTGAACATCGTCGAGCTGCAGGGCACCGTGGGCTCGGCTCCGGCCATCGACCGCAAGAAGGGTTTCGAGGAAATCATCAAGGCCGATCCCAAGTTCAAGATCGTGCGCTCGCAAACCGGCGACTTCACCCGTGCCAAGGGCAAGGAAGTGATGGAAGCCTTCCTCAAGGCCGAGGGCAAGAAGATCAACGTGCTGTACGCGCACAACGACGACATGGCCATCGGCGCCATCCAGGCCATCGAGGAAGCGGGCCTGAAGCCTGCCAAGGACATCACGATCATCTCGATCGACGCCGTCAAGGGCGCCTTCGAAGCCATGATCGCCGGCAAGCTCAACGTGTCGGTCGAATGCAGCCCGCTGCTCGGCCCGCAGCTGATGAGCGCCGTGAAAGACATCAAGGCCGGCAAGCAGTTGCCCAAGCGCATCGTGACCGAAGAGACGATCTTCCCGATGGAAGTCGCCGCCAAAGAGTTTCCCAATCGCAAGTACTGAGAGCCACACCCATGAAACGCAACTTCCTCAAGGCCTCTCTCGCAGGCATCGCATTGGCCATGGCCGGCATCGCGCCGCTCGCGCATGCGCAGGACAAGGGTCCGATCGCCATCTCCATGCCCACCAAGTCGTCGGCACGCTGGATTGCCGACGGCGCCAACATGGTCAAGTACTTCAAGGAGAAGGGCTACAAGACCGACCTGCAATACGCCGATGACGACATTCCGAACCAGCTCGCGCAAATCGAGAACATGGTCACCAAGGGCTCGAAGGTGCTGGTGATTGCGGCCATCGACGGCACTACGCTTTCGGACGTGCTGCAGAAGGCAGCCGACAAGGGCGTGAAGGTCATTGCATACGACCGGCTCATCAAGGGTTCGAAGAACGTCGACTACTACGCCACGTTCGACAACTTCCAGGTGGGCGTGCTGCAGGCGCAGTCGATCGAAACGGCGCTGGGATTGAAGAGCGGCAAGGGCCCGTTCAACATCGAGCTCTTCGGCGGCTCGCCGGACGACAACAACGCCTTCTTCTTCTACAACGGCGCCATGTCGGTGCTCGATCCGTACATCAAGAGCGGCAAGCTGGTGGTTCGCAGCAAGCAGATGGGCATGGAAAAGGTCGGCACGCTGCGCTGGGACGGCGCAGTGGCGCAGGCGCGCATGGACAACCTGCTGTCGGCCTTCTACACCAAGGACCGCGTCGATGCGGTGCTGTCCCCGTACGACGGCTTGTCGATCGGCATTCTTTCGTCGCTCAAGGGCGTGGGCTACGGCTCGGCTTCGCAGCCGATGCCTGTGGTCTCGGGCCAGGACGCGGAGATTCCGTCGGTCAAGTCGATCCTGCGCAAGGAGCAGACCTCGACCGTGTTCAAGGACACGCGCGAGCTTGCCAAGGTAACGGTGGCCATGGTGGATGCAATGCTTTCCGGCAAGACGCCTGAAGTGAACGACACCAAGACCTACAACAACGGCGTGAAGGTGGTGCCCTCGTACCTGCTCAAGCCCGTGAGCGTGGACGGCAGCAACTGGAAGCAGGTGCTGGTCGACAGCGGCTACTACAAGGAAAGCCAGGTCAAGTGAGAAGCGGCATGGAAGCAGACTCGCGCAGCATCCTCGAGATGCGCGGCATTACCAAGACGTTTCCCGGCGTGAAGGCGCTGAGCAATGTCAACCTGGCCGTGCGCGCGGGCGAGATCCATGCCGTGGTCGGCGAGAACGGCGCGGGCAAGTCGACGCTCATGAAGGTGCTGAGCGGCGTCTACCCGTGCGATTCGTACACCGGGGAGATCCACTTCGAGGGGGAGCTCCGCCGCTTCAAGGGCATTGCCGACAGCGAGAAGCTCGGCATCATCATCATCCACCAGGAGTTGGCGCTGGTGCCGCTGCTGTCCATTGCCGAGAACATTTTTCTCGGCAACGAAATTGCGCACGGCGGCGTGATCGACTGGTTTGCCGCCTATGCAAAAACCCGCGAGCTGCTCGCCAAGGTGGGCTTGAAAGAGCCCCCCACCACGCTGGTAACCGACCTTGGCGTGGGCAAGCAGCAGCTGGTTGAAATTGCCAAGGCCCTGGCCAAAGAGGTCAAGCTGCTGATTCTGGACGAGCCCACGGCCAGCCTGAACGAGAACGACAGCGACGCATTGCTGATGCTTCTGCTCGAGCTCAAGCGCCAGGGCATTGCATCGATCCTCATCTCGCACAAGCTCAACGAGATTGCCAAGGTGGCCGACTCGATTACCGTGCTGCGCGACGGCGCCACGGTGGAAACGATGGATTGCCGCAACCAGCCGATCAGCGAAGACCGCATCATTCGCGGCATGGTCGGCCGCGACATGGCGCACCGCTACCCGCAGCGCCATCCGAAGATCGGCGACACCGTGTTCGAAGTGCGCGACTGGCGCGTGCACCACGCACTGCATGCCGACCGCGAGCAGATCAAGGGCGTGAACCTGCATGTGCGTCAAGGCGAGATCGTCGGCATTGCGGGCCTGATGGGCGCGGGGCGCACCGAACTTGCGATGAGCGTGTTCGGCAAGTCCTACGGCCAGCGCATCAGCGGCACGGTGCTGATGCACGGCAAGCCTGTGGATGTAGGCACGGTGCGCAAGGCCATCGACCAGGGCGTTGCCTATGTCACCGAAGACCGCAAAGGCCTGGGCCTGGTGCTGGAAGAAAACATCCAGAAGAACGTGAGCCTGGCCAACCTGGAGGCGGTGTCGAGTTCGATGGTGATCGACGATGCACGCGAATTCAAGGTGGCAAGCGATTACCGCAAGGCGCTCAACATCCGGTCATCGGGCGTGGAGCAGCTGGTGGTCAACCTGTCGGGCGGCAACCAGCAGAAGGTGGTGCTCAGCAAGTGGCTCTTTACCAAACCCGAACTCCTGATTCTCGACGAGCCCACGCGCGGCATCGACGTGGGCGCCAAATATGAGATCTACACCATCATCGACCAGCTCGCGAGCGAGGGCAAAGGCATTCTCATGATTTCTTCCGAACTGCCGGAACTGCTAGGTATGTGCGACCGCATCTATGTGATGAACGAGGGCCGCTTCGTGGCCGAATTTACGGCGGCCGAGGCTTCGCAGGAGCGCATCATGCACGCCATCGTGAGCGCAGGGAGTTCCGTTCATGTCCCAGCCTGAAGCCAACGCGGTAAACGCCGCCGTCCCCGTTGCCGAGGCTGCCCCGAAGCTGCATGCCGGCTTCCTGAAGAACAACCTGCGCGAATACGGCATGCTGATCTCGCTGGTCGCGATCATGGTGCTGTTCCAGGTGCTGACCGACGGCACGCTGCTACGGCCGCTCAACCTGACCAACCTGCTGCTGCAGAACAGCTACGTCGTCATCATGGCGCTCGGCATGCTGCTGGTGATCGTGGCGGGGCACATCGACCTTTCGGTGGGTTCGGTCTGCGGCTTCATCGGCGCGCTGGCGGCGGTGCTGATGGTCGAATACGAATGGCACTTTGTGCCCACGGCCCTCATCAGCATTGCGGCGGGCGCGGTCATCGGCGCGGCGCAGGGCTGGTTTGTCGCGTTCCGAAAGATTCCGTCGTTCATCGTCACGCTCGCGGGCATGCTGGTGTTCAAGGGGCTTACGCTGGCGCTGCTCGCGGGGCAGTCGGTGGGGCCGTTTCCGGTGGAGTTCCAGCGGCTGAGCTCGGGCTTCATTCCCGATCCGCTGGGCGGTGACACATTGCGCACCACCTCGCTGGTGGTGGGTGCCCTGGCGGCTGCGGCGCTGGTGTTCTTCAAGCTGCGCGGGCGCGCCAAGCTCGCGGCGCACGGCATGGAGACCGAGCCCTATGTGTTCTTCCTGGTGAAGAACCTGTTCTTCGCTGCGATCATCCTGTTCTTCAGCTACCTGCTTTCCACCTACAAGGGCCTGCCCAATGTGCTGATCGTGATGGCGGTGCTGATTGTGATTTACGACTTCGTCACCAATCGCACCACCATCGGCCGGCGCATCTATGCCCTGGGCGGCAACGAAAAAGCCGCGCGGCTTTCCGGCGTGAAGACGCAGCGGCTGGCATTTCTCACCTTCGTGAACATGGGCGCGCTGGCCGCGCTCGCGGGCCTGGTGTTCGCGGCGCGGCTCAACACGGCCACGCCCAAGGCCGGCCTCGGCTTCGAACTCGACGTGATTGCGGCCTGCTTCATCGGCGGGGCCTCGGCCTCGGGCGGCGTGGGCCGTGTCATGGGCGCGGTAATCGGCGCTTTCATCATGGGCGTGATGAACAACGGAATGTCGATCCTGGGCATCGGCATCGATTACCAGCAGGTGATCAAGGGCCTGGTGCTGCTGGCCGCGGTGTTCATCGACGTCTACAACAAGAACAAGTAAGCGCATGACGGGCAGCAGCATTTCACCCGTGCTCGAACTGCGTGGCATCCACAAGCAGTTCGGCGACATTCCGGTGCTGCGCGACGTGCAGCTCAGGCTCTACCCGGGCGAGATACATGCGCTGATGGGACAGAACGGCGCGGGCAAGTCGACACTCATCAAGGTGCTGACGGGCGTGCTGCCGTCAAGCGCCGGGGAGATACGCCTGGACGGCCAGGCCATTCACCCCGCGTCGCCGCTCGAAGCGCAGAAGCTGGGCATCAGCACGGTCTACCAGGAAGTGAACCTGTGCCCGAACCTCTCTGTGGCCGAAAACGTGTTTGCAGGGCGCTATCCGCGCTGCGGCGCCGCGCAGGGTTTTCGCATCGATTGGGCGGCGGTCAACCGGCGTGCCGCCGAATTGCTGGCGCGCATCGGGCTCGACATCGACGTGACGCGGCTGCTTTCGAGCTACTCGGTGGCGGTGCAGCAACTGGTGGCCATTGCCCGTGCGCTCGGCGTGTCGTCGAAGGTGCTGATTCTCGATGAGCCCACTTCGAGCCTGGACGACGACGAGGTGGAAAAGCTGTTCGAGGTGCTGCGGCGCTTGCGCGGCGAAGGGCTGGCCATCGTCTTCGTGACGCACTTTCTCAACCAGATGTACGCGGTGTCGGACCGCATCACGGTGCTGCGCAACGGCAGCTGGGTAGGCGAGTGGCGCGCTGCCGACCTGGGGCCGCAAGCGCTGATTGCCGCCATGCTGGGGCGCGAACTCGCAGCCCAGTCGGCGCGGCCCGCCGCGCTGCCGGCTTTCGACGAAGCGGCGCCGGCCCTGCTGCAGGCTGAAGGCCTTGGGCAGGCCGGGCAGCTGCAGGCAACCGACTTGCGCGTGCGTGCGGGTGAGGTTGTCGGCATTGCAGGGCTGCTGGGTGCCGGCCGCACCGAGCTTGCGCGCCTTTTGTTCGGGCTTGAAACGCCCGACCGCGGCGTACTGAAGATCGACGGCCGTTCGGTGAGTTTTTCAAACCCTGCGGACGCCGTGCGCGAAGGGCTGGCGCTGTGCCCCGAAGAGCGCAAGACCGACGGCATCGTGGCCGAACTTTCGGTGCGCGAGAACATTGCGCTGGCGCTGCAGGCGCGGCTGGGCACGCGTCGCTATCTGCCCCATGTTGAACAGACCGCAATGGCGGAGCGTTTTGTCGCGTCGCTGGGCATCAAGACCGCGAGCGTGGAAACACCCATTGGCCTGCTTTCCGGCGGCAACCAGCAGAAGGCCATGATCGCGCGCTGGCTCGCAACGGAGCCGCGCTTGCTGATTCTCGACGAGCCCACACGCGGCATCGATGTGGCGGCCAAGCAGGAAATCATGGAAGAGATTCTTCGGCTTGCGCGCGCGGGCATGGCGGTGATCTTTATCTCGTCGGAGATCAGCGAGGTGGTGCGCGTGGCGCATCGCATCGTGGTGCTGCGCGATCGCAAGAAGGTGGGCGAACTGCCTGGCGGTTCGACCGAGGACGAGGTTTACGAAATGATTGCAGCGACAGCATGACACGCCTTGCATCCCTCAGGAGCCATCGTCTCGTATGGCCCATCGTCACGCTGCTGCTTCTGCTGGCAGTGAACACGGCGTTCAACGCCAGCTTCCTGCATCTTGAATGGCGCGAGGGCCATCTGTACGGCAGCCTGATCGACATCGTGAACCGCGCGGCGCCGCTGGTGCTGGTGTCGCTGGGCATGACGCTCGTCATTGCCACGCGCGGCATCGATATTTCCGTAGGCGCGGTAGTGGCCATTGCAGCAGCCGTGGCGGCCTGGATGATCGGCGGCTCTGTGGCAAGCGACGTGAGCCGCTTTCCGATGTGGCTGGCCATCCTGGCTGCCCTTGGCGTTGCCTTGCTGTGCGGCCTGTGGAACGGCCTGCTGGTCGCCAAGGTGGGCATGCAGCCGATCATCGCGACGCTGATTCTCATGGTGGCGGGGCGCGGCATTGCGCAGCTCATCGCCGACGGGCAGATCATCACCATCTACTACAAGCCCTTCTTCTTCCTGGGCAGCGGCTACCTGCTGGGCCTGCCGTTCTCGCTGTTCATCGTGGGGGCGGTGTTCGTGCTGCTGTACCTGGCCATTACGCGCACGGCACTTGGCCTGTTCATCCAGGCGGTGGGCATCAACCCGACGGCGGCGCGCGTAGCCGGCGTGCAGGCGCGGCGCCTCATTGTTGGAGCGTATGCGTTCTGCGGACTGTGCGCGGGCGTGGCGGGCCTGTTGATCAGCTCCAACGTCAAGAGCGCCGATGGCAACAACGCGGGCCAGCTGCTGGAGCTCGACGCCATCCTGGCCGTGACGCTGGGCGGCACCGCGCTTACCGGCGGGCGCTTCAGCCTCATGGGCAGCGTGATCGGTGCGCTGATCATCCAGACGCTGACCTATGCCATCTACTCGCTCGGCGTGCCGCCGGAGATCAACCTTGTCGTGAAGGCCGTGGTCGTGTTTGCGGTAATGCTGCTGCAGTCGCCCGAGTTCAGGGCCCAGGTGCGAACGCTGGTGCAGCGGCCGGTGCATGAAGGGGGACGGGCATGAGCGCGGTGATCGAAGCGGCTGCACCCTCGCCCCAAGCCTCTGCCGCCACCGGGAGAAGAGGCGGGAGAGGGGGCAAGACGGGGCTCAACCCGAAGTACTTTCCGTTGGCCGCGACCATCTCGCTGTTCATGCTGATGGCCACGCTGGGCTCGGTGTTCTACGACGGCTTCTTCTCGGCGCAGGTGTTTCTCAACCTGCTGATCGACAACGCCTTCCTGATCGTCGTGGCCGTGGGCATGACCTTCGTGATTCTCTCGGGCGGAATCGACCTTTCTGTGGGTTCGGTCATTGCGCTCACCACCATGGTGTCGGCCTCGCTGGTCGAGAAGCACGGCTGGAGTCCCGCCGTGGTCATTCCGCTGGTGCTGGCAATGGGCACGGCGTTCGGCGCGTTCATGGGGTTGCTCATCGAGCGCTTCAGGCTGCAGCCCTTCATCGTGACGCTGGCGGGCATGTTCCTGGCACGCGGCCTTTGCTACCTGATCAGCATCGATTCGATCAGCATCACCAACGAGTTCTATTCGCAGGTTTCGCAAATCCGCATTCCGATCTGGGGCGAGGCTTCGCTTTCGATCAGCGCGGTGATTGCCATCGCGGTGCTGCTGGCGGCGGTCTTCATTGCGCATTGCACGCCCTTCGGCCGCGCGGTGTACGCCATTGGCGGCAGCGAGCAGTCGGCCATGCTGATGGGCCTGCCTGTGCGCTCCACACTCGTTGGCGTGTACACGCTGTCCGGCTTTTGCTCGGCATTGGCGGGCGTGATCTTCACCTTCTACATGCTCTCGGGCTACGGCCTGCATGCGTTGGGGCTGGAGCTCGACGCGATCGCAGCGGTGGTCATCGGCGGCACGCTGCTCACGGGCGGTGTGGGCTATGTGGCGGGCACGCTCTTCGGCGTGCTGATGCTCGGAATCATCCAGACGCTGATTTCGTTCGACGGCACGCTGAGTTCGTGGTGGACGCGCATCGTGGTCGGGGCACTGCTCTTCGTGTTCTGCCTGCTGCAGCGCTTCTTTACTTCGCGCGCGCCGCGGCGCTGACGCTTTCGGCTCTTTTCTCTTTTTCTCTCTCGCTTTCAGGAAACTTCCGCATGCCGGACCAAACTCCCAAGAAGAAGCTTCGCTCGACCGAATGGTTCGGCTCGGCCGACAAGAACGGCTTCATGTACCGCAGCTGGATGAAGAACCAGGGCATACCGGACCATGAGTTCGACGGCCGCCCGATCATCGGCATCTGCAACACGTGGTCCGAACTCACGCCCTGCAACGCGCACTTCCGCAAGATTGCCGAGCATGTAAAGCGCGGCATCTCGGAGGCGGGTGGTTTTCCGGTCGAGTTTCCGGTGTTCTCCAACGGCGAATCGAACCTGCGGCCCACCGCCATGCTCACGCGCAATCTTGCGAGCATGGACGTGGAAGAGGCCATTCGCGGCAACCCGGTCGATGCGGTGGTGCTGCTCACGGGCTGCGACAAGACCACGCCCGCGCTGCTGATGGGCGCGGCAAGCTGCGACATTCCCGCCATCGTCGTCACCGGCGGGCCCATGCTCAACGGCAAGCTCGAAGGCAAGAACATCGGCTCGGGCACAGCCGTGTGGCAACTGCACGAGTCGCTGAAAGCCGGCGAGATCAACCTGCACCAATTCCTTTCGGCCGAAGGCGGCATGTCGCGCTCGGCGGGCACCTGCAACACCATGGGCACCGCCTCGACCATGGCCTGCATGGCCGAAGCGCTGGGCACTTCGCTGCCGCACAACGCGGCCATTCCGGCGGTGGATGCGCGGCGTTATGTGCTTGCGCAGATGTCGGGCATGCGCGCGGTAGTAATGGCGAAAGAAGGGCTCACGCTGTCGAAGATTCTCACGCGCGAGGCTTTCGAGAATGCGATTCGCGTCAACGCGGCCATCGGCGGATCGACCAACGCGGTAATCCACCTGAAGGCCATTGCGGGGCGCATTGGCGTCAACCTTGAGCTGGAAGACTGGACGCGCATTGGCAGCAACACGCCGACCATCGTCGACCTGATGCCTTCCGGCCGCTTCCTGATGGAAGAGTTCTACTACGCAGGCGGCCTGCCCGCGGTGCTGCGGCGCCTTGGCGAGGCCGGCCTGCTGCCGCACCCCGGCGCGCTCACCGTCAACGGCCAATCCATCTGGGACAACGTGCGCGAAGCGCCGAGCCTCGACGACGAGGTGATTCGTCCGCTGGACAAGCCGTTGATTGCCGACGGCGGCATTCGCATCTTGCGCGGCAACCTGTCGCCACGCGGCGCGGTGCTCAAGCCGTCCGCAGCGTCGCCCGAGCTGCTGAAGCATCGCGGCCGCGCAGTGGTGTTCGAGAACCTCGAGCACTACAAGGAACGCATCGTCGATGAGAACCTCGAAATCGACGCCAGCTCGGTCATGGTGATGAAGAACTGCGGCCCCAAGGGCTACCCCGGCATGGCCGAAGTCGGCAACATGGGCCTGCCGCCCAAGCTGCTGCGCCAGGGCGTGAAGGACATGGTGCGCATTTCCGATGCGCGCATGAGCGGCACCGCCTACGGCACGGTGGTGCTGCACGTGGCGCCCGAAGCGGCCGACGGCGGGCCGCTTGCGGCGGTGCGCGACGGCGACTGGATCGAGCTCGACTGCGATGCGGGCCGGCTGCACCTGGACATCAGCGATGAAGAACTGGCATCGCGCCTGGCTTCGCTTTCGAGCAACGACGCACAGCCCATGAGCACGCGCGGCGGCGGCTACCAGAAGCTCTATGTCAACCACGTGCTGCAAGCCGACGAAGGCTGCGACTTTGACTTTCTGGTGGGCTGCAGAGGCTCCGCCGTTCCCCGACATTCACACTGATTCATCATGACTCCCAGATACCGCGGCATCTTTCCGGTGGTGCCAACCACCTTTACAGAACAGGGCGCACTCGACCTCGAGAGCCAGAAGCGATGCGTCGATTTCATGATCGATGCGGGCTCGGACGGCCTGTGCATCCTGGCCAACTTTTCAGAGCAGTTCGTGCTGTCGGACGAAGAGCGCGAGGTGCTCACGCGCACGATGCTGGAGCACGTCAAAGGCCGCGTGCCGGTGATCGTGACGACCACGCACTACAGCACCAAGGTCTGCGCCGAGCGCAGCCGGCGTGCGCAAGACATGGGCGCGGCCATGCTGATGGTGATGCCGCCGTATCACGGCGCCACCTTCCGCGTGCCCGAGCCCCAGATCTTCGAGTTCTATGCTGGCTTATCGGACGCTGTGAGCATCCCGATCATGATCCAGGACGCGCCGGCCAGCGGCACGGTGCTGTCCGCGCCGTTTCTCGCGCGCATGGCCAGGGAGATCGAGCACGTTGCGTACTTCAAGATCGAAACGCCAGGTGCAGCATCGAAACTGCGAGAGCTGATCCGCCTTGGCGGCGATGCCATCGAAGGCCCGTGGGATGGCGAAGAGGCCATCACGCTGATGCCCGACCTGGATGCCGGCGCGACCGGTTCAATGACCGGCGGTGGCTACCCGGACGGCATTCGCCCGATCATCGAGGCGCACCGCGCGGGCGACCGCGACAAGGCGTTCGCGCTTTACCAGCAGTGGCTGCCGCTCATCAACTACGAGAACCGCCAGGCCGGCCTCCTGGCGTGCAAGTCGCTCATGAAGGAAGGCGGCGTGATTGCCTGCGAGGCGCCGCGGCATCCATTGCCCGCAATGCACCCTGACACGCGCGCAGGGCTGATCGAAACCGCGAAACGGCTCGACCCGCTGGTGCTGCGCTGGGCGCGTTGAAGATAAAAAAGACGTGAAAGAGAAGGGTGCTCAGCTCTTCTCGAGTTCACTCACTTGCAGCGACAGGTCGAACAGCTTCGACTTGCTCGCGTAGTAGCGGTCGAGCCGCCACTCCTTCAGGATGTCCATGGCGAGCTCGAAGCTCTTGTAGTCAAGGCTGTAGAGCGTGACCAGCTCGAAACTGCGTTCGGATTCGAGCGCCAACACGAGCTGGGCCAGGATCTTGGCCGATTCGTTGGCCGGGTCCGTTTCTATGAATCGGCGAGCGACCTTGATGGCATTCATGGGAAAGGTTTCCTCGGTAGGCAGAGACCGAGAACTATAGCTAGCAGGCCGCCCTGATTTATGACAGTCCCGTGACAAGCGGGGACATCGCGGTATGCGAGCCTCCTGCTGCAGCCCCGCCGCCGCATTCAAGAAGCGATGGGGCCACAGGGCTGCCAGCAGTGCTTCAGCGCGCAGGCAGTGGTGCCGGCATGGGCTGCATCGGCGCCATCGGAGCCATGGGTGCCATCGGCGCGATAGCGGGTGCCGGAACGCGCGAAGGCGCAGGCACCGGGGCCGGCATTACAGCGGGCGCCGGCATCGCAGCCGGAGCCGGCATGACGACCGTGGTGACCGACTCGCGAATCACCCCGCCGCCCATTACGCTGCCGTCCACGGCGCCGCGCGCGCCGCCGCTGCCGCCGAGCACGCGCGCTTCGCAGTCCGCGCGATCAGAGGGGGGCTGGAGCCCGCAACGTGCGAGCGCATTGCGCTGGTAGTCGGGCGCGCTGGTCAGGCCGCCGCGAGCGGCTTCCTGGCGCGCGGCGCCGGCTTCGCGAATGCAGGCGGCACGGTCTTGTTGGTTGTGCCCGCAGACCGCAATTTCTTGCTGGTAGGTGGAATCGCCGCGGCGCGGCTGCGCCGATGCCGATGTGGCCGCGGCAATACCGCCCACGGCAATCAGGGCGGCAATCATCGAACGTGTGGTGCTGTTCATGGTGTGCTCCTCGAAGTGACGTGAAACGAAAACTGTTCGACAGGCATGCGCCCACCGGGTTCCACGCGTGGGTTGCTGGTCAGCGTGCAGGCGTGACGGGTTGCGGCGGCAGCGGTGTCACTGTTTCGCGGATGACGCCGCCACCCATCACGCTGCCTTCGGTGGTGGTGCGTGCGCCGCCCTGCAGGCGGGCTTCGCAATCGGCACGGTCGGCAACCGGCTGTTCGCGGCACCGCGCCATGGCGTTGGCATCGGCGCGGCCGGGGCTCACGTTGGTGAGTCCGTTGCGGTTTGCTTCCTGCCGGGCGGCGCCGGCCTCGCGGAGGCATGCGGCGCGGTCTTGCTGGACACCGTCGCACACAGCGCGCTCTTGCTGCGCGCGGGCAGCAGAACCCGGGGCCTGGGCCAGCGCCGGGGCAGATATGAAAAAGCCGCTTGCCGCAAAAAGCGCGGCAGCAGAAAGGGCGGAACGAACTGTTGTTGTCATCGGGTGCTCCTGGTTGAGGCGCGCCCTCCGAAAGCGCGACCGGAGCAACAGTTTGGTCCGGCCGCCCCCTAAGGGGTGTGGGACTGCAGAGACAGCAGCCCCGGCCAGACTCGCCGATGCGTGTGGGACGTGTCCGGCACCCGCCGGGATCAGCCCGCTGCGATGCGCTGCGCCAGGTGTGCGAGCGCTTCTTCGACCTGGTCGACCAGGATCAGCGACAGGTCGCCCGGCTGCAGGCGCGCGAGCGCGGTGTCGATGGCAACGAACTCCCCGCGGATCTCGTCGATGTAGCGCGTGCGTGCCGCGCCCTGCAGCCCTTGGCGCAGCAGCGCCATCACCTCGCCGTCGGCACGGCCCCGCTGGGCGGCGTCCTGATAGAGGATGACGTCGTCGAAGGCCTGGCCAAGAATGGCAGTCTGGTCGCGGATGTCGGAATCGCGCCGGTCGCCCGCGCCGCTGATCACCACCGAGCGCTTGTTGGCCGGCATGGTGTCCACGGCCGACACCAGTGCGCGCATGGCGTCGGTGTTGTGGCCGTAGTCGGCAATCACGGTGGCGCCGCGGTAGTCCATGACGTTGAAGCGTCCCGGCACGCCGGCCGCGTCGTTCATGAAGCTTGCAAGGCCGCTGCGAATGGTGTCCCAGTCGAGGCCAACGGCCCATGCCGCGGCCACCGAAGCCATCACGTTGTCGACCTGGAAGCCGATGGTGCCGTTGCGCGTGATCGGCACGTCGCGCAGCGCAATGCGCTCGCGCCACGAGCCTTCGGCCGCAACCAGCGTGTCCTGGTCGACGTACACCGTGCGCTTGCCTTGCGCGCGGTGCGTGGCCATGACCGGATGCTGCCGGTCGGCGGTAAAGAAGATCACGTGACCGGGGCAGCCGGCGGCCATGGCGGCCACGTTGGGGTCGGCGGCGTTGAGCACGGCGTAGCCGTCGGGCGCAACGTTGCGGACGATCACGCGCTTGAGCACCGCCAGGTCTTCGACCGTGGTGATGTAGTTGAGGCCCAGGTGGTCGCCGCTGCCGATGTTGGTGACCACGGCCACCTGGCAGCGGTCGAAGCCGAGCCCCTCTCGCAGCACGCCGCCTCGCGCCACTTCGAACACGGCTGCATCCACGTCGGGGTGCATGAGCACGTTGCGCGCGCTCTTGGGGCCGCTGCAGTCGCCGCTGTCGGTCTGGCGGCCGTCGACGTACACGCCGTCGGTGTTGGTCATGCCGGTGCGCAGGCCGCTCGATGCGAGCAGGTGGTTGATGAGGCGCGCCGTGGTGGTCTTGCCGTTGGTGCCGGTAACGGCCACCACCGGAATGCGGCCGTCGTCGCCGGGGGCGAAGAGCGTGTCCACAATGGCTTCGCCGACCGCGCGGCCGCGGCCGAACGAAGGCGAGATGTGCATGCGCAGTCCGGGCGCGGCGTTCACTTCGACCACGCCGCCGTGCTGCTCTTCGAGCGGACGCAGCACGTTTTCGCAGACCATGTCGACGCCGCAGATGTGCAGGCCGACCATCTGCGCCGCATCGACGGCGCGCGCGGCCACTTCGGGGTGCACGGTGTCGGTCACATCGGTAGCGGTGCCGCCGGTGGAAAGGTTGGCGTTGTTGCGCAGCACCACGCGCTGGCCGCGCTCCGGCACGCTGTCGGGCGTGAGGCCCTGGGCCTCGAGCCGGCCGATGGCAATGTCGTCGAGACGGATCTTGGTGAGCGAAGTGGCGTGGCCTTCGCCGCGCCGCGGGTCGAGGTTGACCGCGTCCACCAGCTGGCGCACGGTGGAGCTGCCGTCGCCGATCACGTTCGGCGGGTCGCGCCGGGCGGCGGCCACCAGGCGGTCGCCCACCACCAGCAGGCGGAAGTCGAAGCCTGGCAAGAATTTTTCGACCATGACTTCGCCGTACGCCGCAGCCGATTCATAGGCCGCGGTGAGCTGCTCGCGCGTCGTGATGTTGACGGTGACGCCCTTGCCCTGGTTGCCGTCCTGCGGCTTGACGACCACGGGCAGGCCGATTTCCATGGCCGCGGCCCAGCCGTCTTCGGCATTGGCCACGGGCCGGCCCAGCGGCACGGGCACGCCGGCGGCATTGAGCAACTGCTTGGTGAGTTCCTTGTCCTGCGCAATCGATTCGGCCACGCCGCTGGTGCTGTCGATTTCGGCCGCCTGGATGCGGCGCTGCTTGGAGCCCCAGCCAAA
Source organism: Variovorax sp. 3319 (assembly GCF_031456585.1). NCBI lineage: Bacteria > Pseudomonadati > Pseudomonadota > Betaproteobacteria > Burkholderiales > Comamonadaceae > Variovorax > Variovorax sp. 3319. The sequence goes on from NZ_JAVDUZ010000001.1 coordinate 94,949, forward strand.
CTGGACCAGGCTGCCGCTGGTGAGGCGGCGGTACGGAATGCCGCGCGCCACGGCGGCGTCGACGATGGAGCCGGTGCTCGGGCCAAGGCGCTCCGATTCGTCGAGGTCGCGCAGCTCGGTAATTGCGGCATTGGCGTCGAAGGGCGTGTCGTTCAGTGCGGCTGCAATCAGCTCTTCGGCCAATGCGAGTGCGCGGCGGCCGACGGCTTCTTCGCTGTATTGCACGGTAACCTGGTAGACACCGTCTTCGACCGTGGGGGAGGTGTGGCCGAAGTTGACCGCACAGCCGGCCTGGGCCTGCAATGCGACAGCGGCGTTCTCGAGCACATGCGCAAGCGCCAGCGGCTGGCCCAGCACCATCGGGTGCAGTTCGCCGATGGTGGGAAAGCGTGCACGCAGGCGGGCTTCGAAGCCTGCCAGGCGGCTGATGGCGTTTTCGTCGCCTTCGCAGGCAACAACGGCTTCGACGGCGGTGTGGCGGCTCCAGAGATTGGGACCGCGCAAGGCGCGGATACGGGTGACTTTCATGGGGCGACGCGCATCAGGCAAGTTGTGGTTGGGACGAAAGCGGCTGCGTCTGCGAAAGCTGCAGCGAAGCCAGCGCCGCCTGCAGGTCGGCTTCAAAAGCCTCGACACCGGCACCGATGAGGTTCAGCGGAATGCCCAGCGCCCAGGCTGCGGCCACTGCGGCCAGCACGCTCTCCAGGCCGACGCCCGCGTGCGTTGCACGCCAGACGGTCAGGCGGCCGAGGCCGGGCAGGAACGATTCGCTGCTGCCGTTGGCCAGCACCACGCGGTCTTGCCGTACCAGCACGGCCTTGCCACCCGCAGCCTGGTGCGCGGTGAGCGCGGGGGCCTGCGGATCGGCGGCATACAGAATGACTGAACCGTCGCACAGCGGCGCCAGGCCCGCCACGCGCGGATCGCCTGCATTGAGCACGGCCGTGCCCTCGGCAAGCACCACGTCGACCTGCGTGCGCAGCACCTTGACCATCTGGTCGCTTTCGGTGATGTCATAGTCGGCCAGCGCCTCGACGCCTTCCAGGTCGGTAACGATGCCGACTTCGCAGCGGTCGTAGGCAAGGCCGTCGCGCAGAATCGTTTCGGCGCCGTTCTCGATGACCACGGCTTCCACCGCGCGGTTCACGAGCAGGCGGTGGCCGGCGTCCCAGTTGGCGCTGTCGCGTGCATCGACGCGGCGGCGCTCGAGGAACAGGCCGTCGCGGCAGGCAAGGCCGGTGTGGCGTCCGCCAAGGTTGATGACCCAGGCAACCAGCCGCGCGAGCACGGCAGTGCCCTTGGAGCCCGCGACGCCCACCACCGGAATACGGCCGGGTGCGTCGTTGGGGAACAGATGGTCGCAAATGGCGCGGCCCACCGGGCGCGGCGAGCCGACAGCCGGCTTCAGGTGCATGAGCAGGCCGGGGCCGGCATTCACTTCGACGATGGCGCCGCGCTGCGGGCCGAGCGGCTTGCCGATGTCTTGCGCCACGAGGTCGATGCCGGCAATGTCGAGGCCGACCACGCGCGCGGCCAGCACGGCGGCATGCGCCACTTCAGGGTGCACCTGGTCCGTGCAGTCGTTGGCCATGTTGCCGTTGCGCTGGATGGTGACCACGCGGCCCGCGGCCGGCACCGAGGCACCGTCGAGTTCTTGCCGCTTGAGTTCGAGCTGCAGCTTGGCGTCGGTGGCCAGCACGATCAGGTCGAGCGGGTATTCCTCTTCGGCGCCACGGCGCGGATCGCTGTTGAGCTGCTTTTCGATGAGTTCGGCCACGGTGCTCTTGCCGTCGCCGGTTACGGTAATGATCTCGCCGCGCGCGGCCGCCACCACTTCGCCGCCCACCACCAGCAGGCGGTGTTCGTGGCCGCGGATGAAGCGCTCGACCATCACGTCGCTGCCTTCGGGTTCGGCCACGGCAAAGGCTGCCATGACTTCTTCGCGCGTGGTGAGTTCGAGCGACACGCCGCGCCCGTGATTGGCGTCGGAGGGCTTCACGACCACGGGAAGGCCGATGTCCTCGGCGGCTTCCCAGGCCTCTTCGGCGCTGGCCACCACCTGGCCTTCGGGCACCGGCACGCCGCAGCTTGCGAGCAGCGACTTGGTCAGTTCCTTGTCGCTGGCAATCGATTCGCCGATGGCGCTGGTGTAGTCGGTTTCGGCGGTCCAGATGCGCTGCTGGTTGGCGCCGTAGCCCAGCTGCACCAGGTTACCGCTGTTCAGCCGCATGTGCGGAATGCCGCGGTCGGTGGCTGCCGAGACGATGGCCGCGGTGCTCGGGCCAAGGTAGCAGTCTTCGACCTTGGCCTTGACCGCATCGACGGCCTTCTGCACGTCGGCGGCGGTGAACGGGTCGTTGTTGATGGCCGCCATCAGCAGGCGATGGCCCTCGGCCAGCGCCACCCGGGCCACTTGCTCGTCGCGCGCACGGAACACCATGCGGTATACGCCGTGCTCCGACGTGCTGCGGGTCTGGCCGAAACCGGTCGGCATGCCGGCCAGGTTCAAAAGCTCGATCACCACGTGTTCGAGCACGTGGCCCGACCAGGTGCCTTCGGTCAGACGCTGGATGAAGCCGCCGCGCTCGCCCACGCCACAGTGGTGCTCGATGAGCGCCGGCAGCAGGGTGGTCAGGCGGTCGGTAAACCCGTCGATCTTGTTGGAGGGGTAGTCTTCGAGCTGGCCCAGGTCGAGCCAGACTTCGAGCACCGGACGGTAGGTCCAGAGGTTGGGACCGCGCAAATAGTTGATGCGCAGCAGGCGGATGTCGTCGAAACGGGTCATGCAAACGTTCGATGTGCTTTGGCCGAGCACCACGGCGCCTTCAAGCGCGCCCATGGCAATCGGTCAGAATCGGCGCCCGACAAAGGACGCCATGGCGCGGTCCCTGAGGCCCGCGACGGGCAAGAGTCAAAGAAACACAATGCAACATCACGATCCAGTCGGCACCCGGGAGGGCGAAACAGAGGCGGCCTCAGACGCGCTGAAAAGCCGGCTCACTGCCGCGGAAAACGTTCTGGTCACATTACCGGTTGACCTTGACGATGAACTTCTGTTTACGTTTGGTCAGGTGACACTGACCGACCGGCGGCTGCTCGCGCTGCAACCGGGCGGGCAATGGTGTGAGTGGTCACTAGCAGACGAATCTCTTGAACTGTATCTCAACGACCATTCAGGCGTTGGCACCCTCGATCTGGTGGGTGCCAAGGGCCGGCTGGCGCGCTGGCGTTACACGTTGGCCAACCAGCCTGCCGCGCTGCGCTTGCTCAAGCTCTTCGGCCAGCGGGTAAATGGAATTGTCGCCGAGGCGACAGCAGAGCCCGACGGCGACGACCCGGCCGCGGCAGACGCCGAACTGCAGACACCGCCCTCGACCTGGGTGCTGCTGCGCCTGGGCCGCTTTGCCAAGCCTTACCGCAAGCAGTTGATCGCGGGCTTCTTCCTGACCCTGATTTCGACCGCCGCGACGCTGGTGCCACCGTACCTGACCATTCCGCTGATGGACGACATCCTGATTCCGTTCCAGAACGGGCAGAAGATCGATCCCTCGCGCGTGGCGCTTTACCTGAGCGGGCTGCTCGGCGCGGCGCTGGTCGGCTGGGGCCTGGGCTGGGCACGCACCTATCTGCTGGCGCTGGTCTCGGAGCGCATTGGCGCCGACTTGCGCACCACCACGTACGAGCACCTGCTGACGTTGCCGCTCGACTATTTCGGCGGCAAGCGCACCGGCGACCTGATGGCGCGCATCGGCTCCGAAACCGACCGCATCAACGTGTTTCTCTCGCTGCATGCGCTCGACTTTGCCAACGACGTGCTGATGATCGTCATGACCGCGGTCATCCTGGTGTCCATCAATCCGCTGCTGGCGGTAGTCACCCTGGTGCCGCTGCCGTTCATCGCCTGGATGATCCACGTGGTGCGCGACCGGCTGCGCACGGGCTTCGAGAAGATCGACCGCGTGTGGTCGGAAGTGACCAACGTGCTGGCCGACACCATTCCGGGCATTCGCGTGGTCAAGGCCTTTGCGCAAGAGCGCCGCGAAGCCGAGCGCTTTCGCATTGCCAACGTGTACAACCTGCAGGTCAACGACAAGCTCAACCGCACCTGGTCGCTGTTTACGCCCACCGTTTCGCTGCTGACCGAAATCGGCCTGCTCGTGGTGTGGGGCTTCGGCATCTGGCAGGTGGCGCGCGGCAGCATTACCGTGGGTGTGCTCACCGCCTTTATTGCGTACATCGGCCGGTTCTACACGCGGCTCGATTCGATGAGCCGCATCGTCTCGGTCACGCAGAAGGCTGCGGCTGGCGCCAAGCGGATCTTCGACATTCTCGACCACGTGAGCAACGTGCCCGAGCCCACCAACCCGGTGAAGATCGAACGCGTGCAGGGCCGCATCGAGATGAGCGGGCTGGGCTTTCGCTACGGTTCGCGCGCGGTCATCCGCGACCTCGACCTGACCATCGAGCCCGGCGAGATGATCGGCCTGGTGGGCCACAGCGGTTCGGGCAAGAGCACGCTGGTCAACCTGATCTGCCGCTTCTACGACGTGACCGATGGCGCCATCAAGGTCGACGGCACCGACATTCGCCGCTTTGCCGTGGCCGACTACCGGCGCCATGTCGGGCTGGTGCTGCAAGAGCCGTTTCTGTTCTTCGGCACCATTGCTCAGAACATTGCCTACGGCAAGCCCGATGCCACGCGCGAAGAAATCGTGGCAGCAGCCCGCGCCGCCCATGCGCACGACTTCATCCTGCGCCTGCCGCACGGCTACGACTCGCTCGTGGGCGAGCGCGGCCAAGGGCTTTCGGGCGGCGAGCGCCAGCGCATCAGCATTGCGCGCGCACTGCTCATCGACCCACGCATCCTCATCCTCGACGAAGCCACGTCGGCCGTGGACACCGAGACAGAAAAAGAAATCCAGAAGGCTCTCGACAACCTCGTGCAAGGCCGCACCACCATTGCCATTGCGCACCGCCTCTCAACGCTGCGCAAGGCCGACCGGCTGGTGGTGATGGACCGCGGCGAGGTGGTCGAAGTCGGTCCGCACGACGCATTGATGGCGAAGCAGGGCGCGTATTGGCGTCTCTACCAGGCGCAATTGCGGCAGGCGGACGACGATGCGAGCGAAGGCGCGGTGAACGAACGTGCCGGCGCCCAGATGCAGTTGGTGCCGAGCCATGCGGCGCATCCGGCTGGAGACGCGTGATGAACAACAGCAGCAACAACACAGCCCCCGCCGCCGTCCCCGTCTTCGAACTTGCGCGCGACGATTTCGGCCGCCTTGTGCTGACCGATGCCGGCGGCGAGCGCCACGTGGGTGTGACGCCTGTGCGCGCCTTTCCGCTCAGCGCGCCCGCAGAGGGCGTGTCGCTGGTCGGCAGCGAGGGCCGCGAACTGGTCTGGATCGACCGCGTCGAAGCCTTGCCGCCGGCAACGCGCGCATTGCTGGAGCAAGAGCTGGCCGTGCGCGACTTTGCACCCACGCTGCTCAAGCTGCATGGCGTGTCGAGCTTCGGCGTGCCCAGCACCTGGACGGTGAGCACCGACCGCGGCGAAACCAGCTTCGTGCTCAAGGCCGAGGAAGACATTCGCCGGCTGGAGGGCGGCGCGCTGCTGATTGCCAGTGCGCACGGCGTGCAGTTCCGCATTCCCGATGTGAAGACGCTCGACCGCCCCTCGCGCAAGCTGCTCGAGCGCTTTCTGTAGCAGGCTGCGAAAATCGGGGCTTTTGTACCGCGACGGCCCGGCGCCGTCGAAGAGAAATGCCCCTGCACACCACCGCCCTCGTCCTGTTCTCCGGTGGCCAGGACTCGACCACCTGCCTCGCGGACGCGCTCTCCAAGTACCAGCGCGTTGAAACGCTGGGCTTCGACTACGGCCAGCGGCACCGCGTCGAACTCGACGTGCGCGGCACCATCCTTTCGAAAATGCGCGAGCGCTTTCCAGGCTGGGCGCCGCGCCTGGGCGAAGACCACGTGCTCACGCTGGCCGCACTGGCGCAGCTCGGCGGCTCGTCGCTCACCGAAGAGGTGGCCTTCGAAATGCAGGCCGACGGCCTGCCCAACACCTTCGTGCCCGGCCGCAACCTGCTGTTTCTTACCCTGGCCGGCGCGCTGGCCTACCGCCGCGGCCTGCAGGTGATCGTTACCGGCGTTTGCGAAACCGACTTTTCGGGCTACCCCGACTGCCGCGACGACACCATGAAGGCGATGCAGCTTGCGCTTTCGCTCGGGCTGGAACGCCGCCTTGTCATCGAAACGCCGCTGATGTGGATCGACAAGGCCGAGACCTGGCAGATGGCGCACCGCCTGGGCGGCGAGCCGCTGGTCGACCTGATCGTGGAAGAAACCCACACCTGCTATCTCGGCGACCGTGAGCACCGCCAGGCCTGGGGCTACGGCTGCGGCGAGTGCCCTGCTTGCGACTTGCGCAAGAAGGGCTGGGAGCGCTACGCGGCGACGCCGCCTGCCGGCGCCACCTCCACGCGATAGCGCGCGGCGGCGCCCTCGGCCTCAGGCACCAGCGTCCAGCGCTGGGTGTGGAACTCGCCCACGGCCGCGCGGTGCGCAATGGAGACCATCGCGCCGTTCCGTTCGCGCACCATTTCCGAAAGGCGCTGATAAAGCGCGTGCTCGGCCGGCCCGTCCAGCGCGCTGCTGATTTCGTCGGCGAACACCCAGCGCGGTTTCTTCAGCAGCACGCGCGCAATTGCGAGCCGCTGCTGTTCACCGCCCGAGAGCTTCTGGCTCCAGGCGTCGCTGTCGTCGAGCCGGGCGGCCAGGTCGGGCAGCAGCGCGTCGGCCAGGGCCTGGCGCAGCTCGGCGTCGCTGTACCTGGCGGCATCTTCGGGATAGGCCAGCGCCTGGCGCAACGGGCCGTTGGGCACGTAGGGCCGCTGCGGCAAGAACATCGCGTCCGCCGGCACCTGTACCTTGCCGCTTCCGAACGGCCAGATGCCCGCGAAGGCGCGGAACAGCGTGGACTTGCCGCTGCCCGATGGGCCCTGCACCAGCACGCTGTCGCCGGCCGCGGCCGAAAGCGCTGCATTCGCGAGCAGCGGCTTGCTGCCGCCCGGCAGGCTCAGCGAGAGTCCGTCGGCGCGCAGCACCTCTGCATCGCTGCGTTCGAAGGCGTTCGATTTTTCGGCATGCGCGCGGATCGCATCGTCGAAGCTTGTGAGCCGGTCGGCCGTCGCGCGCCACGAAGCCACGTTGTCGTAGTTGTCGACGAACCAGCTCAAGGCGTCCTGCACCTTGCCGAAGGCCGATGAAATCTGCATCAGTTGCCCCAGCTGGATCGCGCCGCTGAAGAAGCGCGGTGCCGCCACCACGAACGGGAAGATCACCGCAGCCTGGCCGAAAAAGGCGGTGAAGGTCACGAGGTTCTTCTGCTGCTTGATGAGCGCGAGATAGTTGCGCAGCACCGCGCCAAAGCGCAGGTCGAGCTGCCCGCGTTCCACCGTCTCGCCGCGGTCGAGCGCAATTGCCTCGCTGTATTCGCGCACGCGCACCAGGTGGTGCCGGAAGTCGGCCTCGAAGCGCTGCTGGCGAAAGTTCAGCCCGATCAGCGGACGTCCGATGTAGTGGGTGATCACCGTGCCGACCACGCAGTAGACAAGTGCGAGCCACACCATCGAGCCGGCGATTTCGTAGGTGGTGCCGCCGATCGGCAGCGCCGTGGTGCCCGACAGGCCCCAGAGAATGCCCACGAAGCTGATCAGCGTGACCACGGCGTTCAGCAGCCCCATCGAGAGCGTCATGGTGGCCGCGGTGAAGAGCTGCATGTCTTCCTGGATGCGCTGGTCGGGGTTGTCGGGCGTGGCGCCGTCGCTCTTGGCGTAGCGGGCGAGCTCCAGCTCGTAGAACGTGCGGTTGGCCATCCAGCGGCCGAGATAGTTGCGCGTGATCCACGCGCGCCAGCGCAACTGCAGCAGTTGGGTCACATAGAACTTGAGCACCTGCAGCGCGATATTGAAGAAGGCCAGTACGCAGAACACGCGGACCTCGCGCCAGAACACGGCGGCGTCCTTGTTCTGCAGGCCGTCGTAGAAGCGGCCATACCACTGGTTGAAAAGCACCAGCGCATAAACATACGCCAGGTTGAGGGCGACGATGCCAGCGAACATGAGCCGTGCACGCCACTTCTCCTCCGACCGGAAGTAGGGGGCCGCGAGCGCTAAAACGCGGCGCAGCACCTGGATGAAGGTTTTTGCGCGTTCGTTGACGGAAGGGGACATGCGGGGCTTTCCTCGGAGGCGCTTGCGCGCGGAGATCTTGAGGGAGCCATCCTAGACAAATTTCTTAAGCCGGCCTGAAGCTGGCGCGCGCAGGCCGCGGGGCCGCAGCCTCAGCGCAGCATGACCCGGGCCGCAATTTCCAGAAAGTGCTTGAGCGGCGGCGTCTGGAGCCCGGCCACCTTGGCCTCTTCGTCCCAGAGCCGCAGCCGTATCGCATCGCCCGACCAGGGATGGTCGGCAAAGCGCCGGGCGGCCTCCGCGCTCATTGGCCCGCCCTGCAGTGCGAGGCTGCGCACCGAATCCGGCGACAGCCGCGAGAAGTAGCCGGGCCGAGTCGCGCAAAGATATCGCTTGGCATCCACATGCAGGCGGACCGGCTCGCGCACCTCCAGCCCGAAGGCGCCGCGCAGCACCGGCATTGCAATGTATTGGTGCCGGTCGTCGATGCCCAACTCGGAGGGTGAGCGCGAAAGCGTCTGGTGCTCTGCAATCAGCAGGTGGCCAAGGTCGTGCAGCAGCGAGGCCGTGACCAGCGCGTCGCCGGCGCAGGCCTGCTCGGCCAGCCAGGCGCACTGCAGCGCATGCTCGAGCTGCGACACCGGCTCGCCCGCATACGCGACCTCGCCCCGTTCGGCAAACAGGCGGGCGATCTCGGCGAGGTCGAGTGTCATGGCTCCGAAACAAAAAGCTGAAAACGCAGGGGTGGCAGCACGCGAGCTTCGCGCATTGCAGTGACAGGGGCATGACGAGGGGCCGCAACCGGCGTGCAAGCACATGTCTTCTGACAAATGCCTGTCACACGCCGCTGCCAGCATCGCCGCGTTCATGGCGCTTGCCATGGGTACTTTCTTCTTCCGCGTTACTTCCCGCTTCGTCTTCTTTTCCGAGGTATTCCCCATGCTGCGTCGTTCTATCCGCTGGGCCGCCGTGCCGGCCGCCCTGCTTTCGCTGGCCTTTGCCGCTTCGGCCCAAGGCCGCACCGAGCTGCTGGTGTACACGGCGCTGGAAGCCGACCAGGTGCAGGCCTACAAGGCTGCGTTTGAAAAAGAAAACCCGGCCATCGAGCTGAAGTTCGTGCGCGATTCCACCGGCATCGTCACCGCCAAGCTGCTGGCCGAAAAGGCCAACCCGCAAGCCGACGTGGTGTGGGGCCTGGCCGCCACCTCGCTGATGCTGCTCGACAAGGAGGGCATGCTGCAACCCTATGCGCCCAAGGGCCTGGACGCCATCAAGCCCACGATGCGCGATGCGGCCAACCCGCCCAAGTGGGTGGGCATGGACGTGTGGTCGTCGGCCATCTGCTTCAACACCGCCGAAGCGCAAAAGAAGAGCCTGCCCAAGCCCACAAGCTGGGCCGACCTGACCAATCCGGTCTACAAGGGCCAGATCACCATGCCCAACCCCGCCGCGTCGGGTACGGGCTACCTGATGGTCTCGGGCTGGATCCAGATGATGGGCGAAGAAAAGGCGTGGAAGTACATGGACGCGCTGCACCAGAACATCGGCATCTACAGCCAGTCGGGCAGCAAGCCCTGCCGCCAGGCCGGCGCCGGCGAGTTCGCGCTTGGCATGTCGTTCGAATACCGCGCCAACAAGACCAAGCGCGACGGCGCTCCCATCGACATCGTGCTGCCCAAGGAAGGCCTGGGCTGGGACATGGAAGCCACCGGCATCATGAAGACCAGCAAGAAGCAGGAAGCAGCCAAGGCGCTTGCCGATTGGGCAGTGACCAGGCAGGCCAACGAGCTGTACGCAAAGAACTTTGCGGTGCTCGCGCTGCCGGGTATCCAGGAAAAGCTCGAGTTCGTGCCCGGCGACGTGGAGAAGCTGCTCGCCAAGAACGACTTCACCTGGGCCGCAGCCAACCGCGACCGCATCCTGACGGAATGGTCGAAGCGCTACGAATCCAAGTCGGAAAAGAAGCCGATGTGATGACCAGCTTTCTTTCTCTTCGCGGCATAGGCAAGTCCTTTGGCGCCACGCGGGTGCTCGACGGCATCGACCTGGACATCGAGCCGGGCGAGTTCGTGTGCCTGCTCGGGCCCTCGGGTTGCGGCAAGACGACGCTGCTGCGCATCGTGTGCGGCATCGAGCGTGCCGACAGCGGGCAGATACTGCTCGGCGGGCAGGACATCGCGGGCCTGCCCCCCGCCGCGCGCGGCTTTGGCGTGGTGTTCCAGTCGTATGCGCTGTTCCCCAATCTCACTGCCGCGCAGAACATTGCCTACGGGCTGCATCCCACCGGCGCACTGGCGCGCGAGATGGCCAAGCGCTCGCGCGAGATGCTCGACCTGGTCGGGCTGGCCGCCCATGCCGACAAGTACCCGGTGCAGCTTTCGGGCGGCCAGCAGCAGCGCGTCGCATTGGCCCGTGCACTGGCGCCCAACCCGCGCCTGCTGTTGCTCGACGAACCGCTGTCGGCACTCGATGCGCAGGTGCGCGCAAGCCTGCGCAGCGAAATACGCTCGCTGCAGAAGCGCCTGGGCATCGTCACCATCATGGTCACGCACGACCAGGAAGAAGCCCTCTCGATGGCCGACCGCGTGGTGCTGATGCACAACGGCCGCATCGAGCAGGCCGGCACGCCCGACGAGCTCTACCGCCAACCGCGCACGCGCTTTGTGGCAGGCTTTGTCGGCCGCATGAACATGCTGCCCGCCACGGTGTTGGCCGACGGCAAAGTGCGCGTGCGCGAAAGCGAACTGTTCTGTGCGCCGGGCAACCTGAGCGTAGGTGCGCAGGCCACGGTGGGCATTCGGCCCGAGCATGTGGTGGTCAAACGCTTCGGTTCGGAGCTCGGCGCCAACAGCTTTGCGGCGCGACTGTTGGATACGGAGTTCTTCGGCAACCGCACTTCGGCCCGGCTGGCTTGCGAGCCGCTGGGCATCGAGATCGAAGCCGAGTTGCCGGCAGATGCGCGTGGCGATGGCGGGGAGCCGCTGGTGCCCAGCAGCATGGTGCATATCCAGTTGCCTTTGAATGCGCTGTCTGTTCTGGCGCATTGAATGAGTTCCTGGTTGTCGGTTCGCAGCGTCGTGCGTTTGATGCTTTATTCGGGGCGCGCACCCGCCGACGGGGTACCTTTCTCCGCGAATGTCCCCCGGCCTGCGGCCTCCTCCTTTATTTCGCTGCGCAAGGCACCCCATCGACGGGCGCGTTGCAAAGAGCGGTTGTTGATCGGCGGTGCACCCGCCCTGAACTCAGCCACCGCCAATTCGAGCGGGTCCCGCTGACATGAGCAGCTCTCCCGAAGCCGTCGCCACCCTCCCGATGGTGATCACACGCAGAAACGAATTCGACCGCGAACGCTGGCTGACAGGCGCCGCCGTGTGGCTCGTCGTATTGCTGCTGGTCGTGATTGTCGCGCTGCCCGTCGGCGCACTTGTCGGCCAGAGCTTCTTCGACCGCACCGGCGTGTTCGTCGGCGCGGCCAACTTTGCGCGCTACCTCGAGAACCCTGCGCTGGTGCAGTCGGCTTTCAACAGCCTTGGGCTCGCTGCGATCAGTGCCGTGATCTGCACGGCCATTGCCTATGTGTATGCCTACGGCCTCACGCTTTCTTGCATGCCGGCCAAGGGCGTGCTGCGTGCCGTGGCGCTCATCCCGCTGCTTGCACCTTCGCTGTTGCCGGCCATCAGCCTGGTCTATCTGTTCGGCAACCAGGGGATCTTCAAGGGGCTGCTGGGCGGTGCGTCGATCTATGGCCCGTTGGGCATTGTTCTCGGTTCGGTGTTCTGGACACTGCCGCATGCGCTGCTGATTCTCACCACCGCCATGGCCACTTCCGATGGTCGGCTCTACGAGGCGGCGCAAACGCTCGGCGCTTCTCGTTGGCGCATCTTTCGCACGGTGACGCTGCCGTCTTCCCGCTACGGCCTCATCGTTGCAGCGATGGTGGTGTTTGTGCTGGTGATTACCGACTTCGGCGTGCCCAAAGTGGTGGGCGGGCAGACGGGCGTGCTTGCTACCGACATCTACAAGCAGGTGGTCGGTCAGCAAAACTTTGAGATGGGCGCGGTGGTCGGTCTGGTGCTGTTGATTCCGGCGGTGCTCTCGTTCCTGGTCGAGCGTCGCGTGCGAAGCAAACAGGCCGCGGCGCTCTCGGCGCGCGCCACGCCTTACCGGCCGGAGCCCGTCAAAACGCGAGACCGTGCGCTGTTGGTGTTCTGCGTGCTCACGGCCTGCGCCATTGTCGTGATGATCGGCATGGCGGTGTTCGCGTCGCTTGCTACCTACTGGCCCTACAAGCTTGCTCCGTCGCTCAAGAACTACGACTTCGGCAACATGGACGGCGGCGGCTGGGGCAGCTACTTCAACTCGCTGCGGCTTGCGGTGTGCGCGGCGGTGTTGGGTGCATTCGCCACCTTCATTTCGGCCTACCTCGTCGAAAAGCCGCGCCACTTCGGTTTGCCGCGCGAGTTGCTCAACCTGCTCGCCAATTTGCCGCTTGCAGTGCCGGGGCTGGTGCTGGGTGTGGGCTACATCTTCTTCTTCGTTTCGCCGTCGAATCCGCTGCGCGCCATCTACGGCAGCATGACCATTCTCGTGGTGTGTACGGTGGCGCATTTCTTCTCGGTCGCGCACCTCACTTCGCTCACCGCGCTGCGCCAGCTCGACCGCGAATACGAGCTGGTGTCCGAGTCGATGGGCGTTCCCTTCTGGCGCACACTCTGGCGCGTGCACCTGCCGGTGGCGCTGCCTACCGTGCTCAACGTGGGCGGCTATTTTTTCGTCAATGCAATGACGACGGTGTCGGCCGTCGTCTTCCTCTATTCGCCGCAGACCACGCTGGCCGCCATTGCCGTGCTCAACATGGACGATGCCGGCGACGTGGCGCCCGCCGCGGCCATGGCCTCGCTGATCATGCTTACGGCCGCTACAGGCCGCGGCGTGTTCGCGCTGGCCGGGCACTGGGCGCTCGCGCGCACCCAAACCTGGAGAAACCGGTAATGCCCGGACCTCGAATCGACAACAGCAGCAACACCAGTAACAACAGCTTCGACGTGATCGTCGTCGGGGCCGGCATCGTGGGCATGGCCCATGCGTATACGGCGGCGCAGCGCGGCCTCAAGGTGTGCGTGGTCGAGCGCGATGCGGCCTGCATCGGCGCGTCGATCCGCAACTTCGGCTTCATCACCATTACCGGGCAAGCGCCGGGCGACACCTGGCGCCGCGCGATGCACGCCCGCGAGGTCTGGCAACACATCGCGCCTCAGGCTGGCATAGACATCGTGCACCGCAACCTCTGGCTCGCGGCCTACCGGAACGAAGCGCACGACGTGCTCGAAGCCTTCATGCGAACCCCCATGGGCCAAGGCTGCGAACTGCTCGATGCGGCCGACGCGCAGGCCAAGGCGCCGGCGCTGAGCTTGGCCGACGCTCGCTCGGTGCTCTTCAGCCCGCACGAGCTGCGCGTGGAATCGCGCACCGCCATCGGCCTGCTTGCGAAATGGCTGGCCAAAGTGCATGGCGTGGTGTTCCGCTTCGGTGAAACCGTGCACGAGGTAGAAACGCCGCGCGTGCGTACTTCGCGCGGCACATTGCGCGGCGAGCGCGTGGTGGTGTGCACCAACACCGACCTGCACGGCCTGTTTGCCGAACGCATTGCCGCGCACGAGCTCACGCTGTGCCGCCTGCAGATGCTGCGCGTCAAGCCGGAGGTCGGCTTTCGGCTGCCGGGCTCCGTAATGATGGACCTGAGCCTGGTGCGCTACGAGGGCTACAGCACCTTGCCCGAAGCGGCCGCCTTGCGCGCGCGGCTTCAAGAGGAAGAAGCCGCTTCGCTCGCGCACGGCATTCACCTCATCGTGGTGCAAAGCGCCGACGGCTCCCTGGTGGTTGGCGACTCGCACCACTACGGCGATGCGCCCGAGCCGTTTGCGATGGAAGAGGTCGATCAGCTCATCCTGCGCCATCTTCGCAGCACGCTCAATCTCGAAACAGCGCAGGTCACCGAGCGGTGGACCGGCGTCTATCCGTCGTCGAAAGCCGCGCCCTGCGTGATCGATGCGCCCGACGACGCGACGCGCGTGGTGCTGGTTACCAGCGGCACCGGTGCGAGCACCGGCTTCGGCATCGCGCACGACGTGTTCGAGACATGGTGACCTCCTTTTTATGAACGCACACAATCACTCCAAGCTCCAGGCCGTCGTCTTCGACTGGGCCGGCACCATCATCGACTTTGGCTCTTGCGCGCCCATGGGTGCCTTCGTGAAACTGTTCGAACAGTTCGGCGTGGACATCACCGTTGCCGAAGCACGCGGGCCGATGGGCATGGCCAAGTGGGACCACATCAAGGCGCTGGGCACGCTGCCGCGCATCGCGTCGCAGTGGGAGGCGGCGCAGGGCCACGCCTTCAGCGATGCCGACGTCGATCATCTCTACGAAGTGTTCACGCCGATGAACGCGGCCAGCGTGCGCGACCATGCGGAGTTCATTCCCGGAGCGCTGGAGGCCGTCAATGCCGCGCGCGAACGCGGTCTCAAGATAGGTTCGACCACCGGCTACAACCGGCCGATCATGGAAGTGGTGACGCCCATTGCCGCCGCTGGCGGCTATGCGCCCGACAACCTCGTGTGCGCCGGCGATCTTGCCGAAGGCCGCCCCTCGCCGCTCATGATGTACCGCTGCTTTGCCGACCTGGGCGTGTGGCCGCCGCACACGGTGGTCAAGGTCGATGACACGGGCGTGGGCCTGCAGGAGGGCCTGAACGCCGGCACCTGGGCCGTGGGCCTTGCGATAAGCGGCAACGCGACAGGCCTCACGCTCGTCGAATGGCAGGCGCTCGATGCTGCACAGCAGCAAGAGCACCGCGAGCGCGCCACTTCGCAACTACAGGCTGCGGGTGCCCACTACGTGATCGACAGCGTGGCCGACTTGCCCAATGTGCTCGAGGACATCGAGCGCCGGTTGCAGGCGGGCGAGCGGCCGGCCACGGCCTGAGGGACTGCCCCCCGAAAGGCGCGAACGCGCACGGCGCGGCGTCCGACTTGACTTGCAGGGTGGCGGGCATAGCATCCGCCGCATGAGAAGCACAGCCGTAGTTCTTCTGTTCTGCATCGGCCTGTTGACGGCCGGCTGCAACGACAAGCCCAAGCCGGGCGGACCGATGCCCAAGGCTTCGGCGAATGTCGTGATGCCGGTGCTGTCCGCAGGCTGATTCGCCGCATCGGGCGGCAGGCGGCCAGGCGCCGCCGGTTATTGCGCGCTCGCGTCGATGCGTCTCCGTACCTGCGGGTATCCTCGCGGCGGAGAAAAACAATGACGACACCCGAGACAAGCATCCATCAAGCCGATTCACGCTATGCCATGGTGCGGCTCGGCCTCACGCTGCTCGTCATGACCGTCGGCAGCAGCGGCATGTACGTGGTCTCGGTGATGCTGCCCGCGGTGCAGGCCGAGTTCGGTGTCGCGCGCGCCGATGCTTCGTTGCCATATACCTTGCTGATGCTCGGCTTCGGCGTGGGTGGCGTGCTGATGGGGCGGCTGGCCGATCGCTTCGGCGTGATGTGGCCCTTGCTGGTCGGTGCGTTGAGCCTCGGCGTGGGCTATGTCGCGTGCGGCATGGCCGACGGCATCGTTGCCTTCATTGCGGCGCAGGCCGTGCTGGTCGGCCTGCTGGGAAGTGCCGCGGCTTTTGCGCCCCTGGTGGCCGATACGTCGCTGTGGTTCGTCAAGCGGCGCGGCATTGCGGTGGCGGTATGCGCGAGCGGCAACTATGTGGCCGGCGCCATCTGGCCGCCGATTGCACAGCATTTCATCGAGACGGTCGGCTGGCGCCAGACCTACATCGGCATGGGCATTTTCTGCGGGCTTGCGATGGCGGCGCTCGCGCTGTTCTTTCGTGCACGGCCACCGGCATTGGCCACCGCACCGGCGGGCGCTGAATCGGGTGCGGCGCCGGTGCGAGACATGATGCGGCCCTTCGGCTTCAGCATGGGCACTGCCCAGGGGCTGCTGTGCGTGGCAGGCGTGGCCTGTTGCGTTGCCATGGCAATGCCGCAGGTACACATCGTGGCCTATTGCGGCGACCTCGGCTACGGCGCTGCTCGGGGTGCGCAGATGCTGTCGCTGATGCTGGGCTTTGGCGTGGTGAGCCGGCTGGTGTCGGGCGCAATCTGCGACCGCATCGGCGGGCTGCGCACGCTGCTGCTTGGCGGCGTGCTGCAGTGCGTGGCGCTGCTGCTCTTCCTGCCCTTCGACGGGCTGGTGCCGCTGTATGTGATCTCGGCGCTGTTCGGCCTGTTCCAGGGCGGGCTCGTGCCGTCTTACGCCATCATCGTGCGCGAGCACTTCCCGCCCGCGGAAGCAGGCGCGCGCGTGGGCACGGTGCTGATGTTCACGCTCTTCGGCATGGCGCTGGGCGGCTGGATGTCGGGCAAGATTTTCGACCTGACGGGCAGCTACCACGCGGCATTCCTGAACGGTATCGGCTGGAACCTGCTGAACGTCAGCATCGCGGCGCTGCTGACGTTCAGGGTTCGGCAGCTGTGGCTTCGCACCGCCACGGCATAGCTTGCGCGGCTACAGGTCGACGAAGCCCATCGCCGGATCGCTCACCGTGTGCCTGCCGGTTTCCACCCGGCCGGCAAAGCGGCGCAGGTAGGCCGGGTCGGCATCGCAGGCAACCTCGAAGTCGTACCACTGGCCGCTGGTGGCGAGCTCCCAATGCTGTTCGGCCGCGGCGCCGCCGTCGACCGTTGCAATCCACGGGCCATCGCTGCGGTAAGCCTTGGCGCTCACGGTGAACTTGCAGCTCTTTGTTCCGCCGTTGCGCATGTCGAGGTAGACGTTGCCGTTGGCAATGTCGTAGCACACCCGCACTTCAGGGCTGGCGCCGCTTGCGCGCAGCGCATTGAGATTGCCCTTGAAGTGGCGATGAAAGCCGTTGGGCCCGAGCACCCACAAGTCGTAGAAGCCGCTGTTGTCCGCGGCGGCATTCCAGGTGTCGTCGAGCGTCTTGCCGGCTTCTACCGTGTAGCGGCGCGGCAGGCGGCCAAGGTTGAGCTTGTCGTACACATGGAACACCGCGCCTGCCTTGCCGGTGTTCGCGAACAGCAATTGCACGGTGCCCCCAGCCGCATCGGCCCGCGCACTGGCATGCAGTTCGTAAGGCAGCGCACGCGATGGGCGCGTGCCCGTTGGCTGGCGCGGCAGCTGCGGGTCGATCGGCAGCGGCACCTGGCCGAGCGCCTCCTGGCTCAGGCGCAATTGGTCGGCCTGGTTGCGGGTGCTGCGTCCCGCGAGCGTGGGCAGCGGCTCGTCGTTGGGATTGGCAAAGTTGAAGGCGCTGGTGAGGTCGCCGCACACTGTGCGCCGGAAGGCGCCGATATTGGGCTCCTTCACGCCGAAACGCGCTTCGATGAAGCGGATCACCGATGTGTGGTCGAAGGCCTGCGAGTCGACCCAGCCGCCGCGGCTCCAGGGCGAGATCACGTACATCGGCACGCGCGGGCCAGGGCCGTACACGCGGCCGTCGGGCGCAGGCTGCTTGGTGCTGCCGGGCGGCGCCGCATGGGTGAAATACTCGGGAGCCAGGTCGGCCGTGGGCAGGGTGGTCTTGCCGGCAAAGGTGCCGTCGCCAAGCGGCGATGGCGCCGAAGGCGAAGGCACGTGGTCGAAGTAACCGTCGTTCTCGTCGAAGTTGACGAGCAGCACGGTCTTGCTCCACACCTCGGGCACGGCGGTGAGCGCGTCCAGCACCTCTTGCAGGAACCATGCGCCCTGCACCGGGCTCGACGGGCCCGGGTGCTCGCAGTAGATCGACGGGGCGTTCATCCAGCACACCTGTGGCAGCTTGCCTTCGCGAATATCGCGCCTGAAGGCGTCGAGGTAGTCCTCGGGCCGTGTGCCGGGCAATGTGTTTGCCACGCCCTTGTAGAGTGGACTCTTCGCATCGTCCGTCGCTCGGTCGTAGGCGCGGTAGGGCAGCGGCTGGCCGGTATCGGCATAGGGCGAGTTGGGCTCGCCGCCGCTGGACACCGGAAAGCCCGAATCGAGGTTCGCCTGGCGGAACTGCCGAAAGGCACCCAGCATGTTGTCGCCCCATTCGTCCGGCATGTTCTGGTAGCTGATCCAGCGCACGCCGGCCTCTTCGAGCCGTTCGGCATAGGTCTTCCATGTGTAGCCGGTGTTCACCGACTCTGGCCGCCCGTCGATCCAATCCCACTCGTTCTTGACGAAAGCGGTGTTGGTGGGAATCGCACCGTTGGTTCCGGTGAGATGGAAGGCGCGGTTCGCGTCGGTGCCGGTATGCATGCTGCAGTGGTACGCGTCGCAAAGCGTGAAGGCGTTGGCCAGCGCAAACTGGAACGGGATCTCCGCCTCCTTGTGGTAGCCCATGGCCTTGCTGGTCTTGTAGCGCGGCCACTGGTACATGCGGCCGCTGTCCCAGGCGTTCTGGCTGTCGGCCCAGTCGTGGGGTGTGCCGCCGTCGCGCTGCGCGTTGCCCTTGCGGCTGTCCAGGTGGTAGGGCAGCACCAGCTTGCCGCTGCCGTCGGTCTGCTGCCAGACGTTCAGGCCCTTGGGCAGCGGAATGGTGAACCGGTCGCCAAAGCCGCGCACGCCCATGAGCGTGCCGAAGTAGTGGTCGAACGAACGGTTCTCCTGCATGAGGATGACGATGTGCTCGACGTCCTGGATGGTGCCGGTCTTGTTGTTGGCCGGAATGGCCAGGGCGCGCCGGATGCTCGGCGGAAAGGCCGAGAGCGCGAGCGCTGCGGCACCGGTAGTGGCGGTGCCCGTGAGAAACCTGCGGCGTGAGTTCATGCGCGTGCAGCCCTCACAGGTCGGCCAGGCCCATTGCCGGATCACTCACCGAGTGCTTGCCGGTTTCCACGCGGCCCGCAAAGCGGCGCACGAAGCTCGTGTCGGCATCGCAGCTCACCGCAAAGTCGTACCAGGCGCCGCTGGCTGCCAGGTCCCAGTGCAGTTCGGCCTTGGCGCCGCCCGCTACCGTCGCGGTCCACGGGCCGTCGGTGCGGTAGGCCTTGGCGCGCACGGTGAACTTGCAGGCATTCTTGCCGCCGTTGAGCATTTCCAGGTACACGTTGCCGTTGGCAATGTCGTAGCACACGCGCACTTCAGGCGCAGCCGCGTCGCCGCTGCGAAGGGCGTTCAGGTCGCCCTTGAAGTGGCGATGAAAGCCATTCGGCCCCAGCACCCACAGGTCGTAGAAGCCGCTGTTGTCGCTCATCGAGTTCCACGTGTCGTCCAGCGTCTTGCCGGGCTCGACCGTGTAGCGGCGCGGCAGGCGATCGAGGTTGAGCTTGTCGTACACGTGGAACACCGCGGCGGCCGTGCCGGTGTTGGCGAACAGCAGTTGGGTTTTTCCGCCGGTGGCGTCGATGCGGGCGCTCGTGTGCAGCTCGTAGGGCAGCGCGCGCGAGGGGCGCGTGCCTTTGGCTTGAAGCGGCAGTTGCGGCAGCGCCGGAAACGGCACCTGCGAAAGTGCCTCCTGGTCCGTGCGCAACTGGTCGGCCTGCGCCTTGGTCTTGCGGCCTGCGAGCGTGGGCAGTGCTTCGTCGTTGGGCGAAGCGAAGTTGAACGCAGTGGTGAGGTCGCCGCACACCGCACGGCGGAAGCCGCTGATGTTCGTTTCCTTCACGCCGAACCGTGCTTCGATGAAACGGATCACAGAGGTGTGGTCGAAGGCCTGCGAGTTGACCCAGCCGCCGCGGCTCCAGGGCGACACCACGTACATCGGCACGCGCACGCCGGGGCCGTACACGCGGCCGTCGGGCGGCGGCTGGTCGGTGGTGCCGGGCGGATTCGGATGGTTGAAGTATTCGGGAGCGAGCGCTTCGACCGGCAGCGTCGTCTTGCCAGCTGGCGTTCCGTCGGCGTTGATGGACGGCGCGGCCGGCGAAGGAACGTGGTCGAAGTAGCCGTCGTTCTCGTCGAAGTTGATGATGAACACGGTCTTGCTCCACACCTCTGGCACCGCGGTGAGCGCGTCGAGCGTTTCCTGGATGTACCAGCCGCCCTGCACGGGGCTCGAAGGGCCGGGGTGCTCGGAATAGGTGGCGGGCGCGACGATCCACGACACCTGGGGCAGCTTGCCGTTCTTGATGTCCTGGCGGAACCGGTCGAGAAAGCCGCCGTCGGGCATGGTGTTGGCAATGCCCTTGTAGAGCGGATTGCCGGCGTCGTCGCTGGCCGGGTCGTAGGCGGGCGAGGCCACGTCGTTGCTCACGGGCTTGCCGGAAGCTTCGTTGGCGAGGCGGTACTGCTTGAAGCCGGCCAGCGAGTTGTCGGTGAAGTTGTCGGGCATGTTCTGGTAGACGATCCAGCTGACCTTGGCTTCCTGCAGGCGCTCGGGGTAGGTCTTCCAGGTGTAGCCGTTGGCGGAGCTGTCGATGCCGTCCCACTCGTTATTGACCGTGGCCACGTTCGCGCCGGTGGGGCCGTTGGTGCCGGTCCAGAGAAACATGCGGTTCGAATTGGTGCCGGTGTGCATGCTGCAGTGGTACGCATCGCAGACCGTGAAGGCGTTGGCCAGCGCAAATTGAAACGGCAGTTCCGCATCGTTGAGGTAGCCCATCGATTGCGTGAAGGGTGCCGTCTTGGTCTTCTTGTATTTCACCCATTCGTGCATGCGCCCGCCGGCCCATGCAGCCTGGCCGTCGCTCCAGCTGTGCGGCGTGCCGGCCACGCGTTGCGCGTTGCCCTTGGAGCCGTCCAGGTGATAGGGCAGCACTTCCTTGCCCGCGTCGTCGAGTTGCTGCCACACGCTGCGTCCGTTGGGCAGCGGAATGGTGAAGCGGTCGCCGAAGCCGCGCACGCCCATGAGCGTGCCGAAGTAGTGGTCGAACGAACGGTTCTCCTGCATGAGGATGACGATGTGCTCGACGTCCTGGATGGTGCCGGTCTTGTTGTTGGCCGGAATGGCCAGGGCGCGGCGAATGCTCGGCGGAAAGGCGGCGAGTGCGAGCGCTGCGGCACCGGTGGTGGCCGTGCCCTGCAGGAATTTGCGACGTGAATTCATGGCTTGTTTTGCTTGGTCTTGGGGTTTGCGGTCGGGCGCTGGGATGGGCTGTGCAACTTGTTGCAATGGGCGCTCAGGGCGCGCAGCGCATCTCGGGCTTCACGCCGGTGTCGGGTGCAGGCGGGTTCGGGTTGGCCGGCGTGTCGGGTCCGCCTGGTGTAGTGGGCGTCGTGGGCGTGCCGCCACCGGGCAGGAAGCCCGAAAAACCGCCGCCTCCGTCGCCGCCACCGCAGGCGGAAAGAGCACAGGCCAGGGCCACTGCGGAAAAGAGCCGCACGGAGGGAAATGAAAATCGCATGATGGGTTTCCTTGGTGTTGTGGTGTGTGCGCTCGGATGCGGCAAAAAAAATGGCGCCATGAAGGCACCGCGCACCGGACAGACCGCAAGACTAGGGAGAACCCGTTACATCGCCATGAAAGAGCGATGACAACGCAAAGGCGCGAGACGCGCCACCGGAGCGGGGCGCCGCAATGGCGCCCGCGCCGCAAGAGGCTCAGCGCTCGTTGCTGATGCCGCTGGAAACGTGGCCTGCCGGCACGTGGCGTGCCGCGGCGTCGACGTGGCCGGTCTGGTCGTCGAAGAAGAAGTCGGGTTCGAATTCGCGCAGGAATTCGCCCTTGGGCAAACCGCCGAGGAACATCGCTTCATCGACGCGGATGTTCCACTTCATGAGCGTGCGAATCGCGCGTTCGTGCGCGGGAGCGCTGCGTGCGGTAACCAGCGCGGTGCGGATGCGCATTTGCGCATTGCCGGCCATCTGCAGCCGATGCAGCGCGGACAGCAGCGGCTTGAACGGGCCTTCGGGCAGCGGCAGGTCGGCCTTGCTGAGCTCGTGCGCCTGGAACGCGTCGAGGCCCTCGGCCTGGAACACGCGCTCGGCCTCGTCGGAGAACAGCACCGCGTCACCGTCGAAGGCAATGCGCACTTCGTTCGGCCAGGCATCGCTGGCCTTGACCGATTCGACCAGCACCCGCGCGGCCGGAAAGCCCGCGTTGAGCGCCTCGCGCACGTCTTGCGCGTTGACCGAAAGGAACAGGTGCGCACGCAGCGGCCGCAGGTAGCCGAAGGGCGGACGGCCCTGGGTGAACACACCGCGCTGCAGCTTGATGTCGGCCGCCGCGCTGGAGCGGAAGATGCGCATGCCAGAGACGGGGTCGTTGCGCGAGAGAATGACCACCTCGACGCGCTGCACGCCGTCGTCGTTGAAGCGCAGCAGCTTGCGGATCAGCGAGTAGGCAATGCCCGGTGCGGCCGGCACGTCGATGCGGTCGAGCTGCAGCTTCATGTAGCCCTCGTTGTCGCCGGCCTCGAAGATCTTGTTTTCTTCTTCGAGGTTGAACAGCGCGCGCGAAGATATCGCGACCACGAGCTTGTCTTCGAGCGTAACGGGCATGGGGTTTCGGGCTTCCTTGCGGGCGTTGTTACTTGACGAACTGGTTCAGCTGGATGATGGGCAGCATCACCGCCAGCACGATGAGCATCACCACCCCGCCCATGGCCACGATCAACAGGGGTTCGAGAATGGTGGCCAGGTGCATTGCGCGGCGCTGCACTTCGGCGCCGAGCTGGTTGGCCGCGCGCTGCAGCATCAGCGGCAGCGTGCCGGTCTGCTCGCCGAGGCGGGCAAACATCGATACCAGTCCGGGAAAGCGTTTTTTCTGCGCCAGCGCCGAGGCGAGCGGCGCGCCTTCGCGCACCAGCACCAGCGCATCGAGTGCGTCCGCGCGCATTGCGCGGTTGCCCAGCGTTTCGGATGCGGCCTGCAGCGCACGCAAGATCGGCACGCCGGCAGTCGCGAGCATGGCCAGCGTGCTTGCAAAGCGCGCCGCGTTGTAGCCTCGCGCGAGCTTGCCGACCAGCGGCAGCTTGAGCCACGCGGCGTCGAACTTCAGGCGGAAGGCTTCTTGCGCCAGCGCCAATCGCGCAGCGATGGCAACGAACACCACGCCGCCCAGCATCCACCAGCCGTAGTTGCGCACCGCCGCACTCAGCGACAGCATCACGGTGGTGAGAAAAGGCAGCGAGCGCTTGGTGCCCGCGAACACCTGCGCCACCTGCGGCACCACATAGCTCACCAGAAAGATCACGATCACGATGGCAACCAGCGTGACGATGGCCGGGTAGAGCGCCGCGCCGACAAGCTTTTGCTGCAGCACCTGCCGCTCTTCGAGGTCGTCGGCCAGGCGGTCGAGCACGAGGCCGAGGTTGCCGCTCTGCTCACCCGCGCCGATCACGGCCGTGTAGATGGGCGAGAACTCGCGCGGATGCGCCGCAAGCGCACGCGCAAAAGGCGAGCCTGCGTTGACTTCGGCGCGCAGCGATGCGACCAGGTTGCGCTGCGGCTCGGTCTCTGCTTCGTCGGTGAGCGCGGTCAGCGCGCGTTCGAGCGGCAGGCCCGAAGACACGAGCCCCGCGAGTTGGCGCGTCCACACCGCGAGGCCCGTTGAATTGAAAATTCTTGCGCCGCCGCCGAGCCACCGGCGCAGGCCCCCGTTGCCCGTGCCGTTGACGTGGCTGCTGCCGACCGGCGTGACCGACAGCGGAATGAGCGCCTGTGCGCGCAGCAGGCTGCGGGCGCTGCGCGCTGTGTCGGCCTCGAGCACGCCTTCGCGCGACTGGCCGCTGGCATCGATGGCTTCGAAGGAATAGGCGGGCATGGCAGAGCGAAGAGCTTATTCGCGCGTGACCCGCAACAGTTCGGCACGCGACGTGATGCCGGCCTGCACCAGCCGTTCGCCGTCCTCGCGCATGGAGCGCAGGCCGCCGCGCGCGCCGGCCTCGAAGAGCTGGCTTTCCGCGGCCTTGCCGTGGATGAGCGCCTGCACTTCGTCGTCGGCCACCAGCAGCTCGAAGATGCCGGTGCGGCCCTGGTAACCGGTCTGGCCGCAGACCTCGCAGCCGGCGCCGCCGCATGCCGTGCACACCTTGCGCACCAGGCGTTGGGCCAGCACGCCCAGGAGCGACGAGCTCAGGAGGAAAGGTTCCACCCCCATGTCGGTGAGGCGCGTGACGGCGCTCACCGAGTCGTTGGTGTGCAGCGTGGCGAGTACCAGGTGGCCGGTGAGCGAGGCCTGGATGGCGATCTGCGCGGTTTCGAAGTCGCGGATTTCGCCGATCATGATCACGTCCGGGTCCTGCCGCAGGATGGCGCGCAGCGCCTTCGCGAAGGTGAGTTCGATCTTGGCGTTGATCTGCGTCTGGCCCACGCCGGGCAGTTCGTATTCGATGGGGTCTTCCACCGTCATGATGTTGCTGCGGCTCGCGTCGAGCCGGGCCAGCGCGGCGTACAGCGTGGTGGTCTTGCCCGAACCCGTGGGGCCGGTTACCAGGATGATGCCGTGCGGCTGTGCGATGAGTTTTTCAAAGCGCTCCAGCGTGTCGCCCTGCATGCCGACCGATTCGAGTGTGAGCTTCGATTCGGTCTTGTCCAGAAGGCGGAGCACGGCGCGTTCGCCATGGGCGCTCGGCAGCGTCGAAACCCGCACATCGACCGCGCGCGTGCCGATGCGAAGGCTGATGCGTCCGTCCTGCGGCAGCCGCTTCTCGGAAATGTCGAGGTCGGCCATGATCTTCAGGCGCGAGATCAGCGCGGCGTGCAGCGCGCGGTTGGGCTGCACCACCTCGCGCAGCGTGCCGTCGATGCGAAAGCGCACGGACGAAGTGCGCTCATAAGGCTCGATGTGAATGTCGCTTGCGCCGTCGCGCGCTGCCTGTGTGAGCAGCGCGTTCAGCATGCGGATGATGGGCGCATCGCCCGCGCTTTCCAGCAGGTCTTCGACCGCGGGCAGCTCCTGCATCATGCGCGAGAGGTCGGCGTCGCTCTGCACCTCGCTCACCACCGCGGCGGCGCTCGATTCGCCCTGCGCATAGGCCGCGCTGATGCGTTGCGCGAGCGGGCCGTCGGCCAGCACTTCGAAGGCCTGTACGCCATATTTGCGCGTGACCTCACCAAGTGCGCTGCGCGAGGGGTGGCTGGACATCCACAGCGTGTAGTGGCCGTCATCGGCCTCTTCGAGCAGCAGCTGCTGGCTGCGTGCGAACGCGTAGGGCAGGGGGTGGCGCATGGGCGGTAACAGCGGTGCGTTTGTTGGAGCGGCGGACCGGGGCTTCAGGGGAGTTCGCGCGAGCTGGTCGGGTCGGCAGTGGGCGGCAAGGCACCGCGCAGCGGGCTCGGGCGCAAGCTGCGTGTGTCGGCCGGCGGGCGCGGCGGCGGAATGAGTTGCGTGCCCTGGATGCGTTCGCTGCTGTTGCTGCTGCTTGTGCGCTCGGTCTGGCGCGGTGCCGGGGCCTCCGGCAGCACGGGCGCGGAATCGACGCCGCGCAGCATGATGTTGTCGGTGTTCGGCTGGGTGCGCTGCTGCATGCCGCGGATCTCGTCGTAGCGGTCGTAGGCAAAGGCTTCGGTCGAGGCGCCGTCGCGCATGACCGCGGGGCGCAGGAACATCATCAGGTTGCTCTTGTTGCGCGTACGGATCTCGTTCTTGAAGAGGTTGCCGAGCACTGGAATGTCGCCCGCCAACGGCACCTTTTCGACCGTGTTGCCATAGTCGTCCGACAGCAGCCCGCCGAGCATGACGAGGCCGCCGTCTTCCACCAGCACGCTCGATTCGATCGAGCGCTTGTTGGTGGTCGGGCCGTTGGGGTTGTTGACGGTGTTGCCGTCGACCGTGGAGGTCTCCTGGAAGATGGTCATCTTCACGGTGCCGTTCTCGTTGATGGTCGGGCGCACACGCAGCGTAAGGCCCACGTCCTTGCGTTCGACGGTGGTGAACGGGTTGATGCCCACCGAACCCGAGGTGCTGGCGTACTGGCCCGTGACGAAGGGCACGTTCTGGCCGATGACGATCTTGGCTTCTTCGTTGTCCAGCGTCAGCAGGTTGGGCGTCGAGAGCACATTGGCGTCGCCGTCGCTGTTGAAGAAGTTGGCGATGGCGCCCAGGATGTATTGCCCGCCGATCTTGCCCGCGATGCCGAGGTTGAGCCCCGAGGACGGCCGCACATTGGCCACGTCGCGCGTGGCCAGGGCCTGCGTCAGTGCCAGGATGTTGGCGCTGGCCAGGCTTGAATTGGTGCCGATGACCGCGTTGTTGCCCAGCGCGCTCTGCCACTGCACGCCGAAGTTGGCGGCCTTCTTGGCGCTGACCTCGACGATCAGCGCCTCGATCATCACTTGCGCGCGCCGGCCGTCGAGCTTGTCGATTACCGCGCGCATCTGCCGGTATTGGGGCTCTGGCGCCGTGATGATCAGCGAGTTGGTCGAGGGGTCTGCCTGGATCTGCCCGCCGGTGGAAGGCTGGTTGGCATTGTTCAGCGGCGCGTTGGCGGCGGCCGAGCCGCCTTGGCCGCTGAGGTTGACCTGCTGCATGGCCTGCGGAATGTTGGCTTGCTGCTGTGCCTGGGCACCGCCGCCTGCAGCGCCTGGCGTACCCGGCGTGCCGGGCAGCTGGTTGGCTGCCATGGCGGCGCGCAGCGTGGCTGCAAGGCGCACCGCATCGGCGTTCTTGAGATAAACCACGTAGATGTTGCCGGCCGCGCCGTTGCTGCTTTCGGCCGGGGCGCGGTCGAGCTTTTCGACCAGCGTGCGCACCAGCGCAGCGCGCGCCGGATTGGCCGCACGCAGGATCAGCGCATTGCTGCGCGGGTCCGCCAGCAGGGTGGTGCGGAAAGATGCGTCGGCCGTGCCCGGCGCGGCGGCGCCCGGTGCGCCCGAGCCGCTGCCGTCGACCAGGCGGGTGATCAGCGGCAGCATGTCGGTGGCGATGGAATGCTTGAGCGGAATCACCTCGATGTCGGACGCGTTGGGCACGTCGAGCGCCGCGATGATGCGGCTCAGGCGGCGCATGTTGTCCGCGTAGTCGGTAATCACGAGCGAGTTGTTGCCCGGATTCACGTTGATGGTGTTGTTGGGCGGAATGAGCGGGCGCAGCACCGGCAGCAGGCTGTTGGCGGACTCGTAGTTGAGCCTGAAGATCTGCGTGACGATCTGGTTGCCGGCCACCGCGCCGGCGCTGGGCGTGGCGGTATTGACCGTTTGTGTCTGCAGCTTGGCGTCGGCCTCGGGCACCACCTTGTAGAGCCCTTCGGACTCGACCACCGCGAAGCCCTGCAGGCGCAGCGCCGAAGCAAACTGGTTGAACGCAGCGGCTGGTGCAATGGCGCGGTCGGTCACGAGGTTCATGGTGCCCTTCACGCGCGGGTCGACCACCACGTCGCGGCCGGTGACCACCGCCATGGTGCGCGCAACAGCCTCGATGTCGGCGTTGGCAAAGTTGAGCGTGATGGGTTCGCCCCGGCGCGGCGCATCGGGACTGGCGGCTTGCGCGAACGCGGGCGGCACGGCTTGCAGGAAGGTGGCGGCGATCAGCATTTGCGCTGCGAGTGCAACGATGCCGAGGCGGCTGCCGTGCGAAGTCAATGGCTTCATCATGATCAACCCAGGGTGATGATCGAACGCGTGTTGTCACGTCGTCCGATGATGTTCAACAAATTGGAAAGTGCGTCTTCTCGACCGGGCGCGGCACTGGCTTCGCCGTTGAAGCGAAAGGCCGTGCCGTTCCAGCTGCCGCTGCCGTTGAGCTGCAGGCTGCCTTCGCGCGTGCTCAGCAGCAGGCTCGGCCGGCTGCCGCCTTCGAGCGTGAGCCGGTAGCTGCCCATCGGCTTCAGGGTCGAAAGGCTCGACGACACATCGGTGGCGTCGAGCGTGGCCTGGCCTGCGATGCGCAGCACGGGGCCGTCCCACTGCATCGTGAGGGCCCTGGTGGAAAGATCGAGCGTGCCTTCGAGCTTGAGTGTGTTCCAGGGCGCGCCCAGGCCGGTCAGCAAGGTGGCGGGCCAGCGCGAGCTGCCGTCGCCCCATTGCAGCTGCATGCCGTCGGCTCGCGGGCTGGCCTTGAGCTGGATCGGCCGCGCGGCGCAGCAGGGCAGGTCGAGCACGGCGAACATGCCGTTCCAGGTGGGCCGCATGCGCCAGTTGAGAGACCCGGGCAGCGACACCGCTTCGGCGCCGCCTGCACCGCTTGCAAGCACCACTGCGGCCGCACCGTTCCAGACCGTGCCGCGCGGGTTGACGAGCAGCAGCCGGCCCTGGCTCCAGCTGGACAGTGCAGAGGCGAGCCAGCGGGCCGGCGCGAACAGGACGAGCGCCAGCAGCGCACCGATCACGATGCCGAGCAAGGCCCAGCGCCAGCCGCCGCGCGGCGTGGGTTCGGAGAGGGAAGAGCGCGTCACCATGCGGCGGTGCTCGTGCTCAACGGGCCGCGGGCAGCGCCATCACGAGCGTGCCCTCCCAGCGCACCTTTGGAGGTTGCGCGTCTTTGCTGCCCGCCGCCGGCGGCGCCGCGGCCGCACGGGTCAGGTGGGCTTCACGCGGCACGGCGTGGGCATTGCCGCGAGCCTGCGAGAGCCACTGGGCCAAGTCGTCCGGCGTGGCGCGCAGCGTGACGGTAGCGGCACCGTCGCCGCTGGCCGTGATGAGCTGGGCGTTGGTGCCCAGGCTCTGCCGCACGGAAGTTTCGAGGGCACGCAGTGCGTCGTCGCGGTTCAGGCGGGGCTGCGCCTGCAGCGCCTTTGCGCGGTTCTGCAACGTGGCCATCTGCTGCAATTGCGCGTCGAGCCGTGCGTGTTCGGCCGGTGCCGCTGCGAGCGTTCGCAGCGCCGGGGCGAGCGCAATCCACCACAAGAGGGCGAGCACCACGAGCGCCACGGCAACGGCGACCATGCGCCGCTCGCGCAGTTCGAGCGAAGCCCAGCGGGCCCGGAGTTGTTCGGTGAAGTTCATCGCGAAGCCTCGGCTTGCACCAGCAGCAGATCGCCTTCGGCGCGCACGCTGTAGCCACGCGGGCCCATGGCACCCGAGAGCTTTGTGAGTTCGGATGGCTGCAAGCCCAGGCCGCGCAGGCGCAGCTGGCCGGCGCTGTAGTCCACGGCGGTGGGTATGCGGCCCGGTGGCAGATTGGAGGCGAGCGCGCCGATCATCGGTTCGAAGTCGCTGCCTGCGACGTCGCCGACGGCCTGCTGCAGCGCCGCGACTTCGCGAGCCATTTGCACGGGCGCATCGACCACCAGCTTCACCGACGGAAAGGTCTGGGTCAGCATGGTCTTGACTGCCTGCCGCTTGGCATCGAGTGCATTGCGTTCTTTCCAGGCCCAGGCGTTGAGACCGACCAACTGGGTGAGCAGCAGCGCAATGACGCCCCAGCGCGCGGCGCGCCATTCGGGTGCGTAGCGCAGCGTCTGGACCACCGATGCAAATTTTTTGCCGGCGCGGGCGCGGCCCGTGACGGCGAGATCGAACTGCGCGAGCTCCCAGGGCGAGCGCGTGGCCTGCAGCCAGCGCTGGGGTGCCTGCACGATGGGCAACCGGCGCTCTAGCAGTTGCTCGGCGGCCTGGGCGACGGCGGGTTCGGCGGCGATGACGGCGGTGTCGAGTGGCAGGCTGCCGGAGAGCGCCAGCCCGGCACCCGCAAGCGGCAGCGAGACGACGCCGTCGGCATCGCACACCGTGAGCTGCGGCGCCTCGGCTTCGCCGGTGATCTGCAGGAGCGGCGGACCGTCGGCCGGTTGCGGCGCAAACTCAGGAACGATGCGCACCACGCGCCGTCCCGCCGATTCGAGCCCCTGCACGATGCTGCGCAGCCAGATGCGGTTGCAGGCCGCCACCCACACCGGCCCGCCGGCCTTGGCATCGGGTTCGAGGGCAAAGTGCAACGCCTCGGGATCGTCGAGCAAGTGCTCTTCGAGCAGGCCGTCGAGCACGGCGCGCAACTTGGAGGCGCTGCCCATGCTTCCCTTGGGCAAGGTGACGCGGTGCCACGAGAGCGCTGCGGCAGGAATGCCGAGCGTGATGTCCGCGCTGGCCGGCAGCAGTGCGAGCAGGGCGCGGCCATGGTCGCGCAAAGCGATGCCGTCGTCGCCAGCCTGGGCCCAGTCGTACTCGCCCGCGGCGTCCGCCGGAGGGAGGGGGGCGATGAGCAACAGCGGTGTCATTTCGATTTCGGAAGGGCGGCTGATTGTAGGGGTGCGCTTATTGCATTGACGCTACCTTATTTGTAGCGTGTGACGTAGTTGCGACGGGCGTTAGGCAATGATTTTGGTGCAAGAAAACCGGTGGAGGAAGCCGGACTCAGGGTTTAGCCGGAGGTGCTGTCATTCCGGCTCCGCGATTGCGCCAGATCGTCTTCACGGTGATGCCGTCGCGCTGCAGCAGCGACCGCTCTTCTACCCAGGTGCGGTCGAGCCGAAGCCTGCCGTAGACCTCGAAGAACTGGGTGCTCACGCTGTGCTGGGCCGCGTTGAATTGCGTGCCGCCATTAGGCAAGGCGGCGTTGGCGTCGGCAATCTGCTTGAAGAACGAGCGTGTGCGCTTTTCGACCAGCTGGCGCGCATCGCTGATGCTCAAGGACGGCAGGCTGGCGCTGATGGCCTCGGCGCTCGCGGTGTTGATGTTGAGAGGGGTGCGAATCGGCAGGATCGTTACGTAGGGCTCGAGGGCCGCCGCCGTCGAGGGCGAAAGGCCAAGCCACACCAGCTGCGAAACTTCTTGCGGCATGAGCGGCGCGGCGCCGCTGTCGCCGCCGCCGGACGCGTCGGTGCCCGTTGCCAGGGCCCGCAGGAGCGAGCTTGTCATTACGCTGAGCTCGGACGCCGGCAGGCCCAGGATGTTGAACAGCTTGGTGAAGGTGGCAACACTCGCCGGGACAGGCTTGTTTCCATCGATCAGGGACAGCACGTTGAGCTTGGATTGGGCATCGACGATGCGGCCCGACAGAAACGCGTCGGGCAGGCCTTCGAGGTTGTCGCTTGCCACGTTTTTTTCGGCCGACAGAAAACTGGTGAGCCGCGCCTCCGCGAGCGGTACGGCCCACGGTTCGGCCAGGTGGTCGGGGCCGCCGGTGAAGGCGTCTTCGCGCAGGATGAGGCGCGACCAGTCGAGTGCGCCAATCAACACCCACGCCGCCTGCACGCGCCCGCGCTCTGCGGCCTCGACCTCCGACGAACGCCATTGCTGCCACAGCGCCGCCGCCGAGAAGGTTGCGACCAGCATCACCGTGAGCATTGCCGCGAGCAATGCGGCGCCGCGTTGCCGCAGCGGGCGCCGGCGGTTTGCAAAGAAGCGCCCGGTCATGAGCGCGGCGCTCCCACCGTGGGCTTGACCCAGTCGCGCGTGAGCGTGCCGGCGAGCCCTTCGCCGGGAGCGAGGTTCAGCACCAGGCGAATGCCATCCGGCATGTTCACGATGGCGCCTGCCGGATTTGCGGGGTTCGCCGGGTTGGGCGCGCCGCTCGGCAACTCGCCCGCGAGGGTCCAGGTGTTTTCGCGAAAGTAATAGAGCTGCCAGCTGTCCACCGGCATCAGTGCGACGTCTCCGGCGCCGCCCTCCTGCGCCCAGGAGGCGGCCATGTTCCAGGCCTGCTGCCATTCGCCGCGCGTGGTGAATGGCGGCGACTGCCAGCGCCGCCAGCGGGTGCCGTCGGCACCGGAGCGCAGCGTCCATGCGACCACGTGCATGGCCGGCGCTGCCGCATCGCTGCCGCGGCGTGTGAGCCGCAATACGCGGCCGTTCCAGTCGATGGGGCGGGTTTGCGCGAGTGCGGTTACGGCGTCGAGATCGGCGCTCCATTGCGCGAGCGTGGTCTGCAGCGTCAATACTGCGTCGGCGCGCTGCTGGTTTTGCGTGGTGGCGCGTGACATGCCGTCGAGCCCGCGCCAGCTCACGAGCGACAGCAGCGCCATTACCGCAATGGCCACGAGCAGTTCGATCAGGGTGAAGCCCAGCTGTTTTTTTTGCTGGCGGGCGGCGCGGCGCATCAGAAGCGGCCCACCACGGTCGAGATGCGCAGCACCGGCGCGTTTGCTTCGTCGCGCACCTGCACGTCGACGCGCCGGAAGTTGGGGTTGAGCGTGGCGATGGTGGAAGTGGTCACGTTGAACGAGACGCCAGCCTGCACGCAGATCGAACCCGAATCGCCCACGGCCGGCATTTGCCGCGCGAGCCGGGCCTTGGCAAGCTCGTTCTCGGCGCACAGGTCGGCCAGAAGCAGGTCCGACTGGCGCTGCGCATTGCGCGTGAGCGACATGGTGGCTTGCGAACCCGCCGCGAGCGCCAAGGCAACGATGCCGAGCGCAATCAGCACTTCGATCAGCGTGAATCCGCCGTGTGCCGAACGTGGGCTGCTGCTCATGGCGTGGTGACGGTGAAAGGCCGCAAGCCGTCGGTTGCAATGCGCAGCGACCGCGCAGGCGGGCCTTCGGAATACAGCACGATCTGCTGTGCGGCAATGATCGGGTCCGGGCCCAGTTGCACGGCCGCAACCGGCGCGCCGCCTGCCAGCGAAGCCTGGGCACTGATGCCGCTGGAAGCCCATCCGCTGGGCAACGCACCCGGGGCCAATCCGTCGAAGACGAAGCTTCCGCCTTCCACAATGCGCCAGCGCACCGCAACGCCGCTTGCGCGCGACTGGGCACGGGCCGATTCGAGCAGCGCGGCCAGCCGGTCGGCCTCCCGGTCGAGCGTGGCGGCGCTGCTGTCGCGCAAGGCAAAGCTCACGCCGGCAGTGGCCATCGCGATGATCGCGATCACCACGATCAGCTCGAGCAGCGTGAAGCCGCGAGCGCGGCTATTGCCAGCTGCCGATGTCGGCATTCTTGCCCTCGCCGCCGGCCTGGCCATCGGCCCCGAGCGAGAGCACGTCGATTTCGCCCTTGATACCCGGATTCATGTATTGGTACGGATGGCCCCACGGATCGTTCGGCAGCTTCTCGACATAGGGCTTCCAGTTGGGCGCGGCAGGGCCGGCCGTGGGGCGCGTGAGCAGCGCCTGCAGGCCTTGCTCGGCCGTGGGGTAGCGCTGGTTGTCCAGGCGGTAGAGCTTGAGCGCCTGCATCAGGTTGTTGATGTCGGTCTTGGCTGCGGTCACGCGGGCGTCATCGGCGCGCTCGATCACGTTCGGCACGATCAGCGCGGCGAGCACGCCGATGATGACCAGCACCACCATCAATTCGATCAGCGTGAAGCCGCGCTGGGCGGTGCGGGCTGCGTCGCGAAGGATTTTTTTCATAGCTTGGATGACATGTTTCGGAAAGCGCGCTGCATGATAATCCGCGGCCATGACAAGTCCCTATTCCGCTGCCCGCTGGCACGCCCCCGTTGCAACCACGGGACTCTGGGCGCTGGCGGCCGGCGCCGCGGTGTTCTGGGGACTGCGGCTCGCCAGTCCGGCCGAACCGGTAGCGGCGGCGGCAACAATGCCGCGAGCGGCGGTGTCGGCCGATGCGGAGGCTGTCGCAAGACTGCTGGGCGCGATTTCGGGAACCGAAGCGGCGCCTGCGGCACCCGAGGCAGCCAGCCGCTTTGTGCTTTCGGGTGTGGTGGCCGATCCTTTCAACCAGGGCGCAGCGCTGATCTCCATTGACGGCAAGCCGCCGCGACCGTTTCGCGTTGGTTCGCGTGTGGGCGAGAACTATGTGCTGCAGTCGGTGGGCGTGCGTGCGGCAACGCTCGGCACCAGCGCGCAGGGGCCGGCGGCGTTTACGCTGCAGTTGCCGGTGCGGGCGCCGATCAGCGTCGGCAACACGGGCTTGCCGAGCATGCCGGCGGCGCCTTCACCTGCGGCACGGCCCAGCGGGCTCTTTCCGGCAGCGGTTCCGCCGGTGATTGCGCCTTCGCCTGCTGCCGATGCGGCTGCGCAGCAATTGCAGCAACCCCAACAACCCCAACAGGTGCCGCCGCCGGCACCTGCGCAACTCGCGCAATAGGCCGACGGTCGGTCAGGCCTGCAGGAACAGGCGGTACGCGGGGTTTGCCGTTTCCTCGACGTAGGGGTAGCCCAGCGTTTCGAGAAAGGCATCGAACGCAGCCGCATCGCCGGATGGCACCTGCAAGCCCACTAGGATGCGCCCGTAGTCGGCGCCCTGGTTGCGGTAGTGAAAGAGGCTGATGTTCCAGTTCGGCCGCATCAGGTTCAGAAACTTGAGCAGCGCACCCGGGCGTTCGGGAAAGACGAAGCGCAGCAGCCGCTCGTCATGCGCAAGGCCCGTGCGCCCGCCCACCAGATGCCGCAGGTGTTCCTTGGCAAGCTCGTCGTGGGTCAGGTCGAGGGCGTCGAATCCGTGGGCGTTGAAGGTCTGCGCAATGGTCGTCGACTCGCCGCGCGTAGACGTGGTCAAGCCCACGAACACATGCGCCTTGGCCGCATCGCTGATGCGGTAGTTGAACTCCGTCACATTGCGCAGCGCGCCGCCGGTGGAGCCCGCCTCTTGCGATTCGCTCGCCGGCATTTCGCCGACCAGTTCGCAGAAGCGGCGGAAGCTGCCACGCTCTTCGGGGATCGTTACTGCGAACAGCGCCTCGCGCTCCTCGCCCACCTCGGCGCGTTCGGCGACGAAGCGCAGCCGGTCGAAGTTCATGTTGGCGCCGCACAGAATGGCTGCGTAGGTTTCGCCATTGCGGCCATGGCCGGCCACGTATTGCTTGATGGCAGCCACGGCGAGCGCGCCCGCCGGTTCCACGATGCTGCGGGTGTCGACGAAGACGTCCTTGATGGCCGCGCATACGGCATCGGTATCGACCGCGATGTATTCATCGACCAGGTTGCTCGCAATGCGAAAAGTTTCTTCGCCCACGAGCTTGACCGCGGTGCCGTCTGAAAACAGTCCTACGTCGGACAGGCTCACACGTTGGTGCGCGGCCACCGATTGCATCATTGCGTCGGAGTCGTTCATCTGCACGCCGATGATCTTGATCTCGGGACGCACCGCCTTGATGTAGTTGGCCACGCCAGAGATGAGCCCACCGCCGCCGATCGCGACAAAGACGGCATCGAGCCGGCCTTGATGCTGTCGCAGGATTTCCATGGCGATGGTGCCCTGGCCTGCAATCACATCCGGGTCATCGAACGGATGCACGAAGGTCAGGCCTTGTTGCGCCTGCAGCTCGAGTGCATGCAGATAGGCATCGGAATAGCTGTCGCCATGCAGCACGACTTCGCCGCCGAAACCGCGCACTGCATCGATCTTGAGCCTGGGTGTCGTCACCGGCATGACCACCACTGCGCGCGTACCGAGCTTGCGCGCGCCGAGTGCAACGCCTTGCGCGTGGTTGCCGGCCGATGCGCAGATGACCCCACTCGCGAGCTGCTCGGACGTGAGATGCGCCATCTTGTTGTACGCGCCGCGCAGCTTGAAGCTGAAAACCGGTTGCTGGTCTTCGCGCTTGAGCAGCACCGTGTTGCCGAGCCGCTGGCTGAGCGCATTTGCTTTCTCGAGCGCGGATTCGACGGCCACGTCGTAAACACGGGCGTTCAAGATTTTTCTGAGATAGTCGGCAGGCGTCAGCGCCGGTACAGGGGCATCGCGCACGATTTTTTCCAAGGGAGTTTTCATTTGATAACTGACGATGATAAGAGGCATCGGGATTGCTTGTGGATATGACATGGACACAAATGTCATAAACCTCATTCAAAGACCCCCAGCCGCTAACGATTCGGGATTTTTTGCACGTGCTTATCCCGCGGTTCATCCGTCCGCAAGTCAGTTAACAAATGAGCAAAATTTGTTATCAGTTTCTGTCAGCGACCTTTCCAAATGCTTGATGCAAGCAGAAGCTGCGCGCGTACAGCGCGGTGAAATTGGTCGGCCTACCTGGCAGGTGATGGGCAACAGGTTGCGAGCCCACATCGTTCCGCTGCTGGGTGCCGTGCAGGCGCAGGCATTTGCTACGTCTGATGCGCAACGCCTGATCGACCATCTTGGCGAACAAGGCTTTACCAGTACGACGATCGCCCAGTACCTGGTCTTGCTGCGCAAGGTAGTGACGCACGGCGTGAACATCGGGGTACTTCATAGCGCGCCGGCGTTCCCGAAAGTCAAGGTTCGCAGTCAGCCGCGCGGCAGCTTCAGCGTTGCCGAGTACCGGGCTGTTGTGGCGGCTGCGCGCAGATTGCGCGGGCAATCGCACCCAATGCTCGATCAACTCGGTTCGGGTGAGCGCTTCTGGATTGCGCGCGAGTTGCTCGTCATGCCGGAGGAACTGCCCTGGCTGATTCGCTGGATGGTGAACACCTTCGTCCGTCCGAGCGACATCAAGCTCATGAAGCACAAGCACATAGAAGTCGTGCGCGCAAAGCACGTCTATTTGCGAATGAATTTGCCCGAAACCAAGCGGCACAGCCAGCCCATCGTGAGCTTGCGTCCGGCGGTACGAGTTTATGAATGCCTGCTTGCTCATCGTCGCGAGCAAGGCTGTGGCGGGCCGGAAGACTACATCTTCATGCCGCAGCTGAAGAATCGTGAGCACGCACTGGCAGTGCTCAATTTTCTTTTCCATTGGGCGCTCGAGGTCACAGCGCTGGAGAAAGGTCCGCTCGGTCAATCGAGAACGCTCTATTGCCTGCGCCACACCGCAATTACGTTGCGGCTGTTGTACGGGCAGGGCATCGACATGCTGACTCTGGCGCGCAATGCACGCACGAGCGTGAACATGGTCGAGCGGTTCTACGCTTCGGTCCTGAACGGTGAAATGAATGTGGGCCTGCTGCAAAGCAGGCGTGGCCGCGTAAGTTGAACAAAGCCAAAAAGCCGCCCGGCTTGCGCTGGGCGGCTTGACACTGAATCGACTCGAACTGGCTGGAGCCAGCATCGGATCAGACGTCGATCAGAAAGCGTGGCGGATGCCGAAGTCGTAGCCGGTCGAGGTCTTTGGGGTGAAGGCCGCGCCGCCGGCGAAAGGCTGGTTGGCTACCGACAGCGATGCGCCGTTCTTGTTGCTCACGCGAGCCACCGTAGCGTACAGGGCCGTGCGCTTCGACAGGTTGTGCACATAACCAAGAGCCAGCTTGTTGGCCTTCGGATTGCTGTGTTGGTCGTTGAAGAACAGGTCATCGGTGCTGTGGCCCGTCTTGTACTTCACGCCCGAGTAGGCAGCGCGAATCAAGCCAGCGCCCACGGGGACCGTCACGCCCAGCAACCAGCCATTGAGCTTGGTCGACGGCACGGAGCCCGGACGAACGATGAAGTTGCCCTCGATGTCGGTCTTCAGCTTGGCTTGCGACAGTTCGCCGAAGAGCTTGGCGGGACCGAAGTCGTACGAAGCGCCGAGGTTGAGCGTGTTGACCTTGTCGGTCACGCCAGCGTAGAAGTCGTCGCCCACGGTGCTTTGGCCGTAGGCCAGTGCGACGTCCAGCGGGCCGTTGGCGTAGCCGAAGCGGCCACCTACATAGCGGCCGGCACGCGAGTTGTTCGCGACATCAGGCGTGGCCAGGCCTGGGCTGTACTTGGTCTTTTCGTGGAAGGCGTACATCACTTGACCGTAGAAGCCACCCAGGTTCGGCGGCAGGAAGTAGCCGATCGAATTGCTGGCGCGCGTCGAGTTGAGGTTGCCGCCGAAACCACCCGCGCCGCCGTCGGTGTTGAAACCGTTGGCTGTCGAGATCAGGTTGGTGCCAACGCCATTGGTGCCGAACGGATCGAACACGGTGTCGTTCCAGAAGGTCGGGGTGTAGTCACGGCCGAGGCGGACTTCACCGAAACCACCGGACAGGCTCACGGTCGAGCGGCGAGCGAACGTCGAGACACCGGTTGCGCCGTCGTCGTTGGTGATGGGTGCTTCGAGCCAGAAGCTTGCAGCCAGGCCACCGCCGAGGTCTTCGGTGCCACGGAAGCCCAGGCGACTGGAGTTGTAGCCTGAATTGGCCATGCCGGTCTTGCTGGTCTTGACGCTGCCGCGGTTGACGTAGTTCGGGTTGTAGATGGGAAAGCCGAAGGCGTTGTACGAGACGCCGTTGTACATGTCACGCGAGGTGGACGAGTAGCCGCTGATCGACGCGTCGACCACACCGAAGAGCGTGACGGACGACTGAGCCGAGGCAACACCGGCAACAGCCAGGGCAGCCAGAGCAACTGCCCTTTGGGGCGTCGAAACTAGAGTAGGTGTCGGCTCTTCAGGTACCTGACGGCACAAAGAAAAAAGCCCCGAGCTTTGCAGCTCGGGGCTAAATCCACCAATTGGAAGGGTGGAGGAGACAACCGGTGCGCACGTCTTCGTGCGCGATGAAATAAAGTATATCGGTTGTTTGCTGCGTTGCAACAAGCGAGTGACGCTTTTCCCACACACAAATTGATGTCTCAGCGAACTTTTTTCACTGAACATCCTGATTGGATCTGACAAGATGGAATGCACAGTAAGTTGGACCGGCGATTCCGGCACCCGGTCCGCCATGGGATTCGTGGCTGAAACAGGCAGCGGCCATGTATTGACGATGGACGGCGCGCCGGATGCGGCAAAGCCGGAGAACGGCGGCCAAAACCTCGCTCCCAGGCCGATGGAAACCGTACTCGCTGGCACGGGCGGCTGCACCGCCTACGACGTGGTGCTCATCCTGAAGCGCGGCCGCCATCGCGTGGAGCGCTGCAGCGTCAAGTTGACCAGCGAAAGGGCGGAAAAAGATCCCAAGGTCTTTACCAAGATCCACATGCACTTCACGGTTGCCGGAAAGGGCATTCCTGCCGCTGCCGTCGAGCGCGCCATCGCAATGAGCCACGAGACTTATTGCTCGGCGAGCATCATGCTTGCGAAAACCGCCGAGATCACCACCAGCTTCGATCTGATCGAAACCTGAAGCGGCGAGCTTCAGATCCGATGCGCCACCGTGGTCATCACGCGAGAGGCGAATCGCATCAGGGCCTTGGCCGGGGCCGGCAATTCCACGGCTCCGGCATCGATGGCTTGGTCGGCATGCCGGGCCTCATCGATTTTCATTTGTTCGACCACGGCCCTTGAGGCCCGGTCAGCAGGCGGAAGGCGGCCCAGGTGGCTCTCCAGGTGAGCTTCTACCTGGCGTTCGGTTTCTGCGACGAACCCGAGGCTCAGAGGGTCTCCCAGGCGGCCGGCTATCAAGCCCAGGCCGAACGCACCCGCGTACCACAGCGGGTTCAGAGCCGACGGCCGCGCACCCAGGTCGTCCAGGCGTTGCCGCGTCCACGCCAGGTGGTCGGTTTCTTCGTGGGAGGCCTCGAGCAGTCGGGCGCGGAGGACGGGATCGCGTGCGACTGCGGCCTGTGCGGTGTAAAGCGCTTGCGCACACACTTCCCCGACATGGTTCACCCGCATCAGCGCGCCGGCCTCGCGCCGCTCCGAAGCAGTCAATTCACCTGGAGCCTGATCCGGGTGTGGCATGGCCCGTGTGGCATGGGCCCGTCCAAAAAGAGTACGTAATGCCGCATCCGCTGCGGCCAAGGCAGGATCGAGCGAAAAGATCATCGGCCTATTTGAACCCAAGCAAAAAGTGAGCGGGCGAAACCCCGTTTCATTTCATATTGTGGTTTGAGAGGGCGCCCGAGCCCTTTGTTGCAGGACTGCAACGAAACGGATGGACCACCGGAGTTTTCGGGCGAATTGTTTTGCCCTGCCGCAGCGCCTCTGGTGCAATAGCATCAACTTCCCAAAAGGAGGTTGGCCCGGGGTCCGGTGGGAGCACAAAGTGCAAGTCACGGTGAGCCCTTCGCACCGGAGCCCTATGTTTAACCTTGGAGAAACTTGCAATGAAAAAATCTCTAGTTGCTCTGGCTGCCCTGGCTGTTGCCGGTGTTGCCTCGGCTCAGTCGTCCGTCACGCTCTTCGGTGTGGTCGACGCGTCGATCAGCGGCTACTCGTCCACCTCGCGTGACTTGAACCCGACGGTTTTCCCCAATGCTTTCGGCATTCCCGTCTACCTGAACCAAGGCAGCGTCAAGGTCAGCCGTCGCGAACTGGCTAACTCGGGCTACAACTCCAGCCGTATCGGCTTCCGTGGTACGGAAGACCTCGGTGGTGGCCTGGCAGCCAGCTTCTGGCTCGAAGCCCCGATCTCCAACGACGACGGCCAGCAAGGTATCGCGACGTTCGCTCGTCGCTCGACCGTGAGCCTGTCGGGTGGTTTCGGTGAAGTCCGCCTCGGCCGTGACTACACCCCCACCTTCTGGAACGACACCGTGTTCGATCCGTTCGGCACCAACGGCGTTGGCTCGAACCTGATCAACACCGCCAACAACTCGTTCGGCAACTTCCTGACCCCGGCAGCTTCGACGGCTCCGTTCACGAACGTTGGCAACAGCAACTACGTTCGCGCCAGCAACACCATCGGCTACTTCCTGCCGCCGAACCTGGGTGGTTTCTACGGCCAAGTTCAGTACGGCTTCAGCGAGAAGACCAAGTACGACAACGGCACGTTCACGCCTAACGTTGCGAACAACTCGCGCGCTGGTCGTTACGTTGGTGGCCGTTTCGGCTACGCCAATGGCCCGCTCGACGTCGCAGTTGCTTACGGCAGCAGCACGATCGGTGACCAGTTCTATGTTGGCACGACCACCAAGGTCAACACGCTGAACCTCGGCGCTTCGTATGACTTCGGTCCCGTGAAGCTCTTCGGTGAAGTGTCGCGCGCCAAGAACAAGGTTGACTACGAAGTCACCCCCCTGTTCACCGGCGGCCGTCCTGACGTTGACCTGACCGGCTACCTGCTCGGCGTGACCGTGCCGGTTGGCGCTGGCCTGATCCGCGCTTCGTACTCGCGCGTCAAGTACGACTTCAACGAAGTCCAACTGCCGTTCGAACCCGCAACGGCTGACCCGAAGGCTAGCAAGCTGGCTCTGGGCTACGTGCACAACCTGTCGAAGCGCACGGCTCTGTACGCTACGGTTGCTCGCGTGAGCAACAAGAACGGCGCAGCTCTGACCGTTGGCGGCCCTGGCTTCGTGACCGGTGCCTTCACCCCGAAGAACTCCACCGGCTACGACTTCGGTATCCGTCACGCTTTCTAATTTGAGGCTGGCTTACGCCAGCTTTGAATCGAAAAGCTGAAAGCCACTCGACGAAAGTCGAGTGGCTTTTTTTATTTGGGATTTTGCTTCGAGTCGGCTCAGCCACACGCACCATCGGCGTGCACCCCCGGGGAATCACCGTGCGGGCACGCACCTTGCACTGCTAGCATGCCTGCTCACTCTGTTTGCTGAATGATTGCCTTCGTCCTGCGCCGCCTGATCCAGGCCGTGATCGTCATGATCGCGGTTGCGTTCATTGCCTTTCTTCTCTTTCAATACGTAGGCGACCCTGTCGTCTTTCTGCTGGGCCAAGATGCGAAGCCCGAGCAGATTCGCGAAATGCGCGCCGCATTGGGGCTCGACCAACCCTTCTTCGTGCAGTTCTGGCACTTTCTCGCCAATGCAGCGCAAGGCGAGTTCGGCCTCAGCCTGCGTCAGGGCGCAAAAGTGTCGCGCCTCATCGGCGAGCGCTTTCCAGCCACGCTCGAGCTCGCACTCGTGGCTGCTGTGCTGGCCCTGTTCATCGGCATTCCGATGGGCGTCTACACGGCGTTGCGCCGCGGCACATTTCTGAGCCAGGTCTTCATGACCGTATCGCTGCTCGGCGTGTCGCTTCCCACCTTCCTGATCGGAATCTTGCTGATCCTCGTCTTTGCCGTCACGCTGGGTTGGTTTCCGAGCTTCGGCCGCGGTGAAACAGTGCAGTTTGGCTGGTGGAGCACCGGACTTCTCCGGGCCGATGGCTGGCATCACATCGTCTTGCCTGCAGTCACGCTCGCAATATTCCAGCTCACCCTGATCATGCGATTGGTTCGCGCGGAAATGCTCGAGGTCTTGCGTGCCGACTACATCAAGTTTGCGCGGGCTCGTGGCTTGACGAACCGCGCCATTCACTTCGGCCATGCGCTCAAGAACACGCTGGTGCCGGTCATGACCATCACCGGCCTGCAGCTTGGTGGCCTGATTGCCTTTGCCATCATTACCGAGTCGGTGTTCCAGTGGCCGGGCATGGGCTTGCTGTTCATCCAGGCCGTGACTTTCGCCGACGTTCCGGTGATGGCAGCCTACCTGTGCCTCATTGCGCTGATCTTCGTGGTGATCAACCTGGTGGTCGATCTGTTGTACTTTGTGGTCGATCCAAGGCTGCGCGTTGGCAAGGCGGGAGGACATTGAGATGACGGCTGTCGCAGCACCCCGGCTGCAAGCTTCGGGAAGGGCATTTGCTCACATCGCGAGTTTTTATCCGGAGATCACGGCCTTTCGCCGCGACCTTCATGCGCATCCTGAACTCGGCTTCGAAGAGGTCTATACGGCCGGCCGCGTGCGCGAAGC
Source organism: Variovorax sp. 3319 (assembly GCF_031456585.1). Lineage (NCBI taxonomy): Bacteria > Pseudomonadati > Pseudomonadota > Betaproteobacteria > Burkholderiales > Comamonadaceae > Variovorax > Variovorax sp. 3319. Next base: position 137,295 of record NZ_JAVDUZ010000001.1, read on the forward strand.
ACTGCGTGCCTGCGGGGTCGACGAAATTCACGACCGCATCGGCAAGACCGGCGTGGTGGGCGTCATCCGTGGAAAGTCCACTGCAAGCGGACGAATGATCGGACTTCGTGCAGACATGGACGCACTGCCCATGCGCGAAGACAACGACTTCGGCTGGCGCTCGGCCAACGACGGCCTGATGCACGGTTGCGGGCACGACGGGCACACTGCCATGCTGGTGGGTGCCGCGCGCTACCTTGCCGAAACCCGCAACTTCGACGGCACGGCGGTGCTGATTTTCCAGCCGGGCGAAGAAGGCTTTGCCGGTGCGCGCGTGATGATCGAAGACGGCCTGTTCGACCGCTTTCCGGTGCAGTCGGTCTATGCAATGCACAACTGGCCCGGTATGCCGGCCGGCACTGTCGGCATCAACCGCGGCGCCATGATGGCTGCGGCCGACCGCATCACCATCGAGATCAAGGGCAAGGGCGGTCATGGTGCCCATGCGTACCAGACCATCGACCCCGTGGTGGTTGCCGCGCACATCATCACTGCTGCGCAAACCATTGTGTCGCGCAGCGTGCGTCCCATCGACGCGGCGGTCGTCAGCATCTGCGCCGTGCAGGCGGGCGACCTGGGCGCTATGAGCGTCATTCCGGGCGAGGCCACGCTGGTTGGCACCGTGCGCACCTTCAGTGCGCGCGTGCAGGCGCAGGTCGAGCAGCGGTTGACCGAGCTTTGCACGGCCGTTGCCGCGGGCTTTGGCGCGACCGCCACCATCAAGTACGAGCGCATCTACCCGGCCACCATCAACACAGCCCCCGAGGCGATGTTCGCGGCCGACGTGGCCGAATCGCTGGTGGGTGCGTCCAATGTCGACCGCAGCATGGAGCCCAGCATGGGCGCCGAAGACTTCTCTTTCATGCTGCAGAAAAAGGCGGGCGCCTACCTGCGCATTGGCCAGGACGTGAAGAACGGCGCCTTCCTGCACAACAGCCGCTACGACTTCAACGACGAGATCCTGCCGCTCGGCGCCGCATTGCATGCGGGGCTGATCGAGCAGGGCATGCCGCTGGCTGCTACCCGCAGCGGGCAGCCCGTGAAAGATGCCGCTACAGCGGCACCTTGATGTATTTCCGATTCCAACCCGAGGAGTGTTCCCAATGAGTTTCAAGAAGAAAGTGGCCGCGGCCACGGTTCTGTGCGCCCTGGGCGCCATCAGCCTGGTCGCAAGCGCGCAGACCATCCGCATCGCCAACCAGGGCGACGCGCTGTCGCTCGATCCGCACTCGCTCAACGAGTCGCTGCAGTTGAGCGTTACCGCCAACGTCTATGAAACCCTTGTGGGGCGCAACAAGGACCTGAGCCTGGCGCCGCTGCTCGCTACCAGCTGGAAGCAGACCTCGCCGAACATCTGGCGCTTCGAACTGCGCAAAGGCGTGGTGTTCCACGACGGCACGCCGTTCACCGCCGACGACGTCGTGTTCAGCTTTGCGCGTGCGCAGGGCGACGGCTCCGACCTTCGCGCCACGCTGAGCGACATCAAGGCCGTGCGCAAGGTGGGCGACCTCGCCGTCGAGATCGAAACCAACGGCCCGTTCCCGATCCTTCCCGACGTGATCTCGCTCACCATGATCATGAGCAAGAAGTGGTGCGAGGAAAACCAGGCCACCAAGCCTGTCGACCGCCGCAAGGGCATCGAGAACACCGCATCGTTCAAGGCCAACGGCACCGGCCCGTTCCGCGTGCGCGAGCGCCAGCCCAACGTGCGCACCGTGTTCTCGCGCAACGGCACCTACTGGGGCAAGATCGACGGCAACGCGCAAGAAATCGTCTTCACGCCCATCGCCAACCCCGCCACCCGCGTGGCCGCACTGGTCTCGGGCGAGGTCGACGTGATGGAGCCGGTACCCGTGCAAGACATTGCGCGCATCAATGCGGCGCCTACCGCCCGCGTCATTACCGGCCCTGAACTGCGCACCATTTTCCTGGGCATGGACCAGAAGCGCGACGAACTGCTGTACTCCAACATCAAGGGCAAGAATCCGTTCAAGGACAAGCGCGTGCGGCAGGCCGTCTACCAGGCCATCGACATCGCCGGCATCCAGCGCACCGTGATGCGCGGCGCTTCGCGTCCGACCGGCCTCCTGGTCGGCCCCGGCATCAACGGCTGGACGGCCGAGCAGGACAAGCGCCTTCCCTTTGACGTCGAAGCCGCCAAGAAGCTCATGATCGAGGCCGGCTACCCGAACGGCTTTGAAGTGACGATGAACTGCCCGAACGACCGCTACGTGAACGACGGCCAGATCTGCCAGAGCGTGGCTGCCAACCTTGCGAAGATCAACGTCAAGATCAACCTGGCCGCGGAGACCAAGGGTACCTACTTCCCCAAGATCCTGCGCCGCGACACCAGCTTCTACATGCTGGGCTGGACCCCGACCACCTACGACTCGCACAACGCGTTGAGCTCGCTCACCGCCTGCCCGGACGACAAGGGCACCGGCCAGTTCAACCTGGGTGCGTACTGCAATCCCAAGCTCGACGAACTGACGAAGAAGATCCAGTCCGAAAGCGACAAGACCAAGCGCAACGAGCTGATCAAGGAAGCCTTCAAGATCCATGCGGACGACATCGGCACGTTGCCGCTGCACCAGCAGTCGCTGGCATGGGGCGTGAGCAAGAAGGTCGAGCTGGTGCAACTGGCCGACAACTTCATGTACTTCAAGTGGATGAGCATCAAGCCGTGATTCCACCGGCCGTCCACCGGGCGGCCTGACCATGGGCCCGCTTCTTGCGGGCCCATTCCTTTTGCTACACGATGAAAAAAACACTTGCCCGCTGGTTCGACAGCGACGTCGGCTACAGCTTCCGTACTTCGCCCGTGGCAATCGGCGCGGCGCTCATCGCGCTGGCCTGCGTGTTCTGCGCGGTCTTTGCCGGATGGGTGTCGCCGCACAACCCGTTCGACCTTGCCACGCTCGAACTGGGCGATGCTCGCCTGCCGCCCGCATGGAGCGCCGATGGCTCTTCCAAGTACCTGCTTGGCACAGATGACCAAGGCCGCGACATTCTCTCGGCCGTGATCTACGGCGCACGCATCTCGTTGATCGTCGGCGTCGTCTCCGTGTTGCTGTCGATCACAGTCGGCGTCGTGTTCGGCCTGCTCGCGGGCTTTCTCGGCGGCTGGCTCGACTCTTTCCTGATGCGCGTATGCGACGTGATGCTGTCGTTTCCGCCCATTCTGGTGGCACTGCTCATCGCGGGCGTCGGCCGCGCTCTGTTTCCGGGCGCCCATGAGTCGCTCGCGTTCGGCGTGCTCATCATCTCCATTTCTTTGACGGGCTGGGTGCAATACGCGCGTACGGTGCGTGGCTCCACGCTGGTGGAGCGCAACAAGGAATACGTGCAGGCAGCCCGCGTGACCGGCGTGGCGCCGCTGCGCATCATGCTGCGCCACGTGCTGCCCAACGTGATGGGACCGGTGATGGTGCTTGCAACCATTCAGGTGGCCACCGCCATCATCACCGAGGCGACCCTGTCGTTCCTCGGCGTCGGCGTGCCGCCGACATCTCCTTCGCTTGGCACGTTGATCAGTATCGGCAACCAGTACCTGTTCTCGGGCGAATGGTGGATTACCGTGTTTCCCGGGTTGATGCTGGTGCTGATTGCGCTCAGCGTGAACCTGCTCGGCGACTGGCTGCGGGACGCCCTCAACCCGCGCCTGCGCTGAAACCAAAAAGGACAACGCCACATGACGCTGCTCCAGGTCAAAAACCTCGTCGTCGAGTTTCCGCATCGCCGCGGTACGCTGCGCGCGCTCGACGGCATTTCGTTCGACATTGCACCCGGTGAAATCCTGGGCGTGGTGGGCGAATCGGGTGCCGGCAAGTCGCTCACCGGTGCCGCCATCATCGGGCTGCTCGAACCGCCGGGCCGCGTGGCCAGCGGAGAAATCGTGCTCGAAGGCCAGCGCATCGACAACCTGGGCTTCGATGCGATGCGCCCCATTCGCGGCCGCAAGATCGGCGCGATTTTTCAAGACCCGCTCACTTCGCTCAACCCGCTCTACACCGTGGGCCGCCAGTTGGTCGAAACCATTCGCACCCATCTGCCGGTGACCGAAGCCGAGGCGCGGCGCCGCGCCATCGGCCTTCTGCAGGACACCGGTATTCCGGCCGCCGAGCAGCGCATCGATCATTTTCCGCATCAGTTTTCGGGTGGCATGCGCCAGCGCGTGGTCATTGCACTGGCGCTGGCGGCCGAGCCCAAGCTCATCGTCGCCGACGAGCCGACCACCGCGCTGGACGTGTCCATCCAGGCGCAGATCATCCAGCTGCTCAAGCGTGTCTGCAAGGAGCGCGGCGCCGCCGTGATGCTGATCACGCACGACATGGGCGTGATCGCCGAAACCTGCGACCGCGTGGCCGTGATGTATGCGGGCCGCGTCGCCGAGATCGGCCCGGTGCACGAGGTGATTCACCAGCCGGCGCATCCCTACACCTCGGGCTTGATGGCGTCGATTCCCGACATGGCCAGCGACCGCGAGCGCCTGAACCAGATCGACGGCGCCATGCCGCGGCTCAATGCCATTCCGCAGGGCTGCGCCTACAACCCGCGCTGCCCGCGCACATTTGCACGCTGCCTTTCAGAGCGGCCCGAGCTCATGCATGCCGGCGCCACGCGCGCCGCCTGCTGGCTGCACGATGCCGCCGATCCGCACAAGGGCCAGGCCGAACTCGCGGCCCGGCATCACGATGCGCAGCTTGCCGGCGAACGCGCCGTTCCCGATGCGGTGGCACCGATTGCAGAGGTCACCCGATGAGCGCAGTACTCGCACCCAACCCCGCACTCACCGCAGGAGGCGGCGAGCCGCTCGTCGTCGCCCACGACCTTGCCCGCACTTTCGATGTGTCGCCGCCCTGGCTCAACCGCGTGCTCGAACGCAAGCCGCGCGTGCTGCTGCACGCGGTGGATGGCGTGAGTTTTTCCATTGAGCGCGGCAAGACGCTGGCACTGGTCGGTGAGTCGGGCTGCGGCAAGAGCACCGTGGCGCGCTTGCTTGTCGGCCTGTATGCACCGACGCGAGGCGGCCTGCAGTTCGACGGACAGGATGCGCACGCCGCGTTCAAGACGGCCGAAGGCCGCAAGTTGCGCCGCCGCATCCAGATGATCTTCCAGGACCCGTACGCGAGCTTGAACCCGCGCTGGATCGTCGAAGACATCATTGGAGAGCCGCTGCGCGAGCATGGCATCCTGAGCGGCAAGGCAGAGCTGCGTGAACGCGTGGGCGAACTGCTCAAATCCGTCGGCCTTTCGCCGCTGGACATGAGCAAGTACCCCCACCAGTTCTCGGGCGGCCAGCGGCAGCGCATTTCAATTGCGCGGGCGCTCGCCACGCAGCCCGAGTTCCTGGTGTGCGACGAGCCCACGTCCGCGCTCGACGTGAGCGTGCAGGCGCAGGTGCTCAACATCATGAAAGACCTGCAGCGCCAGCAGGGGCTCACCTATCTCTTCATCTCGCACAACCTCGCGGTGGTGCGGCACGTGGCCGACCAGGTCGGCGTGATGTACCTGGGCCGGCTGGTCGAGGTGGCGGACAAGCAAAAGCTTTTTGCCGAGCCGCAGCACCCGTACACGCGCATGCTGCTGGACGCCATTCCGCAAATGAAGCACACCGGCCGCGCACGCACGCCGGTTCGGGGCGAGGTGCCGAACCCGCTCAATCCGCCTGCGGGCTGTGCGTTTCATCCGCGCTGCCCGCATGCGAATGCCCGGTGCTCGGCCGAGCGGCCGAAGCTCTTGAACATCAAGGGCGTGCAGGTGGCTTGCCATGCGGCGGAGGAAGGCCGCATTTAACTAAAGGTGTGCGCAAACGCACTGAGCTGCGCGGCAAACTGGCGCAGAGTGCGGCCATGACAATGAAGATGCACCCGAGCGAAGGCACGCAAGACAGCGACCAGGCAATGCGAACGGAACTCGGCCGCCGCGGTTTTCTGATGAGTTCCGCGCTCGGTGCAACCGCGACGCTTGCATCCCTTTGTTCGTTGTCCCATGCCGCCGATGCCCCGGCGCGGCGCATACCCGTCATATTCATCGGCCACGGCTCGCCCATGAACGCGCTGGCCGACAACGCCTTCACCCGGCGCCTGGCTGCATGGGGCAAAGAGCTTCCGCGGCCTTCGGCCATTCTGAGCGTATCGGCCCACTGGTTGAGCCGCGGTGCCACCGGTGTCGGAATGCAGGAGCGGCCAAAGACGATTCACGATTTTGGCGGCTTTCCACAGGCGCTTTTCGATATCGACTACCCGGCGCCCGGCCATCCCGCGCTGGCGCGCGAGACCATCGGCGCGGTCAAGCAGGCGCCGGTTGTGGCCACGCAGCAATGGGGCCTGGACCATGGAACGTGGACGGTGCTGAGGCACCTGTACCCCAAGGCCGACATTCCCGTGTTCCAGCTCAGCATCGACTACGACAAGCCGGCGGCGTTTCACTACGCCATCGGCCGCGATCTGGCGGCGCTGCGCGACAAGGGTGTGCTGGTGATGGGAAGCGGCAACGTGGTGCACAACCTGCGCGCCACCGATCGCGGCACGCCCGACGGGCTCATGGCCAGCAGACCGTGGGCGCAAGGGTTCGATAACGCGGTAAAGGCCGCGCTGGCGGGCCGGGACGACCGAGCACTGGTCGCCTACGAAAAGCTGGAAGGCGCCGCGACCGCTGTCGCAATGCCTGACCACTACTTTCCGTTTCTGTACGCGCTCGGCGCCTCGGGCGCCGGCGAGCGCGCGAAAACGGTTTACGAAGGCTTTCAGTCAGGCACGCTGAGCATGCGCTGCATTCAGTTCGGCTGACGTCGGCCTACTGCTCCTCGCCCCAGGAGAAACCGTCGCGCGCAATCATCGCGCTCGACGCGCTGGGGCCCCAGGTTCCGGCCGCATAAGGACGAGGTCCGCCATCCGATGCCCAGCTGTCGATCAGCGGCTCGACCCAGCGCCACGCTTCTTCCTGCTCGTCGCTGCGCACGAACAGGTTCAGGCGCCCGTCGATCACATCGAGCAGCAGCCGTTCGTAGGCGCCCACGCGCTCGGCGCCAAAGCGCTTGTCGAAGTCCAGGTCGAGCTGCACCGGTGCCAATTGCGCGGCGCTCTGGTGGCCATTGCTGCGCCGGTTGTCCTGCGCCTGTGCAAGCATGTGCAGTTCGAGCCCGTCCTTGGGCTGCAGGTTGATCACCAGTTTGTTGACTGCGCCCGATGGCGCACGATAAATCGCGTGCGGCGTCGGCCGGAAGTTCACCTCGATGCGTGCATCGCGCGAGGCCAGCCGCTTGCCGGTGCGAATGTAGAGCGGCACGCCCGCCCACCGCCAGTTGGCGATTTCGGTGCGCAGCGCCACGAAGGTCTCGGTGCGGCTGTCGGGATCGACGCCGGGCTCGTCCCGATAGCCCGGCACACGCTCGCCGTAGGCCGTGCCTGCCGTGTACTGCCCACGAATGGCATGCAGGCCGAGCGTTTCGGGTGTCCACGGCTTGAGCGCGCGCAGCACCTTGAGCTTTTCGTCGCGAATGGCGTCGGCATGCGAGTTGATCGGCGGCTCCATGCCAATGGCGCAGACCAGCTGCAGCGCGTGGTTCTGCACCATGTCGCGCAGGGCGCCGGTCTGGTCATAGAAGGCGCCTCGCTTTTCAACGCCCAGGTCTTCCGCAATCGTGATCTGGATGTTCGCGATGTGCTCGCGGCGCCAGATCGGCTCGAACAGCGCATTGCCGAAACGCATGGCGAACAGGTTCTGCACCGAAGGCTTGCCCAGGTAGTGGTCGATGCGAAAAACCTGCTTTTCCTCGAGCACCTTGCAGACTGCGGCGTTGATTGCGCGGTTCGACGCCAGGTCGTGTCCCAGTGGCTTTTCGAGCACCATGCGCGTCGTCGGCCCGTTGAGGCCCGCCGCGGCAATCTGCTCCACCACCTGGGTAAAAAGCGCAGGTGCCGTGGCCACGTACATCACCACCGTATCGGCATTGCGTTGCTTCAGCAAGTCGGCAAGCCGTGTGTAGTCGGCCGGCTTGGACAGGTCCATGCGCAGGTAGTGCAGCAGCGAGGCGAACTTCTCGAATTCTTCGGCCGAAGGGCGCTTGGCACCTTCGACTGCGTTGAAGCGCGACTGGATCAGTTCGCGGTACTGGTCGTCCGAGAGGTCGTCCCGCGCCACGCCCACGATGCGTCCGTCTTTCGGCAGGCTGCCGTGCCTGAAGGCCTGGAACAGCGCGGGCATCAGCTTGCGCCATGCAAGATCGCCAGTACCGCCGAACAGAACGAGATCGAAGCTCATGTGTCGAATTTCCTTTTGTCTTGGTGCCGAGTGGGCTCGTTGACCGAATGGTACTTGTACCGATTCATGAAACCTGTACGAAAGCTACGCTCCACCCCGGCCGGGAGGCCTATTTTTGTTTTCGAGGCGAGGTTTTCACATGAAGAAGCTTTTTACTGCAGCGGCATTGGTGGGTTTGTCGGCCGCTGCGTCGGCGCAGGGCACGGTCAACGTGATCTGCTCCGTACAGGCCGAATGGTGCAACGTGATTGCCACGGTGTACGCACGCACCACCGGTACCCGCATCAATATGTCGCTCAAGGGCTCTGGCGAGGCGCTCGCTCAGCTCATTGCCGAAAAGGACAACCCCAAGACCGATGTGTGGTTTGGCGGCACCGGCGATCCGCACCTGCAGGCGGCCGAGCAAGGCCTCACGCTCGAATACAAGTCGCCCACGCTGGCGCAGCTTCACCCCTGGGCGCAACAGCAGGCCAAGCAGTCGAGCTACAAGACAGTCGGCATCTATTCGGGCCCGCTGGGCTTCGGCTACAACCCCGAGCTGCTTGCCAAGAAAAAGCTGCCCGTACCCAAGACCTGGGCCGACCTGCTCAAGCCCGAATACAAGGGCGATATCCAGGTAGCCAACCCTGCCTCCAGCGGTACGGCCTACACCATGATTGCCACGCTGGTGCAGCTCATGGGCGAGGACAAGGCCTTCGACTACCTGAAGGCGCTGCACAAGAACGTGGGGCAGTACACCCGTTCGGGCACCGGCCCCATCAAGGCGGTGGCCCGCGGCGAAACAGCCGTTTCCATCAGCTTCGTGCACGACGGGCCGGGCGAGAAGATGCAGGGCTTTCCGGTCGAGACAATCACCCCCAGCGACGGCACAGGCGCCGAAATCGGCTCCATGAGCATCATCAAGGGCGCCCGCAATCTCGAGGCCGCGAAAAAGTTCTACGAATGGGCCCTGACGCCCGGCGCGCAGGAGCTTGGCGCCGCCAACAAGCAGTTCCAGCTGCCCAGCAACAGCACTGCCAAGCTCGATCCGCGCATTCCGGATTTCAAGAAGATCAAGTTCATCAACTACGACTACGCCAAGTACGGTGCCAGCGCCGAGCGCCGGCGCCTCATTGCGCGCTGGGAAAAAGACGTCAACTCGCTGCCGCGCTAAGTGGGCACCTTCGTTGCCGGCGCCGCGCCGGTCAATCCGGCTGCCGCAGCTTCGGCCCGGCGCTCGCAGCGCTGGATATGGGCCTGGGTGGCACTGGGCTTTGCGGCCTACCTCGTGCTGCCCTGGTACGCGATCCAGGATTCGACCTGGTACGAGGCCGTTCCCCAGGTGTTTGGCCAAGCCGAGGGCGCCAACGGCTTGATGCAGGCGGCCACGCAAGGCCGCAGCTGGCTCTTCATAGGCCTCGCGGGGCTGGCCATGTGCGCCATCGGCGCGTGGCTGCCGGCCGGCCGGCCGCAAGGGCGCTGGTTGCTGGCAGGCGGTGCCTTGGGCGCCATAGGCCTTGCAGTTGCGGGCTTCACGATTGGCGCGCGCGGCTGGAGCGTTGCAGCCCTCAACACGCAGTTCGGCGAGCTGGCCGTCAACCAGTTCGGCATTGGCGCGGGCGGCTTCGTGGCGCTCACCGCGCTCACGCTGCTGGCGGCGTTCGGCATTGCGCGGCTCGGGCTCTTCAAGGGCGACCTGTTCGTGGCTGCTGCCGTCATCGGCTGCGGCGTGCTGATGGCGCTGTTCATTGCTTACCCGGTCAGCAAGGCGCTGGCGGGTGCGTTTTTCGACGAAGACGGCCGATGGTCGATCACAGCCTTTGCCGCACGGGTGTTTACCGAGCGTATCTGGGGCCTGGGCTGCGTTGCAGGTGGCGTGCGCTGCGGTGTTGCATGGAACACGCTGGTGCTGGCCTTGCTCACGGCGGCCGGCACCACGTTTCTCGGCACGCTGATGGCATTGATGGCCGAGCGTGGCAGCAAGCGCGGACAGGGCGTGCTGCGGGTGCTGGCGCTGCTGCCCATCATCACGCCGCCCTTTGTGGTGGGCCTGGGTCTCATCCTGCTGTTCGGCCGTGCGGGCATCGTCAACCAACTGCTCGAGAACGTCTTCGGCATCGAGCCGACGCGCTGGTTCTACGGCATGCCGGGTGTGCTGGTGGCGCAGCTCTTCGCCTTTACGCCCATTGCTTTCATGATCATGCGCGGCGTGGTGCAAGGCATCGCGCCCAGCCTGGAAGAGGCCGCGCAGATGCTGCGCGCCGACCGGCGCCGCACCTTCTTCACCATTACGCTCCCGTTGTTGAAGCCGGGGTTGGCCAATGCGTTCCTGGTCGGCTTCATCGAAAGCATTGCGGACTTCGGCAACCCGGTGGTGGTCGGCGGCCAGTTCTCGGTGCTGTCGACCGACATCTTCTTTGCCATTGTCGGCGCGCAGTACGACCAGGGCCGCGCGGCTTCGCTGGCATGGGTGCTCACGCTTTTTGCGCTTGGCGTGTTCGCGCTGCAGCGCGGTGTGCTCGGCAAGCAGAACTACACCACGGTGAGCGGCAAGGGCGATGCGGGCATTGCAATGGCGCTGCCAGACGGCGTGCGCCGCACCATCCAGTGCATCGCACTGCCGTGGATTGCCTTTACTGCCGTGGTCTACCTGTTCGCCTTTGCGGGCGGCTTTGTGCAGACCTGGGGCCGCGACTACAGCTTCACGCTCAATCACTTCAGGAGCGCGTTCGCGTTGGAGTGGGGCCAGTTCGGGCTGGTGTGGGCCGGCACGGCGTGGAACTCGCTCATCACCACGCTCAAGCTCGCGGGAATATCTGCGCCCATCACCGCGGCTCTCGGCCTGCTCATTGCATGGCTGCTGGCCCGCAACGAGTTCAAGGGGCAGGGCATGTTCGAGTTTGGTGCGCTGCTGGCCTTTGCCATTCCGGGTACGGTGCTGGGCGTGAGCTATATCCTGGCCTTCAACGTTCCGCCGTTCGAGTTGACGGGCACCGGGCTCATCATCGTGCTGTGCTTCATGTTCCGCAATTTACCGGTGGGGGTGCGGGCCGGCACCGCGGCCTTCAAGCAGCTCGACCGCTCGCTCGACGAGGCCTCGCTGATGTTGCGGGCATCCACATCGCAAACGCTGTTCAGGGTGGTGCTGCCGCTCTTGAAGCCTGCACTGGTGGCCGCGCTGGTCTACAGCTTCGTGCGGGCCATGACCACGGTGAGCGCGGTGATTTTCCTGGTCACCGCCGAGAACGAGCTTGCCACCACCTACATCATCGGCCGCGTGGGCAACGGCGACTACGGCATTGCGCTGGCCTACTGCACGGTGCTCATGATCCTGATGTCGCTGGCGATTGCGCTGGTGCAATGGGTGGTCGGGGAGCGCAAGCTGGGGCGGCGCAAAGCAGGCGTGCCGGTGGTGGCAGCGCCCGTGGTGCATTGACCGGGAGAAGAACACACATGAGCAACGGCATCGAGTTTCGCAACGTCACCAAGCGCTACGGCACCGACAAGAACGGCCCGCTGGCGGTCAAGGGCATCAGCTTCGAGGTGCCGGTCGGCACACTCACCACCATCCTCGGGCCTTCCGGCTGCGGCAAGACGACTACGCTGCGCATGATCGCGGGGCTCGAATCGCCGACGTCGGGCTCGATCCTGATGGGCGGACGCGATGTCACCACGCTCGGGCCGGGCGAGCGCAACGTGAGCATGATGTTCCAGAGCTACGCGTTGTTTCCCCACATGAACGTGATCGAGAACGTGGGCTACGGCCTGCGCATGAGCGGTGTCAAGAAGGACGAGGCCACCGTTCGCGCACGCGATGCGCTCAAGGGCGTGGGCCTGGTGGGGTTCGACGATCGGCTGCCCAGCGAGCTTTCGGGTGGCCAGCAGCAGCGCGTCGCATTGGCGCGCGCGCTGGTGCTGGAGCCCGCTGTACTGCTGTTCGACGAGCCGCTTTCCAACCTCGACGCCCGCCTGCGCCGCGAAATGCGCGAAGAGATCCGTGCACTGCAGCAGCGCCTGAAGCTCACGGTGGCCTATGTCACGCACGACCAGAGCGAGGCCCTCGCGGTGAGCGACCAGATCATCGTGATGGACCACGGCGTGATCGCCCAGCGCGGCACTCCCGAGCAACTCTATGGACGGCCGGAGAGCGAGTTTGTCGCCGGCTTCATGGGCGAGGCGATGGTTTTTCCGGCCGTTGCGCAGGCCGATGGAAGCGTTGCGGTCGGCCCGCTGCGCCTGCAGCCGCGCCATGCGGTGGCTCCCGGCGCCGTAAAGGTGGCGGTGCGGCCCGAGGCGTGGGAGATTGGTGCCGCCGGGGCTCCAGGCGGCCTGCCCGCCACGCTGCGGAAGGCCGCTTACCTGGGCAGCTTCTACGAATACGGATTCGACACCTCGCTGGGTCCGGTGTTCGTGGTGTCGACCGATCTTTCGCGCCCCTTGGCCGCGGGCGCGCAAGCCTCGCTGTCGCTGGCGGCGCATGGCGTCAGCGTGGTGCCCGGCGCATGAAACAATGGCGCCATGAACGTGGTTTTCGATCTTGGCGCTGTGCTGCTGGCATGGGAGCCCACTCGGCTGGTGCAGACCCATCTTCCCGAACACGCGCCCACTGAGCTTGCCGCCGCGGCGTTGGGCCGCGCGCTCTTTCATCACGACGACTGGATGTGCTTCGACTGCGGCACGCGCTCGCTCGAAGACGCCATTGCACGCATGGCCCAGCGGCTGTCGCTTCCTGTCGCACGCCTTCACGAGATGCTCGGCACGCTGGGCGAGCGCCTGGAGGCGATTCCGGTCACTCTCGACCTGCTGGAAGGGCTGTTCGCGCGGCGGGACGCCGGCGAGGCGCTGCGCCTTTACTACCTCTCGAACATGCCAGGGCCGTATGCACGGGCTGTTGAACGCCGGCACGGCTTCATACACCGGTTCGACGGCGGCGTGTTTTCGGGCGATGTGAAGTTCATCAAGCCCCAGCGCGAAATCTACGAGCTGCTGGCCGTGCGCCATGCGCTCGATCCGCAGCAGACGGTGTTCATCGACGATTCGGCCGCCAACGTGGAAGCGGCGCGCGCCTTTGGCTGGCACGCCATTCACTGCACCCATCCCGCCGCGCTGGCGGCGCAACTGGGGCGCTATCTGCCGGCAGGTTCGGCTATCGCCCGGTAAGCACCACCTTGGCGGTGTCGAATCCGAGGCTGGCAGCGTAGTCCAGCTCGGCCTTCAGCACATCGTCTTCCAGGCGCGGGGCACGCGAAAGAACCCAAAGGTACTGGCGATCCGGCGTGCCGACCAGCGCCACCTGGTAGTCGCGGTCGAGCTTCAGGATCCAGTAGTCGCCCCACACCATCGGCAGCCAGCTCAGCCACGAAGGCGCAAAGCGCACCTCCAGGCGGCCTGCGCCCGGCTGGCCTGCCACCGGCACCACGCGTGCCGTGCCTACCGCCTCGTCAAAGTTGCCGTCGGGCCGAACGCAGCGATTGATGACCTGCAGCGTTCCGTCGGGCTGTGGGGTGTATTCGGCGGTTACCGGGCCGGCGCACTGCTTCTGAAAGCGGTTGGGTAGCCGGGCCTGTTCGTGCCACAGCCCGGCGTAGCGCTGTATGTCCACCGGCGCCACTACCTGCAGCGGGGCGCGCATGAGCGGTGCTCCGTCGGCAGGGCCGGGCACTTGCGCACGGGCAGTACGTCCGGCACCGAGCGCGAGCCAGGTTGCAACGCCACCCACCACGAAGGCGGTGGCCAGCGTGCCAATGGCGGAGCTGGTGCGGCGGTCGTCGAACGGAGCGCGGTTCGCCGCGGCGGAGGCTGCGGTGCGGTGGCGGAAGGACATTGGAGGCACTCCTGTAGTCAGTCGAAAGCATCAAGGCGGGAAGCCGCAGCCTAGCCCGCGAACGCAAGCGCTGCCGTCAGCGGCGGACCACAGCCCATGTAGGGCAGGGCAGCCGGCGTACAACCCTGTCGGCCGAAGGCCGATGCAGCAGAGCGAAGAGCCGTGCTACGGTGCGCATGAAAACATCGGCCCCAGCGCAACAGCGTGCAGGACTTGTCATCACCCGCACAGGATAATCTTCGACATGAATCAACTCGATGCTCTCCGTCAATGGACCACCGTGGTCGCCGACACCGGCGACTTCAAGCAACTCAGCATTTCCAAGCCGCAGGACGCGACCACCAATCCGTCGCTCATCCTCAAGGCAGTGCAAAAGCCCGAGTACCGGCCACTGCTCGACGACGCCGTCAAGAAGCACGACGGCAAGCCGCTGGATGAGGTGATCGACCGGCTGCTGGTGCGCTTCGGCGCCGAAATTCTTTCGATCATTCCGGGCCGTGTGTCGACCGAGGTCGATGCCCGCCTTTCGTTCGACACGGCCGCCACCATTGCACGCGGCGAGCGCATCGTGGCGCTCTACAAGGCCGAAGGAATCGACACCGAGAAGCGCCTGCTGATCAAGGTGGCCTCTACGTGGGAAGGCATTCAGGCGGCGCGCGCGCTCGAGCAGAAGGGCATCCGCACCAACCTCACGCTGCTGTTTTCGTTTGCGCAGGCAGTGGCTTGTGCCGAAGCCGGCGTACAGCTCATCTCTCCCTTTGTGGGCCGCATCTACGACTGGTACAAGAAGTCCGCCGGCGCCAACTGGGATGAGGCCGCCAATGCGGGCGCGAACGATCCGGGGGTCAAGTCGGTGCGCGAAATCTTCAACTACTACAAGCAGCACGGCATCAAGACCGAGGTCATGGGTGCGAGCTTTCGCAATGTGGGACAGATCCAGGCGCTGGCCGGTTGCGACTTGCTGACCATCAGCCCCGAACTGCTGGCCGAACTTGCCGCAAGCAACGAGCCGCTGGCACACGCACTCGACGCCAGCAAGGCCGCCGGAGCAGCCAACGCACAGAAGCTGAGCTACGACGAAGCCGGCTTCCGCTTTGCGCTCAACGAAGACGCCATGGCCACCGAGAAGCTCGCAGAGGGCATTCGCGCCTTTGCGGCCGACGCCGTGAAGCTGGAAAAACTCATGCAGGAAAGCGGCAAGTAACTATGGCCATGACCGTTCGTTGCGACCGAGCGCCCGCGTGGGCGCAACTGCAGAGCTACTTCGAAACCGCCGGCCGGCAGTTCGACGTGCGGCATGCCTTCGTTGACGACGCGGGGCGCTTCGAGCGCTTCAGCCAGGAGGCGCCCTGTGTTTTTGCCGACCTGTCGAAAAACCTGATCGACGCGCGCATCGAAGAAATGCTGTTCACGCTGGCCCGCGAATGCGGCCTGGAGGCGCATCGCGATGCCATGTTTGCCGGCGAGCACATCAACAACACCGAGGACCGCGCCGTGCTGCACACGTTGCTGCGCGCGCCTGCAAATGCCGCGGTCGGCAAAACTGCGCCCGAACTGCGCGAAGTGCACGCCACGCTCGACGCGATGCTGGCCTATGCGGAGAAGGTGCGCAGCGACCACACCATTACCGATGTGGTCAACATCGGCATCGGCGGCTCCGATCTCGGCCCGCAAATGGCGGTAATCGCGCTGGCCGAGTTCGTTGCACCGGGCAAGCGCTTCCACTTCGTCTCGAACGTCGACGGCCACGAGCTCGACGGCGTGCTGCGCGACCTGGCACCCGAGCACACGCTGTTCCTCATTGCTTCCAAGACCTTCACAACGACAGAGACGATGACCAATGCGCTCTCGGCCAAGCGCTGGTACGAGCAGTCGGGCGGCACGGACATCGCCGGCCACTTTGCCGCGCTCACCACCAATGTGGCGGCCGCGAAGCAATTCGGCATCGACACCACCTTCGGTTTCTGGGACTGGGTGGGCGGCCGCTATTCGCTGTGGTCGGCCATCGGCCTGCCGATTGCACTGGCAATCGGCGCCGACGGTTTCCGCCGGCTGCTGGCGGGTGCCCACGCCATGGACGAGCACTTTCGCACCGCCCCGCTAGAGAAGAACCTGCCTGTGCGCCTGGGCCTGCTCGACGTCTGGTACCGCAACTTCCACAAGTTCACCAGCCGCGGAATTGCGCCGTACCACAGCGCCCTGAAGCGCTTGCCGGCCTACCTGCAGCAGCTCGAGATGGAGAGCAACGGCAAGCAGGTCGACGCAAGCGGCGAGCCGCTGCCGAATGGCTTGGGCACTTCGCCGGTGCTCTGGGGCGAGCCCGGCACCAATGGCCAGCACGCCTACTTCCAGATGCTGCACCAAGGCACGGATGTGATCCCGCTCGAGTTCGTGGCGGTGCGCGACCCAGCACACACCCTCGAAGGCCACCACGCCAAGCTGCTGGCCAATGCGCTCGCACAGGCGCAGGCATTGATGGTCGGAAAGCTCGACGCCGGCGGCCACAAGAACTTTCCGGGCAACCGGCCGAGCACCTTCTTTGTCTTCGAGAAGCTCACGCCAGAATCGCTCGGTGCGTTTCTCGCGCTGTATGAACATCGCGTGTTCACCAGTGGTGCGCTGTGGGGTATCAACAGCTTCGACCAGTGGGGTGTGGAGCTCGGCAAGGTGCTTGCTAAGGACATCGAACCGCGCTTGGCGACGGGCGACATCATGGGGCTTGATGCCTCGACGGCCGGGCTGCTGAAGCGGCTGGGGGCCTGAGCTGCTTCGGTTTCTAGGGCCGCCGGGGATATTCAGGGCGGCGCACCCGCCGACGAGGTACCTTACTCCGCGAATGTCCCCCGGCCTGCGGCCTCCTCCTTTATTTCGCTGCGCAAGGCACCCCATCGACGGGAGCGTTGCAAAGAGCGGTGGCTGATCAGCGATGCACCAGTAGCGCGCCCTGCGCACACGTCCTGAAAAGCGGCGCTATTCCTCAAGCAGTAGCAGCTTCTGCAACCGTCCGGACAGGCGAGCCACTGGCCATTCGCACGCACAAGTCGAAGGCCTGCTGCAGACCTTCAATCTGCGCAACCCCCTTGCCGGCAATGTCGAAAGCGCTGCCGCTGGCCGAGGTGGCCACCGGAACCGGCAGGCCGCCGTGCAGCGTTACGCCCTGCTCGAAGCCCATGAGCTTCATCGCAATCTGGCCCTGGTCGTGGTACATCGACACCACCGCATCCACATCGCCGCGGCGGGCGCCGATGAACACCGTGTCGGGTGAGAACGGACCGCGAGCGTCGAAGCCTTCGGCACGCAGTTGTTCGATGGTCGGCGCGATGATCTCGATTTCTTCCATGCCAATGGAGCCGCCGTCGCCTGCGTGCGGGTTGAGCCCCGTTACCGCAATGCGAGGCTGCGCCACTCCGGCACGGCGCAGGGCCGATGCAATGATCTTCACCGCATCGCTCACGCCCTCCCTCGTGATGTGGCTTGCCACGTCTTTCAGCGGAATGTGCGAGGTCACGCGCGAAGTCCAGAGCGAACCCGTCAGGTTGAACTCGCAGACGAATCCCTTCACCGCGAAACGCTCCTGCATGTAGCGCAGCTCGTCTTCATGCACCAGACCGCCCAGGCGAAGCGAGTGCTTGTTGAGCGGCGCGAAGAGAATGCCGTCGGCCTGCCCGCGCCGCACCGCCGCGGTGGCGAGCTCCAGTGCTTCGAAGGAGGCGCGGCCTGAAGCCTCGTTCGATTCGCCGAGCACCGGCTCCCGGCCTTCCATCCAGTCGCGCAGGAGCAGCGTGGGGCGGCCGTCCTCGAAGCGCAGGTCGTCGAATCGGTCGATCTGAAGCGGGTCGAGCTTCACGCCCGCCACGCGCTCGCCTGCGGCCAGCACCATCGGGTCGGCAATCAGCAGCACGCGCGCGGCGTCCAGGTTGCGTTGGCGCGCGAGCAGCTTTACAGCCATCTCGGGGCCGATGCCGCTCGGGTCGCCGAGCAGCACGGCGATGCGGGGCTTGGCGGAGATCACGCTCGGGGTCTTCGATGGGGTGGACATGTCGTCAGGAAGGAAGTGGAGGAAAGGGAAGGACGGAAGAAAAAACGCAAAGCCTCATTCGGCCTTGATGTTGGCGTCGCGCACGAGCTGCCCGTAGTGGTCGAACTCCTGCTTGTTCATTGCCGCAAAAGCTTCGCCGGTGATCACGCCGGGCTCGCCGCCGAGGCCTTTGATGCGCCCCTGCACATCGGGCAGCTTGAGCGTGCGGGTGAGCTCCGTACCGAGCCGCTCCACCACGGGACGCGGCGTGCCGGCCGTCACGTAGAGCCCGTACCAGGTGGACACGTCGGCGCCTTTGATGCCTTGCTCGGCGAGCGTGGGCACGTCGGGCAGTTCGGGCGAGCGTTGCGGCGCGCTCACGGCCAGCGCGCGGAACTTGCCGGCCTTGATCTGGCCCATGGCGGAAGAGGTGCTGTCGAACATCATGTCGACTTCGCCGCCGATGATGTCGATGTGTGCCTGCGAACTGCCCTTGTAAGGCACATGGATCGACTTCATGCCCGTTGCGAGGTTGAAGGCCTCGCCGCCCACGTGCTGCGTGCTGCCGATGCCGGACGAGGCGTATTTCAAGCCGCCCGGCTTGGCTGCCATGGCCGCCACCAGGTCTTTGACCGACTTGTAGGGCGAGGTGGCCGACACCACCAGCACGTTGGGCATTACGGCCACAAGGCCGATCGGCTGCAGGTCTTTCAGCGGGTCGTACTTGAGCTTGAGGATGTGCGGCGCCACTGCCTGCGCGGTGTTGGTGGCCAGCAGCAGCGTGGTGCCGTCGGCTGCCGCGCGTGCGGTGAGTTCGCCGGCAATGGTGTTGGAGGCGCCGGGCCGGTTCTCCACCGTCACGGGCTGCTTGAGTACCGGCGCAAACTTGTCGGCCAGCACGCGCGCCAGGATGTCGGTGCCGCCGCCGGGCGAGGCGCCGACCATGATGCGCACTGGCTTGTCGGGATACGCCGGCTGCGCAGCGGCCACGGCGCCAATCAGTGCCATGGTGGCTGCGCTTGCCATGCGGGCAAGAAAAAAAGAAAGCTTCATCGGGGGTGTCTCCTGCTTGTTTGGCGCCAGCTTAGGGAGCTTCGCGCTGCCGATCCAATCGAAAAAGCCCGAAGCTCCATATACTTTTGTGCATGACATCTGGTTCTGGCCTGACCGACGCATCGCTGATGCTCCATGTGCGGCCGCGCCAGTTGCTGCTGTTGGCCCGGCTCGACGCCCACCGCCATCTGGGCCGCGCGGCCGAGGCCATGAACATCAGCCAGCCGGCCGCTACCAAGCTGCTGCAGCAGCTCGAAGACTCGCTGGGCGAAAGGCTTTTCGAGCGCCTTGCGCGCGGCATGGAGCCCACGCCGTACGGCGAGATACTGATCCGTTACGCCCGCCGCGTGCTCAGCGACTTCGGCAGCGCCCGCGAGGAAATGCTCGCGCTGCGCTCGGGCCTCAGCGGTTCGCTGCGCGTGGGCAGCGTGCCGGGCGCGGTGCCCGAGCTGCTGGCGCCGGCGCTCGTCGAGTACCACCGCCGCCATCCGCAGGTGGCCGTCTCGGTAATCGTCGAAACAAGCGATGTGATGCAGGCGCAGCTCGAGCAGGGCGACGTCGACCTGGTGCTGGGCCGGCTTACCGACAGCCACGACGAGGCCAGGTACGCCAGCGTGCCGCTCCTGGGCGAGTCGCAGGTGGTGGTAGTGCGCGCCGCGCACCCGGTGTTCGAGCGCGCGACCGTCACGCTGGCCGAAATGGCGAACTGGTCATGGGTGCTGCAGCCGCCCGGCTCGCCGCAGCGCGGCCGCTTCGAGGCGGCCATGCGTGAGGCGGGCATCCAGGCGCGGCTGGACATCATCGAAACGGCATCGCCCATTGCCATTACCGCCTTGCTCGAGAACTCCGACATGGCCGCCGTAATGCCGGCTTCGCAGGCGGGCCATTACGCGCGGCTGGGCGTGCTGCGCACGGTGGCGGTGGAACTGCCGGTGCGCGTGCCGCCAATCTGCCTCATCACCCGCCAGGACCGCGCGCTTTCGCCAGCGGCGGCGCAGTTTCGGCGGCAGCTGCTGGGCGGTGCCTGAAGCCTTTGGATTGCAGCTTTCCATGCTGTATTGCACCAACTAGGGAATCTCCTAGCCGATTGGTGCATGAAAGTACCACCATGGGCAAATCAAGTACCAAGGCCGCAAGCGCGTTTCTCCAGAATCCCGCCACGGCGACCCAAACATAGGGCGTCGCTCACCTCTAGGAGACAACATGAAGCGTTTTCTGAAAGCGGGCCTCGTCCTCGCACTCGCCGGCACGGGGCTCGCCTCCTACGCCGCCACCGAACTCGTGATTGCCACCGTGAACAACGGCCACATGATCGAGATGCAAAAGCTGACGCCCTTCTTCGAAAAAGCCAATCCCGACATCAAGCTCAAGTGGGTGACCCTCGAGGAAGGCACGCTGCGCCAGCGCGTGACCACCGACATCGCGACCAAGGGCGGCCAGTTCGACGTGATGACCATCGGCCTGTACGAAGCGCCGATCTGGTCGAAGAAGGGCTGGCTCCAGCCCATTGCCACCGACGCAGCCTATGACGCGGACGACCTGCTGCCCGCCATTCGCGCCGGCCTGTCGTACGAAGGCAAGCTCTACGCCGCACCGTTCTATGGCGAGAGCTCCATGCTCATGTACCGCAAGGACCTGGCCGACAAGGTCGGCTTCCAGATGCCCGAGCAGCCCACCTGGGCGCAGGTGAAAGAGCTCGCCGGCAAGATCCACGACCCCAAGGCGGGCGTGTACGGCATGTGCCTGCGCGGCAAGCCGGGCTGGGGCGACAACATGGCGTTCCTGACCACCCTGGTCAACACCAACGGCGGCCAGTGGTTCGACATGCAGTGGAAGCCGCAGATCGACACCAAGCCCTGGAAGGACGCGATCAACTTCTATGTCGACATGATGAAGTCGTATGGCCCGCCCGGCGCATCGGCCAACAGCTTCAATGAGAACCTTGCGCTCTTCAACGAAGGCAAGTGCGGCATGTGGGTGGACGCGACCATTGCCGCCTCGTTCATCAGCGACCCCAAACAATCGAAGGTGGCCGACAAGGTGGCCTTCGCACAGGCACCTGTGGCCGTCACTCCCAAGGGCGCCAACTGGCTGTGGACCTGGAACCTGGCCATTCCCGCAAGCTCGACCAAAGGCGCCGCCGCGCAGACCTTCGTGAAGTGGGCGACCTCCAAGGAGTATGTGAACCTTGTTGCCAAGGAGCATGGCTGGGGCTCGGTGCCGACCGGCACGCGCAAGTCGACTTACGCGAACCCCGAGTTCCAGAAGGTCGCCAAGTTTGCAGCGGCCGAGAAGAAGGCCATCGATACGGCCAACCTCAGCGACAGCACCCTGCCCAAATCCCCATACGTGGGTGTGCAGTACGCAGCCATTCCCGAGTTCCAGGCCATCGGCGTGGCGGTGGGCCAGCAGATGAGCGCGGCGCTGTCGGGCAAGGTGACGGTGGACCAGGCGCTGAAGACTTCGCAGACGGCGGCCGAGCGTGAGATGAAGAAGGCTGGGTACTACAAGTAAGCCGGCTTTCTTCCTTGCTCCCTCCCCTTCGGGGGGGGGAGGGCAGGGGTGGGGGCACGCGGCGCATCGATCACCGCGGCGCTTGATCCGGGAGCCCCCATCCCAGCCGCCCCCCAGTGGGGGAAGGTGCCAGAGACAACGAGAAGGGACTTCCTCATGAAACGACTCCTGCCCCGGGCCCTCATGGCGCCTGCCGTGCTCACGCTCCTCCTGTGGATGATCGTGCCGCTTGCCATGACGTTGTACTTCTCGTTCGTGAACTACAACCTCATGCAGCCCGGCGAGCGCACCTTCGCGGGCATCGAGAACTTTCACTATTTCGTTACCGACCCCGACTTCTGGCCCGCAACGTGGAACACGCTGATGCTGATCGGCAGCGTGATCGTCATCACGGTGGTGCTCGGCGTGCTGCTTGCACTATTGGTGAACGAGCCCTTTCCGGGCCGCGGCATCGTGCGCGTGCTGCTGATCTCACCGTTCTTCGTCATGCCCGCGGTCAACGCGCTGCTGTGGAAGCACATGATGATGAACCCCATCTACGGCATCCTTGCCGACGTATGGCGCTTCTTCGGCGCGCAGCCGGTCGACTGGCTCACCGACGTGCCGCTGTTCTCGGTGATCGTCATGGTGGCGTGGCAATGGCTGCCGTTCGCCTGCCTGATCTTCATTACCTCTTTGCAGTCGCTGGACCGCGAGCAGATGGAAGCCGCGCGCATGGACGGCGCAAGCGCGTTCCAGCGCTTCTTCTACCTGACCATTCCGCACCTCGGCCGGCCGATGGCGGTGGTGATCATGATCGAGATGATCTTCCTGCTCAGCGTGTTCGCCGAGATCGCCATCACCACCAACGGCGGCCCGGGCAACGAGAGCACCAACATGACCTACCTGATCTTCAAGCAGTCACTCATGAACTTCGACGTGGGCGTGGCATCGGCCGGTGCGCTGTTTGCGGTGGTGCTGGCCAACATCGTGGCCGTGTTCCTCATCCGGATCATCGGCAAGAACCTTGATTGAAGAAGGAACGACCATGCAACCCAGCAACTTCCTTCCGCAACTGCTGCGCACCGTGGGTGCGTGGGCCGTGGCGCTGCTCCTGTTCTTTCCGCTCGGCTGGCTGTTTCTTACAGCCTTCAAGACGGAACTGCAGGCGATCCACGTGCCGCCGCTCTTCATCTTCGAACCCACACTGGACAACTTCGGCGAAGTGCAGCGCCGCAGCGACTACCTCCTGTATGCGCGCAACTCGCTCATCACCAGCCTGGGCTCGACCATCATCGGCCTGTTGATCGCAGCGCCGGCCGCTTATTCGATGGCCTTTTTCCGCACAAAGAAGACGCGCGACATCCTGATGTGGATGCTCTCCACCAAGATGATGCCGGCCGTGGGTGCGCTGGTGCCGATCTATGTGCTTGCGCAAACCGCAGGCCTCCTCGACTCGCTCACTGCGCTCACAGTCGTGTTCACGCTGTCGAACCTGCCGATCATGGTGTGGATGCTCTACAGCGCCTACAAGGACATTCCAAACGAAATTCTCGAAGCCGCGCGCATGGACGGTGCCAGCCTGTGGACCGAGTTTCGCCACGTGGTGCTGCCGCTGTCGGTGGGCGGCCTTGCCTCGACCGGCCTCCTGTGCCTGGTGCTGAGCTGGAACGAGGCCTTCTGGGCGCTCAACCTCAGCTCGGCCAAGGCCGGCACGCTGGCCACGCTCATCGCCTCTTACTCCAGCCCCGAGGGCCTGTTCTGGGCCAAGCTGTCCGCCGCTTCGCTGATGGCCATAGCGCCCATCGTCGTGTTCGGCTGGTTCAGCCAGAAGCAACTGGTGCAAGGCCTGACCTTCGGCGCCGTCAAGTAAAGAAAGGGAGACACCTCATGGCCTACCTGCAACTCAAAGACATCAAGAAGAGCTTTGGTGACGTCAACATCATCAAGGGCGTAGATCTCGAAATCCGGAAGGGCGAGTTCATCGTCTTCGTCGGGCCCTCGGGCTGCGGCAAGTCGACGCTGCTGCGCCTCATTGCGGGGCTCGAGCCTATTACCAGCGGCAACCTGCTGCTCGACGGCAAGGACATTACCTGGGCGCCGTCGGGCAAGCGCGACTTGGCGATGGTGTTCCAGAGCTACGCGCTTTACCCGCACATGAGCGTGTACGACAACATGTCCTTCGCGCTCAAGCTGGCCGGCGTTTCAAAGAGCGAGATCAAGACCAAGGTCGAGTACGCGGCCAAGACGCTCAACCTTACGCAATACCTCGACCGCACGCCCAAGGACTTGTCGGGCGGGCAGCGGCAACGGGTGGCCATTGGCCGCGCCATCGTGCGGGCGCCCAAGGTGTTCCTGTTCGACGAGCCGCTGTCCAACCTCGACGCTGCCCTGCGTGGCAACACCCGCGTCGAAATCCACAAGCTGCACCGTTCGCTCGGCGCCACCACCATCTACGTGACGCACGACCAGGTCGAAGCCATGACGCTCGCCGACCGCGTGGTGGTGCTCAGGGACGGCCTCATCGAGCAGGTCGGCACGCCGCTCGAACTGTACGACCGCCCGGCCAATCAGTTTGTTGCGCAGTTCATCGGCATGCCGTCGATGAACATGGTGGCGGCGAGTGCGATTCCGAGCTTTTCCGCTGCCACCGGTGGGCGCCTTCCGAGCGACGGCTTCCTGGGCGTGCGGCCCGAAGGCCTGCGCGTGCATCCGAAGCAGGTCGCCGCTGGGGGCGTGCCCGGGCGTGTGGAGTTGATCGAAGCACTGGGCGCCGACACGCTGATTCACGTCGATGTGGGCGGCGTGCCGCTGATCGCGCGCCAGAACGAGCGCACGCCGCTGCATGCGGGCGACGAAGTGGCCGTAGAGCTCGACCCCAGCGTGCTGCATCTCTTCAACCGTGAAGGCCGCGCGGTCTCCGCCTGACCCTTCATTTTTCTTCCGGACATTTCCCGTGACTCTCGCAGCAGCGCCACTCGCACAAACACCACCGGCTCCTTCGGAGTTCACGGTGCTCCACCTTGGGCTCGGCTCGTTCCACCGAGCCCATCAGGCGGTCTACCTTCAACGACTGACCGATGCGGGCGACACCCGCTGGTCGCTTTCGGGCGCCAATATCCGGCCCGACATGCCCGATGTGGTGGCGGCGCTGCAGGCACAAGGCGGGCGCTACACGATCGAAACCGTGTCGCCCGCCGGCGAGTACCGCTACGAGCAGATCGAGGCCATTCGCGAGGTGCTGCCTTTTGAGCCCTCGCTGGCTGCCGTGGTTGCGCGCGGCGCGGCAGCGTCCACGCGCATCGTCTCCTTCACCGTGACCGAGGCGGGCTACTACCTGGACACCAAGGGCAAGCTGGACCTTTCGTTCGGCGACCTTGCGGCCGACATCGAGCGGGCGCGCCGCGGCCAGACGTGGAGTGGAGGCGATGAAGGCGTCACCATCTACGGCGCCGTGTGCGCGATCTTGCGCGCACGCAAAACTGCACAGGCCGGCGCGGTCACGCTGCTCAACTGCGACAACCTGCGCCACAACGGCGACCGCTTTCGCGCTGGTTTGCTGGAGTTCATCGAACGCGCGGGCGACACCGAACTGCTCGCCTGGGTGCAGGCGAACACGACTTGCCCGAACGCGATGGTCGACCGCATCACCCCGCGCCCGCCACCCGAGCTGCGTGCGCGCGTGAAAGCCGCAACCGGCCGCGACGATGCGGCTGCGATCACCGGGGAGAGCTTCATCCAGTGGGTGATCGAAGACAACTTTGCAGCGGGCCGCCCCGATTGGGGCCGCGTGGGCGTGGAGCTTGTCGATTCGGTGCAGCCGTACGAAGAAGCGAAGATCCGCATCCTCAATGCCACGCACAGTTGCATTGCGTGGGCCGGCACGCTGATCGGGTTGAGCTTCATCCATGAAGGCACGCACCACGCTGCCGTGCGCAAGATGGCGTTCGACTACGTGACCGATGACGTGATTCCGTGCCTCAGCCCGAGCCCGATCGATCTTGCGGCGTATCGCGACGTGGTGCTCGACCGCTTCGGCAACCCCGCGATCCGCGATACCAACCAGCGCGTGGCGGCCGATGGCTTTTCGAAGATTCCGGGCTTCATTGCACCCACGGTGCGCGAGCGGCTTGCCGCGGGGCAGCCGATCGATAGCGTCGCGATGCTGCCCGCATTGTTTCTTGCGTTCTTGCAGCGCTGGCATCGCGGGGCGCTGCCCTACGCGTATCAAGACCAAGGCATGGACGAAGCCGCGGCCCATGCCATTTGCGATGCCGCCGATCCGGTGCTGGCGCTGTGCTCGGACGCGGGACTGTGGGGTGGCATCGCAGGCGATGAACGGCTGGTAGAGGCCGTGCGCGGCGCGAGCGCACGCGTGGCAAGTTTCATGAATGCAGGAGCAACGAGATGAGCGAACGTTTGAAGAACCGCCACGTGCTGCTGACCGGTGCCGGCGGGGGCATTGGCCTTGCAGTGGCCGAGGCGTGCATTGCCGAGGGCGCACGCTGCAGCGTGGTCGACCGCATGGCCGCTGCGCCTGAAGCAGTACGAGCTGTGTTGCAGAAGCACCCCGACCGTCTCGCCTACATCGCGGCCGACGTTACCGACACAAAAGGCATTGCGCACCTTCTCGCGGAGGCGCAGGTCGCCTTCGGCCCTATTCACACACTGTTCAACAACGCGGCAGTGTTCGACCTCGCGCCGCTGCTCGACAGTGACGAAGCATCCTTCGACAGGCTGTTCGCAGTCAACGTGAAGGGCATGTTCTTCGTCATGCAGTCCGTGCTGCGCCACATGGTCGAAACCGGCACACAGGGTGCATCGGTGATCAACATGGCGTCGCAGGCGGGGCGCCGCGGCGAGGCACTCGTGTCGCACTACTGCGCCACGAAGGCGGCGGTCATCAGCTACACCCAGAGTGCCGCGCTGGCCATGGCCCCGCACGGCATTCGGGTCAACGGAATCGCTCCCGGTGTGGTCGATACGCCCATGTGGGACCATGTCGACAGCCTGTTTGCCAAGGCCGAAGGGCTGCCGCCCGGCGAGAAGAAGCGGCGCGTGGGCCTGGAGGTGCCGCTCGGCCGCATGGGCATGCCGAGCGACATTGCCGGCGCAGCGGTTTTTCTTGCCAGCGACGAGGCGCGCTACATCACGGCGCAGACCTTGAATGTCGATGGCGGGAATGTCATGAGCTGAGATGACATTCGCGGAGGGGAGTGCCCATGAACCAAGATTTCCATTTGTATCTGGACAGCGCCGACTTGACCGAACTCAAGATGTGCCTGCCGCACCCAGTCGTTCACGGCGTAACAACCAACCCCACGCTGCTTCAACGCGCAGGCATCGGCCGCGACGAAGTACCGGGTCTGCTGAAGCGCTGCATCGAGCTGGGCGCGCGGCAAGTGCAAGCCCAGGTGTATTCGAGCGATGTCGACGGCATGCTCCAGGACGCTGAAAAACTGCTCTCGCACTTCGACCGCGGTCAACTCGTCATCAAGATTCCAGCCACGCGCCAGGGCCTGGATGCCGGCGCGCGTCTCATCGCGCAAGACGTGTTGGTGACGTGGACCGCTGTGTACGCACCCGAGCAGGCGCACTTTGCCGCGCAACTGGGCGCGGCGTACGCAGCACCGTATCTGGGCAGACTCGAAGATGCCGGCATCGACGGGCTGGCGCTGATTGCGCAGATGCAGGCCCTGGTGGCGCAGCGGCCTTCGTCCGGCACGCGGCTTTTGGTGGCGAGCATTCGCTCGCGCGAGGCGTATCTTTCGCTGCTGGGGCTCGGCGTGGGCGCAATCACCATTCCGCCGCGCCTTTTTGCCGAACTGCTCGATCACCCGGCCACGCTGGCTGCCGAGAGCGGCTTCCTGGCCGACGCACGCGCCTTGGGCTGAGAGAAGAAGAGAATCCAACCACCATGCGCATTGCACTCACGGGCGAAGCCCTGATCGATTTCACCGCCACCGAGGCAGGCACCCTCGGGTTTTTGGGTCACGAGGGCGGCTCGCCGCTCAACACTGCCGTTGCCTGTGCGCGCCTCGGCGAGCCCACCGGCTTTCTCACGCAATTGTCGACCGACCTCTTCGGCGAGCGGCTGATGGGTTTTCTCGAGCGCAACGGCGTGGACACCAGCTTTATTCTGCGCAGCAATGCGCCGTCGACCCTGGCCTTCGTCGAGCGTACGCCGCAGACCAACCGCTATGCGTTCTATACCCGCGGCAGCGCCGACGCGACCTGGGCGCCCGAGCCGCTGCCGCAACTGCCGGCGGACTGCCGCTTTCTGCATTTCGGATCGATCTCGCTGCTGCAGGAGCCGGCGGCGACGCGCATTGCCGAGCTGGTAACGGCCAACGCCGGGCGCCGCGTGATCGTGTTCGATCCCAATGTGCGGCCTAGCCTGATTCCCGACATGCCCGCGTATCGCACGCGGGTCATGGAATGGCTTGCAATGGCCGACATGGTCAAGCTCAGCGATGAAGATGCCGAACTGCTCGCCCCCGGCCGGCCGATCGATGCACTGGCGGCGGAGTGCCTGCAAGCCGGCGTGCATGCGGTCATCGTCACGCGCGGCGGCGCCGGTGCCACGCTCTGGCGCACGGGGCGCGAACCGGTGACCGTGGCGGCGCCCCGCGTGGAGGTGGTCGACACCATCGGCGCGGGAGACACCTTTACGGCAGGCCTCTCCGTATCGCTGCTTGCGCACGGCGTGGGGCATCCGGCCCAGCTTGGCGATTTGAGCGACGACGCCTGGCGCGAGGTGATGCGCTTTGCCGCCACTGCTGCGGCGTTGAACTGCACCCGCGAAGGCGCCGATCCACCCACGCTCCAGGCGGTTCAAGCCGCGCTGGCGCAGCAAGACAATGAGGCCGCCGCTTTCCGGCCCTGACCCCCCGTGCTGCCATGACAACGTCTACCCGCAAACGCGCAATTCCCCGTCAACGCCAGCCCGAGCTGGAGCGGGACATTGCGCGCTCCCCCTCGCTGGGCTACGAAGCCCCCGAAACCGGATTGGTGCGCTGCCTTGCGCACGGCTTTCCGAGCCCGTTGGTGCGATGGCACTTTCATGAAGACTACGAGCTGCACCTGATCACGGAGACATCGGGCAAGGCTTTCGTCGGCGACTGGATCGGGCCGTTCCAGCCAGGGCATCTTGTGCTCTGCGGGCCGCGGCTGCCGCACAACTGGATATCCCTGGACGTGCCCGAAGGCGGTGCGGAGGGGCGCGACCGGGTAATCCAGTTTCGCCATGAGCCCATAGAGAGCGCCGCGGCGGGAATTCCGGAATTGCGGGAGGTGATGCAACTGCTCGAACGCGCGCGCCACGGCATCGAGTTCTTCGGCATGTCGCAGCGGGCGCAAACGCACTGGGACAACATCAAGGCGGCGCGCGGCGTGCGACGTCTCGGGCTGTTCTTCGAGTTCATGGCCGACCTGGCACAGTGCACCGACTACCGGCTGCTCTCGAGCGTTCAGATGCAGGGCGCCCAGGGCATCGAGGGCGATGCGCAGGTCGACCAGATCAACGACATCGTCAACCGCATCACCGCCAACCTGGCGGAGCCGATTTCGATGTCGGACGTGGCGGCCGAGCTGGGCATGAGCGAGAGCCGCTTCAGCCGCTTCTTCAGGCGCTCTACGGGCAACAGCTTTACCGATTTCGTCAACCGCGTGCGCATCAATAGCGCGTGCCATCTGCTGATGCAGACCGATCACTACGTGACCGACATCTGCTACCAGGTCGGTTTCAACAACGTGGCAAATTTCAACCGGCGTTTTCTCGAAATCAAAGGCATGACACCGAGCGAATTCCGGCGCCAGGCCGACACCCGCTTCGGCTGACCTGGAGCACTATCTTGTATCTGGGACTCGACCTCGGCACGTCCGAGCTCAAGGCGCTGCTGCTTGCCGATGATCACCGCATCGTCGGCGTAGCGCGCGCACCGCTCACGGTCGAACGGCCGCAGCCGCTCTGGTCGGAGCAGGCGCCAAGCCAATGGTGGCAGGCTCTGGAGCAGGTCATGGCCGATCTGCGACAGGCGTACCCCGAGGCGCTGCGCGCGGTGCGTGCCCTCGGCCTCTCGGGCCAGATGCACGGCGCCACGCTGCTCGATGCGGCCGGCGAGGTGCTGCGGCCCGCCATTCTCTGGAACGACGGCCGCAGCGGCGCGCAGTGCGAGGCGCTTTCACGCGCCGTACCGCGCCTGGGCGAAATTGCGGGCAATCTTGCGATGCCGGGTTTCACCGCGCCCAAGCTGCTGTGGGTGCGCGAACACGAGCCAGCCATCTTTGCTCGCGTGGCGCGCGTGCTGCTGCCGAAAGACTGGCTGCGCTTCATGCTCAGCGGAGAAGCGGTCAGCGAAATGTCCGACGCGGCCGGTACCCTGTGGCTCGACGTAGCCGTGCGCGACTGGTCGGACGAGCTGCTCCTGGCCACGGGGCTCACGCGAGTGCACATGCCCCGGCTGGTCGAAGGCAGCGAAGTGTCGGCGCAACTCAAGCCCGAACTGGCCGCACGCTGGGGTGTAGGCCGTAGCGACAGCGTCGTGCTCATTGCCGGCGGTGCGGGCGACAACGCCGCGAGCGCGGTCGGCATGGGGTTGGTGGAGCCGGGGCAGGGTTTTGTGTCGCTCGGCACGTCGGGCGTGGTGTTTGTATCGACCGACCGCTTTTTGCCCAACCCTGCGCAGGCGATGCACGCCTTTTGCCATGCACTGCCCAATCGCTGGCACCAGATGTCGGTGATGCTCTCGGCCGCCAGCGCGGTGAGCTGGGCCGCCAAGGCATTCAAGTTTGCCGACGAGGCGGCGTTGCTGGAGGCCGCGGCGTCGGTTGCCCTTGCGCAGCGCGCGCATTGCCCGTTGTTCCTGCCCTATCTCTCGGGAGAACGTTCACCGCACAACAACCCGAATGCACAAGGCGCGCTGTTCGGACTCACCCACGCCCACGGGCCGGCCGAGATCGCCTATGCCGTGGTCGAAGGCGTGAGCTTCGGCTTGAGCGACGGCTTCGACACCTTGCGCCTGCCGGCCGATATGCCGCTGCGCGAGATGGCGCTGGTCGGTGGCGGCGCGCGCAGCGTGTGGTGGGGCCAGTTGCTGGCCGACATCTTCGAGGTGCCGCTCACGCTTTATGCCGGCAGTGAAACCGGCGGTGCGCTCGGGGCTGCGCGGCTTGCGTGGCTGGCTGACGGTGGCGCTGTGGCCGAAGTGTGCACGTTGCCGCCGGTCAAGCAGCAGTTGACGCCTTCGTCCGAAGGTGCCGGTGATCACAAGACGCGCCATGCGCGCTTCCAGGTGCTCTATAGGGCGCTGCGCGACCAGTTTCAATGAATGAAGGTACGCGCAATAAAAAAGGGCCGCTTTCGCGGCCCTTCTTGTTGGTGAGCAATGGAGCTCAGCCGGGCATTACATGCCCATGCCGCCCATGCCACCCATGCCGCCCATGTCGGGCATGCCGCCGCCGGCACCGGCTTCTTCCTTCGGTGCGTCAGCGACCATGGCTTCGGTCGTCAGCAGCAGCGAAGCAACCGAAGCGGCGTTCTGCAGCGCGGTGCGGGTCACCTTGGTCGGGTCCAGAATGCCCAGCTCGAGCATGTCGCCGTAGCTGTCGTTCGCAGCGTTGAAGCCGTAGTTGCCCTTGCCGGCCAACACAGCGTTCACCACCACCGAGGCTTCGCCGCCGGCGTTGTTCACGATTTCGCGCAGGGGCGCTTCGATTGCCTTGAGCACCAGCTTGATACCGGCGTCCTGGTCGGCGTTGTCGCCCTTCACGCGGTCGCCCACGGCTTGCTTGGCACGCAGCAGAGCCACGCCGCCGCCGGCCACAACGCCTTCTTCCACTGCAGCGCGGGTGGCATGCAATGCATCTTCCACACGTGCTTTCTTTTCCTTCATTTCGACTTCGGTGGCGGCGCCAACCTTGATCACTGCAACACCGCCGGCCAGCTTGGCCACGCGCTCTTGCAGCTTTTCACGGTCGTAGTCGCTCGTGGCTTCTTCGATCTGCACGCGCACTTGCTTCACGCGGGCTTCGATGTCGGCAGCAGCGCCGGCGCCGTCGATGATGATGGTGTTTTCCTTGCCCACTTCGATGCGCTTGGCTTGGCCCAGGTCGGCCAGCGTCACCTTCTCGAGCGTCAGGCCCACTTCTTCAGCGATGACCTTGCCGCCCGTCAGGATGGCGATGTCTTCGAGCATGGCCTTGCGGCGGTCGCCGAAGCCAGGAGCCTTGACGGCCACGACCTTCAGGATGCCGCGGATCGTGTTCACGACCAGGGTAGCCAGGGCTTCGCCTTCGACTTCTTCGGCAATGATCAGCAGGGGACGGCCAGCCTTGGCAACTTGTTCCAGCGTGGGGAGCAGGTCGCGGATGTTGCTGATCTTCTTGTCGAACAGCAGCACGAACGGGTTGTCGAGCAACGCCGATTGCTTTTCGGGGTTGTTGATGAAGTAGGGCGACAGGTAGCCGCGGTCGAACTGCATGCCTTCGACGACGTCGAGTTCGCTTTCGAGCGACTTGCCGTCTTCGACGGTGATCACGCCTTCCTTGCCGACCTTGTCCATCGCGTCAGCGATGAGCTTGCCGATGGTTTCGTCGCTGTTGGCCGAGATCGAGCCGACTTGTGCGATTTCCTTCGACGTGGTGGTGGGCTTCGAAGCCTTCTTCAGCTCTTCGACCAGGGCCGTGACAGCCTTGTCGATGCCGCGCTTCAGGTCCATCGGGTTGATGCCGGCGGCCACGTACTTGAAACCTTCGCGAACGATGGCCTGTGCCAGCACGGTCGCGGTGGTGGTGCCGTCACCGGCGTTGTCGGAGGTCTTGGAGGCCACTTCCTTCACGAGCTGGGCGCCCATGTTCTGGAGCTTGTCCTTGAGTTCGATTTCCTTGGCGACCGAAACACCGTCCTTGGTGACGGTGGGGGCGCCGAACGAGCGCTCGAGCACCACGTTGCGGCCCTTGGGGCCCAGGGTCACCTTGACTGCGTTGGCGAGGATGTTGACACCCTCGACCATGCGTGCGCGGGCTTCGCCGCCGAAGACTACGTCTTTTGCTGCCATGTTTTATTTCTCCGAAAGGGGATGGATGGATTACTTATCGACGACTGCGAACAGGTCGTCTTCCTTCATGACGAGCAATTCGTCACCGCCGACCTTGACGGTCTGGCCGCTGTACTTGCCGAACAGGACGCGGTCGCCGACCTTGACGGTCAGTGCGGTCAGTTCGCCCTTGTCGTTGCGCTTGCCCGGGCCCACGGCCAGGACTTCACCCTGGTCGGGCTTTTCGGCGGCTGCGTCGGGAATGACGATGCCGGAGGCGGTCTTGGTTTCGCTGTCAACACGCTTGACGATCACGCGATCGGCCAAAGGACGAAGTTTCATTGCATCTCCTGGATAAGAAACGGGGTTGTGGTCGGGCGCCGGGCGGGGGAGACCGGCGGCCCATCGACTGGAAGCGAGGCCTGTTAGCACTCATCAACAGTGAGTGCTAATCATAAGGGCAATCGGAGGAGTTTCAAGGGCGGCAGGGCGGTTTTGCCCGCCCTGGCCGTGGCGCCAAGCGCCCGGGCTGGCCAGATGGCTCTGTTTCAGAGCCTCAAAAGGCTACCTCGCGCTCCGGCAGCATGAGCGCGAACAATTCGCTGCGAAAGTGAATGCCGAGCCGGTTGAACGCCCGGTTGCGGTATGTCTTGACGGTCGGCAGCGCCAGGCCCATGTCCGACGCAATGCCCTCCTGGGTCATGCCGCGAAGCAACCGGAGGCATACGTTGAGTTCTTGCGTCGTCAAGGCAGGGCAACGGGCGAGCAGCCGCGCGCCGGGTTCGTTGGCCGCGTCCGCGCGTGTCAGGGCAATGTGCTTGCGCGCGAGCGCCATCAGCAAGCGCCCCGCAATGCCGAAGTCTGCCAATTGGGCATCGCTGAGCGGCCGCTGATGCGTATGCCGATAGAAATTGACCGCAAACAGCGCGTTGTCGTCGTATGCGGCAGGTTCTTCCTCGACCACCGACACGCGCTCCATTACCCCGTGGGCGTCGTATACCTTGGCTCGGTGCTCCGCAGGCACCTCCGGCGCAGTGATGTGGCACACGCGAAGTTGCGGCACGCTTGCTTCACGCAATGTGCGGTCGCTTCGGATCGGGCCCGACAAATAGGCGTGCCAGCAGTCGCGGGTGGTGTCGGGCATGCCCCGGCTGCCACTCAGAAAGATCGCCGGCCGCGACCCTGTGCGGTACACCGAGAACGAGCCCACCGGCAGGGCGGATGCCATGGCGTCTAGAAGGCAGGCGCCAAACCCGGGCTCTCCCAGCGCAGGTACCACCATCGGCAGGCGCTGCGCCAACGACGATCCGAGGGACTCGGCGGGCAGGTCAGGAATCCAGGTGCGCATGGGGCAATACGGGGAATCCCGTCATCTTCCGGGATGACAACGTTGTCCGGCCACCGGACTTACGCTAGGGCATGACTTCTTCCCCTCCCCAAGAGAACGATCCGCTTGCCGCACCGCGCCTGGCCAGGTTTGCCGATGTCACCGTAGAGGTGGGTGAGCCGATGGTGCTGGGCGAGGGTGCCCAAGGGCTGCGCCGCGTGGTGCCCATCCTGGGCGGCCGCGCCACGGGCGACGGATGGACGGCGCGGGTGCTGCCGGGCGGTGCCGACTTTCAGCGCATTGCAAGCGACACGGTTTCGGAGCTAGACGCCCGCTACGGCCTGGAGACGGATGCCGGCGACCGCATCTACGTGCGCAACCGTGCCATACGCGCCGCTCCCGCCGAGGTGATGGCGCAGCTGCTGCGCGGTGCACCGGTGGATCCGGCGCAGGTCTATTTTCGTTGTGCGCCCTCGTTTGAAACGCGCAGCCAGTCGTTGCGCTGGATCACCGAGCGGCTGTTCGTCGGAGTCGGCGTGCGCCACCCCGCCCAGGTGGTCATGCGCTTCTTCGCGCTGCAGTGATCCGCGCTGCCACCGGCCACTCGCTTCAATTTCAAAACGACAGGAGACTTGAATGAATACCGCCCCTCTTACGGGCGCGCGCCGCCGCGCGCTCATTGCTGCTGCCACCACCACGCTGGTCGGGCTCGGGAGCATGGCCGGGGCCTCCCAGGCGCTTGCCCAGGCGGGTTCTGCCTATCCAAACCGGCCGGTGCGCCTTGTTGTCGGGTTTCCGGCTGGCAGCGGGCCGGACATCGTGGCTCGCCTGCTGGCCCAGAAACTGTCCGAGGGGTGGGGAAACCTTGGCGTCATTGTCGACAACAAGCCAGGTGCCGGCGGGTTGATCGCCGCCTCGGAAGTGGCCCGCGCCCAGCCTGACGGCTACACCCTCATGCTCGGCGAAACCGGCCAGCTGGCGATTGCGCCCAGCAGCTACAGCAAGCTCTCGTACGACCCGAAGAAGGACTTTGTGCCTGTGAGCCAGGTGGTTACCTCAAACTTCATGCTGGTGGTCAACCCGGCCAAGGTGCCGGCGCGCGACGTGAAGCAGTTCGTGGAGTGGAGCCGCGCGCAGAAGGGGCTGTTCATGGGCACTTTCGGTGCCGGCACGCCGGGCCACTTTGGTGCTTTTCTCTTCGGCGATGCCATCGGCCTCAAGCCGGAGCCGGTGCATTACAAGACCACCGGCGATGCGCTGGGCGGCCTGTTCAGCGGCGACGTGGCGGGGGCCTTCGCGAGTGTTGGTCTCTCGGCGGCCAATGTGAAGGCGGGCAAGCTGCTGGCGCTGGCTTCCAGCGGCGACACGCGCAGCGCCAGCCTTCCCGACGTTCCAACCTTTCGTGAGCAGGGACTCCCGCAGCTGGTATTCAACTCGTGGTTCGGCGTGGTGGCCCCGGCCAAGACGCCGCCCGAGATCGTCGCGCGGCTCGAGAGCGATATCCGCAAGGCCGTGCAATCGGCCGAAGGCAAGGCGAAGCTGGAGGATGCGGGCTTCGGGGTCACGGGCACCACGTCGCAGGAGTTCAGCCGCGTGATCGCCGCCGACACGGCGAGTTGGGGCAAGGTGGTCGCCGCCACGGGCTTCAAGGCGGATTGAGTCGTGAACGGGCGGGTGTAGTTTGGCCTTGACCAGCGGCTACAGCTGGTCTGTGGGCACGAACCAGGAGAACAGCAGCAGCTGCAGGCGAGTGAGCAGGCTGGAGTCGGGTTCGCTGTCGAGCACCTCGTTGTCCACGTCTCCGGTGCCGATCCACTGCACGTTCTTGCCGTCGGGCATGAGCACCACGCGGTAGACGCCCTCGATGTCGTCAAGCTGATAGGCATAGAGCAGTGCCTGGCTCAATTCGAAACTGCGCACCCGAACGCCGAACTCGGTGTTCAGCCGGGCCGAGCGAGGATCGAGATTCATCGACCCCAGGAGCACCCATTCCCGGTCGACGATTGCGAGCTTGGCGTGCAGTCGCCCGCGCGCCTTCTTGAGCAGGGTGCGGAACTGCCGGTTGCGCTTGAGCTGCTCGGTGCTCACCTCGTACAGGTTCACGCCCAGCTTCAGCATGTCGACGCGGTAGCGGTTGTAGTTGATGTTGACCAGCGGCTCGTCGCTGTCGGCCAGCGAGTTGGTAACCACGCTGATGCGCACGCCGCGCGCGCGGCCCTCCCGAATGCGCGCCATGCCCTCGTCGCCCGGAATGAAGTAGGGCGAAATCACGATCACATCGGAGCGTGCGCTCGCCGTCATTTCATGGAACCGCGCTGCGAGCGACTCGGTCGCCGGAGTGAGGGCACCCAGTGCCTTGTGGGGGCTGTCGGCGGCGGCGTGGGCGTCGGCGCGCATCCACTTTACGCGGCCGATGTCGGCGAGCTGCGCACCCAATGGCGCATCGCCCATGAGGTCGGTGCCTGAAGGCGGAGCTGGCGGGGGCGCATGAACCGGTGAGGTGGCGGCTTCGAACGCGGACTTCAGCGCCTCCGCACCGTCGCTGGTGCCGGCGATCCGCTGGATCGGATAAACCACGTCGCTGTTCCAGTAGGTGTCGAAGATGCGCGCGGCTTCCGGAACCACCGGGCCGGCCATGACCAGCTCGAAATCGATGAAGTTGGCGCCTTCGCTTCGCAGGAAGTATTCGTCGGCCAGGTTTCGCCCGCCGGCGATTGCCATGGCGCCATCGGCCACGAAAAGCTTGTTGTGCATGCGGTGGTTCAGGCGCCTGAAATCGCCGAAGAACTCCAGCCACCGCGTTGCCGAGTGGTCGCGTGCGTTCACGAAGGGGTTGAACAGGCGAACCTCGGCGTTGGGCTCCGCGGCAAGGCCTAGCAGCAGGCGATCCATGCCGGCGGTATAGAAGTCGTCGAGCAGCAGGCGCACCCGCACACCGCGCCGGGCGGCGTTGCGCAGTTCGCGCAGCAGCAACAGGCCGGTCTTGTCGTTGCCGAGTTGATAGGTTTGCACGTCGAGCGAGGCTTGGGCGCGTCGCATCAGCTCGAATCGGGCGTCCAGTGCAAAAGAGGCCTCGACCAGCGGGCGGACGCTTGAAAGGCCATCTTGCGCCGCGTTGTTCAGGCTTGCCGCGGCGCGGCCGAGCCTGGTGGCGGGCGAGGCCACGATCGAAAGCGTTGGCGGCTCGGGTGCGCGAGGGGGAAGGCCAGCGCAGCCCGCGAGGAAGAGCGCGAATCCGGCGGCGGCCAGCCGCAGGGCCGGCCGGCGCAGCGCAGAAAACGAGGGTGCAATGAGCTTGAGCATGAGACCGGCCATCGCACGGAACGTGCGGGCGGGATCGTAGCCGTTTTGGCTTGCGCCACGCCCGCGGCGGGTAACGGAACGCCCCTGCAGATCTCGGGAAATTGAAACAGGTGAGACTTTATAACTATTAGAATGCGAATCGTTCTTAATAATGTTTCGGAGTGGAGCAGGAATGTCGAGGAAGATGGCGGGGCGCAAGGTTGTATCGGTGCTGGCAGGATGCATGGCAATTTATGTGCATCAGCAGGTTTTGGCCCAAGCCGCGACGCCCGGCGCATTGCCGGAAATCAGGGTCGATGCAAGTGCAGAGGCCGAAACCGCCACTTCGCCCGTCATCGGCTATCGCGCCAGGAACGCCGCAACCGCTACCAAGACCGACACCCCGCTTTCAGAAACCCCCCAGTCCGTGACCGTGGTCACACGCGACCAGATGGTGGACCAGGGCGCGGGCAATCTGCAGGACGCGCTCAACTACGCAGCCGGCGTGCGCTCCGATGCCTATGGTCTCGATTCGCGGACGGACTCCGTGCGCATTCGGGGTGCCTCGCCCGACATTTACCTGGACGGCCTGCGCCAAGCCTACGGCTATTACACCAGCACCACGCGGACCGAGCCCTACACGCTGGAGCGGCTCGAAGTGCTGCGCGGCCCGTCGGGCATGCTGTTCGGCGCGGGTACGGCTGCGGGCGTGGTGAACATGGTGAGCAAGCGGCCCCTGCAAGAAGCGCAGCGCGAAGTAGGCGTGCAGTTCGGCAGCTTCGGCCGCAAGCAGATCCAGGCCGACCTGACCGGCCCGCTGAATGCCGACGGTTCGCTCTCTTACCGGTTGATCGCTTTGCAGCGCAAGTCGGACACGCAGGTCGACTACGTGCCCGACGACCGCAGCGTCATTGCACCTTCGTTGACCTGGCGGCCGAGTGCGGCAACGTCGCTCACGCTGCAAGGCCTGTACCAGAAGGACAAGAGCGGCAGCAGTTCGCAGTTCTTTCCGTGGGAAGGCACGTTGCTGCCCAACCCGAACGGACGCATTCCCACCAGCCGCTTCATCGGCGAGCCGGGCTTCGACTACTACGACAGCGAGCGCAAGACCTTCGGCTGGCAGTTCGAACACAAGTTTAACGAGAGCTGGACCCTGCGGCAGAACTTTCGCTATGCGCAAAACGAAAACGACAACCGCTACCACTACGGTGCGGCATTCAGTGGCGCTGAAAGCTGGGATGCAACGGACCCGATCTTCAAGCGCACGCTGGGCCGCTACTATGACAGCTACCTGACGCGCAACCGCACGCAGACGCTGGACAATCATCTTGAAGGGCACTTCCAGACCGGTGCGCTCAAGCACACGCTGCTCGTCGGGGCCGACTTCGCGCGCCAGCGCGAAAACGTCTGGGGCGGAACCACGTTCGACACCATTGATGCCTACGCGCCTGTGTATGGCCATGTCGACATGCCTGTGCGCGATGCCCGGCCGCGCACGCGCCAGCGCCAGAACGGCTTCTATCTGCAAGACCAGATCAAGCTCGACAACTGGATCTTCGTGGCGGGCCTTCGGCACGACAAGGCCGTTTCGAGCGCCGAGGGAAGCGATGCCGAGAAGAGCAGCGCAACCACCAAGCGCTTCGGGGTGATGTACGCCATGCCGTCGGGCTGGTCGCCGTACCTGAGCTACAGCGAATCTTTCACGCCGCAGTCGCCGCGCAACGGGCAGATCTTCTCGCCATTGCGTGGCGAGCAATGGGAGGCCGGTATCAAGTACGAACCGAAGGATCGCGCACTCGCGTTCAGCGCGGCGGTGTACGACCTGCGCGAGAAGAACCAGATCACCTCGCCGTCGCCCAATGTGTACACGCAGGTCGGCAAGACCAAGACCCAGGGCCTGGAGCTCGAGGCCAAGGGCTCGATCGGCTCGAACCTCGATCTGATTGCGCACTACAACTACACTGATGCGGACGAGCTGATTGAAGGCCTGCCAAAGCACCAGGCGAGCGTGTGGGCCAAGTACCGCTTCTCGATTGGCGGCCTCAGCGGGTTCTCGGCGGGCGCGGGTGTACGCATGATGAGCTCGTTCCGCGACCTGCAATCGGGCGCGGGCCCGCGCGTGCCGGGCGTGACATTGCTCGACGCCGTCCTTGCCTACGAAAATGCCAACTGGCGCTATGCGCTCAACATCAACAACCTGACTGACAAGGTCTACTTCAGTACCTGTCTTTCACGTGGCGACTGCTGGTACGGCTCGCGCCGCAGCGTCGTGGCAAGCGCAACTTACCGTTTTTGATATTTCTCTTTCGACGGGAGCAGTGACGACATGATGAACAGCCGAAAGATCAAGACCTGGGCGTGGGTGCACAAGTGGAGCAGCCTTGTGTGCACCGTGTTCATGCTGCTGCTGTGCATTACGGGCCTGCCGCTCATCTTTCATCACGAGATCGGGCATCTGCTTGGCACCGAGGTCGAAGCGCCGAAGATGCCCGCGGACACGCCCCGCGTGAGCCTTGACAGCGTGCTTGAAACGGCGCGCTCCAGGCACCCCGATCGCGTGGTGCAGTTCGTCTCGCAGCCCGAGGACGACGACGGCCTCTGGCTCGTTACGCTCACGCCCACGCCTGAGCCTACGGAAGACTTCAAGTCGGTCGCCATCGATGCGCGCACCGGCGCCGTGCTTGCGCAGCCGAAGTTCGACGAAGGCTTCATGTACGTGATGTTCAAGCTCCACGTCGACCTGTTCGCGGGGCTTGCGGGCAAGCTGTTCCTGGGCTTCATGGGCTTGCTGCTGCTCGTGGCTATCGTTTCGGGTGTGGTGCTCTATGCGCCGTTCATGCGCAAGCTCGACTTTGGTACGGTGCGGCGCGAGAAGCGGCCACGCCTCAAGTGGCTCGACCTGCACAACCTGCTGGGCATCGTCACGCTGGTATGGCTGTTTGTGGTGGGCTCCACCGGCATGATCAACACGTGGGCCGACCTGATCATCAAGTACTGGCAGTACGACCAGCTGAGCACGCTGCTTGCGCCGTACAAGAACGAGCCGACCGTGCCCGCTGCCGAGCGCGGTTCGGTTCAGCGGTCCATGGAAGTCGCGCTGAAGCAGGCGCCCGACATGAAGCTGTCGTTCATCGCGTTTCCGGGCACTTCGTTCTCGAGCCCGCATCACACCACCTTCTTCCTGCGCGGCAACGAGCCCTTCACCTCGAAGCTGCTGAAGCCGGTACTGGTCGATGCCAAGACGACGCAGGTAACAGCCTCGCCCGAGATGCCCTGGTACCTGACAGCGCTGCTGGTGTCGCAGCCGCTGCACTTTGGCGACTACGCCGGCATGCCGATGCAGATCATCTGGGCGCTGCTCGACATTGCGACCATCATCGTGCTGGGCAGCGGGCTCTACCTGTGGCTCAAGCGCGGCAACACCGTGCCGGCGCCCGCCGCGCCGCTGCCGGCCGGCGGTGGCGGGCGCGGGCCGCAGCATGGCGGAAAACAGCCTGACCCGGCCCCCGCCATGAAGGTGCAGGCATGAAGCCCCGGCACGCGTTCCGGCGCATGTGGGGCTGGCCGATCGTGCTCGGCGTGCTGACCACCGTTGGCCTGATCTCGGCGCTCTTCAGCGACGGCGGCGTGGGAGACGTGCTGGCCTGGTTCGCGCTCGGCATTCCCGTTGCCGTGTGCGCCTGGTACGGCTGGCGAAGAACCTGATTTTTTCGACCCGCCCGGGTTGTTGCTAGTACGGGCAGCGCTGCACACCAAAGCAGAATGGGTGCGATGAAGCCTGCACTCGTCGCCGCTGCCGTTCGCCTGTTGCTGCTGGGTATTCCGCTCATCTCTCAAGCACAGCAGGTGCAACAGGAGCTGCCGGCGGAAACCGACCGCGGCCGCTTGCCCGAAGTGACGGTGTCCACGCCGCGCGGTGAAGTTGCGCCCTTCGCCGTGCCCGGCTCGGTCGACCGCGTTGACGGGGCGGAGATGCGCGACAACCGCCTGCAGGTCAACTTGTCGGAAAGCCTGGGTGGTGTTCCGGGCCTGCAGGTGCAGAACCGCATGAACTATGCGCAAGACCTGCAGCTGTCGATTCGCGGCTTCGGCGCGCGGTCCACTTTCGGGGTGCGGGGTGTGCGGCTGTATGTCGACGGCATTCCCGCCACATTGCCCGATGGCCAGGGGCAAACTTCCAATATCGACATCGGTTCGCTGGATCGCGTCGAAATCTTGCGCGGGCCGTTCTCCGCGCTGTACGGCAACTCTTCGGGCGGCGTGCTGCAGGCCTTCACCGCATCGGGGGAGGGCGCGCCGCGGCTTTCATACTCGGCGGCCGGCGGGAGCTTTGGCACCTGGCGTCAATCGCTGCAGGCCAGCGGCTCGCGAGGGGCAGTGGACTATCTGCTGAACGCCAGCCGCTTCCAGACCGACGGCTGGCGCGAGCACAGCGCCGCTCGGCGCGACATTGCCAATGGCAAGCTCGGCATTGCGCTCGACAACGGCGACAAGCTCACCCTGGTGCTCAACAGCGTTCGTATCAGTGCGCAAGACCCATTGGGCCTCACGGCCGACCAGTACGCACTGGCACCACGCAGCGCCGCGCTGGCTACGCAATTCGATACCCGCAAAACAGTAGAGCAGACCCAGGCGGGCCTGCTCTACGAACGGCGCGTGAGCGCCTCGCAGTCGCTCCGGCTCATGGTGTACGGCGGCGAGCGCAAGACGGTGCAATACCAGTCGATTCCGCCATCGGCACAGCAGAATCCCTTGCATGCCGGCGGCGTAATCGATCTTTCACGCCAGTATGGCGGCGTCGATCTGCGCTGGACCGCCGTGTTGCAAATGGCCGACCGGCCGCTCGACCTTGCCGTGGGGCTGGGCTACGACAGCTTGCGCGAACAGCGCCTCGGCTACGAAAACTACCTCGGCCGCGTGGCCGCGCCCGTGCTCGGCGTGCAAGGGCGCCTGCGGCGCAGCGAGCGCAACGAGGTCTGGAATCTCGATCCCTACGCGCAGGCCACCTGGCGGCTCGCGGAGCGATGGACGCTCGAGGCCGGCGTGCGCCGAAGCAGCGTGCACTTCGATTCGCAAGACCGTTACATCGTGGGTGCCAACCGCGACGACAGTGGCAGTGCGCGCTACAGCAAGATTTTGCCGGTGGCCTCGCTGCGCTACCAGGCAACGCCGGATCTGGCGCTCTATGGCTCGGTTGGCCGCGGCTTCGAGACGCCGACGCTGAACGAGCTGTCCTACCGATCGGGCGGTGCGAGCGGGCTCAACTTTGCCTTGCGGCCCTCGGTCAATGACAGCGTGGAAGTCGGCGCCAAGGCAAGGCTGGGCGGAGGCCTGCTGACCGCTGCGCTGTTCCAGACCCGCACGCGCGACGAGATCGTGACCGACACCAACAGCGGCGGACGCGCCACCTTTCAGAATGCAGGCCGCACGCGGCGCAACGGCTTCGAACTGGCCTGGCAGCATGAAACCGCCAGCCACTGGCGCACGCAGCTTGCCTATACCTGGCTGGACGCACGCTACCGCGACGCCTTCTGCTCGCCGTCGCCCTGTGCGGCATCCAACACCGTGGCGGCGGGCAACCGTATTCCGGGCATCGCGCGGCAATCGCTCTTCGCGTCGCTCGGGTGGGTGCCGCCCGAAGGTTGGCGGGCCGGCGCCGAGCTGCGCGCGCTTGGCCGCATGCAAGCCAACGACGTCAACACCGCCAGTGCGCCGGGCTATGCCGTTGCGGCGTTGTACGCCGGCTATCTGAAGAAGTGGGAGCGCTGGGAGTTCAACGCCTTTGCCCGCATCGACAACCTCTTTGACCGGCGCTACGTGGGCTCGGTCATCGTCAACGAGGGGAATGCGCGCTATTACGAGCCTGCGCCGGGCCGCAACTGGACGGTGGGCCTGAGCGGCGCTTACCGCTTCTGACCCACCGCCGGTTGGCTTTTTACTTGAGGCCGGCCGCAGCGCGCAGCGCGGCAGCCTGGGTGGTTGCTTCCCAGGTGAATTCGGGCTCTTCGCGGCCGAAGTGGCCATAGGCTGCGGTCTTCTGATAGATGGGGCGCAGCAGGTCGAGCATCTGGATGATGCCCTTCGGACGCAGGTCGAAGAACTCGCGAACGAGTTCGGCAATCTTGTCGTCGGGAATCACGCCGGTGCCTTCGGTGTAGACGGTGATGTTCATCGGCTGTGCCACGCCAATGGCGTAGGCCACCTGGATCTGGCACTGGCGCGCCAGGCCGGCCGCCACGATGTTCTTGGCCACGTAGCGCGCGGCGTAGGCGGCCGAGCGGTCGACCTTCGACGGGTCCTTGCCCGAGAACGCGCCGCCGCCGTGCGGGCAGGCGCCGCCGTAGGTGTCGACGATGATCTTGCGGCCGGTAAGACCGCAGTCGCCCTGCGGACCGCCGATGACGAAGCGCCCGGTCGGGTTGATCAGGTAGCGCGTGTTCTGCAGCCATTCCTTCGGCAGCACGGGCTTGATGATCTCTTCGATGATGGCTTCATTGAACGAGGCCTTCATCTTGGTGGGCGTTTCGCTCTGGTCGGGGCTGTGCTGCGTGGAGAGCACCACGGTGTCGATGCTGTGCGGCTTGCCGTCGACATAGCGCATCGTTACCTGGCTCTTGGCGTCAGGGCGCAGGAAAGGCAGGCGGCCGTCCTTGCGCAACTGGGCCTGGCGCTCGACAAGGCGGTGCGCATAGTAGATGGGGGCGGGCATCAGCTCGGGCGTTTCGTCGCAGGCGTAGCCGAACATCAGGCCCTGGTCGCCGGCGCCGGTGTTCAGGTGGTCGTCCGATGCGTGGTCCACGCCCTGCGCAATGTCGTTGGACTGCTTGTCGTAGCAGACCATCACGGCGCAACCCTTGTAGTCGATGCCGTAGTCGGTG
The DNA here is from genome assembly GCF_031456585.1 of Variovorax sp. 3319. NCBI lineage: Bacteria > Pseudomonadati > Pseudomonadota > Betaproteobacteria > Burkholderiales > Comamonadaceae > Variovorax > Variovorax sp. 3319. Next base: position 181,489 of record NZ_JAVDUZ010000001.1, read on the forward strand.
TTGTCGTAGCCGATGCGCTTGATGGTGTCGCGCGCCACCTGGATGTAGTCGACGTGCGCGTTGGTGGTGATTTCGCCTGCGAGCACCACCAGGCCGGTGTTGGTGAGCGTTTCGGCGGCCACGCGGCTGCGGGGGTCCTGCTCGAAGATCGCGTCCAGGATGGCGTCCGAGATCTGGTCGGCAACCTTGTCGGGGTGGCCTTCGGAGACGGATTCGGAAGTGAAGAGGAAGTCGTTCGCCATTTTGTTCAAAGCTCCTTGAAGTGATTTGGCGCGTTGCCAACTCTGCGGAGCCCTGGCGAACGCTTTAGCAGATGCCGATGAATCGACGGGGCACAATCGCTCTTGCGCTTGTGTTTGTCGCCCTGCAAGTTGTTCCGTAACTCGGCGACAATTTGCATTCTATTCGAGCCGCGCCAAATCGTGCGCGCGCGTCCTGGTATTCACTCCCTGCTGTCAGCCCATGGTCACCCTGTTCCGCCTGCTTGCCCGCATACCGATGCCCTTGATGCATCGGCTCGGCGCATTGCTTGGCTGGATGGTCTGGTGGTGCGCCCCCGATTACCGCCGCCGCTTCAAGGCCAACGCCGAAAACGCGGGCTTCACGCCCGACCAGTACCGTCCCGCCATTTCAGCCGCCGGCCACATGGTTGCCGAGTTGCCCTGGCTCTGGCTGCGCCCGCAGGGCGAAAGCGTGCTCCGGCGCGTGGTGCGCTGGGAAGGCGTCGAGGCTTTCGAAGCCGCAATGCAGGCGAAGAAGGGCGTGATCCTGGTAGCGCCGCATCTGGGAAGCTGGGAGATGTGCGGCCAGGCCATCGGCGAGCGCTTTCTCGATGCCTTCGGCCCCATCACCGCACTGTTTCGCCCCGCACGCAAGAAATGGATGGCCGAGCTGATTGCAGCCGGCTCGCGCGACCGGCCCGGCCTGCAGACGCTGCCGACCAACAACACCGGCGTGCGCGGACTCATTCGCACGCTTCGCAGCGGCGGCTACACCGGCATCCTGCCGGACCAGGTGCCGCCGCTGGGGCAGGGCGTCTGGGCGCCTTTTCTGGGCCGGCCGGCCTACACCATGACATTGCTGCCGCGCCTTGCCCAGCAGACCGGCGCCGCATGCTTCCTGAGCGTGTGCGAGCGGCTGCCGCGCGGCAAGGGCTACGTGATTCGCTTCGAACCCATCGAAGGCACTGCACTGACCGATCCCAAAGCTTCCATCGAAGACGCTGCGGCGGCAATGAACGACGCCATCGGCCGCCTGATTCGCAGCCTGCCCGGCCAGTACGTGTGGGACTACGCGCGCTACAAGGAGCCGCGAGGCGACACAGTGGTGGCGGCCCATGGCGGCGGGGAGCAGGTGCGATGAGTCTCGGTTCCCGTCTCGGCATCGGTTTCATGCGCGCGATTGCGCCGCTGCCCCTGCCGCTGGTGCGCGGCTTCGGCGCGCTGCTGGGGCGCGTGCTCCACACCGTTGCCGTGCCGCGCCGCCGCGTGGTCGACACCAACCTGGCGGTTTGCTTTCCTGGCAAATCGGAGGCCGAGCGCCGCCGCATAGCGCGTGAAACCTTCGTCTACGTAGCGCAGTCGTGGCTCGATCGCAGCTGGCTCTGGCATGCGCCCGAAAAAGTGGTGGCCAGCCGGCTCAAGGTGGTGGGCGCGGCGCAGGAGATTCACGAAATTGCCGACGGCGACGAGCCGATGATCCTGTTCGCGCCGCACTTCTATGGCCTCGATGCGGCAGCTACGGCGCTGACCATGCACACTGCCCGGCCGTCTGCCACCATCTACACGACCCAGCGCGATCCGATGGTCGACGAATGGATTCGCGAAGGGCGCACGCGCTTCGGCAATGTGGCGGCTCTCAACCGGGTCGACGGCATCAAGCCGGTGCTAGGGGGCTTGCGCAAGGGAGGCCTGCTGTACCTGCTGCCCGACATGGACTTTGGCCGGGACCAGACGATCTTCGTGCCGTTCTATGGCGTGCAGGCGGCCACCGTGCCCTCGCTCTCGCGCTTTGCCCGGCTCGGCAAGGCCAAGGTGGTGCCCATCGTCTCCAAGCTCACCCCGGGGGGCTACGAGATCGAGGTGCTGCCGGCCTGGCAGAACTTTCCAACGGACGATGTCGAGGCCGACACGGCGCTTATGAACGAGCGGCTGCAGGGCTACATCGACAAGATGCCTTCCCAGTACTACTGGGTGCATCGCCGCTTCAAGACGCGGCCCGAGGGTTCCCCGTCGATCTATTGAAGCAAAGCGGCTTCTTCTCAATTCCTCTTCAGGAAGGCTTCAATCTCTCGCGCCACCAGTTGCGGCTGTTCGTGAATGATCCAGTGGGTGGCGTTGGGCACCTTCTTGATCTCCAGTTTTGGCACGTATTCCTCCAGGCCTTCGAGCAGGCCGGGCAACAGCGCAGCGTCGTCGAGGGCCCAGAAGACGAAGGTGGGTACGTTCACCGTGAGCCGTTCGCGCGGCAGCACCGGAATGCCGTCGATGGTCTGCCCCGGCAGCGGCGGCTTCATCGGCGTGACGCGATAGAGATTGCAGGCGCCGGTGAGGCCTGCATTCCACACTTCGCGGTACTGCTGCTTTACCGCTTCAGTCAGCCAGCCGAAGCCGTCGGGGCCGGCCTTCATCAGCGTGAAGAACGGCCACATGCGCTTGAAGTCGTCGGCTGAGAGCAGGGCCTCCGCGTCTGGCCGGGCCAGAAAGTTCATGTAGGCGCTCGCTTGCTGCTGCGCCGGGTTGTTGCGCAGCTCGCGCGTGAAGGTGCCAGGGTGCGGCGAGTTGATGATGACCAGCCGGCCGACCTGTTCCGGAAACGCATTGGCATAGCCCCAGCCGAAAGCGCCGCCCCAATCGTGCGCAACCAGGGCGGCCATGGTGCCGTCGCCGCTCTCGGTAGCGACCAGTTGCTGGATGTCCTGAATGAGCAGGTGGGCCTTGTATGCGGCAACCTCGGTCGGCGCGCTCGACTTTTCGAAGCCGCGCAAGTTGGGCGCAAGACAGCGGTAGGCGCCGTGTTCAGGCTGGGCGAAGTACTCGAGCAACTCGTCCCAGATGAATGCGGCCTCCGGAAAGCCATGGAGGAACACCATCAGCGGGCTGCCGGGCGTGCCGGTTGCGCGGCAGCTCAGCGTGGTTCCGTTGGGCAGGCTGCGCTGGAACGTCTCGATCATGCTTTGTCTCCTTCAACTTGCGTTGCTATTGTTTTCATAGTGGACCGCGCAAATGGGACGGCAGCGAGCCGGTTTTCCCTAGGTGTCTTCCGGCACTGCGGGCTGCTCTGCTTCTGTTTGCGCTTCCCCGGGTGGATGGGCCCAGCGCCACAGCAGCTCGGCGGCTTCTCCCACGCCCTGTTTCTTGAGGGCGGAAAACAGTTTGACCTCGCCGCCACCGGCCTGCAGTCGCGTAATGGACAGCACCTTGGCGCCTTCGCTGCGGGTGAGCTTGTCGGACTTGGTCAGGAGAACGAGAAACTTGAGCCCTTGCTCCACGCGCGGGCGGATCACGTCGAGCAGGATCTCGTCGAGTTCGGTAAGCCCTTGGCGCGGGTCGCACATCAGCACCACGCCGCGCAGGTTTTCGCGCGTCATCAAATAGTTGCCCATGACGCGCTGCCAGCGCAGCTTCGCTTCCTTGGGAACCGCGGCATACCCGTAGCCGGGCAGGTCGGCCAGCACGGCGTCGTCGGCCTTTTGCTTGCCGACGCCGAACAGGTTGATGTGCTGTGTGCGGCCAGGCGTCTTGGAGGCGAAGGCCAGGCGTGTCTGCTGCGTGAGCGTGTTGATTGCAGTTGACTTGCCAGCATTCGAACGGCCCACGAAGGCGATTTCAGGCAGGTCGAGCGGGGGCAAATGCTCGAGTTGCGGAGCGCTGGTCAGGAAGTGGGCGGTGTGCAGCCAGCCGAGCGCCGTGCGCTCGCGCTCGGCGACGATGGGGTCCACGGCAGGGGTCGCGCGGGAAGGGGGAGCAGCGTGCTTGCGCGACGGGGTAGTCATCTATGAGCTTTCGGAACGGGCCGCCATTGTAGAATCGCGGGGTTTTGCGCCAATAAATCGAGCCCCCGATATGAAGTTGTTTGCCAATTTTCTGCTTGCAGCCCTCATGGGCGTCGCAGCCAGCGCGAGCCTAGCGGCTGATGAACATGCAGCCGCACCGGCTGCACCCGCCGCGGCCAAGCCGGCCAAGCCCGATCCCGCCAAGGGCGATGCGGTGTTCAATTCCGCCGCCCAGGCCTGTGCCTCCTGCCATAACGCAGACGGCAACTCGGCCGTTGCGGCAAACCCCAAGCTGGCGCAGCAGCACCCCGAATACATCCTCAAGCAGCTGCAGGACTTCAAGTCCGGCAAGCGCAAGAGCCCCATCATGCAACCCATGGCCGCCAAGCTGTCCGACGAAGACATGCGCAACATCGCCTGGTTCGTGGGCTCCAAGAAGATCAAGACCGGCTTCTCCAAGGAGAAGGACTCCGTGGCGCTTGGCGAAAAAATCTACCGCGGCGGCATTGGCGACCGCCAGATTCCGGCCTGCGCCGGCTGCCACAGCCCCAACGGCGCCGGCATGCCTGCGCAATACCCGCGCCTGGGCGGCCAGCACGCCGACTACACGGTGGCACAGCTTGTTGCCTTCCGGGACAACGTGCGCCAGAACAGCGCACCCATGACGAGCGTGGCCGCAAAGCTCAATGACCGGGAAATCAAGGCTGTTGCCGACTACATCGCCGGCCTGCGCTGACGCCACGCCCTTCAGCGTGAACTAACCGCCGATAAAAAACCCAAACAAAGGGCGGGCCGATCCAGTTGGATGGCCCGCCCTTTGCTTTTTCACCTATTCCTTTCTTTCCTGACCGATGTCTGTCTCCACCCATGGCCTTCGCGTCCATCGCGGCCCGCAAGTGCTTCGCGCTGCGGTGGAGCTGTTTTCATCGATGCGGTTCGCAATTGCGCTGCTTACCGTCATCTGCATTGCGTCGATCATCGGCACCGTGCTCAAGCAGCACGAGTCGATCAACAACTACATCAACCAGTTCGGGCCGTTCTGGGCCGAACTGTTTCGCGCGGCCAAGCTTGATTCGGTCTACAGCGCCTGGTGGTTCCTGCTGATCCTGCTGTTTCTGGTGATCAGCACGTCTCTGTGCATTGCGCGCAACACGCCGCGCATTTTTGTGGACCTGAAGACCTTCAAGGAAAACATCCGCGCGCAGAGTCTCAAGGCCTTTGGCCAGCGCGCTGAAAACCAGCTTGCCGAGGAGCCCGCAGCGGCCGCCAATCGCATAGGCCAACTGCTGGTGAGCGGCGGCTGGAAGGTCAAGCTGCAGCAGCGCGAAGCCACAGACGGCCAGACCGGTGCCGGCTGGATGGTTGCCGCGCGTGCCGGGGGCGCCCACAAGCTTGGCTACATTGCCGCCCACAGCGCCATCGTGCTGGTGTGCATCGGCGGCCTGCTCGACGGCGACCTGGTGGTGCGCGCCCAGACGTGGTTCAACGGCAAGAGCGTGTTCACCGGCGGCGGCATGATTGCCGACGTGCCGCCGCAGCACCGGTTGTCTCCGCGCAACCCGACCTTCCGCGGCAACATCCTGGTGCCCGAAGGCGGGCAGGGCAGCGTGGCCATCCTGCAGCAGTCAGACGGCGTGCTGCTGCAGGAACTGCCCTTTTCGATCGAGCTCAAGAAATTCATCGTCGACTACTACTCGACCGGCATGCCCAAGCTTTTTGCAAGCGAGGTGGTGCTGCACGACCGCGAGACCGGTGCCCAGGTGCCCGCGCGCATCGAGGTCAATCATCCGGCCAGCTACAAGGGTGTGGAAATCTACCAGTCGAGCTTCGATGACGGCGGCTCCAAGGTGAAGCTCAAGGCGGTGCCCATGGCCGCCGCCGCCAAGCCTTTCGAGGTGGACGGCATCATTGGCGGGCCGAGCACCGAAATTACCAATGGCAAGGAAAAGCTCACGCTCGAATACGCCGCGCTGCGCGTGATCAACGTCGAGAATTTTGCCGACGGCGGCGCCATGAGTAGCGGTGCCGACGTACGCAAGGTCGACCTGCGCCACGACATCGAGTCGCGCCTGGGCGCTGCCAACAAGACCACCAAGCCGAAGGTGCTGCGCAACATCGGCCCGAGCATCGGCTACAAGCTGCGCGACGCCGCAGGCCAAGCGCGCGAATACCAAAATTACATGGTGCCGGTCGATACCGGCGACGGACAGCCGGTGTTCCTGCTCGGCATGCGCGAAAAGCCCGAAGAGCCGTTTCGCTACCTTCGAGTGCCCGCCGACGAACAGGGCAGCATGGACGGCTTTGTGCGCATGCGCGCTTCGCTTGCCGACGCCGATACCCGCACGCGTGCGGTCGAACGCTACATTGCCAAGGCCGTTGATCCGAAGCGGCCCGAAATGGCCGAGCAGTTGCGCGTGTCGGCGGCGCGCGCCCTGGCGTTGTTTGCGGGCAGCGAGCGCGCAAAGGCCGATGCCACCACGATGGGCGGCTGGCAGGCCATTGCGGAATTCATGGAGGCCAACGTGCCTGAGCCTGAGCGCGAGCGCGCAGGCGCAGTGCTGGTGCGCATATTGAACGACGTGCTGTTCGAGGTGCTCAACCTGAGCCGCGAGGGGGCGGGGCTCGCACCCTTGCCGAGCGACGAGAAGTCGCAAGCGTTTCTTACGCAAGCGGTGCTGGCCATCAGCGATGCGCATTTCTATCCGGCACCGGTTGCGATGATGATGACGGACTTCACCCAGGTGCAGGCCAGCGTGTTCCAGGTCGCGCGAGCGCCCGGCAAGAACGTGGTCTATCTGGGCTGCCTGTTGCTGATCGTCGGGATTTTTGCCATGCTGTACGTGCGCGAGCGCCGGCTTTGGGTATGGCTGACGCCCGGCGGCGCAAGCCACGGAGACAACACCACAACGGATGCCACGATGGCTTTCTCTGTCAATCGCAAGACGATCGACAGCGATCGCGAGTTCGAGCACCTCAAGCACAAGCTGCTTGCCTTGAAAAAAGAAGGATTGGCGTCGCCATGAACACCACCACTCTCACGCTCCACGAAAGCTGGTTTTCGCGCCGCAACCTGTTCGATTGGGTGTTCGCTGCACTGGTGCTTGCCGGCGGCCTCTTTGCCTTTGCGCGGTATGCGGGCTCAATGGATTCGTACGAGAAGCCCATCCTCGTTGCCGCGATGGTTTCCGTGATTGCCGTTGGCTGGTTCTGGCGTCCGCTGCGGGTACTCGCCATCGTCGTGGCTGCGGCGTCCCTGCTGGCGATTGCTTCCTACCAGGGCGACCTGGCGCGCGCAGACACGGTGTTCTGGCTCAAGTACTTCCTGTCGAGCCAATCGGCCATTCTCTGGATGAGCGTGCTGTTCTTCATGAGCACGCTGTTCTACTGGCTCGGTTTCTTTGGCGGCAAGCAGGGAGATACCTTCGACCTGATCGGCTCTCGCCTCACATGGGCCGCCATTGCCATGGCGCTCATCGGCACCATGGTGCGCTGGTACGAAAGCCATCTGCTCGGGCCGGACATCGGCCACATCCCGGTCAGCAACCTGTACGAAGTGTTCGTGCTGTTCTGCTGGCTTACGGCTGCCTTCTACCTGTACTTCGAATCGCGCTACGGCACGCGCGCACTCGGCGCCTTCGTCATGCTGGTGGTGAGCGCGGCAGTCGGCTTTTTGCTCTGGTACACGCTGGTTCGCAATGCGCACGAGATCCAGCCCCTGGTGCCCGCCCTGCAGAGCTGGTGGATGAAGCTGCACGTGCCGGCCAACTTCATCGGCTATGGCACTTTTGCGCTTGCGGCCATGGTGGCCTTCGCCTACCTCATCAAGGAGCAGGCGGGCGAGACACGCTGGTACAAGCTCACGCCTATCTGGCTGCTGGGCGTGGCGCTGTGCTTTGTGCCGGTGGCGTTCCGCCAGCGTGTGCAGGAGGCCGGCGGCAGCTACTGGGTGATTTATGCGGGCATCTCCGCGCTTATTGCCGCGGGCATCCTGCTCGGCCGCAAGCGCATTGCCGCACGGTTGCCCACCAACGAGGTGCTCGACGACGTGATGTACAAGTCGATCACCGTCGGTTTCGCGTTCTTCACCATTGCAACCGTGCTCGGCGCCTTGTGGGCGGCCGACGCCTGGGGCGGCTACTGGAGCTGGGACCCGAAGGAAACCTGGGCCCTGATCGTCTGGCTCAATTACGCGGCGTGGCTGCACATGCGGCTGGTCAAGGGTTTGCGCGGTACCGTGGCGGCCTGGTGGGCGCTGGCGGGGCTGGCGGTCACCACCTTTGCCTTCCTTGGCGTGAACATGTTCCTGAGCGGACTGCATAGTTACGGCACCTTGTAGCCCCGGGCCGCTGGTTTTTCGCGAAGAATCGAATCCACGCGCAGCGATTGTGCGTAACCGAATCAGGGAATTGCTCGAACTACCCTGAGCACATCGATTCAAGCGAAAGGCCATCACCATGTCGTTCCACTCCCGCCCGCAGGGTCGCAACAGCGGTTTCATCCATCCGCTCTCGAGCGAGATCACGCCGCGCGCCGTCTACGAGAGCCGGCGCGACCTGCTGAAGCTGATGGCCGGCGGCGCGGCCGGTGCCGCGCTGGCGAGCTTCGCCGGGCGCGAAGCCTTCGCCCAGGGAACCGGTCCGCACAAGCTGGCGCTGCTTCCGGGCGCCAAGTCCGCCGTGCCGGGCGCCCAAACAATGGAAAAGCTCACCGACTACAAGGACGCGACGAGCTACAACAACTTCTATGAGTTCGGCACCGACAAGGGCGATCCGGTCAAGAACGCGGGCACGCTGAAGACCCGTCCGTGGACGGTAGAGGTCGAGGGGCTGGTCAAGAAGCCTGGCAAGTACGGCATCGAAGACCTGCTGAAGCTCAGCGCGCAGGAAGAGCGCATCTACCGCCTGCGCTGCGTCGAGGGCTGGTCGATGGTCATTCCGTGGGTGGGCTATTCGCTGGCCGAGCTCATCAAGAAGGTCGAGCCGCAGGGCAACGCCAAGTACGTTGAGTTCGTCACCCTGGCCGACCCCAAGACCATGCCCTTCGTCGGGTCGCGCGTGCTCGAGTGGCCATATACCGAGGGCCTGCGGATGGATGAGGCCATGCACCCGCTCACGCTGCTGGCGTTCGGTATGTACGGCGAAGTGCTGCCCAACCAGAACGGCGCGCCGGTGCGCATCGTGGTGCCCTGGAAATACGGATTCAAGTCGGCCAAGTCGATCGTGAAGATTCGTTTCGTCGAGAAAGAGCCGAGCACGGCGTGGAACAAGGCCGCGGCCCAGGAATACGGCTTCTATTCGAACGTCAATCCAAACGTCGACCATCCGCGCTGGAGCCAGGCTACCGAGCGGCGCATCGGAGACGGCGGCGGCCTCTTTGCCAAGCGGAACAAGACGCTGCTGTTCAACGGCTATGAAGCCCAGGTCGGCCAGCTGTATGCAGGCATGGACCTGAAGAAGAACTACTGAGCCGGCGCGGCCATCCAGGTTTTTGCTCCATGAACAAGCTGCTCATGCATCCGGCGGCCAAGCCGGTGGTCTTTCTGCTGTGCCTGCTGCCGTTCGCGTGGCTGACCTACGGCGCATTCACCGACGGACTTGGCGCCAACCCGGCCGAGTTCTTGATTCGCGCGACCGGCGACTGGACTCTGCGCTTCATATGCATCGTTCTGGCCGTGACGCCGCTGCGCGTGATCACCAAAACGAATGCGCTTGCACGTTTTCGCCGCATGCTGGGGCTCTTCGCGTACTTCTACGTGGTGGTGCACCTGCTGTGCTACAGCTGGTTCGACATGGGCTTCGAGTGGGCCGACATTGCCAAGGACATCGCCAAGCGGCCGTTCATCCTGGTGGGTTTTTCGGCCTTTGTGCTGCTGACGCCGCTGGCCGCTACCTCGTTCAACCGGGCCATCAAGGCGCTGGGCGCCAAGCGTTGGCAAATGCTGCACAAGCTGGTGTACCTGATCGCCGGCCTCGGCCTGCTGCACTTCTTCTGGATGCGCGCGGGCAAGAACAATTTTGCCGAAGTGTTCGTCTACGCGGCAATTGTTGCGGTGCTGCTTGGTTGGCGTGTGTGGAACTACGCGAGCAAGCGCAAGCCAAAGCCCTCGGCAGGCGCTCGCGCGAGTAACGGCGAGAAGTCGCTGCGCAGCAGCAGCGCCGGCTGAGGCCTGCGCTCCCTGCCGACGCGGATCAGCCCTCGATCCGCTCGCTGCGCAGCTGGTCTTCCATCGTCTCGCGACGACGGATCAGCGTGGCGCTTTGGCCGCTGACCAGCACTTCGGCGGCGCGGCCGCGCGTGTTGTAGTTGCTTGCCATGCTCATGCAATAAGCGCCGGCCGACAGCACGGCCAGCAGATCGCCGGCCACTACGTTCAGTGCACGATCGCGGCCGATCCAGTCGCCGCTTTCGCAGACGGGGCCAACCACGTCGTAGGTCGGCGCGCTTCCGGCACGGATACGCAGCGGCACGATCTTCTGGAACGCCTGGTACATCGCTGGCCGCGGAAGGTCGTTCATTGCCGCATCGACGATGCAGAAGTTCTTGTCTTCTCCGGGCTTGGTGTAGAGCACCTCGGTCACGCAGACGCCCGCATTGCCGACCAGCGAACGGCCGGGCTCGATGACCAGCTTGCGCCGCCCGAAGCCGCGAGCGTCGAGCCGGGCGAGCAGCTGCTGCCAGAGCGCATCTGCCTTGGGCGGTACCTCGCCGTTGTAGTCGATGCCTAGCCCGCCGCCAAAGTCCAGGTGATGGATCGGAACCCCGGCCGCTTCGATGGCCTCGACCAGGTCGAGCACGCGGTCGCAGGCGTCCAGGTACGGTGAAGCCTCGGTGATTTGCGAGCCGATGTGGCAGTCGATGCCCACCACCTCGAGCCCCGGCAACCGTGCTGCGTGGCGATAGGCCTCGACCGCGCGGTCGTGGGCAATACCGAACTTGTTGCCCTTCAGCCCGGTGGAAATATAGGGATGCGTCTTCGGATCGACGTTCGGATTGATGCGAATGCTGATGGGTGCCCGGCGGCCTTCCGCCACCGCCACTTCGTTGAGCACGTCGAGCTCGGCTTCGCTTTCGACATTGAAGCAGGCAATGCCCGCTGCGAGCGCTTGCCGCATCTCGGCGCGGGTCTTTCCAACGCCCGAGAAGATGATTTTTGCCGGGTCGGCGCCAACGGCCAGCACGCGCGCCAGTTCGCCGCCCGAGACAATGTCGAAGCCGCAGCCTGCCTCGGCGAACACACGCAGCACGCCGAGCGACGAATTCGCCTTCATCGCATAGCAGATCAGGGCTTCGCGGCCCTCGAAACCGCGCTGGTACGCCGCCAGTGCGTCCAGCATCCATTGCTTCGAATAGACGAAGAGGGGGGTGCCGTGTTCGCGGGCGAGCGCATCCAGGCTCAGGCCCTCGACGTGGAGCGCATCGTCGCGATGCCCAATGTGCGGGTGGCCGGGAAGGAGGGGGGCGTTCGTCACTTCGGCACTCCGGGGCTGGTGGCGTTGCCGGTTGCTGCGGCTGGCGCACTGGCAGCTGCAGCCGGCGCGGGGGCTGCTTCAGCATTGGAAGCGCGCGAGCCGCCGGGCGTGAGCAACTGCGGCAAGGTCGCGCGCTGGGCTGCCGCCGGGTCGGTTGGAAGATAGAGCGGCCCACGCTGACCGCAAGCTACCAAACCGCTCGCCGTTGCGGCAAGGCAGACCATGAGCGCAGCGCGGCTGGAGGCGCTCACTAGAATTTGACGAACATTCAACATAACGAAATTGTAATGACCGACTCCGAATACATGGACCGAGCCGAAGCTGCGCTCGCCGCTATCGAGCAAGGCTGCGACCGCATCAACGATGCAACAGATGCCGACATCGACAACCAGCGCGTGGGCGGGATGATCACGATTTCTTTCAGGAATGGCAGCCAGCTGATCGTGAATCTGCAAAAGCCGCTGCAGGAAATCTGGCTCGCTGCACGCTCGGGCGGCTATCACTACCGCTTCGACGGCAAGGCCTGGGTCGACACCAAGACAGGTGAGGAATTCTTCGGCAACCTGTCGCGCGAAGCGAGCCTGCAAGCCGGGCAGCCGCTGGAGTTTGCGGCCGCCTGACGTTCACTGCGGTCAGTTCCTGAAGAGGTCGAGAATGCGATTGCGCTCTTCAGGCGGCGGAGGCGGGCTCACCGGCACGCCGCTCAATGACTCCGCGGGCGGTGTGGCGGGCGTATCCACGCCGAGGCTCGACACACCGCGGCCCGGCGCGTAGTCGTCGTAGTACCACTCGCCGCCAACACTCACGACACCCGCCGGAGGCGTGGTCGAAAGATCGGTCACGGGCACGCCCTTGATGGCGGTTTCCATGTAGTTGATCCAGATCGGCAGGCTCAGGCCGCCGCCGGTTTCCCGGTCGCCCAGGTTGCGGGGCGTGTCGTAGCCAATCCAGGAAATGGCAGTCATCGTGGGCTGGAAGCCGGCAAACCAGGCGTCGAGAGAGTCGTTGGTGGTGCCGGTCTTTCCGTAGAGGTCGGGCCGCTTCAGCGTGGCCTGCGCCTTGGCCGCGGTGCCAGCGCGCGTAATGGATTGCAGCAGCGAATCCATGATGAAGGCATTGCGCTGCGGAATGGCGCGGATCGTCTCGTTGAGCAGCGGCGGCTGCTTGTCGACCAGCACCTTGTCCTTGTGGTCGGTGATGCGGGTCACGAGATACGGATTGACTCGGTAGCCGCCGTTGGCAAACACCGAATAGCCCACGGCCATCTGCATTGGCGTGACCGCACCTGCTCCCAGCGCCATTGGCAGGTAGGCGGGGTGCTTGTCCTTGTCGAAGCCGAAATTGGTGATCCATTCCTGGGCATAGCGGGTGCCGATGGATTGCAGGATGCGAATCGACACCAGGTTCTTCGACTTCATCAGCGCAGTGCGCATCGACATCGGGCCGTCGTAGCCGCCGCCGTAGTTCTTGGGCTCCCAGGGCTGGCCGCCCGTGGTGCCGGCATCGAAGAAGAGCGGGCCGTCGTTGATCACGGTGGAAGGCGTGAAGCCCTTCTCGAGCGCCGCAGAGTAGATGAACGGCTTGAAGCTCGACCCCGGCTGGCGCCAGGCCTGGGTGACGTGGTTGAACTTGTTCTTGCCAAAGTCGAAGCCGCCCACCAGCGCCTTGATGGCGCCGTCGCGAGGGTCCATGGCTACAAAGGCGCCTTCCACCTCGGGTAGCTGCGTGATTTCCCAGGTGTTCTTCGGCGTCTTCACCACGCGAATCACTGCGCCGCGGCGAATCTTGATGTTGGGCGGCGCCTTGTCGGAAAGGCCGGATTGCGCTGGCTTGAGGCCTTCCCCGGTAATCTGCACCGGGTCGCCGTTGCCGCGAACGGCCGAGATTTCCTTGGCGCTGGCCTTGAGCACGACGGCAGACATCACATCGCCGTTGTCGGGATGGTCGGTCAGGGCGTCGTCCACTGCTTCGTCGAGCTCCTTGGGGTCATTTGGCAGGTCGACGAACTTCTCGGGCCCGCGATAGATCTGGCGCCGCTCGTAGTCCATGATGCCCTTGCGCAGGGCCCTGTAGGCTGCGGCCTGGTCGGCGGCCACGAGCGACGTGTACACCTTGAGCCCGCGCGTGTAGGTGCTGTCGCCATATTGGGCATACATCAGCTGGCGAACGGTTTCGGCCACGTACTCGGCGTGCAGGCGGTTCGGGTCCGCCGCGTCGCGCAGGTGCAGCTCTTCTTTCTTGGCTTGGGAGGCCTGCTCGGCGGTGATGAAGCCTGCGTCCTGCATGCGGTCGATCACATAGAACTGGCGCCCGCGTGCCCGCTGCGGGTTGTTGACCGGATTGTTGGCGCCGGGTGCCTTCGGCAGGCCCGCCAGCATGGCCGCCTCGGCAATGGTGAGGTCTTGCAGCGGTTTACCGAAATAGGCTTCCGAAGCGGCGGCAAAGCCGTACGCCCGGTTGCCCAGGTAGATCTGGTTCAGGTAGATCTCGAAGATCTGGTCCTTGGTAAGCAGGTGCTCCAGCTTGAAGGTAAGCAGCACCTCGTAGATCTTGCGGGTGAGTGTTTTTTCGGAGCTCAGGTAGACGTTGCGCGCCACCTGCATCGTGATGGTCGAGGCACCCTGGCTCTTCACGCGGTTCATGTTGGCCAGGCCCGCGCGCACCATGCCCTTGTAGTCGACGCCGCCATGGTCGTAGAAGCGAGTGTCTTCGGCGGCCAGCACAGCGTCTTTCACCAGCTTGGGAATGGCGGCAATCGGCGTGAGATTGCGGCGCTCTTCGCCGAACTCGCCAATCTGGATGCCTTCTGCAGAGAAGACCCGCAGCGGCAGCTTCGGCCGGTAGTCCGACAGCTCGGAGATGTCAGGCAGGTTGGGGTAGGCGACGGCGAGCGCAACCGCGACAACGCACAGAACCGCGAGCACGCAGGCCGCGGCAATGCCGAATCCCCAGGCCATGAAGCGCAGCAGCCATTTCAGCCAGGCTGGTCGTGTAGAAGAGGGAGTCTTGGCTGGCCCTTTGGGGCGTGAGGTTTCTTGCATGTGGGCCCGGAGAATCACCCGACATTATAAAAAGCCGCCCTCTTGCCGAGGGCCGAACTTTCGCGCATCGTTGCCGGCTAAACCAAAAGTTACTGAATGTGGCGCTAACGTCAGCTTTTGACAACGGTCGCGAGCTTTGAAGCCTGCCGTCGCTTGGTTGCAAGTACGCCTCCTGCTAGCATGCAACCGAACGCAATTTTTTCCATTGGTTACAAATGCAGGGGTAAAGGGACCTAACTTGGCTGCTTTCGGATCATTGTTTCGTCGTCAGAACGCCCCCATGCTCGGCTTGGACGTCAGTTCGTCCAGCGTCAAGCTGGTCGAGCTCGGCCGAGAGGCCAGCGGCAAGCTGGTTCTGGAGCGGTGCGCGATCGAACCCCTCGAGCGGGGCTGGATCACTGACGGCAACGTCGAAAAGTTCGATGAAGTGGCCGAAGCCGTCCGCCGCGTCGTGCGCAAAAGCGGCACCCGCACGCGCAACGTGGCGCTGGCGCTGCCTCCGTCCGCGGTCATCACCAAGAAGATCATTCTTCCGGGTGGCATGAGCGAGCAGGAACTCGAACTCCAGGTCGAGTCCGAGGCCAACCAGTACATTCCTTTCTCGCTGGACGAAGTCAGCCTCGACTTCTGCGTCACCGGGCAGAGCGCAGCCTCTGCGGGCGATGTCGAAGTGCTCATTGCGGCGTCCCGCAAGGAGAAGGTCCAGGACCGCGAAGGGTTGGCCGAGGCTGCCGGCCTGAAGGCGATGATCCTGGACGTCGAGTCTTATGCATCGCGTCTTGCAACCGCCCGCCTGATCGAGCAACTGCCAGGCAAGGGCCTCGATGCGGTCGTGGCGCTTTTCGAAGTGGGTGCTTTCACCACCAGCATGCAAGTACTGCGCAACCAGGAAGTCCTGTACGACCGCGACCAGGCTTTCGGCGGCGCCCAACTCACCCAACTGATCGTTCGCCAGTACGGTTTTTCGGCCGAAGAGGCCGAAGCCAAGAAACGCAGCGGAGATTTGCCCGACGACTACGGCTCCAGCGTGCTGAAGCCGTTCGTGGAAAGCATTGCGCAGGAAATTGCCCGTGCATTGCAGTTCTTCTTTACCAGCACGCCGCACAACCGCGTCGACTATGTGCTGCTCGCCGGTGGTTCGGCTTCGCTGCCGAGCCTGACCAGCGCCGTCACGCGCCAGACCTCGTTTGCCTGTTCGCTCGTGAATCCGTTCGACGGCATGGAGATGGGTCCCAACATCCGTGAGAAGAAGGTCCGGCGCGAGGCGCCCTCCTATCTGACCTCCTGCGGTCTTGCCATGCGGAGGTTCGTGCAGTGATCCTCATCAATTTGCTTCCGCACCGCGAAGCTGCGCGCAAGCGCCGGCGCGAAGCGTTCTATGGCACCCTGGGTGCCGCGGCAATCCTCGGCGGCGTGATCGCGGGCCTCGGCTTCCTCTGGTTCGAGGCCCAAATCTCGGCCCAGCAGGCCAAGAATAATTTCTTGAAGACAGAAATCACCAAGCTCGACGCCGAGATCAAGGAAATCTCGACCCTGCAGGATGAAATTGCAGCCCTGCGTGCGCGCCAGCAGGCGGTTGAAGACCTTCAGGGTGATCGCAACCTGCCGGTGCACCTGCTCAATGAACTGGTTCGCCAGCTCCCTGACGGTGTCTATATCACCAGCATGAAGCAGGACAACCAGACTGTCACGCTGCAAGGCATGGCGCAGTCGAACGAGCGCGTTTCCGAGCTGCTGCGCAACCTGGGCAACAACAGCCCGTGGCTGGTCAAGCCCGAGCTGGTCGAAATTACTTCTGCAATGGTGAGCCTCAGCCAGCGCGACCAGCGCCGCGTGGCGAACTTCACGATGCGCATCGGCCTCAAGCGGCCGACCGACGCGCAGAAGGCCGCGGCCGAGAAGGCCTTGGCCACAGCGGCGCAAGTCAAGGGGTAGACGGATCATGGCAAGCAATCGCCCCTCTCAAAAGATAGACGTTGCCGCCGCACTTCGCGGTTTCGGTGACCAGTTCCGCAACCTGAATCCGAATGATCCGGCCAGCTGGCCGCCGGTGCCGCGCTATGCGCTGTGCCTGGCAGTGACGGCACTGGTGCTGGTCGGCCTGTGGTTCGTGTGGCTCACCAATTCGAATGACGAGCTCGAAAGCGAGCGCGCCAAGGAAGTGACGCTGCGCGCCGACTATCAGAAAAAGGTCGCTCTGGCCGCCAACCTCGACCTGCTGAAGAAGCAGCGCGAACAGGTGCAGCAATATGTGACGCTGCTCGAGAAGCAACTCCCGAGCAAGGCGGAAATGGACGCACTGTTGTCCGACATCAACCAGGCCGGCCTCGGCCGCAGCCTGCAGTTCGAACTGTTCCGCCCGGGGCAGGTTTCGGTCAAGGACTACTACGCAGAGCTGCCGATCGCGGTGCGCGTGACCGGCCGCTATCACGACATTGGCTCGTTTGCCGCCGATGTCGCGGGGCTCTCGCGTATCGTGACGTTGAACAACCTGACGATCACTCCGCAAAAAGACAAGGATGGCACCCTCACGATGGATGCCACGGCCCGCACCTACCGTTATCTCGATGACGAAGAGCGCGCGGCCCAGAAACGCGCTGCGGCGCCAAAGGCGAAGAAATGAGGACGATCGCCAAACTCCTGTGGCTGGTAGCGGCCGCATCGGGCTTGAGCGCCTGCGCCGATTCGGAGCAGCAGGACCTGCGCCAATGGATGGTCGAGCAGCGCGCCCAGGTGAAGCCCAATGTGCCGCCGATCACCGAGCCCAAGAAATTCACGCCCCAGGCCTACACCGAGGGATCGGCGTTCGAGCCGTTCAACTTGCTGAAGCTCACGCAGGCACTGCGCCGCGAATCGAACCAGCCGAGCACGTCAGAGCTGATTGCGCCTGAACTGGCGCGACGCAAGGAGGCGCTCGAAGCCTTCCCGCTCGACTCGATGGCCATGGTCGGCAGCATGAATCGCAACGGCCAGCCAGTGGCGCTGGTCCGTGTGGACAAGCTCCTCTACAAGGTGCGCGTCGGCGAGTACCTGGGGCTCAACTACGGGCGCATTACCCGTATCAACGAAACCGAAGTCGCCTTGCGTGAAATCGTGCAAGACGCCGCCGGTGAATGGATCGAACGCGTGGCGACATTGCAGCTGCAAGAGAGTGCGAAATGAATCAGAAAAAATCAACAATGGCACAGCGGCTGCGAGCTGCCGGGCTGGGTCTGCTGGCATTCGGTGCATTTGCCATGGCGCATGCGCAAAACGCCATCGAAGCGGTGACCAGTTCGACGCAATCCGGCGCCGAAGTGATCCGCATCGACCTGGCCCAACCGCTCACGGCGGTGCCGACCGGCTTTGCCGTTCAGACGCCGGCGCGCATTGCGCTTGATTTCCCGGGCGTTACCAATGCCATCGGGCGTTCCGCCATCGAGGTGAACCAGGGCAACCTGCGTTCCGTCAATGTGGTCCAGGCCGGCGAGCGCAGCCGCGTGGTGCTGAACCTCAAGCAAGCGACCGCCTACAAGGCCGAGATCCAGGGCAAGTCGCTGCTGGTGATTCTGGAGCCGGTGGCCGGTACGGCGCTGGCTTCGTCCACGCCCACCGTGTTTGCCGAGAACCGCAACCGCGACACGCTGCCGCTGCGCGATGTCGACTTCCGCCTCGGTTCGGACAACACGGGCCGTGTGATCGTCGACCTGCCGAACAACCAGGTCGGCGTCGATGTGCGCCAACAGGGCAAGAACCTCGTCGTCGAGTTCACCAAATCGACACTGCCCGAGGGCCTGCGCCGCCGCCTGGACGTGGCCGACTTCAACACGCCGGTCCAGCTGATTACTTCGCAGCAGTCGGGCGACCGCGTTCGCATGACGATCGAGGCCAAGGGCGACTGGGAGCACAGCGCCTACCAGAGCGAGAACCAGTTCGTCGTCGAAGTGCGTGCCCGCAAGGTCGACCCGACCAAGCTGACGCAAGGCGTGGGCTACAACGGCGAGAAGCTCTCGCTGAACTTCCAGAACATCGAGATCCGCTCGCTGCTGCAGGTGATCGCCGACTTCACGAACTTCAACATCGTGACTTCCGATTCGGTCACCGGCGCACTGACGCTGCGGCTGAAGGATGTGCCATGGGATCAGGCCCTGGACATCATCATGCAGGCGAAGAACCTGGGCATGCGCAAGAACGGCAGCGTGCTGTGGATTGCGCCCAAGGACGAAATCAACGCCAAGGAAAAGCTCGAGTTCGAAGCCAAGGCCGCAATCGAGAACCTCGAGCCGCTGCGCACCCAGTCGTTCCAGCTCAACTACACCAAGGCAATTGCGATTGCCCAGGGCCTGACCGGCACGGGCGCCTCGTCCGGCGGCGGTGGCGGCTCCGGCACCACCACCCGCATCCTGAGCCCGCGCGGCAGCGTGATCGCGGAGTCGCGCACCAACCAGCTGTTTGTTTCGGACGTTCCCTCGCGCCTTGCACAGGTGAGCGAACTCATCCAGAAGCTCGACATTCCGGTTCGCCAGGTGCTGATCGAAGCGCGTATCGTGGAAGCGTCGGACACCTTCGGCAAGTCGCTCGGCGTGCGGCTGGGCGGTGGTATCTCCCGCGAACGCGTCGCGTCGGCCAATGGCAGTCCGGCATACGGCACCTTCGGCGTCATGCCCACCAACACCGCTGGCGGCGTCGGTGCCGCAGCAGCCACCTGGACCAACTCCAACTTCATCAACCTGCCCGCAGGCGATGCCGGCGGCACCGGCAACTCGCCGGGTACCTTCGCGATCTCGCTGTTCAACTCGAGCTTGTCGCGCATGTTGAACCTCGAAATCTCGGCGCTTGAAGCCGACGGCAAGGGCAAGCTGGTGTCCAGCCCTCGCGTCATCACCGCCGACCAGACGAAGGCGCTGATCGAGCAGGGCGAAGAAATTCCCTACCAGCAGGCCACGTCCAGCGGCGCAACTTCGATTTCGTTCCGCAAGGCGGTGCTCAAGCTCGAAGTCACGCCCCAGATCACGCCTGAAGGCAACATCATCCTGACCCTGGACGTAAGCAAGGATGCCCGCGGCGTCAACACCTCGGCGGGTCCGGCCATCAACACCAAGCACGTGCAGACCGAAGTGCTGGTCGAGAACGGCGGTACGGTCGTCATCGGTGGTATCTTCGAACTCACCGAAACCAATGACGAATCGCGCGTGCCGGTGCTGGGTGAAGTGCCCTACCTGGGGGCACTGTTCCGCAAGCGCGAACGCGTTGCCAACAAGACCGAAATGCTCGTCTTTATCACTCCGAAGATGATTACCGACCGCAACGCCGCGCGCTGACGCGCGGGCGTAGCAGCCACCGCGTGGCGGTCGCACTCGTCGGTTTGCCCGGCGCCGGTAAATCCGCAGTGGGGCGGCGCCTGGGCGCTCGCCTCGGTCTTTCGTTCGTCGATACCGACCACGTGATCGAGCACCGCATCGGCTGCTCGATCCGCGACTACTTCGAGCGGGAAGGCGAAATCGCTTTCAGGGATCTCGAGCAGACCGTCATTGCCGACCTCTGCGCAGAGCCCCACGGCGTGCTTGCCACGGGAGGTGGAGCGGTTTTGCGCGAGGTCAATCGCAAGCAGCTGCGGGATCACTTCCATGTGATCTACCTGCGCTCCTCCCCAGAAGACCTGTTTCGCCGTTTGCGGCACGATGTCAAGCGGCCTCTCTTGCAGGTGGCCGATCCGCTCGGGCGGCTGCGCGAACTGCACGATGCGCGCGACCCGTTCTACAGGGAAACTGCCCACGACGTGGTCGACACGGGCCGCCCGTCGATCGCCATGCTGGTGAACATCATCGTCATGCAGTTGGAACTCGCGGGCATCGTCGAGCCGGGAGCGCATCCGGAAGAACCCACTGGCTGAGCCGCCCGGCCCACAGCGCCTAAACTCGCTGCCATGCCATTGCCCGCACCTTCCGCATCGCCAGAACGCGTCGATATCCACCTCGGCGACCGCAGCTACCCCATTCTGATAGGCGCCGGCCTGCTCGGCGACTCGTCGAGCTTTGCCGCAGTGCCGGACGCTGCGAGCGCGCTGATCGTCAGCAACACCACGGTAGCGCCGCTCTATGCCGAGACCTTGCGTGCCGCGCTGGCCAGCCGCTTTCGCACAGTGCACCTGCTCGAGTTGCCCGACGGCGAGGCGCACAAGAACCTGCAGACGCTGAATCTGATCTTCAATGAGCTGCTGGGCCATGGCAGCGACCGGAAAACGGTGCTTTTCGCATTGGGCGGTGGTGTGGTGGGCGACATGACCGGGTTTGCCGCCGCGAGCTACATGCGCGGGGTGCCTTTTGTGCAGGTTCCGACCACGCTGCTGGCGCAGGTCGACTCGTCGGTGGGGGGCAAGACCGCCATCAACCACCCGCTCGGCAAGAACATGATCGGCGCGTTCTATCAACCGCAACTTGTGGTGTGCGACCTGGGCACGCTGCAGACGCTGCCGCCTCGGGAATTGAGCGCAGGGCTGGCCGAAGTCATCAAATACGGCCCCATCCACGACATGGCGTTCTTCGACTGGATCGAGGCGAATGTCGATGTGCTGGTGGCGCGCGAACCGGCCGCGCTGGCCTATGCCGTCAAGCGCAGCTGCGAGATCAAGGCACTGGTCGTCGGTCAGGACGAACGAGAGACCGGGCTGCGCGCCATCCTGAATTTCGGACATACCTTCGGCCACGCGATCGAGTCGGGACTGGGCTACGGCGAATGGCTGCACGGCGAAGCGGTCGGCTGCGGCATGGTCATGGCGGCGCACCTGTCGCAACGCCTCGGCGGTGTCGATGCGGCGTTTGTCGAGCGGCTCACCCGGCTGATCGAGCGTGCCGGCCTGCCAACTGTCGGTCCGGCCTTGGGGGCCGACAGGTACCTCGAACTGATGCGGGTCGACAAGAAATCCGAAGCCGGCGAAATCCGCTTCGTGGTAATCGACAAGCCGGGTTCCGCCGTGGTCAGCAGCGCACCCGATGCGCTCGTGCGCGAAGTGCTTGCGCAGTGCTGCAGCGCGGGATGAGCGAAGCGCCAAGGGTGCGTCGATGAGTCTTGCGGCCTACGCCTGCCAACCAGCACGTTCGCGCGGACGCCGCCATGCCGAGCCACCTGCGCCCACGCGCGATGCCTTCCAGCGCGACCGCGACCGCATCGTGCATTCCACCGCTTTCCGGCGCCTGGTCTACAAGACGCAGGTGTTCCTGAACCATGAAGGCGACCTGTTCCGCACCCGGCTCACCCATTCGCTCGAGGTCGCGCAACTGGGCCGTTCCATCGCACGTGCATTGCGCATCAATGAAGACCTGGTGGAGGCCATTGCCCTCGCGCACGACCTTGGCCACACGCCTTTCGGCCACGCCGGGCAGGACGCGCTCAACGCCTGCATGGAAGGGCACGGCGGTTTCGAGCACAACTTGCAGAGCCTGCGCGTGGTCGATGCGCTGGAGCACCGCTATCCGCAGTACGACGGGCTGAATCTCAGTTTCGAAACCCGCGAAGGCATCCTCAAGCACTGCTCGCGCGCGAATGCCGAACGACTGGAAGCCGCCGAACCCAACGGCGTGGCGCGGCGCTTCCTGGACCGCACGCAGCCGAGTCTCGAGGCACAGCTGTGCAACCTGGCCGACGCCATTGCCTACAACGCACACGACATCGACGACGGCGTGCGCTCGGGGCTCATCAGCGTCGAGCAGCTAGGCGAGGTGGAACTCTTCGAGCGCTACCGCCAGGAGGCGCTCGCGGAATATCCCCAGCTGGAAGGGCGGCGCGTGCTCTACGAGACCATCCGCCGCATGCTGAGCGCCCAGGTCTACGACGTGATCGACGCCACCCGTGCGGCAATCGAGAGAGCGGGGCCAATCGATGCGGACGGCGTGCGGCACTCACCGCCGCTCGTCGCGTTCAGCGAAACCATGCAGGCACAGTCGGGCGAGCTGAAAAGCTTTTTGTTCCGGAATCTTTACCGGCACCCGCAGGTGACGCAAACCACCGACCAGGCTCAGCAGGTTGTGCGGGAGTTGTTCGATGCGTACCTCGAACGCGGTGCAGAAATGCCGGCTTCTTACGCCGATCGCCACGACCGGCATCGTGCGGTAGCCGACTACATCGCCGGTATGACCGATCGCTTTGCCATGCGCGAGCATGAGCGGCTCACAGGCCGGCGGGGTATCGGATGAATTCGGTTTCCGCCGTGTCCGCACGCGTTCCTGCCGCTGCTTTCGCCGTTCTCCTGGGCGGCGTCAGCGCGGCGCTGCATCTGGGCAAGCTGCCGCCTGCTGTGCCAGCCCTGCAAGCCTCGCTTGGCATCGGGCTGGTCGAGGCAGGTTTCCTTCTGTCGCTGGTGCAGGTGGCCAGCATGACCCTCGGTCTGGTGGTCGGGCTTGCGGCTGACACGACCGGCCTGCGGCGAAGCATGCTCGCCGGACTTGTTGTGTTGACGGCCGCCAGCCTGCTCGGCGGTGCAGTCGGTACCGGGCATTTCGGCAATGCGCACGCCGTGCAGTGGCTGCTTGTTCTTCGAGTCGCCGAAGGCATCGGTTTTCTTTTGGCGGTCATGCCCGGGCCGGGACTGATTCGTGCACTGACGCCTCCCGGTGCGGACAAGGCGGCGCTGGGCTTGTGGGGCGCGTACATGCCGCTCGGCGTGGCGCTCGCGCTCCTGCTGGGGCCGGTGTTGATCGCATGGGGCGGGTGGCCCGACTGGTGGTGGGCGCTGTCCCTTGTTTCGGCTGCTGCGGCGTGCTGGGTGTGGCTGGCAGTACCCGCAGACAACGCTCGTCCTGCTGCGTCGGTCGGCCCAGCGGGGGGATGGTCGTCGCGGTTGCGTGCAACAGTCGGCGCCCTCCCGCCATGGATCGTCGCGCTGACCTTTGCGGTGTATTCCGCACAGTGGATGGCCGTGATCGGCTTTCTTCCGGCCATTTATGCCGGCGCGGGTGTGCCTGCCGGCTGGAATGCCGTGCTCACCGCCGTTGCGGCGGCAATGAACATCGTCGGCAATGTGGCCGGCGGGCGCTGGCTCCAGCGGGGCGTTTCTCCCGAGCGTTTGCTGCAACTGGGCTTCGGCGCGATGGCGTTGGGCGGCGTTGCGGCCTTCGCGCAGGTGGGGCAGGGCGCCGATGCGCTCGGCCTGCCGCCGGTGTTTCGCTATGCCGCGGTCTGCGTGTTTTCTTTGGGCGGAGGCATGGTGCCGGCAACGCTGTTCCTGCTCGGAGTCCGCATGGCGCCGGGGCCTTCGACGGTCTCCACCACGATCGGCCTCATGCAGCAAGCGTCCTCCCTGGGGCAGTTTCTGGCTCCGCCGGCTGTGGCCTGGGTCGCTCACCGGGTCGGCGGTTGGCATTGGACGTGGACCGCCACCCTCGCATGCTCGCTGGCCGGCATGGCCATGGCGCGGCACCTTGGCCGAATACGCCTTGCGGCGGCAGTGGCATGACCGGCGCGGCGACAATCGAGGCCATTCAGGCCGAAGCCGATACGAGGCGCTGGCTCGAGCGCGCGGTGATCGGGCTCAACCTGTGCCCGTTCGCGAAGGCGGTTCATGTGAAGGCGCAGATTCACTTCGCCGTATACCTGCCGGCCGATGAAGCCGCGCTGCTCGAAATGCTTATGGCCGAGGCGAATGAACTCTCCGCGCTCGATGCTTCCGTGCGCGACACCACCTTGCTGATAGCACCCAATACCTTGGCCGATTTTCTGGACTTCAACGACTTCACGGCTCGCGCCGAACGCAAGCTCGCCCGCGCAGGCTTCGACGGTGTGTTTCAGCTTGCGAGCTTTCATCCGCAGTTCCAATTTGGCGGAACCGAACCGGATGACATTTCGAACGCCACCAATCGCGCGCCGTATCCCACGCTGCACCTTTTGCGCGAAGACAGCGTGAGCCGCGCGGTCGAGGCCTTTCCGGAGGCAGAGGCCATCTTCGAGCGCAACATCGAAACGCTGGAGGCACTGGGCCCCGAAGGCTGGGCCGCGCTCGACGTAGGCCCCGGGAGTGCCAAGCGATGAACGCACAAGCAAGCAAGACCGTGAAGACCGCAAAGGCTGCCAAGGCCGAAGCCGAGTTGTCGGAAGTTGTGCGCCCGGGCCAATCCGTCGAGCTTTTGAAAGAGCTGCACATTCTTACGCGCGAAGGCCGGCTCAACCAGGATTCGCGGCGCAAGCTCAAGCAGGTGTACCACCTGTTCCAGTTCATCGAGCAATTGCTGCGTGAGCTGCCGGAAGGCGGCGCCCAGGCGACGCTGGCCGATCACGGTGCGGGCAAGTCGTACCTCGGCTTCATCATCTACGACCTGTTCTTCCGCGCACGCGAGGGTGGCCATGTCTACGGCATCGAGACGCGTAGCGAACTGGTCGAGAAGTCACGCGCGCTGGCACAGCAACTCGGCTTCGACCGGATGTCGTTCCTGAATCTCACCGTCGCCGAATCGGCCCAGGCGAGCGAACTGCCCGAGCGGATCGACGTTGTCACCGCGCTGCATGCCTGCGACACCGCGACCGACGACGCGATCGCCTTCGGCCTTGCGAAGAAGGCGCGCTGCATGGCGCTCGTGCCGTGCTGCCAGGCCGAAGTGGCTGCCTGCCTGCGCGAAACCAAGGCGCTGGCCTTGTCGCGCACGCCTCTGGCCGAACTTTGGCGCCACCCTCTGCACACCCGCGAGATCGGCAGCCAGCTCACTAACGTGCTGCGCTGCCTGTACCTCGAGGCGAACGGCTACAGCGTTACGGTCACCGAACTGGTGGGCTGGGAGCACAGCATGAAGAACGAGCTGATCCTTGCGCGCCACACCGGGCAGCGCAAGGCCGCAGCTGCCGCCCGGCTGGGCGAGTTGCTGGCGCAGTTCGGCCTCGATGCCCTGGGCGAGACGCGCTTTCGCCTGTCCTGAATCCGCGAGAGCGCGCCGCCTTTACGCCATGGCCCGTCTCCCTCGTCTCACGCTGGCCGACATGCCGCACCACGTGATCCAGCGTGGCAACAACCGCCAGGCGATCTTTGTCGATCGTGCGGACCATGAGCGCCTGCTTGCCCTGCTGGCCGAAAACGCCGTGCGTTTCGGCGTCGCGCTGCACGCCTATGTGCTGATGGACAACCATTTCCATTTGCTGGCAACACCCAGTAGCGCCACCGGGCTGCCGCAGTTCATGCAGGCAGTAGGGCGCAGCTACGTGCGCTACTTCAACGACCGCCATGGCCGCAGCGGAACCTTGTGGGAGGGCCGCTACAGGTCCACCCTGATCCAGACCGATCGCTATTTGCTGACCTGCATGGCGTACATCGACCTCAACCCCGTGCGGGCGGGCATGGTCGCCGACGCGCGCGACTTTCCATGGTCCAGCCACGGCCATTACGCGGGGCTGCGACAGGACAAGCTGCTGACCCCGCATCCGCTGTACTGGCAGCTGGGCAACACGCCCTTTGCACGGGAAGCCGCATACGTCGAATTGGTGCGTGCCGGCGTGCGGTCTGCCGATCAGGGCACGCTCACTGAAGCCACGTTGCGCGGCTGGGCCGCCGGCGACGCGGATTTTCTCGCCTTGCTTCAAAAATCGACCGAGCGCCGCGTGGCCAAGGCAAAGGCCGGACGGCCGCCATCGGCCGCCGGTTCCTGAGCGAAGTCCAAGAGGGCTGCGCCGCCTCGGCGATATTCGTGTCGACTTTCAATCTGTCCCCTATTTAATTCTGACCGGAATGCTCGGAATTTAATAAGAATCTGACCCCTATTAAAGTGTTTGGCATTCTTTGTGCATCGCAATATCCTTCTCTTCCCTGCGAAAAACTGAAGGAGTGCGCCATGACGACGGCTGCCGAGATCGAACATCTCCAACAACACGGTCTGTATTCCGGTGCCGATGAGCACGATGCCTGCGGCGTCGGCTTCGTGGCGCACATCAAGGGCGAAAAAAGCCATGCCATCGTGCTGCAGGGCCTGAAGATCCTCGAAAACCTCGACCATCGCGGCGCAGTAGGCGCTGACAAGCTCATGGGCGACGGCGCGGGCATCCTGATCCAGTTGCCCGACCACCTGTATCGCGAAGAAATGGCCAAGCAGGGCGTCACGCTACCGCCACCCGGCGAATATGGCGTGGGCATGATCTTCCTGCCCAAGGAGCACGCCTCCCGCGAAGCCTGCGAGCAAGAGATGGAACGCGCCATCAAGGCCGAAGGCCAGGTGCTGCTGGGCTGGCGCGACGTGCCGGTAAACCGCGACATGCCGATGTCGCCTACCGTGCGCGCGAAAGAGCCGCTGCTGCGCCAGGTGTTCATCGGCCGCGGCAACGACGTCATCGTGCAGGACGCGCTCGAGCGCAAGCTCTACGTCATCCGCAAGACCGCCAGCGCCAACATCCAGCGCCTGAAGCTCAAGCACAGCAAGGAATACTACGTTCCGAGCATGTCGAGCCGCACCGTGGTCTACAAGGGCCTGCTGCTGGCCGACCAGGTGGGTACCTATTACCTCGACCTGCAGGACAAGCGCTGCATCTCGGCGCTGGGCCTGGTGCACCAGCGCTTCTCGACCAACACTTTCCCCGAGTGGCCGCTGGCCCACCCGTACCGCTATGTGGCCCACAACGGCGAAATCAACACGGTCAAGGGCAACTACAACTGGATGAAGGCGCGCGAAGGCGTGATGTCTTCGCCCGTGCTCGGCGCCGACCTGCAGAAGCTGTACCCCATCAGCTTTGCCGGCCAGTCCGACACCGCCACGTTCGACAACTGCCTCGAGCTGCTGACGATGGCGGGCTACCCCATCAGCCAGGCCGTGATGATGATGATTCCCGAGCCGTGGGAGCAGCACGCCACCATGGACCCGCGCCGCCGCGCTTTTTATGAGTACCACGCCGCCATGCTCGAGCCGTGGGACGGCCCGGCCTCCATCGTGTTTACCGACGGTCGCCAGATCGGCGCCACGCTCGACCGCAACGGCCTGCGCCCATCGCGCTACTGCGTGACCGACGACGACCTGGTCATCATGGCTTCGGAATCGGGCGTGCTGCCCGTGCCAGAGCAGAAGATCGTGCGCAAGTGGCGCCTGCAGCCCGGCAAGATGTTCCTGATCGACCTGGAGCAGGGCCGCATGATCGACGACGAGGAGGTCAAGGCCACCCTCGCCAACAGCAAGCCCTACAAGCAGTGGATCGAGAACCTGCGCATCAAGCTCGACAGCGTGCAGGCCGAACCCGCCGCAGCGGCGATCAAGGCGCCCGTCAGCCAGGTGGCGTTGCTCGACCGCCAGCAGGCCTTTGGCTACACCCAGGAAGACATCAAGTTCCTGATGAGCCCGATGGCGCAGGCCGGCGAAGAAGGCATCGGCTCCATGGGCAACGACAGCCCGCTGGCCGTGCTCTCCAGCAAGAACAAGCCGCTCTACAACTACTTCAAGCAGTTGTTCGCGCAAGTGACCAACCCGCCCATCGACCCGATCCGCGAAGCCATCGTGATGTCGCTGGTGTCGTTCATCGGCCCCAAGCCCAACCTGCTGGACATCAACCAGGTCAACCCGCCGATGCGGCTCGAAGTGAGCCAGCCGATTCTCGACTTTGCCGACATGGCCAAGCTGCGCGACATCGGCAAGTACACGCAAGGCAAGTTCAAGAGCTACGTGCTCGACATCACCTATCCGCTCGCCTGGGGCGACGAAGGCGTCGAAGCCAAGCTGGCTTCGCTCTGCGCTGAAGCGGTCGATGCCATCAAGGGCGGCCACAACATCCTGATCGTGAGCGACCGCGGCGTGAGCCCGACGCAGGTCGCGATTCCCGCCGTGCTGGCGCTGTCGGCCGTGCACCAGTACCTGGTGCGCGAGGGCCTGCGCACCACGGCCGGCCTCGTCGTCGAAACCGGCTCGGCCCGCGAAGTGCATCACTTCGGCGTGCTGGCGGGTTACGGCGCGGAAGCCGTGCACCCCTACCTCGCCATGGAAACCCTCGCGGCCATGCATGCCGACCTGCCCGGCGACATGAGTGCGGAAAAGGCGGTCTACAACTACGTCAAGGCCATCGGCAAGGGTCTCTCGAAGATCATGTCGAAGATGGGTGTCAGCACCTACATGAGCTACTGCGGCGCGCAGCTGTTCGAAGCCATTGGCCTGAACACCGCCACGGTCAACAAGTACTTCACCGGCACGGCCAGCCGCGTCGAGGGCATCGGCGTGTTCGAGATTGCCGAAGAAGCCATCCGCATGCACAAGGCGGCTTTCGGCGACGACCCGATTCTTTCCAACATGCTCGACGCCGGCGGCGAGTACGCATGGCGCACGCGCGGCGAAGAGCACATGTGGACGCCAGACGCCATCGCCAAGCTGCAGCACAGCACGCGTTCCAACAACTGGAACACGTACAAGGAATACGCGCAGCTCATCAATGACCAGAACCGCCGCCACCTCACGCTGCGCGGCCTGTTCGAGTTCAAGCTGGACCCGGCCAAGGCCATTCCGGTCGACGAGGTCGAACCTGCGGCCGAAATCGTCAAGCGTTTTGCCACCGGCGCAATGTCGCTCGGCTCGATCAGCACCGAAGCGCACTCCACCCTTGCCATTGCCATGAACCGCATCGGCGGCAAGAGCAACACGGGCGAGGGCGGCGAAGACCCGGCGCGCTACCGCAACGAGCTCAAGGGCATTCCGATCAAGCAGGGCGACACGCTCAAGAGCGTGATCGGTGCAGCCAACGTCGAGGTCGACCTGCCTCTGAAGGACGGCGACTCGCTGCGGTCGCGCATCAAGCAGGTGGCTTCGGGCCGTTTCGGCGTCACCGCCGAGTACCTGCATTCGGCCGACCAGATCCAGATCAAGATGGCGCAAGGTGCCAAGCCGGGCGAGGGCGGCCAGCTGCCCGGCGGCAAGGTCACCGAGTACATCGGCAAGCAGCGTTACGCGGTTCCGGGCGTCGGCCTGATCTCGCCCCCGCCGCACCACGACATCTACTCGATCGAAGACCTGGCTCAGCTGATTCAC
The DNA here is from genome assembly GCF_031456585.1 of Variovorax sp. 3319. NCBI lineage: Bacteria > Pseudomonadati > Pseudomonadota > Betaproteobacteria > Burkholderiales > Comamonadaceae > Variovorax > Variovorax sp. 3319. The sequence continues at coordinate 210,938 of NZ_JAVDUZ010000001.1, forward strand.
GACCTGAAGAACGCAGCTCCGCACGCGAGCATCAGCGTCAAGCTGGTGAGCGAAATCGGCGTGGGCACCATTGCAGCCGGCGTTGCCAAGTGCAAGAGCGACCACGTGGTGATCGCGGGCCATGACGGCGGCACGGGCGCGTCGCCCTGGTCGTCCATCAAGCACGCGGGCAGCCCGTGGGAAATCGGCCTCGCCGAAACGCAGCAGACGCTGGTGCTCAACCGCCTGCGCAGCCGCATCCGCGTGCAGGCCGACGGCCAGATGAAGACCGGCCGCGACGTCGCCATCGGCGCGCTGCTGGGAGCTGACGAGTTCGGCTTTGCCACCGCGCCGCTGGTGGTCGAAGGCTGCATCATGATGCGCAAGTGCCACCTGAACACCTGCCCGGTCGGCGTGGCCACGCAAGACCCCATCCTGCGCCAGAAGTTCTCGGGCAAGCCCGAGCACGTGGTCAACTACTTCTTCTTCGTTGCGGAAGAGGTGCGCCAGATCATGGCCCAGCTCGGTATCCGCAAGTTCGACGACCTGATCGGCCGCGCCGACCTGCTCGACATGCGCAAGGGCATCGAGCACTGGAAGGCTTCCGGCCTCGACTTCAGCCGCCTGTTCGCACTGCCGACCGTGCCGGCGGACGTGCCGCGCTACCACGTCGAGAACCAGGACCACGGCCTGGACAAGGCGCTCGACGTCAAGCTGATCGAAAAGTCCCGCCCCGCCATCGAGCGTGGCGAGAAGGTGCAGTTCATCGAGGTGGCGCGCAACGTCAACCGTTCGGTGGGCGCCATGCTGTCGGGCGCCCTGACCAAGGTGCATCCGCAGGGCCTGCCTGACGATTCGATCCGCATCCAGCTCGAAGGCACGGGCGGCCAGTCGTTCGGCGCCTTCCTGGCCCGCGGTATCACGCTCTACCTGATCGGCGATGCCAACGACTACACCGGCAAGGGCCTTTCGGGCGGCCGCGTGGTCGTTCGCCCGAGCCTCGACTTCCGCGGCGAAGCCATCCGCAACACCATCGTCGGCAACACCGCGCTCTACGGCGCGACCACCGGCGAGGCCTATCTGTGCGGCGTTGCCGGCGAACGCTTTGCGGTGCGTCTTTCGGGTGCCACCGCCGTCGTCGAAGGCACGGGCGACCACGGCTGCGAATACATGACCGGCGGTACGGTGGCGGTGCTCGGCAAGACGGGCCGCAACTTTGCGGCTGGCATGAGCGGCGGCGTGGCTTTCGTCTACGACGAGGACGGCCAGTTCGCCACGCGCTGCAATCTGTCGATGGTGTCGCTCGACAAGGTGCTGACCTCGGCCGAGCAGACCGCGAGCGTGCATCGCAAGATCTGGCATGGCGGCGAAACCGACGAGGCCCAGCTCAAGAAGCTGCTCGAAGAGCATCACCGCTGGACCGGCAGCAAGCGTGCGCGCGAACTGCTCGACAACTGGGCCGTGGCGCGCACCAAGTTCGTCAAGGTGTTCCCGAACGAATACAAGCGTGCGCTCGCCGAGCTGCACGACCGCAAGGTCGAGCTCACGAGCAGCGGCAACAACGCGCACATCGGCCTCGAGCCGCACGCGCTCGCCGCCGCACCGCAGGCCACGCCGGCTTCGGCCTGACAACCGGCGACATAAAGAACAAAGGAAAGCACGCGATGGGAAAGATCACCGGCTTCATGGAGCATGAGCGCATCGAAGAGGGCTACAAGCCCGTTGAAGAGCGCGTCAAGCATTACAAGGAATTCGTTGTCGGCCTGACGAACGAGCAGGCGAAGGTGCAGGGCGCACGCTGCATGGACTGCGGCACGCCGTTCTGCAACAGCGGCTGCCCGGTCAACAACATCATTCCGGACTTCAACGACCTCGTGTACCGCAACGACTGGCAAAACGCCTTCGCGGTGCTCGACTCGACCAACAACTTTCCGGAGTTCACCGGCCGCATCTGCCCCGCGCCCTGCGAGGCGGCCTGCGTGCTCAACGTGAACGACGACCCGGTTGGCATCAAGTCGCTGGAACACGCCATCATCGACCGCGCCTGGGACGAAGGCTGGGTGGCGCCGCGCGTTGCCAAGCACAAGACTGGCAAGAAGGTGGCCGTGGTGGGTTCGGGCCCGGCCGGCATGGCCGCGGCGCAGCAACTTGCACGCGCTGGCCACGATGTGACGCTGTTCGAAAAGAACGACCGCATCGGCGGCCTGCTGCGCTACGGCATTCCCGACTTCAAGATGGAGAAGACGCACATCGATCGCCGCGTCGAGCAGATGAAGGCCGAGGGCGTGACCTTCCGCACCGGCGTGATCGTCGGCGCCGCGAAAGATACGCTTGGCAAGGGCTCCAAGGTGACCAACCTCGCCAAGGAAACCGTCACGCCCGAGCAACTGGACAAGGAGTTCGATGCCGTGCTGCTCACGGGCGGCGCCGAGCAATCGCGCGACCTGCCGGTGCCGGGCCGCGACCTCGACGGCATCCACTTTGCGATGGAGTTCCTGCCCCAGCAGAACCGCGTCAATGCGGGCGACAAGGTCAAGGGCCAGTTGCGCGCCGAAGGCAAGCACGTCATCGTCATCGGCGGTGGCGACACCGGTTCCGACTGCGTGGGCACCAGCAACCGCCACGGCGCAGCGAGCGTCACGCAATTCGAGCTGATGCCCCAGCCTCCCGAAGAAGAAAACCGTCCCCTGACCTGGCCTTACTGGCCGATCAAGCTGCGCACCAGCTCCAGCCACGAAGAGGGCTGCGAACGCGAGTTCGCCATTTCCACCAAGGAATTCATCGGCGAAAAGGGCAAGGTCACCGGCCTGAAGACCGTCCGCGTGGAGTGGAAAGACGGAAAAATGCAGGAAGTGGCGGGCAGCGAGCAGATCCTCAAGGCCGACCTCGTACTGCTGGCCATGGGCTTCGTCAGCCCCGTGGCCGCCGTGCTCGATGCCTTCGGCGTCGAGAAGGATGCGCGCGGCAATGCCAAGGCAACCGTCGATTTCATCGGGGGCTATGCCACCAACGTGCCCAAGGTGTTCGCAGCGGGCGATATTCGCCGCGGTCAGTCGTTGGTGGTGTGGGCAATTCGCGAAGGCCGGCAGGCCGCTCGCTCCGTAGATGAATTTTTGATGGGATTTAGCGACTTACCGCGCTGATTTTTGTTTCAATTTCGCGGGGCCACTCACGGCCCCGCTATCATTTGCGGAAACCGCATGCCGGGATGCCTCTCAAGGCGCCCGGCTTTTTTATTGAGATGGACCCAGCCGCACAGCCACACCCCTTTGTAGAGTTCCGCGACGTTACGTTCGGCTATGGCGCACGTGCGATTCTCGACGGGGTGTCCTTTGCCGTCCCGCGCGGCAAGGTCACTGCGCTCATGGGAGCCTCCGGCGGAGGCAAGACCACCGTGCTGCGGCTCGTCGGCGGACAGCAGCGAGCGCAGCGCGGCCAGGTGCTCTTCGACGGGCAGGACGTCGGCAAGTTCGACGCACCGGCTCTGTATAAAGCGCGGCGCCGCATGGGCATGCTCTTTCAGTTCGGTGCCTTGTTCACCGACATGAGCGTGTTCGACAACGTTGCCTTTCCTTTGCGCGAGCACACGCAGCTGTCGGAAGCGCTGGTTCGCGACATCGTCCTCATGAAGCTCGACGCAGTGGGCCTGCGCGGCGCGCGAGACCTCATGCCCAGCGAAGTGTCCGGTGGCATGGCGCGGCGCGTGGCCCTGGCGCGCGCCATTGCGCTCGACCCCGACCTTGTGATGTACGACGAGCCTTTTGCCGGCCTCGACCCGATTTCGCTTGGTACGGCGGCACGGTTGATCCGCCAGCTCAACGACACGCTGGGCCTGACCAGCATCGTCGTGTCGCACGATCTCGAAGAAACTTTCCGGATTGCCGACCACGTGATCATCCTGGCCAACGGCGCCATCGCGGCGCAGGGCACGCCCGACGAAGTGCGGCAGAGCGCCGATCCGCTGGTGCACCAGTTCGTCAATGCGCTGCCCGACGGGCCGGTGCATTTTCATTACCCTGGCGTTGGAATCGAAGCAGATTTCGGCAATGAAGGGGGGCGGGCATGACTTGGTGGAAGCCCGCAGATGTCGGCTTTGCCGTGCGCAGCAAGCTCGCCGATATGGGCTATGGCGCCAAGCTGTTCGTGCGCCTGGCGTTTCAGGGCGCGCAAAGCCTCCGGCGCTTCAGCCTGGTGCGCGACCAAATTCACTTTCTTGGCAACTACTCGCTCGCCATCATTGCGGTGTCCGGCCTTTTCGTTGGCTTTGTGCTGGGCCTGCAGATGTATTACGCGCTGCAGCGCTACGGTTCTTCCGAGGCGCTCGGCCTGTTGGTTGCCCTGAGCCTGGTGCGCGAGCTCGGCCCCGTGGTTGCGGCATTGCTTTTCACCGGACGGGCCGGTACGTCGCTGACCGCGGAAATCGGCCTCATGAAAGCTGGCGAGCAACTCAGCGCCATGGAAATGATGGCTGTCGACCCCGTGCGGCGAATTCTTGCTCCGCGCTTCTGGGCCGGCGTCATCACCATGCCGCTGCTGGCGGCCGTGTTCAGCGCAGTCGGCATCATGGGCGGCTACGTGGTGGGCGTGCTGATGCTGGGTGTAGACCCGGGCGCGTTCTGGGGTCAGATGCAAGGCGGCGTCGATGTCTGGCGCGACGTGGGCAACGGCGTGATCAAGAGCATCGTCTTCGGCTTTACCGTGACCTTCATCGCGCTGCTGCAGGGCTACGAAGCCCAGCCCACGCCCGAAGGCGTGTCGCGCGCAACCACACGCACGGTGGTCATGGCATCGCTTTCGGTGCTCGGTCTCGACTTCCTGTTGACCGCCATGATGTTCAGTATTTGAAGGAGCTTCGGCTCCAATCGTTCTAGAGAGTGCAAACCATGCAACGTTCCACTAACGACATCTGGGTCGGCCTGTTCGTCCTGATCGGCGGCGCGGCGCTTCTGTTCCTAGCGCTGCAATCGGCCAACCTGCTGAGCCTGAACTTCCAGAAGACCTACAACGTCACCGCACGCTTCGACAACATCGGCGGTCTCAAGCCGCAAACCGCGGTCAAGAGCGCGGGCGTGGTGGTCGGCCGTGTGGAATCAATCTCGTTCGACGACAAGTCCTTTCAGGCCAGCGTCACGCTGGCATTGCAAAACCGTTACAGTTTTCCCAAGGACAGCTCGCTCAAGATCCTGACCAGTGGCCTGCTCGGCGAGCAGTACATCGGAATCGAGGCGGGCGCCGAGGAGAAGAACCTGCAAGCCGGCGACACCATTACCTCGACCCAATCGGCCGTGGTGCTGGAAAACCTGATCAGCCAGTTCCTCTACAGCAAGGCGGCAGAAGGAAACACTTCGACGCCGGGAACAGCCAACAAAAAATGAAAACAAGCCTTTTTTCCTCGATCGCTATGAATAACATAGCGAGCTATGCACGCTGGATGAGCGCGGCAGCCGTTTTTGCGGTAATTGCGGGTTGTGCTAGCGGCCCCCGCGCCAATCCAGCCGACCCGTTCGAGCCATTCAATCGAGGCGTTACCAGTTTCAACGACAAGGTCGACGAAGCTGTGCTGGTGCCGGTGGCCACCGCCTACCAGCGCGTGCTGCCCTCCATGGTGCGTACCGGCGTGAGTAATTTCTTCGGCAATCTGGGCGACGTCTGGAGCTTTGCCAACAGCGTGGCCCAGCTCAAGCTGCAAAACAGCGCTGAAACCTTCATGCGGGTCAACGTCAACACCTTCTTCGGGCTCGGCGGTCTCCTGGACATCGCCACCGAAGCCGGCATCGACCGCCACGAAGAAGACTTCGGCCAGACGCTGGGACGCTGGGGCGTGGGCGCGGGCCCGTACGTCGTGCTGCCGCTGCTCGGCCCTTCGACCCTGCGCGACACGGCGGCCCTGCCGGTCGACCGGGCCGGAAGCGTTATCGGGAACATGAACGACGTTGCATGGCGCAATTCGCTTTCCGTGCTCGAAGTTGTCGATACGCGAGCAAAGTACCTGCGTGCCGGCCGCCTGCTCGATGACGCAGCGCTCGACAAGTACACCTTCACCCGCGACGCCTTCCTGCAGCACCGCCGCAACGATGTCTACGACGGCAATCCGCCCGACGACGACGAAGGCGGAAAGTAAGAACTGAAACCGAGCCGAAAAGAGGCGGTTCGCTACCGGACCAGGTGTTTTCTGCTTGCATCCGGTTTCAAGGCTTCACCTGCGCTTCAGGAACCCGGTCGGCTTCAAGCCCGTCGAATACGTTCTTTCCACAGGGCGGGCCTTTCGTGTGCGCCTTGTGGATTTTCAAAACTTGAGGGAATTGCCATGAACAACAACATCTTGCAACGACGCGGCTTTGGCCGTCTTGTACTGGCCAGCGCGCTTCTTTTTGGCGCCGCCACGGCGTTCGTGCGTCCTGCACACGCTGCTGATGAAGCGCCCGATGCGCTGGTCAAGCGGCTGTCTACCGATGTGCTCGAAACCATCAAGGCCGATACCTCCATCAAGGCAGGCGACATCAACAAGATCATGCTGCTCGTCGACAGCAAGATCATGCCCAACGTCAATTTCCAGCGCATGACGGCTTCCGCCGTGGGCCCGGCATGGCGCCAGGCGACGCCCGAGCAGCAGAAGCGGCTGCAGGACGAGTTCAAGACCCTGCTCGTGCGCACGTACGCCGGCGCGCTCGACCAGGTGAGCGACCAGACGGTCACGGTTCGCCCGTTCCGCGGTTCGCCCGAAGACACCGAGGTGCTGGTGCGCACCGAGGTCAAGGGCCGCGGCGACCCGGTGCAGCTCGACTACCGCCTCGAGAAAACGCCCGGCCAGGGCGGCGGCTGGAAGGTCTACAACCTCAATGTGCTCGGCGTCTGGCTGGTCGATACCTACCGCACCCAGTTCTCGCAGGAAATCAATGCCCGCGGTATCGATGGCCTGATTGCTGCGCTTGCCGCGCGCAACAAGGGCAACAGCGGCAAGAGCTGACCCCATGCTGGTGCTGCCGACGAAACTCACCCACGACGAGGCCCCCGCCTGCATGCGCATGCTGCAGCAGGGGCTGGCGGGGCAGGCCGACACCTCGACCGTGGTCGACGCCAGCGCTTTGACGCAGTTCGATTCGTCCGCCTTGGCCGTGCTGCTGGAGTGCCGGCGCGAGTCGAGCGCGCTGGGCCGCGGTTTTGCCGTGAAGGGGCTCTCACCGCGCTTGCGTGAGTTGGCGGCCCTGTATGGCATCGCAGGTCTTTTGCCGGCGGCCCCCTGAGGCGGGTAGCCGGTAGCTCCGGTGCCCGGCGCGTCAGGGCATCCGGATGCGGCGCAGCAGCTTGCCAGGCGCGCCCGTAAAATCGCCGGCTCCCATGCCCGCGATCTCATTCCAATCGGTCTCCAAGACCTACCCCCCCTCCAGACAGCAACGGGCCCAAGGCAAACAAGGGCTGCGCGCCGTCGACGAGGTCAGCTTCCAGATCGAGCCGGGCGAGTTCTTCGGCTTGCTCGGCCCCAACGGCGCGGGCAAGACCACGCTCATCAGCATGCTGGCCGGCCTGTCGCGTCCCACCGCCGGGGCCATCAGCGTGCACGGCTTCGATGTGCAGCGCGACTTCGCCGAAGCCCGGCGCCAGCTTGGCATCGTGCCGCAAGAACTGGTGTTCGACCCCTTCTTCAACGTGCGGGAATCGCTGCGCATCCAGTCGGGCTACTTCGGTATCAAGAACAACGAAGCCTGGATCGACGAATTGCTGCAAAGCCTTGGCCTGGCCGACAAGGCCACGGCCAACATGCGCCAGCTTTCGGGCGGCATGAAGCGCCGCGTGCTCGTGGCGCAGGCCCTGGTGCACAAGCCGCCAGTCATCGTGCTCGACGAGCCCACTGCCGGCGTCGACGTGGAACTGCGGCAGACGCTCTGGCAGTTTGTTGCCAAGCTCAACAAGCAGGGCAGCACCGTGCTCCTGACCACGCACTATCTCGAGGAAGCCGAGGCGCTGTGCAGCCGTATCGCCATGCTCAAGCTGGGACGCGTGATTGCGCTCGATCGCACCAGCGAACTCCTGAAGTCCGCCGCCAGCAACGTGCTGCGGTTCAAGACCGACTCCATGCTGCCCTGGGCCATTGCCCAGCATGCACGCATTACCGGGCGCATCGTGCAACTGCCGGCACAGAACGCACATGAAGTCGAACAACTGCTGGCCGCAATCCGCGAAGCCGGCGTCGCAGTGGAAGACGTGGAAATGCGCAAGGCCGATCTCGAAGACGTGTTCATCGACCTGATGGCGGGTGAGCAAACGCCGCTGGAGGTCTCTAGATGATGGCTGTTACTGGCTGGCGCGCGCTTCTGTATAAAGAAACGCTGCGCTTCTGGAAGGTGGGTTTCCAGACGGTCGGCGCGCCGGTGCTCACCGCGCTGCTCTACCTGATGGTGTTCGGCCATGTCCTCGAAGACCACGTGAAGGTCTACGGCTCGGTCGGCTACACCGCCTTCCTGGTGCCGGGCCTCGTGATGATGAGCGTGCTGCAGAACGCGTTTGCCAACAGCTCGTCGTCCATCATCCAGAGCAAGATCATGGGCAACCTGGTCTTCGTGCTGCTCACGCCGCTCTCGCATTGGGGCTGGTTCTTTGCCTATGTGGGCTCTTCGGTCATCCGCGGGCTGGCCGTGGGGCTCGGCGTGTTTGCGGTGACTGTGTTCTTCGCCATGCCGAGCTTCGTTGCACCGGTCTGGATTCTCGTGTTCGCGCTGCTCGGCTCCGCGATGCTGGGCACACTGGGGCTCATTGCCGGGCTCTGGGCCGAAAAGTTCGACCAGATGGCCGTGTTCCAGAATTTCCTGATCATGCCCATGACGTTTCTCTCGGGCGTGTTTTATTCGATCGGCTCGCTGCCGCCTTTCTGGCAATCGGTGAGCCACCTGAACCCGTTTTTCTACATGATCGACGGCTTCCGCTACGGCTTTTTCGGCGTGAGCGACGCATCGCCCTGGCTCAGCCTGGGTATCGTCGGAGCCGCCTGGCTGGTGGTGAGCGCCATTGCCGTCCATCTCCTGAGAATCGGCTACAAAATCCGAGGCTGACCGCTTTTTTTCCAGACCCCCATGACCGCCGAACAACTCCAGGCCCTGATCCAGTCCCACCTCCCTTGCGAGCACATCACGCTCGAGGGCGACGGCCGCCACTGGTACGCCACCATTGTTTCGGCCGAGTTCGAGGGCAAGCGTGCCATTCAGCGACATCAGCGGGTCTACGCGACCCTCGGTGCGAAAATGCATACCGACGAGGTGCATGCGCTCTCCATGAAGACCTATACGCCGGCCGAATGGGCGGCGTTGGAAAAATAACTCTCCGGCCCCGCGGGGCCCTGATTTCGCTGGAAATTCGATGGACAAACTTCTGATTCGCGGCGGGCGCCAGCTTCGCGGCGAGGTACTCATTTCCGGCGCCAAGAACGCAGCCTTGCCGGAGCTGTGCGCCGCGCTGCTGACCGACCAGCCCGTGACGCTGCACAACGTGCCGCGCCTGCAGGACGTGTCGACCATGCTCAAGCTGGTGCGCAACATGGGTGTGGTGGCCGATCGCGACGACAACGGCACGGTTCAGCTCAATGCGGGCGACCTCACCAACCCCGAGGCTCCCTACGAACTTGTGAAGACCATGCGGGCGTCGGTGCTGGCTCTCGGGCCGCTGCTGGCGCGCTTCGGCCGCGCCAAGGTGTCGTTGCCGGGCGGCTGCGCGATCGGTTCGCGGCCCGTCGACCAGCACATCAAGGGCCTGCAGGCCATGGGTGCCGAGATCGTGGTCGAGCACGGCTACATGATCGCCAGCCTCCCGGCCGGGCGCAGCCGCCTGAAGGGTGCGCGCATTCTCACGGACATGGTCACCGTGACCGGCACAGAAAATTTCCTCATGGCTGCCGCGCTGGCCGAGGGCGAGACGCTGCTCGAGAACGCCGCCCAGGAGCCCGAGATCGTCGACCTGGCCGAAATGCTGATCCGCATGGGCGCGAAGATCCAGGGCCACGGCACCAGCCACATCCGCATCCAGGGTGTTGAAAAGCTGCACGGCTGCGAACACGCCGTGGTGGCCGACCGCATCGAGGCCGGCACCTTCCTTTGCGCCGTTGCGGCCACCGGCGGCGACGTGTTTTTGCGCCACGCCCGCGCCGACCACATGGACGCGGTAATCGACAAGCTGCGCGACGCCGGCTGCACGGTTGCCGCGGAAGAGGGCGGCGTGCGCATCAGTTCCACGGCCCCGGCCAGCGAGCACCTCAAGGCGCAGAGCTTCAGCACCACCGAATACCCCGGCTTTCCGACCGACATGCAGGCCCAGTTCATGGCCCTGAACGTGATTGCGCGCGGCGCCTCGATGGTTACCGAGACCATCTTCGAGAACCGCTTCATGCACGTGAACGAGATGGTGCGCCTGGGCGCGACGATCCACGTCGAGGGCAAGGTCGCCATGGTCGAAGGCGTGCCGCAGCTTTCGGGTGCCACCGTAATGGCCACCGACCTGCGCGCCTCCGCCAGCCTTGTCATTGCCGGCCTCGTGGCCGACGGCGAGACGCTGGTCGATCGCATCTATCACCTGGACCGCGGCTATGACCGCATGGAAGCCAAGCTGCGCGGCATCGGGGCCGACATCGAGCGTGTGGCGGGAGCCGCCGCATGATCACGCTGTGCATCACAGGAGTCGCAATCGTGATCACGCTTGCATCACAGGAGTCGCAATCGTGATCACGCTTGCATCACAGGAGTCGCAATCGTGATCACGCTTGCTCTGTCCAAAGGCCGCATCTTCGAAGAGACGATGCCCCTGCTGGCCGCCGCCGGCATCGAGGTTACCGAAGACCCCGACAAGTCGCGCAAGCTGATTCTTGCCACCACGCGGCCAGACGTGCGCGTGGTGCTGGTGCGCGCCTCCGACGTGCCCACCTACGTGCAGTACGGCGGCGCCGACCTGGGCGTGACGGGCTCCGATGTGCTGCTCGAGCATGGCAACCAGGGCCTGTACCAGCCGCTCGACCTGCGCATTGCCGCCTGCCGCCTCAGCGTGGCTGTGCGCGCCGACTACGACTACGCATCCGCCGTAAAGCAGGGCTCGCGCCTGCGCGTGGCCACCAAATATGTGGGCCTGGCGCGCGACTTCTTCGCCAGCAAGGGCGTGCACGTCGACCTGATCAAGCTCTACGGCAGCATGGAACTCGCGCCGCTCACGGGTCTGGCCGACGCCATCGTCGACCTGGTGTCGACTGGCAACACGCTCAGGGCCAATCACCTGGTCGAGGTCGAACGCATCATGGACATCAGCGCGCGCCTCGTCGTCAACCAGGCTGCGCTCAAGCTCAAGCGCGAGCCGATCCGCCGCATCATCGATGCCTTTGCTTCCGCCATTCCGGCGGTAGCCACGCCCTGACAAGTTTCACACCGCAGCCTCATGACACTGAAAGCAGCCCCCGCCCGTCTCTCCACGACTTCAGCCAGCTTCGATGCTGAATTCAAGGCGCGGCTGCATTGGTCTGCCGACGCGGACGCAGCCATCGAGAAGGTGGTGGCCGACATCCTGGCCGACGTGCAGAAACGGGGCGACGATGCGGTGCTGGAATACACCAACCGCTTCGACAAGCTCGGCGCCAGGACGCTGCCCGAGCTGGAGCTGACGCAGGCCGAACTGAAGGCCGCATTCGAATCGCTGCCCGCCGTGCAGCGCGACGCACTCGAAGCGGCCGCGCGCCGTGTGCGCAGCTACCACGAGGCCCAGAGGAAGGCGAGCGGCGAAAGCTGGAGCTACCGCGATGCCGACGGAACGCTGCTCGGCCAAAAGGTGACGCCGCTCGATCGCGTCGGCATCTACGTTCCCGGCGGCAAGGCGGCCTACCCGTCGAGCGTGCTGATGAACGCGATTCCGGCGCACGTGGCCGGCGTGGCCGAAATCATCATGGTCGTTCCGACTCCGGGCGGCGAGAAGAACCCGCTCGTGCTTGCCGCGGCCTATGTGGCCGGTGTGACACGCGGGTTCACCATTGGCGGTGCGCAAGCCGTGGCCGCACTGGCCTACGGCACAGCCACCATTCCCGCAGTCGACAAGATCACCGGGCCGGGCAACGCATACGTCGCGGCCGCCAAGCGCCGCGTGTTCGGCACCGTGGGCATCGACATGATCGCCGGCCCGAGCGAAATTCTCGTCCTGGCCGACGGCACCACGCCGCCCGAGTGGGTGGCCATGGACCTGTTCAGCCAGGCCGAACATGACGAGCTGGCGCAGAGCATCCTGCTGTGCCCCGATGCGGCATACATCGACCGCGTGCAGGCCGAGATCGACCGCCTGCTGCCGGCCATGCCGCGTGCCGAAATCATCGCGGCCTCGCTCAATGGCCGCGGCGCTCTCATCCACACGAAGAGCATGGAAGAGGCCTGCGAAATCAGCAACCGCATTGCGCCCGAACACCTGGAAGTCAGCAGCAGCGAGCCGAACCGCTGGGAGCCGCTGTTGCGCCATGCCGGCGCGATCTTTCTCGGCGCGTTCACCAGCGAAAGCCTGGGCGACTACTGCGCCGGACCCAACCACGTGCTGCCGACCAGCGGCACGGCGCGCTTCTCGAGCCCGCTCGGCGTCTACGACTTTCAAAAGCGCTCGAGCCTCATCGAAGTGAGCGAAGCCGGCGCGCAGGTGCTCGGCCCCATCGCCGTGACGCTGGCCGAAGGCGAGGGCCTGCAGGCGCACGCCGAAGCAGCGCGGATGCGCCTGCGCAAGATTTGAAGTTTCATAAATAGAAAACCGCTTCGGGGAGGAGCAGCCAGATGATTCATCGTCTTCATAGTTCGCGTTTTTTCAGATTTGCTGCGGGCCTCGTTGCAGGCGCGGGTTTGCTCGCCGCCTGCAGCCAGATGCCGCAGGCTCCCCGCAATGAGTCGGTGGCCCTGTCTGCAACGCCCAGCGCCGCCGCTGCCGCGCCGGCTCGGCTTGGCACCCAGTGGGGCGAGGGCATCGAGTCGAAGACCCGCACAGTCGATGCGAAGCGGCTGTCGGCACAGCCTGACGAAGTGGCCTCTCTGGGCTACAACGAAGCAGCCACCGTGCTGCGCGAAGCCGGCAACAACTCCGAACGCAGGCTCAACCTGCAACTGGCCCAAGGCGATGTCGAATGGTCGGTGCTCGACGAAAACGGCCGTCCTCTGCCAATGCAACGCGCACGCCGCAGCAGCGACATGTTCCGCATCGCGGGCATCGAAGGCGCGCGCTATACGCTGCGCTTTCGCAACCTGAGCGACCGGGCCTACGAAGTGATTGCCACCGTCGACGGCCTCGACGTGCTGAACGGCAAGCCCGGCAGCCTGCGCAACGGCGGCTATGTTCTGCAGCCGCAGCAGGTGCTCGATATTGCGGGCTTCCGCAAGAGCCAGAGCGAGGTGGCGGCCTTTCGTTTCGCCGCTCCTGGCCGCGCCTATGCAGCGAACACCGAGGCCGGCGACGTACGCAACATCGGCGTGATCGGCGCTGCGCTGTTCGAGCTCGAACTGCCCGAGGCACCACGCCGTCCGCGCCGCAATGCCGCGCCAACGCAGCCCAGCGCCTTCCCGGCCGACGACGCGTACGCACCGCCGCCGCGCTATCGAAAGTAACGCCATGAGCCGCGCCGCCGTTCCGCTGCTGCCGCGCCTGCTGGTGCTGTTGCTCGCGCTGGCGGCCGGCGCAGGCGCGCAGGCCATGAGCATCCGCGAATTGCGCACGCTCGAAGCCAACGAGAAAGACGGCAAGGCTTATGCGAGCTACTACCTCGTCGGCGTGCTCGAAGGCCTGCGCGAAGGCGTGGAGGCATCGCAGCGCAACGGGCAAAAACCCATCTTCTGCGTTGAAGGCCGCCGCCTCGAGCCGTCGATGGCGCGCTCTCTCTATCAGACCGAGCTGACCCGCAACGCCGACACCTATGAAGCCGACATGCCCGTGCAACTGGTGATGTCCGGCGCCCTCAAGAACAGCTACCGCTGCACCCGATGACCACTTCTCCTACCGCCCGCCCAATTGACCGCATCCGCTCCGACGTGCAGTCCATGCATGCCTACGCGGTGCAGGACGCGCGCGGCTTCGTCAAGCTCGACGCCATGGAAAATCCGTTCGGCCTGCCACCCGCGTTGCAGGCCGAACTCGGTGCTCGGCTGGGCGCCCTGGCGCTCAACCGCTACCCAGGCGAGCGCGGCGGTGACCTGCAGCGCGCGCTGGCCGTGCATGCGCACATGCCCGAAGGCTTTGCGCTGATGCTGGGCAACGGCTCCGACGAACTGATTTCGCTGCTGGCCATCGCATGCGATGTACCGGGCGCCACGCTGTTGGCGCCGGTGCCCGGCTTCGTGATGTACGCCATGAGCGCGCAGTTGCAGGGCCTGCGCTTCGCCGGCGTGCCGCTCACGGCCGATTTCGAGCTCGACGAGGCGGCGATGCTCGCTGCCATCGCGCGCGAGAAGCCGGCCATCGTGTACCTGGCTTATCCGAACAATCCGACCGCCAACCTCTGGAACGACGACGTCATCGAAAAGATCGTCGAAGCCCAGGGCAAGCAAGGCGGCTTGGTGGTGATCGACGAGGCCTACCAGCCCTTTGCCGCCAGGAGCTATATCGACCGTATCGCGCGGCACGGGCATGTGCTGCTGATGCGTACGCTCAGCAAATTCGGCCTGGCGGGCATTCGCCTCGGCTACCTCATGGGGCCGGCCGAGCTGATCGCGCAGATCGACAAGGTGCGCCCGCCCTACAACATCAGCGTGCTCAACTGCGAATGCGCTCTGTTTGCGCTCGAGCATGCCGAAGTGTTCGAAGCCCAGGCACGGCAAATTCGCGAAGAGCGTCACCGCCTCATGATGGGGCTGGGCCGGCTCGCGGGCGTGAAGGTGTGGCCCAGCGACGCCAACATGGTCCTCGTGCGGGTACCCGATGCCGCCAAGACCTTCGAGGGCATGAAGGCGCGCGGGATTCTGGTGAAGAACGTTTCTAAAATGCACGAACTGCTCGCAAATTGCCTGCGCCTCACCGTCGGAACGTCCGACGAGAATGCGCGGATGCTCGCGGCACTCGAAGCCTCACTATGACCACCCCACAAACAGCTGACACCGACACCGGCACCGCCGCGCGCACCGCTTCGGTCACCCGCAACACCGCCGAAACCAAGATCACCGTCAGCGTCAACCTGGACGGCACCGGCCGCGCCAAGCTCTCCACCGGCATCGGCTTTTTCGACCACATGCTCGACCAGATCGCCCGCCACGGCCTGATCGATCTCGACATCGATTGCCAGGGCGACCTGCACATCGACGGCCACCACACAGTGGAAGACGTGGGCATCACGCTCGGCCAGGCGGTTGCCAAGGCCGTGGGCGACAAGAAGGGCATTCGCCGCTACGGGCATGCCTATGTGCCGCTGGACGAAGCGCTGAGCCGCGTCGTCATCGATTTTTCGGGCCGCCCGGGGCTGGTAATGCACGTGCCGTTCACCAGCGGCATGATCGGCACCTTCGACAGCCAGCTCACCTACGAGTTCTTCCAGGGTTTCGTCAACCATGCGTTCGTCACGCTGCACATCGACAACCTGAAGGGCGTGAACGCGCATCACCAGTGCGAGACGGTGTTCAAGGCTTTTGCGCGCGCAATGCGCGGCGCGCTCGAGCTCGATCCGCGCTCCGTGGGCGTCATTCCCTCGACCAAGGGTTCGCTCTGAAAATTTCCAGCGAACAGCTATGAAATCTGTAGCAAATACCGTTGCTGTCGTCGACTACGGCATGGGCAACCTGCATTCGGTGTCCCAGGCGGTACGGCATGCAGCCGACCAGGTGGGCGTCGAGGTCTTCGTTACTTCCGACCCCGAGGTGGTGCGCAAGGCCACCCGCGTGGTGCTGCCGGGGCAGGGCGCCATGCCCGACTGCATGCGCGAACTGCATGACTCGGGTCTTCAGGAATCGGTTCTCGAGGCCGCGGCGAGCAAGCCGCTCTTCGGCGTGTGCGTGGGCATGCAAATGCTGCTGTCTCGCAGCGACGAAGGTCCGACCGACGGCTTGAACCTGATTCCCGGCGAGGTCGTCAAGTTCGACCTGGCCGGCAGGCTGCAGCCCGATGGCAGCCGTTTCAAGGTGCCCCAGATGGGCTGGAACCAGGTGCGCCAGGCCCAGCCGCACGCCGTGTGGGCGGGCATTCCCGACCAGAGCTATTTTTATTTCGTGCACAGCTTCTACGCTCGGCCGACGGACTCCCGGCACAGCGTGGGCGAGGCGGATTACGGAGCATGCTTTACCGCAGCCATCGCACGCGATAACATTTTTGCCACCCAGTTCCACCCGGAGAAGAGTGCGGACCACGGGTTGCAGCTCTATCGAAATTTCCTCCACTGGAATCCCTGACCTTATATTTCCGACCGGGCCGAACCTTCCTCAGCCCGGATTCCGCACACTCGCGTCACTTCCATGCTCCTCATTCCCGCCATTGATCTCAAAGACGGCCATTGCGTTCGCCTCAAACAAGGCGACATGGACCAGTCCACCATCTTCAGCGAAGACCCTGCCGCCATGGCACGCAAGTGGGTCGAGGCCGGCGCACGGCGGCTGCACCTGGTCGATCTGAATGGCGCATTTGCCGGAAAGCCGCAGAACCATGCGGCCATCAAGGCAATCCTGCGCGAGGTGGGCGACGACATTCCGGTGCAGCTGGGTGGCGGCATCCGCGACCTGGACACCATCGAGCGCTACATCGACGATGGCCTGCGCTACGTGATCATCGGCACCGCCGCGGTCAAGAACCCCGGTTTCCTGAAGGACGCCTGCGTAGCTTTCGGCGGCCACATCATCGTGGGGCTCGACGCCAAGGACGGCAAGGTTGCCACCGACGGCTGGAGCAAGCTCACGGGCCATGAGGTGGCCGACCTGGGCAAGAAGTTCGAGGACTATGGGGTCGAGTCGATCATCTACACCGACATCGGCCGTGACGGCATGCTCTCGGGCATCAACATCGACGCCACCGTAAAGCTGGCCCAGGCGCTGACCATCCCGGTGATTGCCTCGGGTGGCCTGTCGAACATGGCCGACATCGACCAGCTTTGCGCGGTCGAATCCGAAGGCGTCGAAGGCGTGATCTGCGGCCGCGCCATCTATTCGGGCGACCTCGATTTCGCCGCTGCGCAAGCGCGCGCGGACGAACTCGCCGGCGTCTGAGGCTCTTGTGTAGCGCGGCGTGCTCTCCGCGCTTGCCATTGCCAATTACCGGTCGCTGCGCCAGCTGACGGTGCCGCTCGGGCGGCTCACGGTGGTAACCGGGCCCAACGGCAGCGGCAAGTCCAGCGTGTACCGCGCAATGCGGCTTTTGGCCGACATTGCCAACGGCGGCGTCGTCCGCTCGCTGGTGCGCGAAGGCGGGCTTTCTTCCACACTTTGGGCGGGGCCCGAACGCTTTTCAGCCGCCATGCTGCGCGGCGATGCCCCGGTGCAGGGCACCGTCCGCAGTGAGCCGGTTAACTTGCGACTGGGGTTCTCGGGCGTTGAAGCGAGCGACTTCGGCTACGCCATCGACATCGGCCTGCCACCGCCTGTTCCGGCCACTGCGTTTTCACGCGATCCCGAAATCAAGCGTGAGGCCATCTGGAGCGGCCCGGTGCTGCGGCCCGCCACGCAACTGGTCGACCGCAAGGGCGCCTCGCTGCGGCTGCGAGGCGAACGCAGCGGAAGCTGGGATGCGGTGGGCCGTCCTATCGCCCAGTTCGCCAGCATGATGACCGAGTACGCCGATCCGCTTGCCGCACCCGAGATGCTCACCCTGCGCGAGCAGATGCGCTCCTGGCGCTTCTATGACCACTTTCGCTCCGACGCCGATGCGCCCTCGCGCCAGCCGCAGATCGGTACCTACACGCCAGTGCTTGCCAACGATGGCGCCGACCTGGCCGCCGCGCTGCAGACCATTCGTGAGATTGGCGACAGCGATGCGCTCGACCGCGCCGTGGACGACGCGTTTCCGGGTGCCCGCATCCAGGTGCGGGTGAACGAAGACCGCTTCGAGACGCTGATGCACCAGCACGGCCTGCTGCGGCCGTTGACTGCAGCGGAGCTCTCGGACGGCACCTTGCGCTACCTGCTCTGGATTGCCGCACTGCTCACGCCGCGGCCGCCGGCGCTGCTGGTGCTCAACGAGCCCGAAACCAGCCTGCATCCCGACCTGCTGCCTGCGCTCGGCCGGCTGATTGCGCAGGCGGCGCGCGAGTCGCAGATCATCGTCGTGTCGCACGCCCCGCAGCTGATTGCAGCGCTCGAAGACAGCGAAAACCTGCAATCGGTGGTGCTCGAAAAGCGCTTCGGCGAAACCCGCATCGCCAATCTCGACATGAGCGAGATCCCGCACTGGGCGTGGCCTGCGCGGTGAGCGCGGGCCTGGCTATTCCGCCTTCACCGCCATCGTCTGGATGATCGCCTCCAGCTGCGCGCTCATTGGCAGGTTGATGCTTTCTCCCGTGGGCAGCTTGCGCAGAAACCAGCGCTTGTACTGGCGTTCGATCTCGCCGTCCTGCGCCAGTACCTGGAAGGTGTCGTTGATCACCTTGCCCAGTTGCGCGTCGCCCTTGCGGTACATGATGCCGTAGGGATCGTAGGAGAGGTAGTCGCCCACCACCTCGTAGTCGGCCTTGGCGGCGTCCCGGGCAACCAGGCCGTAGAGCAGCACGTCGTCGGTGGCAAAGGCGTCGGCCTGGCCGCTTTTCACCAGCCCGAACGAATCGGCGTGGTCCCGCGCTACAAGCAGGTCGATGCCGAGCTTGAACTTCTGCGAAAGCTCGCGCAGCGTCTTCTCGTTGGTGGTGCCCGCGGTGACGGCCACCCGTTTGCCGGCCAGGTCGCGAAACGACTTGATCGGCGAGCCCTTCTTCACCAGCACCTTGGTGCCCGAGACGAAAATCGTTGGCGAAAAGCTCACGCGCTTCTGGCGCTCGAGGTTGTTGGTGGTCGAGCCGCATTCGAGGTCGACCGTGCCGCGTTCGACCGCTTCGATGCGCGAATCCGAAGTCACCGGCACCCACTTGACCACGAGGCTCCTGTTCACCGCCTCCTCAATGGCCGTGACCAACTCCCGGCAGAGCTCGATCGAATAGCCGACAGGTTCCTGGCGTGCATTGAGAAACGAAAACGGCACCGAAGACTCGCGGTAGCCAATGGTGATGGCGCCGCTCCCGCGTGCTTTGGCGAGGGTGCCGGTCAGCATTGCAGGAGCTTCTTGCGCCCGCGCGGTGGCCGCCGTGGCAAGGGCAACAACCGCCAGCAGGCCGGCAATGAAAACCGGCAGCATGGCCTTGGGCTTCATGGCGAGCCTCACGCGTGGGCGGGGTGGGCAAGGGTAGCGGCGGCTTCCTCGTCCAGGGTCTTGGCATTGGCTGCTGCGTCGCTTTCCGAGAGCAACTCTCCTTCCCACTTGGCAACCACGGCGGTGGCGATGGAGTTGCCCACCGCGTTGGTGGCCGAGCGCCCCATGTCCAGGAAAGTGTCCACGCCCAAGATCAGCAGCAGGCCGGCTTCCGGAATGTCGAAGTGGTTGAGCGTGGCCGCAATGACCACCAGCGAGGCGCGCGGCACCCCGGCCATGCCTTTGGAGGTGAGCATCAGGATCAGCAGCATGGTGACCTGCGTCGTCAGCGGCATGTGGATGTTGTAGGCCTGCGCAATGAAGAGCACCGCAAAGGTGCAATACATCATCGAACCGTCGAGGTTGAACGAGTAGCCCATGGGCATCACGAAGCTCGAGATCTTGCGCTTCACGCCGAAACGGTCGAGCGCCTGCAGGATCTTGGGGTAGGCCGCCTCCGAACTGGCAGTGGCAAACGACAGCAGAAAGGCTTCCTTGATGAGAACCATCAGCTTGAACACGCGCGGACCCAGGAACGTGAGGCCCGCGAGGATCAGCACGCCCCACAGCACGAACAGCCCCAGGTAGAAGTCGCCCATGAAAACGGCAAACTTGAGCAGGATGCCCAAGCCGTTGGTTGCCACGGTGGCGGCCATGGCGGCCATTACCGCAAGGGGCGCCAGCTTCATCACGTAGCCCGTGATCTTGAGCATGGCGTGCGAGAGCTCGTCGATGGCGGCCACCAGCGTCTTGGCCCTGTCGCCGAGCGAGGCGAGTGCAACGCCGAAGAACATCGAGAACACCACGATCTGCAGGATCTCGTTGTTGGCCATGGCTTCGGCGAAAGACTTGGGCACCATGTGGCTCACGAAGTCCTTGAGCGTGAACTTGGCTGTGGCCAGGTTGGCCGAAGCACCGATGTCCGGCAACGGCAGGCCAAGGTTTTCGCCCGGTTTCAGCACGTTGGCCATCACAAGGCCGATGACCAGCGAGATCAGCGAAGCCGTGAAGAACCAGCCAAGCGACTTGCCGAACACACGGCCCACCGACTTGGCGTCGCCCATGTGCGCAATGCCTACCACCAGCGTGGAGAACACGAGCGGGCCGATCAGCATCTTGATGAGGCGCAGAAATACGTCTGACACGATCGACACGTAGCCTGCAATCTGCGCTGCGGCTTTCTTGTCCGGAAAGCTCGTGAAGATCATGTAGCCGACAAAAATGCCGAGCACCATGGCAACCAGGATCCAGATGGCGGACGGCAGTTTTTTCTTCATGCGTTTCTCTATGGTTATGTATGGTTTTGGAGGTTTGCGCGGGCCTGCCGGCATCTGCGCCTTGTGAGGCCGGCAAAAGGGTATCCAAGAAGACCCCTTGCGTGCAACCAGCAGCACCACTGCCCTGATGAGGTCTTAAGTGTCCAATGCCCGTTTCGGGTGCGGTAATTTCGCTGCCTACAATTCCGGCATGGACATCAATCCAATCGAGTTTCGCGGCCAGCCGGCGCTTCGCGCCACTGGTGCCGATGGCAGTGCCTTTACCGTGTCTCTACACGGGGCGCAGCTGCTTTCCTGGACCACGGCCGATGGGGTCGAACGGCTCTACCTGAGCCCGCGCGCCGTGTTCGACGGAGCTGCCGCAATCCGCGGCGGGGTACCCATTTGCTGCCCTCAGTTCAACCAGCGCGGCATGTTGCCCAAGCATGGATTCATGCGAAATCTGCCTTGGGAAAACCGTGGCGTCGACGCTGCATCGAGCGAACTGACCTTGCGGCTGCGCGACAGCGAGGCCACTCGCAAGTTGTGGCCGCATGCTTTCGAGGCACGCCTGCAGGTCAAACTGGCTCCGGGCATGCTGCGCGCCGCCCTCACGCTGCTCAATGTCGATCATGCGCCATTCAGCTTTGCAGCGGCCTTGCATACCTACTTGCGTGTCGACAATATTGCCGACGTGCGGCTGGAGGGCCTGCAGGGCGCCAACCGCTGGGATTCGCTGCGCGACGACCGCCATGTGGAAACGGCGCCCGCACTGCGCTTCGACGCCGAGTTCGACAGCGTCTACGCCGCTCCCGCCAAGCCGCTGCACCTGGTGCAGCCGGACGGCACGCTCGAAATTACGCAAAGCGCGAGCTGCAGCGAAACCGTGGTCTGGAACCCGGGCGCGGTGCTTGGTGCGAAACTTGCCGACATGCCCGAAGATGGCTACCGGCACATGTTGTGTGTGGAGGCCGCGCGCATCGACGAACAGGTGCTGCTCTTGCCAGGCGCCCAATGGCAGGGCTGGCAGCAGCTTCGCGTTCTCTGATTTTCCATTTACGACCGACCATGCTCGCAAAACGCATCATTCCCTGTCTCGACGTTACCGGCGGCCGCGTGGTCAAGGGCGTCAACTTTCTCGAACTGCGCGATGCCGGCGACCCCGTTGAAATTGCGGCGCGCTACAACGCGCAGGGCGCCGACGAGCTCACCTTTCTCGACATTACCGCCACCAGCGACGGCCGCGACCTCATCTTGCCGATCATCGAGGCGGTCGCCTCGCAGGTCTTCATTCCGTTGACCGTAGGAGGCGGCGTGCGCACCGTTGCCGACGTGCGCCGCCTGCTCAACGCGGGCGCCGACAAGACGAGCTTCAATTCGGCCGCCATCGCCGATCCGCAGGTCATCAACGACGCGTCGCAGAAATACGGATCGCAGTGCATCGTGGTTGCCATCGACGCCAAGCGCCGCAGCCCCGAGGAAGCGGCCACCCGCGGCGCCGGCTGGGACGTGTACAGCCATGGGGGCCGCAAGAACACCGGCCTCGACGCCATCGAGTGGGCAACCGAAATGGTGCGCCGGGGCGCCGGCGAAATCCTGCTCACGAGCATGGACCGCGACGGCACCAAGAGCGGCTTCGATCTGGAACTTACCCGTGCGGTGAGCAACGCCGTGAACGTGCCGGTCATTGCGTCGGGCGGCGTGGGCAACCTCGACGACCTGGCCGACGGCATCCAGACGGGCGGCGCCGACGCGGTGCTGGCCGCCAGCATCTTTCACTATGGCGAGCACACGGTCGGCGAGGCCAAAGCCCGCATGGCCGCGCGGGGCATTCCCGTGCGGACCTGATCTGCTTCAGGCCGCTCGGGGTGGGACAATAGCTTCCATGAATTGGCTTGACGAAGTGAAGTGGGACGCGAACGGCCTGGTGCCCGTGATCGCACAGGAGCAGGGCAGCAACGACGTGCTGATGTTCGCCTGGATGAACCGCGAGGCGCTCGAAAAGACCGCCGAGCTCGGGCGCGCCGTGTATTTCAGCCGCTCGCGCAACAAGCTCTGGTTCAAGGGCGAGGAATCGGGCCACGTGCAAACGGTGCACGAGATCCGTCTCGACTGCGACAACGACGTGGTCCTGCTAAAGGTCACGCAACTCGGCCACGAGCCCGGCATTGCATGCCACACCGGACGCCACAGCTGCTTCTTCAGCAAATACGAGAGCGGCCAATGGACCGCCGTCGAGCCGGTCTTGAAAGACCCGGAGTCGATCTACAAATGACGGCCACAGTGAACACCTCCGACGCTCTTGCGCGCCTTGCCGCAGTCATCGAAAGCCGTTTGCCGGCCCATGGCGGCGACCCCGAAAAAAGCTACGTGGCGCGCCTGCTGCACAAAGGCCCGGACGCTTTTCTCAAGAAGATCGGCGAGGAAGCCACCGAGGTGGTCATGGCGGCCAAGGACGCCGACCACGGCGGCGACCGCACAAAAATAGTGAACGAAGTGGCCGATTTGTGGTTCCACACCATGGTGGCGCTGGCGCACTACGGCTCTTCGCCCGCCGAGGTCATTGCGGAGCTCGAGCGCCGCGAGGGCACCAGCGGCATCGAGGAAAAAGCCCTGCGCAAGGCGCAGGCCCGCGAGGCATCCAACGATTGAAAGGACATCTCCAATGGCCAACGACATCGTGAACGTGGAACCCGACGACTCCCTCAAGACCTGGGGCTGGGTCAGCTATATCCTGCACCTGATCGTGGCCATTTGCGCTGTCCTGCCCGGAGCGCAGGCTTCGGTGGCGCTCTTGCTGGTGGCGCTGGTGATCGACTTCGTCAAGCGCGACAACGCGGCGGGCACCTGGCAGGCTTCTCATTTCAGCTGGCGCATCCGGTCGGTGGTGTGGGCCGGCTTGCTTTACGTGGTCACGTCGTGGCTCTGGCTGCTGTTTCTGGTGCCCGGCTGGATCGCCTGGAGCCTGATTTCGCTGTGGTTTCTGTACCGGATCGTGAAAGGCATGATCCGCATGAACGACGGCCGTCCCATGGAACCCAAAGATGTCATCTGATCCGAACTGCGTCTTCTGCAAAATCATCGAAGGCAAGATCCCCTCGCGCAAGGTCTACGAAGACGACGAACTGTTCGGTTTTCACGATATCGCGCCCTGGGCGCCGGTGCATTTCATGCTGGTGCCCAAGAAGCACATCGCCTCCATGGCACAGCTCACGCCTGACGACGCAGCGCTGATGGGAAAGATCATGACGCTCGCTCCCAAGCTGGCGCTGGAGCAAGGCTGCAGGCCCTATCCGGAGGGCGGCTGGCGCGTTGTCATCAACACCGGCACCGAGGGCGGGCAGGAGGTTCACCATCTCCATGTCCATGTCATGGGCGGTCCCCGCCCATGGCTTCGCGGCTGAACATTAGGCCAAACTGTCACATTTAGCCCGACTAAAATCGGACACATTCTTAGGAGTCTTCCATGGGTTCATTTTCAATCTGGCACTGGCTGATCGTGCTGCTCGTCGTGGTCATGATCTTCGGCACCAAGAAGCTGCGGAACATGGGTTCCGATCTCGGCGGCGCCGTCAAGGGCTTCAAGGACGGCATGAAGGAAGGCGGCTCCTCCGATGCGCCCGCCGCTTCGTCGGCCCCCGCTGCCCAGGTGACCGGCCAGCCGGCCAACAGCGACAAGTCGGCAATCGACGTCGAAGCGCGTCAGAAGTCCTGAGCGCGGGTCCTAAGTGCTCGACCTCGGTATTGAGAAGCTGGCGCTCATCGGCGTTGTCGCCCTGATCGTCATCGGGCCTGAAAAACTGCCTCGGGTAGCGCGTACCGTCGGCACCTTGCTGGGCAAGGCGCAGCGTTACGTGAACGACGTCAAGGCCGAGGTCAATCGCTCGATGGAACTCGAAGAACTGCGCAAGATGAAGACCACCGTGGAGGATGCGGCGCGCGACGTCGAGCACAGCATCCATACCGGTGCGAGCGACCTCGAAAAGCAGTTCTCCGGCTCGGGCGAAACCCTTTCGGCTCTGGCCGAACCCGAGCCCTCGGTGCCCGAATACAGGCACCCGCGCAAGAACTGGCGCCTGAAGCAGGGCGCTACGCCGCAGTGGTACAAGGCCCGCAACGGCGTTCGCACCAAGGCGCTCTCGGGTGCCGCTCGCGTTGCCCGTTTCCGCCCCCACAAGATCAACTAGCGGCTTTTCCAACCGCGTTCCTCGCGCGCCGCACGCCGGCCGAAGCCACGCTTTCTCCTGCTCCCTTTCCTTCCAATGGCCGACTCCGACAACAAGAACAAAGACGCAGAAGACGAATTGGCGGGCACCGAACAGCCGTTCGTGCAACACCTGGTCGAACTGCGCGACCGGCTGCTGTATTGCGTCTACGGCCTGGTGGCCGCGGGCGTGCTGCTGGCCATCTGGCCGGGCCCGGGCGGACTGATCGACCTCATTGCCATGCCGATCCAGGCCCACATGCCGCCGGGCGCCAAGCTCATCGCGGTGGGCGTGTTCTCGCCCTTCTTCGTGCCGCTGAAGGTGCTGGGCATGACGGCCGTGCTGCTGGCGCTGCCCTGGCTCATGTACCAAATCTGGATGTTCGTGGCGCCGGGGCTCTATAGCCATGAAAAGAAATTCGCGCTACCGCTGATCTTGTTCGGCAGCCTGCTGGCCTATGTCGGCATTGCGTTCGTGCAGTTCTTCGTGCTCGACAAGATGTTCGGCTTCATCCAGAAATTCACGCCGCCGAGCGTGAATGCCACGCCTGACATCTCGTCGTACGTGGAGGCCATCCTGTCGCTCTACATCGCATTCGGCGTGGCGTTCCAGGTGCCGATCGTCGTGATGCTGCTGGTGAAGTTCGAAATGGTCACCATCGAAAAGCTGCGCTCTTTCCGCGGCTACTTCATCGTCGTGGCCTTCGTCATTGCCGCGGTGCTCACGCCGCCCGACGTTGTGTCGCAACTCGCGCTGGCGGTGCCGATGTGCCTGCTCTACGAAGTCGGCATCATCGGCGCGCGCTACTTCGCAAACGGCACCAAGAAGCCGTCCGAAGAGGAAGAAAGCGCCGATTCATCGGCGTCTTCCTGATCTGATCGGCTGCTGCCCGGCTCCCGCTTGCCCGGTTATTCGGGCTGGTTCGGCACCTGCCGGACGGGGCTCTTGGGCCTGAGGCCCGGCGTCACGTCCAGTTCCATCTTGTCGGTGCCGCGCTGCAGCGCAAAGCGAGCGGTGCTGCCCGGCTTCAGGCCGGCCACGGCCGTCAGCAGGGCCTGCACGTTGTCGGTCTTCTTTTCGCCGACCGAGGTGATCACGTCGCCCGGGCGGATGCCGGCCTTGGCTGCGGGGCCGTTCTGAAGCACGCCGGTGATGATGACGCCGGTATCTGCCTTCACGCCGAAGGTCTCGGCCAGTTCGGGCGAAAGCTCGTTCGGCTCGACGCCGATCCAGCCGCGGCGCACCTGGCCTTCCTTCACGATGCCTTCGAGCACGATCTTGGCCATGGAGACCGGAATGGCGAAGCCGATGCCCATGCTGCCGCCGGAGCGCGAGTAGATGGCGGTGTTGACGCCTTGCAGGTTGCCGTTGACGTCGATCAGCGCGCCGCCCGAATTGCCCGGGTTGATGGCCGCATCGGTCTGGATGAAGTTCTCGAAGTTGTTGATGCCGAGCTGATTGCGCCCAAGCGCCGAGACAATGCCGCTGGTCACCGTCTGGCCCACGCCGAACGGGTTGCCGATGGCAAGCACCTGGTCGCCCACCTGCAGGTCGTCCGAGTTGCCCAGCACGATGGCGGGCAGCTTGTCCATTTCGATCTTGAGCACGGCAAGGTCGGTGTCCGGGTCGGTGCCGATCACCTTGGCGCGTGTGTGGCGGCTGTCGTTGAGCGTGATCTCGATCTCGTCGGCGCCTTCGACCACGTGGTTGTTGGTGAGGATGTAGCCCTCCGAGCTCACGATCACGCCGCTGCCGAGGCCAACCTGGGGCTGGTCGCCCTGGTCGCCGAAGAAAAACCGGAACCAGGGATCGTTGCTGCGCGGATGGCGCTGCGCTGCCTTGCTGGTGTTGATGCTCACCACCGCCGGAGACGCCTTCTTGGCAGCCGCGCTCAGGCTGCCGGCGGGCGCTACCGCGGGCGCGCCCGCCGGGGTCTCGACTATCGAAACCACGCCGCCGAGCGAAGTGGAGCGCCGGTTGATCCACTCAGGCTTGAGCGTTGCAACGACAAAATAGGCCGCCAGGAGGACGGTCACGGCTTGGGCAAAGAGCAGCCAGGTGCGTTTCATGGAATTGGTTAACGGGTAAGCACGCCGTCCGGTGCGGCGCTATGGATCGATTGTCCCTCAACCCCCGGTCACCGGAAAACCGCACCGCGCGGTCGAGATTGGCCAGGGCTCCGGGCGCCAATACGGGATAACCCTTAGCATCGCGAAGCGAGCCCACACGGCTCCGGACTCCGGCCTTCCGCCACGCCCATCCGGCGCACGCGGCCAGGTGTTTCGCCGGCGCGCTGCCTTTTCCGCTTTCAATCCCTTGGCGGTCCTGCGTGCGGCAACGACTTTCCTGCCAGCCATGACCTCTCAAGCCATTTCTTCGGACGGCGCCCGGCCGCTTCCGGCCCGCACGCTCGACTCCCGCGACTACAAGACCCTTGCCTTGTCCGCTCTTGGCGGAACGCTGGAGTTCTACGACTTCGTCATCTACGTTTTCTTTGCCACCGTTCTGGGCGCGCTTTTCTTTCCGGCGGACATGCCCGACTGGCTGCGGCAGTTGCAGACGTTCGGCATTTTTGCCGCCGGCTACCTGGCCCGGCCGGTAGGCGGCATCGTCATTGCGCACTTCGGCGACCTGCTCGGACGCAAGCGCATGTTCACGCTGTCGATCTTTCTGATGGCTGCGCCCACGCTGGTGATCGGCCTGTTGCCCACCTACGCCAGCATCGGCATTGCCGCACCGTTGTTGCTGCTTGCCATGCGTGTGTTGCAGGGTGCGGCCATTGGCGGCGAAATGCCCGGCGCGTGGGTGTTCGTTGGCGAGCACGTGCCGGCGCAACGCTATGGCTTCGGCATTGGCACGCTGACCTCGGGCATTACGGGCGGCATCCTGCTTGGATCGCTCGTGGCCGTGGGCATCAACCGCTACTACCTGCCGGCGGAGGTGAGCGACTTCGCCTGGCGCATTCCCTTCGTGCTGGGCGGCGTGTTCGGCCTGGTCTCGGTGTACCTGCGCCGGTTCCTGCACGAGACACCGGTCTTCAAGGAACTGGCCGACCGCAAGACCGTTGCGCGCGAACTGCCGCTTCGCACGGTGCTGCGCGAGCATCGCGCGGCGAGCATCTACGTGGGCCTGCTCACCTGGGTGTTGTCGGCCGCCATCGTGGTTGTGGTGCTGTACACGCCCACCTACCTGCAGAAGGTGCACCACATTCCGGCTGCGCTGGCACTGGAAGCCAACGCGCTTGCCACGCTGACGCTGACCATCGGCTGCGTGCTGGTCGGCTGGGCCAGCGACCGCATCGGCACGCGCGCCGTCATGCTCATTGGCTGGGGCGGATTGTTCGCGACTGCGTACCTGTTCTACACCGGGCTGCCAGGTACGCCGGCCACGCTGTTCTGGCACTACGGCCTGGTGGGCTTGTTCGTGGGCACCATCGCCACGGTGCCGATTGCCGGGGTGCGCGCGTTCCCGGCGCCGGTGCGCTTTACCGGCCTTTCGTTTGCCTACAACATGTCTTATGCCGTGTTCGGCGGGCTGACGCCCGTCATCCTGACTGTCTGGCTCCAGCACGACACCATGGCGCCAGCGCATTACGTTGCCGTGCTGGCAGCCTTGGGCTTTGTGCTGGCCCTGTGGCCACTGGCGGCACGCGGCCATGCCATGCGAAACGGCAGCGGGAGCGCGACAATGTCGCGATGAGCACCACCCGCCACGAACTGCTGCACGCCTTCGACCTTCTTCTTGCGCCTTCCCGCTTCAAGGACTACGGACCGAACGGCCTGCAGGTCGAGGGCCGCACCGTGGTGCGAAAAATCGTCTCCGGCGTGACCGCCAGCCGCGCGCTGATAGAAGCCGCCATCCATGCCGAGGCCGACGCCATCTTCGTTCACCACGGCCTGTTCTGGCGCGGCCAGGACGCCTGCGTTACCGGCTGGATGAAGCAGCGCCTGAGCCTCTTGCTCGGCGATGACGTCAATCTGTTCGCATATCACCTCCCGCTCGATGCCCACCCAGAGCTTGGCAACAACGCCCAGCTCGGCTTGCAGCTCGGCCTGCTTGCGCATGCGGGTTCTGCCGGGCGCTTTGGCGAACAGGAACTCGGCTTTCTGGGTGCGCGCGAAAACGGCGAGAGCTTTGCCAGCGCCAAGGAGCTTGCAGCCCACGCCGAAAAGGTTCTCGCGCGGCCCGTCACGCTGGTCGATACCGCCCACAAAGCCATCAAGAACATCGCGTGGTGCACCGGCGGAGCCCAAGGCTACTTCGAGGCCGCCATTGCCGCCGGGGCCGATGCGTTCATCACCGGCGAGATCTCCGAACCACAGGCCCACTATGCACGCGAGATGGGTGTTGCCTTTCTGGCCTGCGGGCACCATGCCACCGAACGCTACGGCGCACCGGCAGTAGCGGCCCACGTGGCGGCCCAGCTTGGGCTGAAGCACGAGTTCATCGACATCGACAATCCCGCATGACCGGCAAGGCTCCCATCACCGCTGCCGGAGCGCCTGTAGCGATCACGCTCGGGGACCCTGCGGGTATCGGTCCGGAAATCATCGTCAAGGCCTTTCGCCAGGCGCCTGATGCCACCCGCGGCACCTTCGTGGCCGGCGACGTGGCCACCATGCGCCGCGCCTCACGGGCCCTTGCGCAGCCCGGGCAGCCGGCGTGGCCGGTGGCCGAAATCGAGCACGCCGCCGAGGCCGCTGAAGCGCCCCCCGGGTGCATTCCCGTGCTGCAAGTGGCTGAGCCGCCGGAAAACATCGTGCCCGGCCACATCAGTGCAGAAGCCGGGCGCGTGGCGGGCGACTGCGTGGTGTGGGCTGCGCGCGCCGCATTGCGGGGCGACATTGCCGCCATCGTGACGGCCCCGCTGCACAAGGAAGCGCTGGCCGCGGCGGGCTTTCCTTATCCCGGACATACCGAGTTGCTGCAGGCCGAGGCTGCCGCGCACGCAGGCGTGGCCGTCGACGGCATGCCGGTGCGCATGATGCTGGCCAACGAAGACTTGCGCACCGTGCTCGTCAGCATTCACATGTCGCTGCGCGACGCCATCACAGCGGTGAGTTTCGGCAATGTGCTCGAGACCCTCCGCATCACGCACCGGGCCTTGCACCGCATGCTCGGGCGGGCGCCGCGCATCGGCGTGGCGGGCCTCAATCCGCATGCGGGCGAGGGCGGCCTCTTCGGTTCAGAAGAGCGCGACATCATTGCCCCCGCCATTGCAGCGGCTCGTGCCGAGGGCATCGACGCCAGCGGCCCGCATGCGCCCGACACCGTCTTCATGCGCGCCCGTGCCAAGGCGGGCGTGCCTGGAAGCGGCGAATTCGATGTGGTGGTGGCGATGTACCACGACCAGGGGTTGATCCCCGTCAAGTACCTGGGCGTGGAGAAGGGCGTGAACGTGACGCTGGGCCTGCCGCTGGTGCGCACCAGCCCCGATCACGGCACCGCGTTCGACATCGCGGGCACAGGCACCGCCGACGCGTCCAGCCTCGTCGAGGCGCTGCGCATGGCCAGGACGCTGGCAGGCGCTTAAGGACGGTTCTTCAGGCTGTCGCGAATCTCGCGCAGCAATGCAATGTCTTCGGGCGGCGCGACCGGCGCAGCGGGCGCATCGGCATGAACCTTGCGCAACTTGTTGATCTGCTTGACCATCATGAAGATGATGAACGCCAGGATGATGAAGTTGACCGCAATGGTGATGAAGTTGCCATAGGCCAGCACCGGCACGCCGGCCTTCTTCAGGTCGGCCAGGTTGTTCGCCACGCCCGCCGGTACGGAACCCAGCACGAGGTACAGATTGGAGAAATCGAGCTTGCCGAACACCAGTCCGACCACCGGCATGATGATGTCTGCCACGAGCGAGTCGACGATCTTCCCGAAGGCTGCGCCGATGATCACGCCCACCGCCAGATCGATGACATTGCCCTTGACGGCAAATTCCTTGAATTCACTGAGGATGCTCATGATTTTGATGTGCTGGGCCGCACGGGTGTTGAAGATGCCGCGAGTATGCCTGTGGAATAATCCGCCCGCCTAGAACTGGATCGACACATGGCTGTAGTCCGAAAGAGTTCCACGTTGGCCAGGCGGCTTTAATAATAACGAATCAATCGCCAGCCCCGTACCGAGAAGGCGCAATTCCATTTCAATCGATGAATAGTTTCTGGTTAATGGTCACCGGATTGGGTGACAGCGGCTTTCTATTGCCCGCCGCATTGTGGATTGCAATTTGGTTGGCGGTCGACCGCAGCACGCGTGCTGCTGCGGTGCATTGGACGCTCCTGTTTGGGGGATGCGGTCTTGCGGTCATGTTGTCCAAGCTGGCATTTCTTGGCTGGGGAATCGGCAGCGCCCGTTTCGATTTCACGGGCTTTAGCGGACACACCGCATTGGCAACGAGCGTGTGGACGGTGGTCTTTTGGCTTGCGGCGCTGCGATTTGCACCATTCTTGCGCATTGCGGCAGCCATTGCGGGATGGGCGTGGGGCGTGGCGGTGGGAGTGTCGCGCCTGGCGCTTGAAGTGCATTCCACCGCGGAAGTGGTAACAGGCGTTGTGCTCGGCACGGTTGTGAGCGCAAGCTTTCTCTGGTTGCAGCGCGACAGGCTGGCCATCGTGTCATTGCGAACGCCTCGCTGGCTGGCAGCAGGGGTCGTGGTGCCGTTGTTGTTTTTCGTCATCGTGGGGCGGCCCGCACCCACTCAGTACGCTCTCGAATCCCTTGCCGCCTGGATGGCCGGCATCGAGCGCCCATACAGGCGCGGCGATCTCCTGCACAACCGCGCGCCGGGGCGTGCGCCCGGCAGCAATTCACAGGTGCTTACAAAAGAGCAAACCTTTTAGGAGCTCTCCCGATATGAGTCAATTGTCGCTTGAACGCCACAATTGATCCCATCAACGGGTTAATTGATAGTTCACATTTGCAAGCCGCACGCGGCGGCTTTGCATGTCCACCGAAGGTTTTCATTTCCCAATGAAAAACGGCCCTTCGGCATTGCGGTCGAAAATTCCCCTGCGCGGCCTCGGGATATTCCACAGATAGACACATTTTTTTCGTCTATTCAACGGAAAACGGGTGATGCGCGGGCAGCGACAATTCGGTCGGCGCGCCTGACGACAAAGCGAAGGCCCGCTTTCACGAACCGTGACAAAAAGGTCGAGCCCAAATGCGTATTGGGCTCGGGCCTTGCATATGAATCACGGAATGTCGAAAAACCAATTTGTGCAATGGGGATCAATTTGACACGCTACGTGCACCCGTCAGTGTGGGGTTTTGCCCTAATCGGCGCGTTATTGCTGCAGGGTTGCGCACCCGGCTTCAGTTCTGTGTCGGCCTACGAGGCCGACCAGAGCCTGCCGCCGGAATTTCAGTACCTGCCAGCCGACGGCGCACCAGACGGGGTAATTACCTCGATTTCGCCTGCACTCATCCGCGCGATGGCCCAGACGCAGCCCACCGCGGTGCCTTCCGAGGTGAAGGCGCTTTTCGGCGAGGCTCCGGTCTACACCATCGGACCTGGCGACGTGGTGGGCGTGATCGTCTACGACCACCCGGAGCTGCTCCCCAACGCGGGCGCAGTGATCACGCAGCAGGCCGACCCCACAGGCATCAGCGTCGCGCCCGGCTTCATCGTCGGTGCCGACGGGCAGATCACCTTTCCCTACATTGGCCGGGTCAAGCTCCAGGGGCTGACCGAGATCGAGGCTTCCGATCTCATCGCAAAGCGCATTGCGGTCTACATCAAGGATCCGCAGGTGACCGTGCGTATCCAGTCCTTCAGAAGCCGCCGCGCCTTTGTCGAGGGCGAGGTGCGAACCCCCGGGCTGCAGATCTTTACCGACGTGCCCATGACGCTGGCCGAAGCCATCAGCCGTGCCGGCGGCATCACTGCAAACGGCGACCGTTCATTCGTCACGCTGCAGCGCGGTGGCAAGTCCACGCTCATCAACCTGACGAATCTCCAGGATGCGGGCGCCGACGCGAGCCAGATCCCGCTGCGCAACGGCGACGTGATCCAGGTGCGGAACCGCGACGAGAGCAAGGTGTTCGTCATGGGCGAAATCTCCCGCCCCTCGGCGCTGCTCATGCACAACGGACGGCTCAGCCTGAACGAGGCGCTCGGCGAGGCGGGCGGGCCCAATTTGGCCTCGGCCAACACCGGGCAGGTCTACGTCATTCGCAACAACGCGAGAGGCTTGCCGGCGATCTTTCACCTGAACGCAAAGAACCCTGCCGCCCTGGCGCTGGCCGAGCGCTTTCCGCTCCAGCCACGCGACGTGGTCTACATCGATTCCGTACCGCTCGTGACCTGGAACCGCCTGGCCAGCCTGATCCTGCCGGCGGCACAAGTCATCAATGCGGGCGACGAGGTCTGGAGCCGCCACAGATGAAATCCATCCTGACAGTCTGCATCGGCAACATCTGCCGAAGCCCGATGGCCGAGGGCATCCTCGCCGCCGGTTTACCGCATCTTCGCGTGGTGTCGGCGGGTACGGGCGCGCTCGTCGGCAAGCCAGCCGACACCACCGCGCAAAGGCTCATGCACCAGCGCGGCATCGACATCTCGGCCCACGTGGCGCAACAGGTGAGCCAACTGCTGTGCCGGCAGGCCGACCTGATCCTCGTGATGGACATGGAGCAGCGCCGTTACCTCGAAGCGGCCTACCCCTTTGTGCGCGGCAAGGTCTTTCGCATTGCCGAAGCCGCCAAGCAGGACGTGCCCGACCCCTACCGGCAGGACGAGGCCGCTTTCGAACATGCACTGGCCCTCATCGACGTGGGCGCCAGGACCTGGATCGATCGCATTCTGAAAATTACAAAACCCGAGCAGCAACCGACATGAACGCACCCCAGCAAGCCGCCCTGCCGATGCCAGCGCTGGAAGAAGAGGGCGAAGGATTCAATCTCGTCGAGTACCTGGACATCCTCGTAGACAACCGCTGGCTCATTGCCATCGTTACCGCGGCGACGTTGTTCCTTGGCTTTGCCTATGCCTTTTTCGGAAAGCCCATGTATGAGGCCAACGTGGCAGTGCAGGTGGAAGACTCAGGCAACTCTGCGGGCAGTTTCCTCGGTGATGCCGCCTCTTCGCTGCTGAGCGTGAAGACGCCCGCAGCGGGCGAAATCGAAATCATCAAGTCGCGCGCGATCCTGGCGCAGGCGGTGGAAAACACCAAGCTCTACATCAGCGCGCAACCTCGCTATGCGCCCGTGGTTGGAAGTTGGCTTTCGCGCCGCGCAACCGAGCTTTCGAACCCCGGCTTCATGGGGTTCTCGGGCTACGTGACCGGAACCGAGAAGATCGTCGTCCCCCAGTTCGACGTGCCGGCCGATCTTGAAGAGCAACAGTTTTCGCTGACTGTGCAGGCCGACAACCGTTACGAACTGGCTCACCCCGGCATCGAAACCCCGCTCAAGGGCACAGTGGGAACCCCCCTGGTCGCCAATCTTCCGGGCGGCAACTTGCGGCTCCTGGTGAGCTCCATCAGCGCCAAACCGGGCGCGCAGTTCCAACTGGTCAGGTTTTCGAAGCAACTGACGCTGCTGTCGTTGCAGGACGGACTCAAGGTTGTCGAGAAGGGCAAGCAGTCGGGCGTGATCGACGTCAGCTGGAAGCATCCGAGTCCTGAAAAGCTGACGCAGCTCCTCAATGAAATTGGCCGCCTGTATGTTCGCCAGAACATCGAGCGCAAGGCTGCCGAGGCAGAAAAGACCTTGGGCTTTCTCGACACCGCGCTGCCGCAGTTCAAGAAGCAACTCGAGCAATCGGAAGACCTCTACAACCGCTACCGGAACGAGAACGGCACCGTCAGTCTCGACGACGAGGCGAAAAACGCCCTGACGCAGACGGTCGACCTTCAATCGAAACTGCTCGAGGCCCAGCAGAAGCGGCGTGAACTCTCGGCACGCTTTACCGACAAGCATCCGAGCATCCAGACGCTGGACACGCAGATTGCCGCGTGGAAGGGCGAAATTGCTTCGGTCGATTCGCGGATCCGCAAGATGCCGCTGCTTCAGCAGAACACCGTTCAGATGCAACGCGACATCAAGGTCAACACCGACCTCTATGTATCGCTTCTCAACAGTTCGCTGCAGATGCGGCTCGCCAAGGAGGGCAAGGTCGGCAACGTGCGGCTGCTGGACGACGCCATCGTTCCGGAAGAGCCCGTCTGGCCCAAGCGGCCGCTGATTCTTGCGCTGGCGCTGCTCGTGGGGTTGATGGCCGGCGTGGCCGCCGCCATTGCCAGGAACTCGTTCTTTGGCGGCATTCGCAACCCGAGCGAGATCGAAATGCACACGGGGCTCAACGTCTACAGCAGCATCCCGCTGAGCGGCGCCCAGCGAATGATCGACAAGAGCATCGAGAACAAGGCGCCGGGCCTGCATATCCTTGCGCTGCAGCATTCGGAAGATCCCGCGGTCGAGAGCCTGCGCAGCCTGCGAACCGCCCTGCAGTTCGCCATGCTGGAAGCGCCCAACAACCGCCTGCTCATCTCCGGCGCGACCCCCGGGGTCGGGAAGACTTTTGTTTCGGTCAATTTCGCGGCAATTACCGCGGCATCGGGCAAGAAGGTTCTCCTGGTCGATGCCGATTTGCGCAAGGGGCGGGTTAATCAATTCTTCTCAATGTCCCGATCTTCCGGGCTGTCCGAACTGATTGCCGGCACATTGAGCCCTGAAAAAGCCATTCGCCCGTCGGTCCTGCCGAATCTTGACGTCATAACAACCGGTGTGCTTCCGCCAAACCCGGCTGAATTGCTTCTGAGCGACTCTTTTTCGCATCTTTTGGAAAAACTGTCGCCAGGCTACGACTTGGTAATCATCGACACGGCGCCCGTGCTGGTGGCTGCAGACACCTCTTCAGTAGCGCCGCTCGCCGGCTCGCTGCTGCTCGTCGCCCGTGCGGAGAAAACCCAGCTCGGCGAATTGAACGAGAGCGTCAGAAGACTGGCGCATGCGGGCTGTGCGGCCAATGGCGTTATTTTGAATGCTATGGACTTATCGCGCCGCCACGCCGGCAGCAGTAGTTATAAATACGGCGGTTACCGTTACATACACTATAAATACAAAAACAACAGGGATACCACCTAGGCAGTGGAAAGATATCTGGGAAAATTAGGACAGAGTGTGGAATTTATCACTTGTCGCACTAATTTGGTGCTTTTGCTCAAAGGCTAATTATAAAGGCCTAGGGTCAAGTACTTCGTTCTTTTGTATTACGTGGTTGAGTCGCTTGGACTGCGCAATGGTTTTTGTGCGCAGCATCCTTCAAGGCTCCCGGGCCAAGCCGTATCGGGCTTGATGCCCGCGCCGCAACTTATCACCGACCCGAGAGGGGCAAGCGTTTGCTTGTAAGACGAAAGGTGCTCCAGCAATGAGAGTTCTTAAGCTGAAAACTTGCTTCCGCTTCAATTGCGAAGGCGGGGAATTCCTATGACAAATTTTCGTCCCGAGGAATTGACCGCCCCAATGAGCGAGGAAATGCATACCGAATTTTCAGATCCGGCGTGGGAAGGAATTCGTCACTCGGCCATGCTGCGGGCCGGTAAAAGAGCGGTCGATATTGCGGCTTCGCTTTTCTTTTTTACCGCTTTCGGTTGGCTTTATGTCTTGCTTGCCATCGGCGTTTTTCTCACTTCCGGAGCCCCTGTCCTGTATTCGCAGCCGCGGTACGGCCGGGGAGGGCGCGTGTTCAAGTTCTACAAGTTCCGCTCCATGCTGCCCAACTCCGCTCAGATTCTGGAGGAGCACCTGAAGAACGACCCTGTGGCGCGCCAGCAATGGGACGACTATCAAAAGCTCGAGAACGATCCCCGCATCACCCGCTTTGGCAAGTTCATCCGCAAGACCAGTCTGGATGAATTGCCGCAGTTCTGGAACGTGCTGGTGGGAGACATGAGCCTGGTCGGGCCCCGGCCCTGCATGCTGGATCAAAAGGGGCTGTATGGCGCCGACTGGTCGTTCTATTGCGCGGTGCGGCCGGGCATTACCGGTTTATGGCAAGTCAGCGGCCGCAACCAGCTGAGCTACAAAAAACGCGTGGCCCTGGACGTGAGCTACGTCGAGACGCTTTCCGTGGGCAGGGATATCGCCATCTTCATCCGCACCATTTGGGTGGTTGCGGTGGGCCACGGTTCGAGATGAAACCGATTTGAAGATGAAAAAGATCCTGATCTGCGCGGTACCTTTCAGCGACAACCTGGGAGACGGGGTAATCGCGGCATCGCTGGCTCATATTGCGGGCATGAAGTATCCGCGCGCCAGCGTCGAGTTTCTGGACATTGCCGGCCGTGTGGGCTTCGAAGAAGAAAACCTGCGGGGTGGGGGCGCTTTCCGTGTCTTCGCAAAGCTGCCCTCACTGCTGCGCTCGCTGATCGTTTTTCTTTACTGCCTCAAGGGCTACTTTCTCGTCTGGCGAAAAAACTGGAAAGCGGCGGTCAGCGATGCGGACCTGATCGTCATTGGCGGCGGCCAGCTCTTTTGCGACGTGGCGCTCAATTTTCCGGCAAAGCTTTTTCTGCTGAGCCGGCTGCTGCGTGGCAAGCGCGTGGTGGTGGTGTCGGTCGGGGTTACCGCACGCTGGTCATTTTGGGGGCGGTTCCTGGTCAAGCGATTCATCGGGAATGCAAGGCCGGTTTTTTACTCCACGCGCGACAAGGAATCGGCGAACAACCTGCATAGGCATTTCGGAATTCCAAGGGGCAGCATCAGGGTCGTTCCCGATCCGGCGCTCGTTTGCGCCGATGCGTTTTCGCAGGAGCTCTCGGCAGAGAAGAACTGGGACATCGGCATCTGCGTCAGCAGCCTCGATGCCCTGGTAATGAACTCCGAATACGCAAACGCCAACTCGACGGAGTCGGCCAGGTTCTTTTCGACGCTCGCCGAATCGTTGCGGGCCGAGGGAAAGCGGGTGCTGTATTTCACCAATGGCGCTTCTGAAGACAACAAGATCCTGAACGAGATTTCTTCGGAATCGAACGCGCCGAAATCCAGCTTCCTGGTTCCACGGCATCCCGATGAACTGGTTTCGCTGATCAGCGCCTGTTCATGCATCGTGGCTCATCGACTGCACGCAAACATCGTTGCCTACAGCCTGAACATTCCTTCCATAGGCATGAATTGGGACAAGAAGGTCGAGTCGTTCTTCGAGCTGACGAAACGCAAGCGCTACCTCTTCGACCTGTCTCCCCGCGTGGAAAAGCTCGAGGCTTCGGTGCTCGGCATGTTGAATGAAAAAACTCCGGACCGGCAAACACTCGATCTGCTCAGAGGCGAAGTGGTTGCCGGAATTCATGCCTTGATCTGACTGCGCAGGCCATGAAAATATTGCACATTGCCGAGACCCTCAAGGGCGGGCTGGAGACTTATCTGCGGATGGTTTCCGGCTTTCAGCAGAACTCCCCCGTGATTACCCAGGCGAAGTTCGTTTTGCCCGGACCGGTGGAATGGCTCAGTTCGCAAGACACCCATGTGGTGCCCACAGCCCGCAGTCCCCTGGCGCTCGCAAATTACGCGGCTGAGGTCAGGAAGATCATCCGGACGGAGCGGCCGTCGGTTCTGCATCTCCACAGTTCGATTGCCGGCGGGGTCGTTCGCGCCATGGCGCTGCTCGGCCAGGTGCCGCAAGAGACAAAAATCGTCTACTGCTCCCATGGCTGGGCTTTCGACCAGATCGGTCCTTCGTACAAGAAGTCGATCTATCGCTGGGCCGAATGGCTGCTTTCTTATTGGACGGACGCAATCATCTGCATCAGCGACCACGAACTGCGCATCGCAGAAAAATTCGGCATCAAGCGGTGCCGGTGCATTCCGAACGGAATCACCCCCGCGGCGCTTGGCCACGAGCAACCGGCCGCTGCAAAGGAAATCTCCACGCGGCAAAGGCAGATCTTGTTCGTCGGTCGTCTCGACCGGCAAAAGGGCATCGACTTGCTGCTTGATTCTTATGCCCGTGTGCGGCCGAAGTTCAAGCTGACAATTGTCGGAGGTGCTGTTCGCAACGATCTTTCCCTCGCTCATTCGAGCGAGATCGAGTTCAAAGGGTGGCTCGAGAAAGATGATCTCGATGCCGCGTACAGGTCTTGCGACGCAGTGATCGTGCCGTCCAGATGGGAAGGCTTCGGCTTTGTGGCGGTGGAGGCAATGGCGCGGAGCAAACCGGTTTTTGCCTCCGCTGTGGGCGGTCTGGTCGACATCATCGAAGACACGAAAAACGGCCGGCTGTTTCCGCTCGATCGCCTGGATGAAGCGCTGCGCGAAATCGATCAGATCCCGAGCGAAGACCTGGTGCGTATGGGGCAGACCGGGCGCGAGATCTTCGAGAAGAAATACACCGCTGACCGCATGAACTCGGCGATTGTCGATCTCTACAAGGAGTCGGTGTTGTGATGACGATTTCATCCATGCGCGAAATCGCCAGGCTGTTCTGCACACTGGCTGTGCTTGCTGCGGTTTCGCTCCCGGCCCAGGCGCGGGGCGTGAGCGAACTGAGCACCGAATACCCGACGGCACTCAGTGTGCAGATCGATCCGAGCGACATCTCGGACGAAGACCTGAACGAAATCCGGGCGGCGGGGTTCGAGTTTGTGCGGTTCGGGGTTCGGCCACCGCTGAAGAGCGTCAACCCCGCAATGATCGACTACTCGAAGCTGATCCGGCGCGTGCGCAATGCCAGGCTCGAAGCCATCGTGACGCTGTTCGGCGGCAAGGAAATCTGGGGACATGACCAGTCGGACATGCGGGCCGGCGGCCAGAGAGAAAAGCTGTTCGCAACTTTTGCGGCCGAGTTCATGAACGCGCATTCCACCGATGTGGCGGTGTGGGAGCTTTGGAACGAGCCCGATCACAAGACCTTTTTGAACCCGGCGCTTTTTTCGAACTTTGAAACCGCCACCGCCGAGTTCTGCCGCAGCATCGCGCAGCTGAAGAATCCGCCCAAAGTCGTCATGGGTTTCGGCTTTGCGAAGCTTCCCTTCAACCAGGGGCAGGTTCCACCGCAACTTGAAAACGCTTTTGTCTCGGGTGCCAAGGCCAATTGCCTGACGGACGTCTCGATCCATCCATACCGCTCCGTTCCCGAGACAGCCATTGCCGACTACGAAAAGCTGCGCGCGAAACTGGACCAGCTGCAACTCGGCAAGGTCGGCATCGTCGCTTCGGAATGGGGCTATGCGTCTTACTTGCCGGTGCGAGACCGCAACGCACAGGCTTCGCTGATCTTGCGCGAGTACCTTACCAATGTTGCCGCCGGCATCAAGCTATTGAATCTCTATGCCTGGAAGGACCGCGGAACGTCGGTCGTTTCGAGAGAAGACAACTT
Organism: Variovorax sp. 3319; assembly: GCF_031456585.1. Classification (NCBI taxonomy): domain Bacteria; kingdom Pseudomonadati; phylum Pseudomonadota; class Betaproteobacteria; order Burkholderiales; family Comamonadaceae; genus Variovorax; species Variovorax sp. 3319. Next base: position 251,026 of record NZ_JAVDUZ010000001.1, read on the forward strand.
CGGGCTCAAATCCAAGGGGGGTGAAAAAAAAGAAGCCTTCTCCAGCCTTTCCGAATTTCTCAAGATCGCCAGAAACTCCAGGAAGGTTTCTTACGACAGCGCCTCCGGCCTGAACAAGCTGGTGCTGAGCCGAGGAAGTTCGTTGCTGCATGTGGTGTGGACGCAGAGCTCGGAGCAAAACGTTCTGATTGCTGCCGAGAAGGGCAAGAAGTGCACGCGCGTCGACTTCTTTCCGCAAGTGCGGCACGGCAGTTGTGGCAGTCCGGTCGATGGGGGCTTTGCCGCCAAGGCAAGCGCTTATCCGGTCCTGTTCTCGCTGTCGGACCAGTGAATGGCGTCGTTCGCGGGAATTCGAAAACGCCTGGGCGGTCCGATCTATGCAGTTGCAGACCAGTGCATCTATAGCGCGAGCCAACTGCTGCTGAGCTTTGCCTTGGCGCGGGCGCTGTCGCCCTCGGACTTTGGCATTGCTTCGGCGTTCCTCGCGATTGTCAGCTTCCAGTACATCCTGCATACAGCGGTGGTGCACGAGCCGCTGCTGATCAAGCGCTATTACGCGAGTCGCTCCGCGGCCTGGTGGAGCTGGGTGCTGGTTGCAGCGGTGTCGATGGCGGGCTTTCTGGTGTGGCAGTTCGCCGGCTTTCCAGGCCCGCTCAGTTGGGCCGGCGTGGCCCTGATCATTGGCTACGAAATTTTCTGGATCTCTCGCAGCATCCTGCTGGTGGGGCGCAGGTTCGCCGTGCTTTGCATATCGGGCGTGTTGATCGGCATTGGCTATGTAGCCGTGCTGATCGGCCTGAAACCCGCTTCATGGACGCAGGCCCTGATTTGGATTGCCATTGTCCAGTTGCCGTTTTCGGTTCTGATTGCCGGCAGCCTGAAGAACGTGATTGCGCCGCTGCCGCCAGCCGCCGATACGCAGGCACTGACCCTCAAGGAGGCGTCTGCCTATGGGTGGAAGGCGAGCCTGTCGCAGCTCATGAGCTGGATCATGACCGGGGGCGCCATTCTGCTGCTGGGCTCTTCGGCGGATTCCGCGCAGGGCGGTTTGCTGAAGATCTACATCACCTTTTTACTGCCCATGCAGTACGTGCTCCTCGCACTCGGCTACTACATCCTGCCCAAGCTCGCGGCCACGTGGAAGTCGGACCATCGGCAGGACGCTTTTCGGCTCTTCATCAAGTTTGTCGTCTTCGGATTCGTGGTCGCGGAAATCGGTGGCGTCTTGCTGGGCCTGCTGGGACCGCACCTGGTGGTGCTGGCATTCGGCAAGAACTACGGTGGAATGGACTTCTCGCCGTTTTTCTACGCGCCCGCGATCTTCGGGCTCACGATGTGCCTGCGGACAGGGTTCAGGGCCGCGGCTCGGCCGGGCGCTCTTTTGTGGTGCTCGATCTTCGGCGCGCTGGTGTTCGCTGCCTGCATGCTCATGGCCAAGCCGCCAATCTCTTACATCCAGACCATCAACGCCATGACGCTGGGCTTTGCCTGCATGGCGGTGGCAATGATCACGTGGCTGTTTTTCATCATGCGCGGGCCCGCCGCGCCGCAGACTCGCTGAACCTGGCGGCGCAAGCAGCGGAACAGGGAGCGGAGCAAGCGGAAGGGCGCGAGCCCTAGCGCCGTTCGAACTTCAGGATGTTGTCGCCTGTGCCCGGAGCGCCGCTGTCGGGCGGCGCGAACTTGAAGGCGCTCGGGTCGCGAGCGGATGTCATTTCGTAAAGCGGGTGGATGCGGCCGAGGCGCGCACCGCCGTCGCGCACCAGCGGCGCCCATGCGAAGTTGGCGGTGAACTTGTTCGAGCGCGGCAGCAGCGCATCGAAGGGCACCGAGATGTAGATACCCTTGTCGAAGCTGCCCTCGCCGAACTGCCTTGCCGATATGTTGGTCTTGGTGGCGTAGGCGCCGAGCACCACGCCGTTGTCGAAGCGGCGGCTGATGTCGATGGTGACCCCGCGATCGCCCGCCAGGTACTGCCCCGCGCTGATCTTGGCCAGGATGCCGTTCCAGCCGGTGTCCCAGTAGAGCGTGGCATGCCCTGTGTTCACCTTGTAGTCGCGCAAGCCGAAGTCCTGCTCGAAGTCGCGCTGCCGCACATGGTTGAAATCGACGCCCACGGCCAGCCGGCTGCGCCATGGCCGATAGAGCCATTCCGCGCCGACGCCCGCATACATGCTTTCGAGCGCACCGCCGTACACGCTGTAGTACTGGTTGTCCGTCAGCCGGCCAACGTGCGTCAGCTGCAGCACCGGCATGGTCAGGCGCTTTGTAGTGACGTACTCGCGCTGGAGCGTTCGTACCCGGGGCAGGTTGCTGGGCGCCGTGTAGGTGAACTTGTCGAAGTTGTCGAGCAGGCGCAGGTTCAGCGCACCATTCACCCACGTGCTCGGCGTGAAGCGGTATTCGGCAACCGCCTGCACGCCGATCTGGTACAGCACGAAAGCGTTGGGGCCGCCCAGGATCTGGCCGAGGCTGGGCGTCAGGCCGATGCTGAATTTCGACGTGTTGCGCTCCCACGGTGCCAGTGCCTTGTTGTCGTCAGCAATGCCGGGTGCGTCCCTGGACGCAATGGCCGCATTGGCGTTCGGAATATTAGCGGGCTGAAAGTCGGCGCCGATGGGAGGGGGGGCGTAGTCGCGCTGGCTGGCTGCGCGAGCCTCGCTCGGCGTCTGCGCCTGGTAGTGCGCCGTCACCCATTCGTTGCGGTCGACCACTTGCGCATGCATCGGCAAGCCGCGTTCGGAGTAGTGCAGCACGAAGTTCTTGATCGAACCAGGCGCATCGCGATGCAGCACGGCAATGATCTGCTCGACACGCGCGTTGCGGTAGACGGTGGCGCTCTCGGTGATCCACACGTGCAGCATCTGGCCCTGGGGGGCAATGCGCTGAATGGTCCACTCGGTGCGGCTCTCGATGTCGGCAGCGGTGGCTGCCCAGCCTGGAGAAGTGGCGGGTGGCGTCGGCGAAAAGCGAGGCGGCGGTGCATCCGCCGTCTTGGGCATCTGCATGATCGCCAGGTTGGTCTGCAGCGTAAGGCCCACCATCACCTTGTTGCCGCGCTCCAGGCCCGCTGAAAAGGTGACGCCGGGGGCGTAGCGGTACTCGAGACCGAAGTTGATGGGCGAGCGCCGCGGCTGGTCGTTGTTGAGCGGCTCGTTCTTGTAGTTGTTGCCCTCGAATTCGAGCTTGAGCGTCAGCGGGTCCCAGGGCGTGCGCCATTGCACGCCGCCAAAGAGTGCGGTGGGTCCGCGAAAGAGCCGGCCGAAGTTGGCGCCACCCCACGTCGTCTCGCTGACGCGAGTCTTGAAGCGGCTGCTCAGCACGCCGAACGGGTTGCTGATGTTTCCACTGCTGCCCATGTAGCCCCAGCCGATGCCGAGGCTGAAGTCCAGGTCGCCATGCCGCTTGCTTGCCACGAGGTATTCGGACGAAAAGAGACCGGTACCGCCGATGTCGCGAAAGCCCAAAGCCACCTCGGGAAGGTAGGCCGACTCTTTCCAGAGCCGCGCCTTGAAGTCGATGCTCTTGTCCTTGTAGTCCTGATTGCTCAGGCCGATGCCGTAGATGCGGTTGCCGATGGATGTGTAGCGGAACCCGGCTTCCAGCCAGTCCAGCGGCTGGAACATCACGTTCAGCCGCGTATAGGGCGAGACGTGTGTGATGGACGTGCGCATGTCGCCTGTCTGGCCCATGCGCGCAGAAGGCGTTTGCAGCAGGCCGGTTTCACCCCAGTCGTTGCCGCTGGGCTGCAGCGGGCGGTACTGCGGTGCCGCCTCGGGGCGCACCGAAACGGCGGTGGGCTGGAAGGGCGCAGCTGGCGGTGCGGGCTCGGCCGGCGGAGTGGCCGCAGCTTCGGGTGCGGGTGCCGCAGGGGCCGCAGTAGCAGTGCCTTGCGGCGACGGTCCCTGCGTAGCCAGGAACTTGATCAGCCCTTCCGAGGCTGCCTCGAGGTCGTCCATGCCGCGAGGTGCCGCCCACACCCAGGCACCGGGTGCCGGCTCATCGGACGGATGTGCGTTCCACGTTGCCATGCCGACACGCGCGGTGCGCCCGTCGGGCTGTGCCACCCATGCCCAGTCATGCTTGCCCTCAGGCGCGCAAGCAGCCACATAGTCCCACGCCGTGCGGCCAGGTTCATGGGCCACCTGGCAGAGCCGCCCGTCGGGCTGCACTACCGAAATGGTGTTCAAGAGCGGCGGTGGCGCAACAAGTTGCTGGCCGGCCGTGAGCACCGGGTCTTCTTCAGGGTGCGCCTCGAGCCAGCGAGGGTCCACGATGCCGAGTGCAACGCGCCCTGTGACGGGTAGGTTCTGCAGCCATGCAATCAGCTGCTGGCGTGGTGCCTGCTCCTGCCTCGGTGCGCGCCGCCTTGCGGCCTCTAGCCGCAGCAGCACCTGGTTCTTCAGGAATTGCTGCGCAAGCCGCTCCTGCGGAATGCGCCAGGACAGGCCTGGGGCGGCCGTTTCCTGCGGCTGCCGCAGCAGCCAGGTGCTCAGGCGCTCGCCCGGGCGAATGTCGCTGTCGTTGACGGGGGGCTTGTTGTCGACGGGGCCGCTGCCCAGCGGTTGGGCTGAGGCTGCGCAACTCGCCGCGAGCGCGCAAGCCGCCACAGCGCGAAGGGGCCAGGGGTGTTTGCCGAAGCCACGAAGAAGCAGGCCGCTCATGTACCAGCGCTCGCCGCTGCGACGGGTGCTGGAGAAGAAGGCGTCCACTGCTCGAAGCTCATACACAGATCATTGGAAATACATTGCTCGGAATAAACGACCCGAGGTGTGCCGCCCGCTTGCGAGACGCCGAAGCGCGCGGGAGGCAGCGAGGCGCTTGCCGGACGAGAAATGCTGCGCTCTTCATACCAGCGCAGGGAAGCAGCAGCCGTGCCAGCCAAGGCGGTTTGCTGCGGCGCGGCAATCGGCGCCAGCACGACCTCGTCGCGAACGCCGAACCGGTAGCCGGGCATCATGTCGCGCTGGCGTTGATAGGTTTTTACAGACGACGTGGCGGCGGCATCTGCGCTCCAGGCGGGCAGGCCTGAAAACCGCACCTCCCGCCAGTCGGTGGAAAGTCCGGTGGTTCCGACCAATCGTCCGTCGAGCAGCCTGACAATCTCGCCGCTGCCGCTATACCAGACCTCGACCGCGCCCTCCGGGCGCTTGTCGATATAGCCGAGCACCATGAAGACCGTCTGGTCGCCGGTGGCGACGCGCAAATAGCGGTAATTGGGATTAAAGGCCGGCGGGGGCGCCGAAGCAGGGCCACTGTAAATATGCCGCGCTGTTGCCAGCATGGCAGAAGATCCGGAAGAACAGCCGCCAATGCCCAAAAGAAATGCCGCCAAAAGACAGCATTCAACAAGTCGCGTGGCGAGGCCAGCGCGCGGACTATTCAGCGAATGCCCTCCCTTCCGGAGGGCGCCCACGACTAATTCGTGCCGGTCGTACCTGTGCCGGTGCCGCCCGTGCCGCCGGTGCCACTGCCACCACCGCTGTTGCCTCCGTTGCCACTGGCCACAGCCGCTGCCAAGCCAACGCTCGCAGCAACGCCGCCAGCCTGCCCGGCGGTAATACGGCCGAATGCGGAGTTGGTTGCGCCAGTAGCGCTTGCCGGCTGGGCAACGGGTGTTTGAACGGGGGGTGTCGGGGTCGGGGCCGGGGTTTGCGCCAGAGCCGAAGAAATGCTCAAGGCTGCAATGACGGTTGCGAACACCAATGGCTTAATTCTCATGGCAAACTTCCTCTCAAATTGACGATTAACAGTTGAGAGAAGATTAGCAGCTAGCGAAGTGTGCCGCAACTAATTTAGCCTTTTGCAACCATTTGCCGTGCAAATCGTTGTGACGAAATGTCGTCTAAATAAGTTGCAAATAAATACTAATTAATTGTTCTTAGTTGATCTTCCCAAGCGTCTGGCGGCAGCGCATTCGCACGTGCTCCAGGCTGGCGGCGTTGAATATGCCCGCAACAGCCCGCTACAATCGCCGGTTGACCCTGCTCCAGCGAAGAAGACTTAGAGGATCCCCATGAGTGACATGACCTCCGGTTCCCCCCGGATCGACACAAGCAAGCGGACGTGGTTAATCGCATCCAGCTGTGCCGGCGTAGCGGGAGGCGTGGCCACCGCGATTCCCTTCGTAAGTACTTTCCAGCCCTCCGAAAAGGCCAAGGCCGCGGGCGCTGCGGTCGAGGTAGATATTGCCGGCCTCAAGGTCGGCGAGAAGATCACCGTCGAATGGCGCGGCAAGCCGGTTTGGATTCTCAAGCGTTCGCCCGAGCAGGTGGCCGAGCTCGCCAAGCTCGACGGCCAACTGGCCGATCCGCTCTCCAAGCGGCATCCCGACGAGTTCACCCCCGAATACGCGCAAAACCAGCACCGCTCCATCAAGCCCGAGGTGCTGGTGGTCGTGGGTATCTGCACCCACCTCGGCTGTTCGCCTGTCGACCGCCTCCAGGCCGGGCCGCAGCCTTCGCTGCCAAACGACTGGGAGGGGGGCTTCCTGTGCCCCTGCCATGGCTCCACGTTCGACCTGGCTGGCCGCGTCTTCAAGAACAAGCCCGCGCCTGACAATCTGCCGGTGCCTCCGCACATGTACGTGTCAGACACCAAGTTGCTCATTGGCGAAGACAAGAAGGCCTGAGGCAGAAGAAGAACATGGCTGAATTCCACGAAATTTCCCCCAACGCGCCTGCCGGCGAGAAGCTGCTCAACTGGGTTGACAACCGCTTCCCCCTGACCAAGCTCTGGAACGACCAGTGGGGCAAGTACTACGCGCCGAAGAACTTCAACTTCTGGTACATCTTCGGCTCGCTCGCGATGCTGGTCCTCGTGATCCAGATCGTGACCGGCATCTTCCTGGTGATGCACTACAAGCCCGACGCGAACCAGGCGTTCGCATCGGTCGAGTACATCATGCGCGACGTGCCCTGGGGCTGGCTCATCCGCTACATCCACTCGACGGGCGCCTCGGCGTTCTTCATCGTGGTGTACCTGCACATGTTCCGCGGCCTCATGTACGGCAGCTACCGCAAGCCGCGCGAGCTGATCTGGGTCTTCGGCTGCGCGATCTTCCTGTGCCTGATGGCCGAAGCCTTCATGGGCTACCTGCTGCCGTGGGGCCAGATGTCGTACTGGGGCGCCCAGGTCATCGTGAACCTGTTTGCCGCCATTCCGTTCGTCGGCCCTGACCTCGCGTTGCTGATTCGCGGCGACTATGTGGTGAGCGATGCAACGCTCAACCGCTTCTTCAGCTTCCACGTGATTGCTGTGCCGCTGGTGCTGCTCGGCCTCGTGGTGGCCCACCTGATCGCGCTGCACGAAGTGGGTTCCAACAACCCCGACGGCATCGAGATCAAGGCAAACCGCGGCCCCGATGGCCATCCGCTCGACGGCATCCCGTCGCATCCGTACTACACGGTGCACGACATCTTCGGCGTGGTGGTGTTCCTCACCATCTTCTCTGCGGTGATCTTCTTCGCGCCGGAAGCCGGTGGGTACTTCCTCGAGTACAACAACTTCATTCCGGCCGACTCGCTCAAGACGCCCAACCATATTGCGCCGGTCTGGTACTTCACGCCGTTCTATTCGATGCTGCGTGCAACCACCGACGACATGGTCAACGTGTTCGCGCTGATCATCGGCCTTGCCGCCGTCCTGAACTTCATCAAGGGCAAGTCGGGCACCGCGCTGAAAATCGCGGCCATCGTTGCGGCGGCCGTGGTCATCTTCCTGCTCAAGGCTTTCGACGCCAAGTTCTGGGGCGTGGTCGTGATGGGCGGCTCGGTCATCATCCTGTTCTTCCTGCCCTGGCTGGACAAGAGCGAAGTCAAGTCGATCCGCTATCGTCCGAGCTGGCACAAGTACGTCTACGGCGTCTTCGTGTTCTTCTTCCTGATCCTGGGCTACCTGGGTATCCAGGCACCCGGCGTCTGGGGCAACCTGGTCATCGGCTCGTTCGTGCTGGACATCGCGCAGACCATTTCGCAGATCGGCACGCTTCTCTACTTCGGTTTCTTCCTGCTCATGCCCTGGTGGAGCAGCAAGGGCGAGTTCAAGCCTGTGCCTGACCGCGTGACCTTCGCCGCCCATTGAGAAGCCCAAGAGAGCTCGAGAGAAACACGATGAAGAAAAGCATTTCTGGCTGGCTCGCGGTTGTGGGCCTGGCACTTGGCCTGACCTTTTCCGCAGGTGCATCGGCCGAATCCGGCGGTATTGCCTGGGACAAGGCGCCCAACAAGACCACCGACGTGGCCTCCCTGCAGAACGGCGCCAAGCTGTTCGTCAACTACTGCCTCAACTGCCACTCGGCAGCCTTCATGCGCTACAACCGCCTGAAGGACATCGGCATTACCGAGCAGCAGATCAAGGACAACCTGCTGTTCTCGACCGACAAGGTCGGCGAGACCATGAAGGCCAACATCGACGCACGCCAGGCCAAGGACTGGTTCGGCACCACGCCGCCCGACCTTACGCTGGTCGCGCGCTCGCGCGCCGGCCACGGCGGCACCGGTGCCGACTACCTGTACACATACCTGCGCACCTACTACCGCGACGACACCAAGGCCACGGGCTGGAACAACCTCGTGTTCCCGAGCGTTGCCATGCCCAACCCGCTGTGGGAGCTGCAAGGCGAACGCCGCCCGGTCTACGCCAAGGTCGAGCAGCACGGCCACGCCACCGAAGTGTTCAAGGGCTGGGAGCAAGTCACCCCCGGTACCATGACGCCGCTGCAGTTCGACAATGCCGTGGGCGACCTGGTGAACTACCTGCAATGGATGGCCGAACCGGCACAGAACACGCGCATTCGCATCGGCGTGTGGGTGTTGCTGTTCCTGGGCCTGTCGTTGGTTTTTGTGTGGCGACTGAACGCCTCGTACTGGAAAGACGTCAAGTAGTTCCGTCCACGCCGACCGGTCGCCCCGCGCGTCCGGTCCCACAGAGTGGGTTGCCAACGCGACCCACTCTTTTTGATTTTTAGGAGTCTCTCGCCATGATGGTCTTGTATTCAGGAACGACCTGCCCCTTTTCCCACCGCTGCCGCTTCGTGTTGTTCGAAAAGGGCATGGACTTCGAAATCCGCGACGTCGACCTCTACAACAAGCCCGAAGACATCAGCGTGATGAACCCGTACGGCCAGGTGCCCATCCTGGTCGAGCGCGACCTGATCCTGTACGAGTCGAACATCATCAACGAGTACATCGACGAGCGCTTTCCGCACCCCCAGCTGATGCCCGGCGACCCGGTCGACCGCGCCCGCGTGCGCCTGTTCCTGCTCAACTTCGAGAAGGAACTCTTCGTGCACGTGGCAACGCTCGAGAACCGCACTGCCAAGGGCAACGAAAAGGCGCTCGAAAAGGCCCGCTCGCACATTCGCGACCGCCTCACACAGCTTGCGCCCGTGTTCCTCAAGAACAAGTACATGCTGGGCGACAACTTCTCGATGCTCGACGTGGCCATTGCACCGCTGCTCTGGCGCCTCGACTACTACGGCATCGATCTCAGCAAGAATGCCGCTCCGCTTCTGAAGTACGCTGAACGCATCTTCTCGCGCCCGGCCTATATCGAAGCACTGACCCCGTCCGAAAAGGTCATGCGAAAGTAAGTAAGCTGCGTGCCTGCTTCCATCGCTTTTCGCCGTCTTTCATGATCAACGCGCTCGAGTCGTCCTCCACCCGCCCGTACCTCATTCGGGCGTTGTATGAATGGTGCACCGACAACGGCTTCACGCCCTATGTCGCGGTGCAGGTCGACGACACCGTCCAGGTGCCGCGCGAATACGTGAAGAACGGCGAGATCGTGCTGAACATCAGCTTCGACGCGACCAGCTCGCTCAAGCTCGGCAACGACTTCATCGAGTTCAAGGCCCGTTTTGCCGGCAGCGCGCGTGAAATCATCGTGCCCGTGGGCCGGGTGATTGCGATCTATGCACGCGAAAACGGCCAGGGCATGGCTTTTCCTGCGCCGGTGCCCACAGGCAGCGGCGCCGAAGGCGGCGCTGCTGGTGACGCGGCGCCTTCGCCGCAAGGCCCTGCACGCATGCCGCTGCGCGATGCGTCGCGCGGTACTGAAGGCGACGCCGGCAAGATCGTGCACCTGGTAACGGGCGAAGACTCGGACGAAATGGTCGACGTTGGCGACGACCCCGACTCCCCCACGGACGAACCGCCGCGCCCCCCGGCGGGTGGCGGTAGCCGCCCCTCGCTCAAGCGCGTGAAATAGGCGCGTAGATAGGCGCGTTTTTGCGCCGCTAGAATCCCAGGATTCGTGCCGCTTTAGCTCAGTTGGTAGAGCACCCGCCTTGTAAGCGGAAGGTCGTCAGTTCGATTCCGACAAGCGGCACCACATCGAAGATCCCGAACAGGGCAATTGCCTTGGCCGGCAATAAAAAAGGGGCGATCTCTATCGCCCCTTTTTTTATTCCTGCGGCCGATAAAAATCAGCAGCGGCCCTTCTTGGCTTGTCCCGGAGGGCAGTGCTGGTGTCCGCCGCCGCCATGATCGCCGCCGTGGTCGGCGTGGCGCGGTCGCTCCGCCCGGCGCCAGTCGCCGTCGATCCATCGCCATCCGCCGTCCGCCTGAACCCAGCGGCCGGGCGCATACGCGTAGTCGGGCCGTGCGGCTTGCCAGAAGCCGGCACGCCAGACGTAGGCGCGCTGATTCCATTGCCAGTGCCCCGGCACCCACACCTGGCCCGCCCTGGGGCCCGGCATGGGCTCATAGCGCGGCGCGGGAGGCGCAACCTGGACCAGAGGCAGGTTGATGTTGACCGAGACCTGTGCCGCGGCGGGCAGGGCAGGCGCGATGAACGCGGCGGCCATCAGAAGAACTGAGATTTTCATCGGAACCCTCTTTTGAATATGTGAACACGTATGCACAACGCAGACCGGCGCAAAGTGTAATCAGCGCATTCCTCAGGTCGTGCCGCAACGAAAGCGTGCTAGCCCCGGCGCCGCCGCTCCTGCCGGGTGCTAGAGTCGAAGTGCAAGTTGCACGCTGATGCGCAGACTCCGCTTTCTTACCCACCGGCACCGCGCCCCTTCAACGAACCGGGTGCTCGGCCTTCTGCTGGCCTTCAATGCCGGTGCGGTCAATGCGGGCGGCTTTCTGGTGCTGCACATGTATACCTCGCACATGACGGGCTTTGCATCGCAGTTCGCCGACGGCCTGGTGCTTGGCAATACCAGGCTGCTGCTGAATGCGCTCGGCGCCATTCTGGCTTTTGTCTCAGGCGCAGCCGTCTGCGCGATTCTCGTGAACTGGGGTCGCCAGCATCGCTTGCGCAGCGTCTATGCGGTACCGCTGCTGCTCGAAGCGGCGCTCATGTTTCCGTTCGGGCTGATGGGGGCCATCACGCTCACATGGCCCACGCCGTTTGCGGTGCCGCTCACGGTGCTGTTGCTATCTTTCATCATGGGCTTGCAGAACGCTGTCGGCTCCAAGACTTCCGGAGGCAGCATTCGCACGACGCACATGACCGGCAACATCACCGACCTGGGCATGGAACTGGGCAAGCTGCTCTACTGGAACCGCCATGCAACGCCCAAGCAGGCGATGGTGCGCCACAACCGCCGCAAGATGCAGGCGGCGGGTGGGCTGATCGGCATGTTCGTAGCGGGCGGAATTGTCGGCGCGCTCGGTTTCAGCTACCTCGGCTTCGTATGCGTGGTGCCTCTCGCGGCATTGCTGCTGGCCGTCTCGGTGCCGCCCCTTGTGCAAGACGTGCCGCGCTCCAGAACGCTGCAGAAACTCCTGGCTGCATTCAGACGGCGCCCACACTGCCCGTGATTGGCAGCACGATGCCCGTGATGTAGCTCGCGCAACTCGGCGCCGCCAGAAACACATAGGCCGGAGAGAGTTCCTCGGGTTGTGCCGGTCTTTGCATGTCGGTGTTCTTGCCGAAGTCCTTCACCTTTTCGGGCGGGCTGTCCGCCGGGTTCAACGGGGTCCACACCGGCCCTGGTGCCACCGCATTCACGCGGATGCCCTTGGGCAACAGGTTGCTGGCCAGCGACTTGGTGAATGCGTGAATGGCGCCCTTGGTGGTCGAATAGTCGAGCAGGTGCGCGCTTCCCTCCAACCCCGTGACCGACCCGGTGTTGATGATCGACGAGCCCTGGCCCAGGTGCGGCACCGCGGCCCGCGCCATCTGAAAGTAGCCGAACACATTGGTCCTGAGCGTCAGGTCGAATCGCTCGTCGGTAATGTCCTCGATCGATGACGCATGCAACTGGAAGGCCGCGTTGTTCACCAGGATGTCGAGCTTGCCGAAGGCTTCGACCGTCTTGTCGACCGCCTCGCGGCAGAACGCCGGATTGCAGACGTCGCCCTTGATCACGATGCATCGCGTGCCTTCGTTCTCTACATGCCGCCGTGTTTCCTCTGCGTCTTCGTCTTCATCGAGATGCACGATGGCCACGTCGGCGCCTTCGCGCGCATAGAGCAGCGCCACGGCGCGGCCAATGCCGGAGTCGCCTCCGGTGATCAGCGCAGTCATGCCTTCGAGCTTGCCGCTGCCCTGGTAGTCGGGCGCTTCGAACCGGGGGCGCAGCGCCATGTCCGCTTCCTGGCCGGGCTTGCTCAGGTGCTGCGCCGGCATCGGGTTGACCGGCTGCTGATGCGAGCCCGCCTGCGCGGGCTGGCTGGATTTTTTCGCAGCGGGTTTTCCGCTTTCTTGCGCACTGTCCTTTGCATCCTGTGCGCGTTGAACCTCGCGCTGCTTCTCAGCGGTATGGGCTGTTCCTGCGGATTTGGCGGATTTGGGGGGTGATGAAGTGGTCGATTTCATGGTGCCTGGGCTCCTCATGTAAACGACCACCGTAAAACTCCGCGGGCCTGACGGCGTAGGAATCCGTCCCGACCACATGCCCGCCGTGTCGCGCGAAGTTGTTTGTCCCGCGAGCGGAGGAGGCAAGCTAGATTTCCGCGCCCTCGACGAGGAAGCGCACGCGGCGCACACCCTGCCACTCATCCGCATCGAGCCTGAAAGCGAGTTTCACGCGCGCAGGCAGCGGGTCGGTGTGGCCGAACCAGATGCCGTCGACGGGGTGGCCCTGGTGCCGCAGCTTCAGGGCCAGGTGCTTCTCGCCAACCAGGCGTTGCGACACCACCTCGACTTCCTCGCTGAACGTGGGCGGCGCAAAGCCCTGGCCCCATACCTCGCGATGCAATGTGTCGACCAGGTCGATGCGCATGTATTCGCGCTCCAGCGGGCCGTCGGTGTCGAGGCGCCGGGTCAGCGTGGCTGCGTCGAGCCACTCCCGCGCCACCTCGGCCAGCGCGCGTTCGAACACCTCGAACTTCTCGCGCGCCACGGTGCAGCCCGCTGCCATGGCATGCCCACCAAAGCGCAGCAGCACGCCCGGATGCCGCTTGGCCACCAGGTCGAGCGCATCCCGCAGGTGAAAGCCCGGAATCGACCTGCCCGAGCCCTTGAGTTCGTGCTCCTTGCCCGGCGCGCCGCTGGCCGCAAACACGAAGGTCGGGCGATGGAAGCGGTCTTTCAGGCGCGATGCCACGATGCCGACAACGCCCTCGTGAAATTCCGCATCGAAAACGCTGATGGCGGCCGGCGGCGCTTCGCCGCCCGCGGCATCGGGGCCGAAGAGCGATTCGGCCAGCATCAGCGCCTGGTCGCGCATGCCGCCCTCGATGTCCCGACGCTCGCGATTGATGCCGTCGAGCATGCGCGCGAGTTCGTCGGCGCGGCCGGCGTCGTCGGTCAGCAGGCATTCGATGCCCAGCGTCATGTCGGCGAGCCGTCCGGCCGCGTTGATGCGCGGACCGAGCGCAAAGCCGAAGTCGAAGGTGGTTGCCACTGAGGCGTTGCGACCGGCTGCCTTGAACAGTGCCGCAATGCCCGCCGGCAGCGCGCCGGCGCGAATGCGCCTGAGGCCCTGCGCAACCAGGCGGCGGTTGTTGGCGTCGAGCTTCACCACGTCGGCCACGGTGCCAAGCGCCACCAGCGGGAGCAGCACGTCCAGCTTGGGCTGCGTGGCCGCGGTGAAGACACCGCGTGCGCGCAATTCGGAGCGCAGCGCCAGCAGCACATAGAACATCACGCCCACGCCGGCAATGCTCTTGCTCTCGAAGCCGCAGCAGGGCTGGTTGGGGTTCACCAGCACATCCGCGGCCGGCAGTTCCGGGCCGGGCAGGTGGTGGTCGGTTACCAGCACCTGCAGGCCGCGCGCCTTGGCGGCTGCCACGCCTTCGACGCTGGCAATGCCGTTGTCCACGGTAATCAGCATGTCGGCGCCGCTGTCGGCCACGCGCTCGGCAATGGGCGGCGTGAGGCCGTAGCCGTCGACCACGCGATCGGGCACCAGGTAGCTCACGTTTCTTGCGCCGAGCAGTCGCAGGCCGCGCACGGCAACGGCGCATGCGGTGGCGCCGTCGCAGTCGTAGTCGGCCACGATGCAAAGGCGCTTGTCCTGCGCCATGGCATCGGCGAGCAGCACTGCGGCCTCACGCGTGCCGTGCAGCGTGTCGGGCGGCAGCAGGCGCGCCAGGCCGTCGTCGAGCTCGTCCTTGGCCAGCACGCCGCGCGCGGCAAAGAGGCGGGCCAGCAAGGGGTGCACGCCGGCCTGCTCCAGCGCCCAGACCGTGCGGGGCGGAATTTCCCTGGCGATGATTTTCATAGCGCCTCGAGCACGTTGGCGGCGCGAGGCCGGTCGAACAGGCTCTTGGCCCAACCCACCAGGCCGCGCTGCTGCACCGCATAGCGCTGCGCCGCACGGTCGCCGCACAGCGTGAGCACGATGTCGGCACCAGCGGTGTAGTCGGCCAGCAGGGTGGCAATGGCACCTGCGTCCAGTGCTTGCCACGCCTGCGCCCAGCCCGGGCCGTCGTCGCGCAAGGCGGCAACGCGCAGCGCGTCGCTCACGGTGGGCTGGACGGACGGGGGTGTGGCGGGCGAAAGCATGTCGCCTTGCAGCGCGCCGGTGCCGCTGAGCCAGAAGGAGTTGATCGGCGGCACGCCGCGGGCGGCGCGGTCGTCGTTCACGCGCTGGGTATAGAGCAGCATCTGCATTTCATTCTGCAAGCGGCGCAGCGGCCGTGCGGCTTCGGCCAGGGGCGACCACTGCGAAATCGGGTGGCCCACCGCGCGGTCGATCGATGCCGTTGCCAGGCCGTTGAAGATGCGCGCACGCGCAAGCCACCGGCCCGGCGTGGCAGAAGGGTGCAGTGCAATGCCGTCTTCCTCGAAGAAGGGATGGGCGGCGGCCAGAAGGGCGGCCGATTCGGCGGGGTCGATCTCGATGGCGGCCGGGTCGCCCAGCACCACGTCGTCGATGCCCACCTGCCAATTGCAAAGCGACACCAGTCCCCAGCCTTCGCTGTCACCGGGCCCGGCGATGCCGAGTTGCCTTGCTTCGAGCGCGGCCCAGGGAATGCAGCCGTCGGCTGCCGCAATACCAAGTGCCGCGGCCAGCGCCCGCTCATGGGGCGGCGAGCGCGTGCTTTCGTCCTGGGTATCGGTCTGCACGATCGAGAGCCGGGAGAGCAGGGACTCGAGGTTGGGCAGCCGGAGCGATGGCAGCGCGGCGCGGCATGCAGGGGAACCGCGGCCGGCAAAGGGAATCAACAGATGACGTGGGAGAGGTTCGGCCATTCCCCTATTGTCCGGGAATGCCACAATCCCGGGGATGAAACGCCCCGAAGCGCCCTTGGCGCCGGAAGCGCGTCAAACAACTGAAAATATGCGACTTCCTTATGAACTGCAACTCGGCTGGCGTTATACGCGCGCAGGCCGGGCGACACGGCGCAACGGCTTCATCTCCTTCATCTCGGGCGTGTCGATGCTTGGCATCGCATTGGGAGTGGCGGCGCTGATCATTGTGCTCAGCGTAATGAACGGCTTCCAGAAGGAAGTGCGCGACCGCATGCTCGGCGTGGTGTCGCACATCGAAATTCTTTCGCGCGACGGCCAGGCCCTGCCCGACATCGACGCCATCACGGCAGCCGCCCGCAAGAACCCCGAAGTCATCGGCGCTGCTCCCTTCATTGCTACGCAGGCGCTCATTGCGCGTGGCGAAGACATGAAGGGCACGCTGGTGCGCGGCATTGTGCCCAAGCTCGAACCCGAGGTCACCGACATTGCCACTACCGCACAAAAGGGCACGCTCGACAAGCTGGTGCCGGGCGAATTCGGCATTGTGCTCGGCGGTGAGCTGGCCCGGTCGCTCTTTGTGCAGCCGGGCGACCAGGTCACGCTGGTGGCGCCTGGCGGGCAGGTCACGCCCGCGGGCGTGGTGCCGCGGCTCAAGCAGTTCACCGTGGTGGGCACCTTCGATTCGGGCCACTACGAATACGACTCGGCGCTGGCAATGATTCATGCCGAAGACGCGCAGCGCGTGTTCCGGCTCGACGGGCCCACCGGTATTCGCATCAAGCTCAAGGACCTGAACGAGGCACGCGACGTGGCCGACCAGATGGCCGTAACGCTGCCGGGCCAGTTTTTGATTCGCGACTGGACGCGCCAGAACAAGACATGGTTTGCGGCCGTCCAGGTCGAGAAACGCATGATGTTCATCATCCTCACGCTCATCGTGGCCGTGGCTGCCTTCAACCTGGTGTCCACGCTGGTAATGACCGTGACCGACAAGCGCGCGGACATTGCCATTTTGCGTACGCTGGGCAGCTCGCCGCGCAGCATCATGGGCATCTTCGTGGTGCAGGGCGCCATGGTCGGCGTGATCGGCACCGTGGCTGGCCTGCTGCTGGGGCTGGGCATTGCGTACAACATCGACGTGATCGTGCCCGCGCTCGAGCAGCTCTTTCATGCGAGCTTCCTGCCCAAGGACATCTACCTGATCAGCAAGATGCCGAGCGATCCGCAGCGCAGCGACATCATGCCGATTGCAATCATTTCCCTTGTCCTGGCCTTCCTGGCCACGCTGTATCCGAGTTGGCGCGCGAGCCGCGTCAACCCCGCCGAGGCCCTGCGCTATGAGTGATGTCGTCCTGAAGGCCCGCGGCCTCACCAAGCGCTTTCATGAGGGGCGCATCGACCTCACCGTGCTGCACGGCGTCGACCTTGACGTGCGCGCCGGCGAAACGCTGGCCATTGTCGGCGCCTCGGGTTCCGGCAAGAGCACGCTGCTGCACCTGATGGGCGGGCTCGACGCGCCCACCTCCGGAAAGGTCGAGCTGCTGGGCAAGGACATCGCCCATGCCGATGCGGCCGAGCAGGGGCGGCTGCGCAACCAGCACCTGGGCTTCGTCTATCAGTTTCACCACCTGCTGCCCGAATTCAGCGCGCTCGACAACGTGGCAATGCCGCTAAAAATCCGGCGCACCGAGCCTGCGCAAGCGGCAGCCGCCGCCACCAGGATTCTCGAAAGCGTGGGGCTTGGCGGCCGTCTGCATCACCGGCCGGCCGAACTGTCCGGCGGCGAGCGCCAGCGTGTGGCCATTGCGCGCGCACTGGTTACGCAGCCGGCCTGCGTGCTGGCCGACGAACCCACGGGCAATCTCGACCGCAACACGGCCGACACCGTGTTTGCGCTGATGATCGAACTCGCTCACAAGCACCGTACGGCCTTCGTGATGGTCACGCACGACCAGGGGCTCGCAAAGCGCTGCGACCGCGTGTTGCAGCTGGTGGCGGGGCGGCTCGCAGGCTGACTGGGCGGGTCTTTCGGTGCCGCTTGCCACGGCCCATGCAAATGTCGCGAAACTGTTCGCCTGTCCGGCAAGATGCCGGTCAATCACAGGAGTGCTTCTTCATCATGGAAACCGACGACGACACCAAGCCCGCTGCCACTGCCGAGCCGCGCAACTCCTATCTGGAAGAGAAAGCCTTCAAGTCGCGCACGCTGCTGATCTTCGGCAGCATTACCGATTCTGTGGCCGCCGACGTGACGCGCAGGCTCATTGCTCTGGACGCCGACAGCGCCGAAAAGCCCATCGACATTCTCGTGAGCTCGCCCGGCGGCCACCTCGAGTCGGGCGACGCCATTCACGACATCGTACGTTTCATTTCGGCGCCGGTGAACATGATCGGCACCGGCTGGGTCGGCAGCGCCGCCACGCATCTCTACCTGGCCGCGCCGAAAGAACGGCGCGTGTGCCTGCCCAACACACGATTCCTGATTCACCAGCCCAGCGGCGGCGCCGGCGGGCAGGCGACCGACATTGCCATCCAGGCGCAAGAGATCATCAAGGCCAGGCATCGCATTGCGCACGAAATTGCGCGCGAAACCGGCAAGCCGATCGACGTGGTGCTCGCCGACATCGAGCGCGACCGCTGGCTCTCTGCCGAGGAGGCGGTCGAATACGGCCTGGTCTCGCGCATCATCCAGCGCAAGACCGAGCTGCGGTAATTCAGCGGCGCTGGTGACTTACTTGGGCTTGTAGGCCACCACGTCGATCTCGACCTTGGCGTCGACCATCAGGCGTGCCTCGGTGGTCGAGCGCGCCGGCTTGTTTTCACCGAAATAGCTCATGTAGATGCGGTTGAAGGCACCAAAGTCGCGCGCGTCGTGCAGCCACACGGTGCTCTTGCACACGTCGTCGAGCGTGGCGCCGGCCAGTGCGAGCACCTTCTTCAGGTTTTCCATTACCTGGCGCGTTTGCGCCTCGATGCCGCCCACCACGATCTCACCCTCGGCATTGGCGGGCACCTGGCCCGACACGTAGATGAAATCGCCTGCGCGCACGGCCGGGGAGAAGGGGCGGGCCTGGCGGTCCGAGGCAACGGGCGGGGCGCCGAGGTATTCGAGCGGCATGGGAAAACTCCTGAAGTGAAAAGAAGAAGAGAGAGGATCGCAAGTATCGATCCAATCTGAAAATTAGTTTCAGAAAACCCTCAAAACAAGGGTTAACACGGATGATTTGGCATGAATACTGCTTCAAAGTCCGGGCCGAAAAGAAAATTTCTTTCACAACCTGCCCGCCCCATGAAGGAGTTCCCCATGCCTCACGCCGGTCTTGTCCAGCGCCTGCCGCACCTGTCCAGGCGCAGCCTGCTGGGCGCTTCCCTGCTTGCGCTGCTGTGCGCAGCGCTGCCTCACCAGCAGGCACAGGCCCAGGGCCCGCGCAACTTTGCCACCCTGGCAATGGTGGCCGAGCCGCAGACGCTCGACCCGATGGCCTCGACGGCCGACCTGGTCGGAACCATCATGCAGCACGTGTACGAAACGCTCTACACCTTCGACGCCAAGTGGAACGTGGTGCCCATGCTGGCCGAGACCATGCCGAAGATCTCCGCCGACGGCAAGACCTACGCCATTACCCTGCGCAAGGGTGTAATGCTGCACAACGGCCGCGAACTCACGGCTGACGACGTGGTTGCCAGCCTGCAGCGCTGGATGGACCAGTCGCCGCGCGGCAAGGCCGTGGGCAAGGAAATCGAAAGCCTCAAGGCCAAGGGCCCGCTGGGCGTGGAAATCGTGCTGAAGGCGCCGTATGCGCCGCTGCTGTCGCAGCTTGCGCTGCCGAGCGGCATGGCCGCCATCATGGCAAAGGACTCCATCGCTTCGCCGCTGAAGGATTTCGTCGGCACCGGCCCCTACAAGTTCAAGGAGCGCCGGCCCGACCAGTTCGTGCTGCTCACGCGCTTCGACAAATACGCGGCGCGCAAGGAGCCCGCAAGCGGCTACGGCGGCAAGCGCGAAGCCGCCATCGAAGAACTTCGCTTCGTGCCCGTGCCCAACGCCAGCACGCGCGTCGAAGGCGCCCTGGCCGGCCAGTACGACTTTGCCGACCTGTTGCCCGTCGAGGCACTGCCCCGGCTCGAAAAAGCTGGCGGCAAGACCGTGCCGATCATGACCCCGTCGTTCGGCTTTCCGTACCTCGTGCTCAACACCAAGGAAGGCGTCGCCGCCAACCAGGCCGTCCGCCAGGCCATTCAAGCCGCGCTGGGCGAGGGCGAGATGCTTGCGGCCGGCTTTGGCGACACGCGCTTCTTCGTGGCCGAAGGCAACCACTTTCCGAAGGGTTCGCCGTTCTATTCGGCGGCCGGTGCCACGCTTTACAACGAACGCAACGCACCCAAGGCCAAGGAGGCCGCAGCCAAGGCCGGCTACAAAGGCGAGCCGATCCGCGTGCTCACCAGCCGCCAGTACGACTTTCACTACAACATGTCGCTCTTGATGGCCGAGCAGCTCAAGCGGGCCGGTTTCAAGGTGGACCTGAACGTGGTCGACTGGGCCACGCTGGTGCAGCGCCGCAACGACCCCAAGCTCTGGGACATCTACGTCACCCATTCGGGCCAGTTCCCCGAGCCGATGCTCTCGCCGCCGCAACTCGGCGACGGCGCGCCCGGCTGGTGGGACTCGCCCGCCAAGAAGGCGGCGCTGCAGGCCTTCAACGTCGAGAGCGATCCCGCCAAGCGCGGTGCGCTGTGGGGCAAGGTGCAGCAGGTGGTCTATGAAGAGGTGCCGTACATCAACGTGGGCAAGTTCAACGGCCTCTCGGCCAAGAGCCCGGCGCTCGACAACTACCAGCCCGCCACCTGGCCTTTCTTCTGGAACGCACGGATCAAGTGATGGGGCAGTTCGCTTGCGCATCGCCTCGACAAGACCGCACCCCATGATCCGCTACATCGCCTCCCGCGCCGCCGGCATGCTGGTGGTGCTCGCCATCGTGGCGGTGCTCGTCTTCGTGCTCACGCGCGCGGCCTCGGGCGACCCGGTGTCGGTGCTGCTGGGCGACCAGGCCACGGCCGCCGACATTGCGCGCGTGCAAAAGGAATACGGCCTGGACAAGCCGCTGCCCGTGCAGTTCGGCTACTGGCTGCGCGAGGTGCTGCAGGGCAACCTGGGTACTTCCATCTTCCTGCAGCGGCCGGTTACGCAGGCGCTGTGGGAGCGGGCCGAACCGACCACGCTGCTCGCGCTCATGGCCGTGGCCATTGCCGCGCTGATCGGCGTGCCCTGCGGCATTGTTTCGGCCGTGTTCCGCGGACGGGTCGTGGACCAGCTGTTCACCGGCATTGCCATGCTCGGCGCCAGCATTCCGAGCTTCTGGCTCGGCATCGTGCTGATCCAGATCTTTGCGGTGTCGTTCGGCTGGTTTCCGGTGTCGGGCTACGGCGCGCCCGATGCGCCGCTTGCCGAGCGCCTGCATGCGCTGGTGCTGCCGGCCACGGTGCTCGGCCTCCTGAACTCGGCGCTCATCATCCGCTTTACGCGCGCTTCGATGCTCGACGTGCTCGGCGAAGACTATGTGCGCACCGCTCGCTCCAAGGGCCTCAGCGAAAGCAAGGTGGTGCTCAAGCACGCGCTGCGCAATGCGCTGGTGCCCATCGTCACGGTGATCGGCCTCACGGTGGCGTTGATGATCGGCGGCGCCGTCATTACCGAAACCGTGTTCGGCCTGCCCGGCGTCGGCAACCTGGTGGTGAGCGCGGTGCTGCGGCGCGACTATCCGGTCATACAAGGTGCGCTGCTCGTGATTGCGGCGATCTACGTGCTGATCAATTTCTCCATCGACCTGCTGTATGCCGTGGTCGATCCGCGCGTGAAGGTTTGAGAGAACAACAACATGCAAATGCCCCGAATGCTCCGCCAGCTGATGCACCGACGCATCGTGATGGTCTCTGCGCTGGTGCTGCTGGTCATCGCGGTCATGGCCATCGGCGCGCCGCTGTTCGCCTCCATCGATCCCAACGACACGGCCGTGCTGCAACGCCTGAAGGGCCCGAGCGCCGAGCACCTGCTGGGCACCGATGAGCTTGGCCGGGACATGTACTCGCGCATCGTGCACGGCGCGCGCTACTCGCTGGCCATTGCCGCGCTCACCGCCCTTGGTGCGGTGGTCGCCGGCACGGTGCTGGGCCTCATGGCCGGTTTTTTCCGCCGTCTCGATGCACCGCTGATGCGCGTGGTCGACGCGATGATGTCGTTCCCCGACATCCTCCTGGCCATTGCGCTGGTCGCGATACTCGGCCCCTCGCTCATCAACACCGTGCTTGCGCTGGTGCTGGTCTACACGCCGCGCGTGGCGCGGGTGGTGCGGGCCTCCACGCTGGTGGTGCGCGAGCTGTTGTTCGTCGAGGCCGTGCGCGCGTTGGGCGTGCGCACGTCGCGCATCCTGTGGCGGCACATCCTGCCTAACCTGATGTCGCCGATCCTCGTGCAGGTGTCGTTCATCTTTGCGTACGCCATTCTTGCCGAGGCGGGGCTTTCGTTTCTCGGCGTCGGCGTGCCGCCTGAAATTCCGACTTGGGGCACCATGGTCGCGGGCAGCCAGCAGTATGCGCACCAGGCCTTCTGGGTGGTGCTGTTCCCGGGGCTTGCCATCATCTTTACCGCGCTCTCGCTGCAGCTGCTGGGTGACGGCGTGCGCGACCTGCTCGACCCCAAACTCAAGAAGACGCTGTGATGACGAACGCCACGAACACACCGCGCCTCCAGGTCAGCAACCTGAGCACCAGCTTTCCCACCGAAGACGGCCTCATCCGCTCGGTGGCCGATGTGAGCTTTTCAATACAGCCGGGCAAGACGACGGCGCTGGTGGGCGAATCGGGTTCGGGCAAGTCGGTGACCAGCCTCACGCTGATGCGCCTCCTGCCCAAGACGGCCAACGCACAGGTCAGCGGCTCGGCCTCTTTCATCACGCGCGAAGGCAAGACGCTCGACCTGCTGCAGATCGGCGAGCGCGACATGCGCAGCCTGCGCGGCAACCAGCTGTCGATGATCTTCCAGGAGCCGATGACCAGCCTGAACCCGGTCTTCACCATCGGCGAGCAAATTGCAGAGAGCGTGCGCCTGCACAAGGGGCTCGACCGCAAGGCCGCACTCGCGCATGCGCTGCGCATGCTGGAGCTGGTCGAGATTCCCGCCGCGGCGCAGCGCATTCACGAGTACCCCCACCAGCTCTCCGGCGGCATGCGCCAGCGCGTGATGATTGCGCTGGCCATGGCCTGCGACCCGACGCTGCTGATTGCCGACGAGCCCACCACGGCGCTCGATGTGACCATCCAGGCGCAGATCCTCGAACTCATGCGCCGGCTGCAGGCCGAGACGGGCATGAGCATCCTGTTCATCACCCACAACCTCGGTGTGGTTGCGCACCATGCCGATGACGTGGTGGTGCTGTACGCAGGCCGCGTGGTCGAAAGCGCGCCGGTGCGGCCGCTGTTCGCGCAGCCTGAGCATCCCTATACGCAGGGCCTCCTGGCTTGCCTGCCGGGCAAGGCGCGCCTGCCTGGGCAGCCCAAGCCCAAGCGGCTGTTCGCCATTCGCGGCCAAGTGTCGAGCCCGCTCGCGCCGCCGCCGGGCTGTGCTTTCGAGCCGCGCTGCGACCATGCGGTGGCTGGGTGCAAGGAGGCGATGCCTCCGCTCATCGGCATCCGCGAGGACCGCCAGGCGCGCTGCATTCGCGTGCAGCCGGATGCGCAACTTGCGAGGGTTGCATGAGACGCGCGCTGTTGTCCCCGCCTTGCCCCCACCCCAACCCTCCCCCGAAAGGGGAGGGAGCCAACACAACATCCCCACAATGACCGCCGCCCCTCTCATCGAAGTCCGCAGCCTCAAGAAATACTTCGGCAGCAGCGACCGCCCGGTGCGCGCAGTCGACGATGTGTCGTTCGCCATCCGCCCCGGCGAAACACTGGGCCTCGTCGGCGAATCGGGCTCGGGCAAGAGCACCATCGGCCGCACCGTGCTGCGCCTGGTGGAACGCACGGCGGGCCAGGTGCTCTACCGCGGCGACGACATCGGCACGCTCTCGGGCGAGCGCATGCGCAAGCTGCGCAGCAAGCTGCAGATCATCTTTCAAGATCCGTACGCAAGCCTGAACCCGAAGATGCGCATCAGCGCCATCCTCGGAGAGGCGCTGTCCACGCACGGCCTGCACAAGGGCGCCGCCGCACGCGACAAGCGCATTGCCGAGCTGCTCGAAACCGTGGGCCTGCGTGCGGAGCATGCCAGCCGTTTTCCGCATGAGTTCTCGGGCGGGCAGCGCCAGCGCATCGGCGTGGCGCGCGCACTTGCGGTAGAGCCGGAGTTCATCGTGGCCGACGAGCCGCTGTCGGCGCTGGACGTCTCCATTCAGTCGCAGGTCATCAACCTGCTGGCCGACTTGCGCGAACGGCTCGGGCTCACCATGCTCTTCATCTCGCACGACCTGGACGTGGTCGAATACCTGTGCGACCGGGTGGTGGTGCTCTACCTCGGCAAGGTAATGGAGGTGGCCGAGACCGACGAGCTGTTCGCACGGCCTTCGCACCCCTACACCCAGGCGCTGCTGGCCGCGAGCCCCAAGCCCGATCCGACGCTCGCTACCGAACGCATCGCACTCAAGGGCGACATTCCCAGCCCCATCTCTCCGCCTTCGGGCTGCGTGTTCCGCACCCGCTGTCCGCATGCCATCGAGGCGTGCGCGCAGGCTGTGCCGCCGCTCGACGAAATATCTCCTGGACACTACAGCGCCTGCATCCGAAAAGAGCTGCTTTCCAATATTGCCGCATGAACACCATCACCGACACCTCCGCCGACCAGGAATTCAACGATCCGCTGCTGGGCAGCAACTTCAAGGGTTATCCGCGCACCCAGCCGCCGCGCCGCCGCAGCGAGGTGGGCGCCGCAGGGTGGAACGTGCTCGCCGGCGACCTGCCGCTGCCGCTGGCCGTGCTCAAGCGCGAGGCGCTCGAGCACAACCTGGCCTGGATGCAGTCGCGCGTGCGCGAGTGGGGCATCGACCTTGCGCCGCACGGCAAGACGACCATGTCGCCGCAGCTCTTTCAGCGCCAGCTCGATGCCGGTGCCTGGGGCCTGACCTTTGCCACCGTGACGCAACTCGCGGTAGGCGTGGCGGCCGGTGCGCGCCGCACGCTCATTGCCAACCAGGTGGTCAGCGACGAAGACCTGGCCGGCATCCAGCTGCTGCTGCACGCGCATGCCGACCTTCGTGTGGTGTTCCTGGTCGATTCGCTGGCACAGCTTGCGCTGATCGAAGACTGGTCGAAGCGCCACCCCGAGAGCGTGCCCTTCGAGGTAATGCTGGAGATTGGCGTTGAAGGCGCACGCACCGGCTGCCGTACCCATGAGGAAGCGGTGGCCCTTGCCACGCGGCTGCGTGCGAGCGATGCGGTCAAGCTCGTGGGCATCGAAACCTACGAAGGGCAGGGTGCCACCGGCGCGAGCGAACCCGATACGGCCTATGCCACCACGCTGATGGACCGCGTGGAAGCCATTGCGCGCCACTGCGATACGCAGCAGTTGTTCGAGACCGCCGAGGTGCTGGTCTCCGCCGGCGGCTCGGCCATCTTCGACCTGGTGGCCGGCCGGCTCAAGCCTGCGTTGGGCTCGCCCGTGCGCGGCCTGCTGCGCTCGGGCTGCTATGTCACGCACGACCACGGCTTCTACAAGCGCATGGTGAGCGCGGTGGACGAGCGGCTGGGTTGCGATTGCGGCGAGAGCCTGCGCCCCGCCATGGAAGTATGGGCCACGGTGCAATCGCGGCCTGAAAAGGGCCTGGCAATTCTTGCGGTTGGCAAGCGCGACATTTCGTTCGATCTCTCGATGCCGGTGCCCATTGCGCGCGCCGCCCGCGGCATGCTCGAAGCGCAGGCGGTGCCCGCCGGCTGGAAGATCACGGCGCTGAACGACCAGCACGCCTACCTGCGCTGGGACGCATCCGAAGAGGCCCAGGCGCCCGTGGTCGGAGACCGCGTGGGCCTGGGCATTTCGCATCCCTGCACCACCTTCGACAAGTGGCACTGGATGCCGGTGGTCGAAGAGAACTACCGCGTGAGCGACGCCGTCGCCATGCACTTCTGAACAACGCGAACCCGATGACACCCTCATTGCTTCAGAAGATCGGCGAGATCCGCAGCAGCGCACCCGCCACGCGCCGCGCAATTCTCGACCTGATCCTCGAGGACCCGGACCGCGCGCTCGAAGAGAGTTTCGAGCAACTGGCCGAGCGCTCGGGCAGCTCGGTGCCCACCATCATGCGCACCTGCCGCGACCTGGGCTTTGCGGGACTGCGAGAGTTCAAGCTTGCGCTCGCGCAAGAGCTCGCGCTGGGCGGCTCGCCACTGCACCGCCGCGTGAACATCGAGGACGCGGCAGACGAAGTGGTCAGCAAGATCGCGCGCAGCGCCGCGGCTTCGGTCTCTGGCGTGCGCGGGCAACTCGACATGCAGGTGCTCAAAGGCGCGGTGGCAGCCATTGCGGCCGCACCGCACGTCGACCTGTACGGCGCGGGCGCCACGTCGTGGTTCATGGCCAACGACCTGCAGGCGCGGCTCTTCAGGCTCGGCCTCTCGGCCAACGCCTGGGCCGATTACCACCTGCAGCAGGTGGCGGGCGCGGCGCAGCGCCCGGGCGGCGTGGTCATTGCCATATCGCACGTGGGCGGCATGCCTTCGCTGCTCGACGCGGTGGACATTGCGCGCGGGCAGGGCGCCAAGGTGGTCGCGCTCACGCGGCCAGATACCCCGCTGGCGGCCAGGGCCGACTTTCTGCTGGGCCTTTCGGTACCCGACGACGCCGTGATGCACGTGGGCATCGATGCCTACCTGACGCATCTCACCGCCATAGAAATTCTTACCGTGCTGGTGGCGCAGCGGCGTGGCGAGCCCGCGGTGCAGCGGCTGCAGCGCGCTCGCGAAGCGTTTCAGCGCCACGGCATCGACGCCGCCACGCACCCGTTGCAAAGCTGGGATGGCGGCGGCATCAACACAGGGGGCCGCGCATCGTGAGCGGAGAAGCCAAAGCCATATTGCTCGAAGCCGGCCTCGTGGTCGACGGCTCGGGCGGGCCGTCGTGGACCGGAGATGTGCTGCTGCAGGGCGATCGGATCGTTGCGCTCGGCGACGGCCTGCGCGGGCGGCTGCCCCACGGCCTCACGTTGGCCGACGTGGAGACCATCGACTGCCGCACGAAAGTCATTGCCCCCGGTTTCATCGACGCGCACACGCACGACGACGCCATCGTGCTGCGCGACCCGCTCTGCCTGCCCAAGGTGTCGCAAGGCATTACCACCGTGGTAACCGGCAACTGCGGTATCTCGCTCGCGCCGTACCGCACGCCGCAATCCAGGCCACCGCTCACGCTGCTGGGCGCCGAGTCGTTCAGGCATGCCACCATGGCCGATTACCGCGCGGCCGTCGATGCAACGCAGCCCGCGCTCAACGTTGCGGCGCTGGTGGGCCACACCACCTTGCGCTTCGCGGCGATGGAAGCGCTAGACCGCCCGGCAAGCAGCGATGAATTGGCGCGCATGGCGGCGCTGCTCGACAGCAGCATGGCCGAGGGCGCGCACGGCATGTCGTCGGGCCTGTTCTATGAAGAAGCGTTTGCCGCCCCTGCCGAAGAAGTGACGGCGCTCGCGCGCGTGGTGACAAGGCACGGCGGCGTCTACGCAACGCATCTGCGCAGCGAAATGCAGCAGATCATCGAGGCGCTGCATGAGGCCGGTGACACGGCCTTCAGCGCCGGTGTGCCGCTCGTAATCTCGCACCATAAATGCGCCGGCCCCGCCAACTGGGGCCGCACGAAGGAAACGCTGCCGCTGATCGAGGCGCTGGCCGAGCGGCAGAAAATTTCGATGGACGTGTACCCCTATGTGGCCGGCTCCACCGTATTGCGCGAAGACCTGGTCGACGGTGTCATCGACGTGCTTCTGACCTGGTCCGACCCCTACCCGGAGATGACGGGGCGCCTTGTTTCCGACATTGCACGCGAATGGGGCACCACCGAACAGGAGGCGTGCCTGCGCCTGAAGCCCGGCGGCGCCTGCTACTTCCAGATGCAGGAAGAAGACGTGGAACGCGTCATCGCGCATCCGCTCACCATGATCGGCAGCGACGGCCTGCCGCACGACCGCCATCCGCACCCGCGCCTGTGGGGCGCATTTCCGCGCGTGTTTGCGCGCTACTGGCGCCAGCGCCGCCTGTTTACGCTGGAGCAGGCCGTGCACAAGATGACCGGCATGACGGCGCGCAACCTGCGCATTGCCGACCGCGGCTTGCTGCGCGTGGGCGCCATGGCCGACGTGGTGGTGTTCGACCCCGAGACCATTGCCGATACCGCCACGTACGACAAGCCGCACGGCGTGAGCCTGGGCGTGGAGCGGGTGTTCGTGAACGGCGTGCTGGCGTACCGCGGCGGCGGCGCCGAGGCGAAGGTGCTGGCTCGGGCGGGGCGGATGCTCAGCCGGGGGGCGTAGGGACGCACCTGTTCGGGCGCTTTTGTTCAGGGCACGCTCCTGGCGGCCCTGAACAGCGCGTGCGGAGAGCCGCAAGGCGTGGCATGCTGCCCGCATGACTCGTTCCTCCTCCGCTAGTCCCAACGTATCTTCGTCTTCGTACCGCCTGCCGGTGCCACTGGCCAAGGCCTACCGTCTCCTCAACCACGGCCCCACCGTTCTCGTGAGCGCGGCCCACGGCGGGCAGCGCAACATCATGGCGGCCGCCTGGGCCATGCCGCTGGACTTCGACCCGCCCAAGGTGGCCGTGGTGCTCGACAAGACCACTTGGACCCGCACGCTGCTCGAAGGCGCAGGCACCTTTGCGCTGCAGGTGCCCTCTCGCGCGCAGCTCGATCTGACGGAAGCCCTGGGCAACAGCTCGGGGCGTGAGATCGTCGAACGCGATGGGCACGACAAGTTTGCGGCGTATGGGTTGGAGACTTTCGCCGGCACCGCCGTTTCGGCGCCCTTGCTCGAAGGCTGCGTGGCATGGCTCGAATGCCGGCTATTGCCCGAGCCGCACATTCAGCAGCGCTATGACCTGTTCCTGGGCGAGGTGATCGCCGCGCAGGCCGACTCGCGCGTGTTTGCCGAAGGGCGCTGGAACTTCACCGGGCACGACGAACTGCGCACGCTGCATCATGTGGCGGGCGGCCACTTCATCGTCGATGGCGAGGCGGTCGATGCGCAGCCGTTTCGGCCGGTGCAAACCTAGTTTTTACCGGGGCCGGCGTCAGGGCGCCTGCCTGCGCGCAATGGGCGCGACCAGCAGGTGCCGCAAAGCCAGTACGCCGCACACGGTTGCAAGCAAGATGGCCAGCAAGGCCAGCGCAGTGTCCGCGAGCGAAATGGTCTCGGGCAAATCGGCCACGAAAATGGTGCCGGTGTTGTAGGCCGCGTGCAGCGCGATGCACGGAATCAGCGACCGGGTGCGCTCATAGAGCCATCCAAGCACCGTGCCCAATACCAGGCCAACCAGAAATTGGTAGATATTCATGTGCGCCACGCCAAAAAGCAGCGCCGAGCCCAGGATGGCCTGCCACCGCGAATAGCGCTGCAAGAAACCGCGCAGCACGATGCCGCGGAACAGCATTTCCTCCAACAGGGGCGCCATCACGCAAACCGCGAGCGTGGCTGCAACGCTGCCGTCGGCCATGCGGCTGAACATCGATTCCTCCCAGGCGGAAAGCGGCGCAACCAGCACCAGCAGGTTCATCGCGGTCACCATCACCACCATCAGCCCCGGCACCAGCAACAGCACCGGCGGCACGATCAGCACCAACGTGGCCCGGGCGGAGGCCGGGGATTGGTGAAACAGCTCCCGGTAAGTGAGCTGCTGAAAGTGCATGACCCCGGCGAATACGCAGCCGTTGCCCAGCACGGCGGAAAGCACGCCAAGCTGCATGTCGTTGAGCCCGAGCCAGCGGTTGGCATCGCGCAGTGCTACGGCAATGACGAACTCGCAAAGGAACAGCGCCAGGAACAGGAGGGCGGCTTGCGGCCCGCTGGGAAAGCCCGGGCTCTTTTTCACAGCACGAACGGAATGAAGCGCCGCGTGCGGCGCATGTATTCGCGGTAGGCATCGCCAAAATGGGCAATGCACTCTTTCTCGTCGCTGCGGGCCGTAAGAAACAACAGCACCGTGGCCGCCAGCACCAGCGCAAGGGTCAGCCAGGTGAACTGCTTCAGGAAGGCACCCCAGGCCAGCAGCATCAGTGCCGTGTACATGGGGTGGCGAATGTAGCGGAAGGCGCCCGTGGTAACGATGGACGATGTTTTCTCGAAACCGTAGAGCGCCGGGTCGTCATTGCGCGCCTCGGTCGGCTTGCCCTGGGCCTTGAGCAGCTTTACCGCGTGGATCGGCAGCCAGATCGACAGCGCCAGCAACACGCAGGAGAGCAGTTGCGTGAACGACAGCGGGTCGACATGCCACACCGGCAGGTTCACGATGATGAGCACCAGCATGCACTCCCACGCAAAAAAGCGGTAGAAGCCGTGCGAACCCGGCTGGCTCAGCGGGCCGCGCGACACGTACAGCAGCGCTGCCGTGCCGGCGACAAAAAGAAAAACCTGAAACCAGAGAAGGAGCATGGCGGCCGAATTTACACGGCCCGCCCGACTTCAGCCAGAGATTGAAAAACCGCCGTCCACCGGAATCGCAGTGCCGGTCACGTAATCGGAGGCCTGGCTCGCCAGAAACACGGCCGTGCCGGCAATATCGGCCGGCTGGCCCCAGCGGCCGGCGGCGGCCCGGGCCACCACGCGGTCGTACAGGCCCGGAATCTGGCTCCGGGCACCGTCGGTCAGTTCGGTTTCGAACCAGCCCGGGAGAATTGCGTTCACCTGGATGTTGTCGGCCGCCCACGAGAGCGCGGTCGACTTGGTGAGCTGCACGATGCCGGCTTTGCTCGCGGCATAGGCCGGGGCGTAGGGCGCGCCAAAAATCGACATCATCGAGCCGATGTTGATGATCTTGCCGCCGCCCGCCTTCTTCAGGTGGGGATGCGCGGCCCGGCTGCACAGGAATGCGCTGGTCAGGTTGGTGTCCATCACCTTGTGCCACTCGTCCAGCGCCAGCTGGTCCACGGGCTTGCGCACCGTGGTGCCGGCGTTGTTGATGAGGATGTCGAGCCTGCCGCAGCGCGCGGCCGCTTCGTCGAAGGCTTTTTGCACCGAGGTTTCATCGGCCACATCGACTTCGAGCGCAAAGCTGTCGCTGCCCAGCGCCTTGAGCGACTCGACCGCGGAGGCCGACTTTTGGGCGTTGCGTGCAGCAACGATGACGCGGGCGCCGGCCTTGGCAAGGCCTTGGGCCATACCCAGGCCGATGCCGCCATTGCCGCCGGTGACGAGTGCAGTTTTTCCTGTGAGATCGAACATCAGGTGGTTTCTGGTTTCTTGGAGACGAGGGTCAGGATATCGTAGCTCGCGACCAGCTCTCCGTCCTGGTTGGTTACCTCGACGTCCCAGGCCACCACGCCCTGGCCCTGGCCGCTCGCGTCCTTCTTGTTGCGGTCGATCTTGCGCTTGCAGGTAAGCCGCGCGCGGATGGTGTCGCCAATACCCACAGGCTTGACGAAGCGCAGCGTATCCAGCCCGTAGTTGGCGAGCACCGGGCCCGGCGCGGGCGACACGAAGAGGCCCGCCGCCGCGGACAGCACGAAGTACCCATGCGCGATTCGCTTGCCGAAGGGCGATTCCTTCGCCGCCACCTCGTCGAAGTGCATGTAGAAATAGTCGCCCGAAATACCGCCGAAGGCCACGATATCGGCCTCGCCGACCGTGCGGCGGTGCGTAAGCAACGAGTCGCCGATGCGCAGGTCTTCGAAATGGCGGCGGAAGGGATGCACTTCGCTCTCGCGCACCGCCGCGCCGCGCACGTGCTCGCCGGTGATGGCGGCCAGCATGGTGGGCGAGCCTTGCACCGCGGCGCGCTGCAGGTAGTGCTTGACCGCGCGCAGCCCACCGAGCTCTTCGCCGCCGCCCGCGCGGCCAGGGCCGCCGTGCTTGAGCTGCGGCAGCGGCGAGCCGTGGCCGGTGGACTCGGCAGCGGCCTCGCGGTCGAGCACCAGCAAGCGGCCATGCCATGCGGCAGCCACCGGAATGGCCTTGGCCGCAATGGCCGCGTCGCGCGTGACCAAGGTGCCCACCAGGCTGCCGCGACCGCGCGCGGCCAAAGCCAGCGCTTCGTCGATGCCGTCATAGGGCATCAATATGCTGACGGGGCCGAAGGCTTCGACATCGTGTGCGGCGTCGTGTTCGAGCGGCTTGCGGCTCAACAGCAGCGTGGGCGCGAAGAAGGCGCCTTCGCTCACGCCTTCGCCCACCGGCGAGAAGCCGTCGCGTTCGCCATAGACCAGTTCGGCGCCTTGCAGCAGCGTGGCAACGCGGTCGGCCACGTCGGACCTTTGCGCATGCGAGGCGAGGGCGCCCATGCGCACCTCTTCGCGCGAAGGATCGCCGATGACCGTCTTGGCGAGCCGCGCGCGCAGGCGCTCGGCCACCGCGTCGAGGTGCTGGCGCGGCACGATCGCGCGGCGGATGGCGGTGCACTTCTGGCCGGCCTTGATGGTCATCTCGCGCGCCACCTCTTTCACGAAGAGATCGAACTCCTCGTCGTCGGGCGTCACATCGGGCGCGAGGATTGCGCAATTCAGCGAGTCGGCCTCGGCGTTGAACGGAATCGACTGCCGCACCAGGTTCGGGTGCACGCACAGCTTGGCGGCGGTGTCGGCCGAGCCGGTGAAGGTAACCACGTCCGCACCCTCGAGCCGGTCGAGGAGGTCGCCAGTGCCGCCGACCACGAGTTGCAGGCTGCCCTCGGGCAAGATGCCCGACTGCACGATGAGCCGCACCAGCGCCTCGGTCACGTAGCTGGTGGCGGTGGCTGGTTTGCCGATGCAGGGCATGCCTGCGAGAAAGCTGGGCGCAAACTTTTCGAGCAGGCCCCACGCCGGAAAGTTGAACGCGTTGATGTGCACCGCCACGCCCCCGCGCGGCACCAGGATGTGCGTGCCGGCAAAGCCACCCTTCTTGCCGAGTGGAAAGGCCGGGCCTTCATGCACCAGGTTGCCGGAGGGCAGCTCGTTGGTGCCGATGCCCGCATAGGCGCTGAGGGTGCCGGCGCCGCCCTCGATGTCGATCCAGCTGTCTGCGCGGGTCGCACCGGTGTGGGCCGATATGGCGTAGAGCGTTTCCTTGTTTGCAGCAAGGTATTTGGCCAGCGCCTTCAGGCGTTCGGAGCGCTGCTGGAAGTCGAGCGACGTCAGCGCCGGCAGGCCGACCTTGCGGGCATGGTTCAGCGCCTCGGCGAAGTCGATGGCCTCGGCATGCGTGCTGGCCACGGCCTGGCCGTTGACGGCGCTGCGCAGCTGCTGCGCGCTTTCCTTGCCGATCCAGCGGCCGGCGATGTAGCTTTGAAGAGTGGTCATGGTGATGTCCTTTGGCTTTGTATTGGCTCCTTCCCCTTCCGGGGGAAGGCTGGGATGGGGGCAAGCGGCGCTGGTTCGGCGCGGTGCTCTATCAAGTGCCGTCGTGCCCCACGCCGACCCTCCCCCGGGAGGGGAGGGAGAAAAAGTCGGGGTCAGTGCTTGTTGCCGATGCCCAGATAGGTATCGATGATTCGCTGGTCGTGCAGCAGGTCGCCGGCGGCACCTTCGAGTGCGATGGCGCCCATTTCGAGCACATAGGCCCGGTCGGCCACTTGCAGCGCAGCGCGTGCGTTCTGCTCCACCAGCAGCACCGAGACGCCATGCCTGCGCAGTTGCGAAACCACACGCAGCACTTCGCGCACCACCAGCGGAGCCAGTCCCAGCGAGGGTTCGTCGAGCATCAGCAGGCGCGGCCGCGCCATCAGCGCCCGGCCAATGGCAAGCATCTGCCGTTCACCGCCCGAGAGCGTGGAGGCCAGCTGCGGCTTGCGCTCGCGCAGGCGCGGAAAGATCTCGAACACTTCTTCCATGCGCGCACGCTGGTCGCGCTTGCCCTTGCGCCACTGGTAGAAGCCGCCGAGCAGCAGGTTGTCCTCGACGGACATGTCGCCGAACAGCTCGCGCCGTTCGGGCACCAGCGCCACGCCGCGCGCCACCATGGTCTCGACACCGGGCCGCGCGATGCGCTCGCCATGCAAGGCCAGTGTGCCGGTGGAAGGCAGCAGGCCCATGGCCGCGCAAAGCAGCGTGGTCTTGCCCGCACCGTTGGGCCCGATGACAGTGACGATCTCGCCTTCGTTCACATGCAGGCGCACGCTGTGCACTGCCTCCACGGCGCGGTAGGCGACGCAGAAGCCGTCGAGTTGCAGAAGCGGATGGCTCATCGTGCGTCCTCCAGCAACTCGTCGTCGGCGCCGCCCAGGTAAGCCTCGAGCACGCGCGGATTGGCTTGCACCTCGGCCGGCGTACCGGTTGCAATGACGGTGCCGAACTCGAGCACGGTAATGCGGTCGGCAAGGCTCATCACAAATTCCATGTCATGTTCGACCACGAGAATGCCGAGTCCTTCGGCGCGCAGCTGGCTGAGCAGCACGGAGAGAGCGCGCTTTTCGAGGTGGCGCAGGCCGGCTGCGGGTTCGTCCAGCAGCAGCACCGAGGGCTGGCCGGCAAGCGCACGCGCAATTTCGACCACGCGCTGCTGGCCGAGCGAGAGCGATGCGGCCGGCGTATCGGCGTGCGCGCCAAGGCCGCAGCGCTCGATCTGCCGGCGCGCTTCGGCCATCAGCGCGGCCTCTTCCGCACGGTCCAGCCGGAGCATGGCGGCGAGCCAGCCGCGCCTGGCACGCAGGTGCGCGCCCAGCGCCACGTTCTCGACCACGCTGCGTTGCCCGAGCAGCCGCACATGCTGGAATGTGCGCCCCAGGCCAAGCGCGGCAAACACGCGCGAGGGCCTGGCCGCCATCGGCTGGCCGGCAAGGCGCACTTCGCCGGAGCTCGGATCGTCCACGCCCGAGATCATGTTGAAGAAGGTGCTTTTTCCCGCACCGTTCGGCCCGATCAGCGCGTGGATCTCACCGGCCTTCAGCGTCATCGAGATGTCGTTGTTGGCCACGAGGCCGCCGAATCGCTTGCTCACGTTGACGGCCTGCAGCATGACCTCGCCCTTGGCGGGCAGGCTGCGCTGCGCCAGTTGCATTGCAGGCGCGGAAGACTGCGAAGCCTTGGCTTCGGCACCCGCATGCGGGCGCACCCAACGGCTTGCAATACGCGCCAGCGTCGGCCAGAGGCCGTCCGCAAAGCGCTGCAGCACAAAGAGCATGAGCAGGCCGAAGACGATCACCTCGAAGTTGCCGCTGCTGCCCAGCAGCGAGGGCAGCACGTCTTGCAGCTTTTCCTTGAGCAGGGTGATGAGCGCAGCCCCCAGCACCGCGCCCCACAGGTGCCCCGCGCCGCCCACCACCGCCATGAACAGCAGCTCGATGCCGATGTTCAGGTTGAAGGGCGTGGGGTTCACGAAGCGCTGAAGGTGCGCATACAGCCAGCCCGATACGGCCGCCAGCAGGGCCGCAAGCACGAAGAGCTTTACCCGGTGGCGCGCCGTGTCCACGCCCATCGATTCGGCCATGAGCCGTCCGCCCTTGAGCGCGCGAATGGCACGGCCCTCGCGTGAATCGAGCAGGTTGTGCATGGCCCAGAGCGACAGCAGCAGCACGCCCCAGATCACCACCCCAAGCGCGCGCGGCGTGGCCAGTGAGAAACCTGCAATGACCAGCGGCGGCACGCCGGTGATGCCGGTTTGCCCGCCAAGAAAATCCATGTTGCCGAACAGGTAGTAGAGGCTCAGGCCCCAGGCAATCGTGCACAGCGGCAGGTAGTGCCCCTGCAGCTTGAGCGTGACCGCACCGAGCGCCCACGCCAGCGCGAATGTCAGCAGCAGGCCCAGCAGCAACCCGGCCCACGGCAGCAGGGCGGGGCCGACGAAGCTGCCCATCCATGCCGCCGCCGCTGGCGAAGTGCAGATCCATGCGGTGGCGTAGGAGCCGACGCCCACGAAGGCGGCCTGGCCGAACGACGTCATGCCGCCCACGCCGGTGAGCATGACCAGCCCGACTGCCACCAGTGCATAGAGCCCGATGTTGCTGAGCACCGATACGGTGAATTCAGGCAGGAAGCCCCAGGCCAGCGCAAGCAGCACGACGAAGCCGAGCGTGAGCTGCCTCGGGGTGGCCAGCGCGCGGCCGGCAGGTGCCGGCGCGGAGTTGGCGATGTTGTTGTTGGCGGAGGCGTCGTTCATTCCTCGTCCTCCACGTGGTGGCTGTGCAGCGAGCGCCACCACAGCACCGGGATGATCAGCGTGAAGACCAGCACCTCCTTGAAGGGGCTGGCCCAGAACGATGCAAAAGCCTCGAGTTGCCCCACCAGCAGTGCACCTGCCAGCGCCAGCGGATAGCTCGCCAGCCCGCCCACGATGGCGGCGACAAAGCCCTTGAGGCCGATCAGGAAGCCGGTGTCGTAATACACCGTGGTGAGCGGCGCAATCAGCAGGCCGGAGATTGCGCCGATGAGCGCCGCGAGCGCAAAGCTCAAGTCGCCCGAAAGTTCAGTGGGAATGCCCGACAGGCGAGCGCCCACCCGGTTGATGGCCGTGGCGCGCAGTGCCTTGCCGATCATCGAGCGGCCGAAGAAAAGGAACATTGCAACCACCAGGAGCAGTGTGACACCCACCACGACCAGCGACTGGCCGCTGACGGGGATGCCGCCCAGGTCGAAGCGCTCTTCAGAGAACGCCGCGGTGCGATAGCCCTCGGCACCGAAGAAGAGCAGCCCCAGGCCCACCAGCACGCCGTGCAGCGCCACCGAGACGATCAGCAGCATCAGCACGCTGGCATCGGCCAATGGCCGGTAGGCAAGGCGATAGAGCAGCGGTCCGAGCGGAGCGATCAGCACCAGCGTTGTGACGGCTTGAGCCGCCATCGAGCTTGGCTTGAGCAGCAATACCAGTGCGGCGGCGGCCAGCGGCAACACGACGCACCACGCAGCTGCGGAGGCCCAGTCGACGACCGCTCCGCGCTTCCAGCGCCAGAACTCGACCACCAGCACCATCGCCGCGAGCGCAATCAGCAGCCACAGCGTGGCCGGCACGCGGCCCGTTTGCAGCATTGCCATCGACAGCGCCCCGAAGGCGACAAACTCGCCCTGGGGAATGAAGATGACGCGCGTGACCGAGAACACCAGCACAAGAGCGAGCGCCATCAATCCGTAGACGGCACCGTTCACGATGCCGTCCTGCCCCAGCAAAAGGGCGATCTGCAGATCCATAGAAAACCTTCGGGCTCGGCCCTTGTATCGAATCAGTGTCCGCGTTGCTCCTTCCCCTAGAGGGGAAGGCAGCAAGACCAGGTCAGGGCTGGTATTTCCAGGCGCCGTTTTCGATCTTGACCATGACGCGGGCGCGCTGGTCCAGGCCCAGGTGGTCGTTGGCGGTCATGTTGAACACGCCGTGCGCGCCTGCCACGTCCTTTACCTGTTCGAGTGCATCGCGCAGCGCGGCGCGGAATTCGGGCGTGCCGGGCTGCGCCTTTTTCAGGGCAACGGGAACGGCCGACGTCATCAGCAGGCCTGCGTCCCATGCATGCGCGCCGAAGGTCGACACGGTGTTCTTGCCGTTCGCGCCCTCGTAGGCGGTCACGTAGGCCATGGCCGATTTCTTTACCGGGTGGCTGGCCGGCAGCTGCTCGGCAACCAGCACGGGGCCGGCGGGCAGGAAGGTGCCTTCCACGTCCTTGCCGCCAACGCGCAGGAAGTCGGCGTTGGCCACGCCGTGGGTCTGGTACATCTTGCCGGTGTAGCCGCGCTCCTTGAGCGTTTTTTGCGGCAGTGCGGCCGGCGTGCCCGAGCCCGCCACCAGCACCGCATCGGCCTTGGCCGACATGATCTTCAAGGCCTGGCCGGTCACCGAGGTGTCCGTACGCGCATAGCGTTCGTTGGCCACGATCTTGAGCTTCTTCAGCTCGGCTGCCTTCGCAAACTCTTGCGACCAGCCTTCGCCGTACGCGTCGGAAAAGCCGATGAACGCCACCGTCTTCACGCCGTTGGCGGCCATGTGTTCTGCAATGGCCAGGGACATCATGATGTCGTTTTGCGGCGTCTTGAAGACCCACTGCTTCTTGGCGTCCATCGGCTCGACGATGCGGGCCGAGGCGGCGATGGAAATCATCGGCGTCTTCGCTTCGCTCACCACGTCGATCATTGCGAGCGAGTTGGGCGTGGTGGTGGAGCCCAGCACGATGTCGACCTTGTTATCGGCAATGAGCTTGCGCGTGTTGGCCACCGCGGCCGTGGTGTCGGAGGCGTCGTCCAGCACGATGTAGTTGATCTTCTGGCCGCCGATGGTCTTTGGCATCAGGGCGATGGTGTTCTTCTCGGGAATGCCGAGCGAGGCGGCCGGGCCGGTGGCCGAAAGCGTCACGCCGACGTTCACATCGGCCCATGCCAGGGCGGCAGTGGCGCACAGCGCGGCAATCGCCAGGGGCTTGAAGAATTTCATTTTGGTTTGTCTCCGGGTTGAAAAATCGTTGTGTGTCAGCGCTCGTCGAACGAAAGGGTGACGCGTTCGGTGAGAGGGTGCGCCTGGCAGGTCAGCACGAATCCTGCGGCCACTTCATTCTTGTCGAGCGCAAAGTTTCTTTCCATGCGGACTTCCCCCTCCACCAGCTTGGCGCGGCATGTTCCGCACACGCCTGAGGTGCATGAAAACGGCACTTCGAGGCCCGCGGCCGAGGCCGCATCGAGAATGCTCGGCTGGCCTTCGGTAAAGGCGATCTCGCGCTGCAGGCCGTCGCGCACGATGGTGATGCGCGCCTGCTTTGCATCGCCGGGCAAGGCCTCGTGCACCACTGCACCCACCTGGCCCGCCGACGTGGCGGAGGGCAGTGCAACGCCGAAGCGCTCGATGTGGATGCGCTCCTCGGGCACGCCCGCGGCAAGCATTGCCGCCTCGGCCTCGTCGTTCATCTGGAACGGCCCGCAAACGTAGGCGTGGTCGATGCTCCCGGCGGGAACCACCGTCTGCAGAAACTCGCCGATCTTTTCGCGGTTCATCACGCCGTGGCCCAGCGGCGAATCGGTGTGCTCGTCGGAGAACACATGGTGCAGCACCAGCCGCGTCATGTAGCGGTTCTTCAGGTCTTCGATTTCTTCCTTGAACATGGTGGACTGCAACTGCCGGTTGCCGTAGATCAGCGTGAAGCGGCTGTGGGGCTCACGCGCCAGCACGGTCTTCATGATCGAGAGAATCGGCGTAATGCCGCTGCCGCCCGCTATGCCGACATGATGGCGGGCGGAGCCGGGTTCGATGGGCACGAAGAAGCGGCCCTGCGGCGCCATGACCTGCACGGTGTCGCCGGGCTGCAGGTGCGCGTTGATCCAGTTGGAGAACACGCCGCCGCGCACCTTACGCACGCCAACGCGCAACTCGCCGTCGTCGAGGCCGGCGCAGATCGAATACGAGCGGCGCAGATCCTGCCCGTCGATGTCACGGCGCAGCGTGAGGTACTGGCCCTGTGTAAACCCGAAGGTCTCCTGCAGTTCGACCGGTACTTCGAAGGAAACGATGACGGCCTCGGTCGTGTCGGGCTCGATGGCCTTCACGCGCAGCGGGTGGAAGAGGGTGCTCATCGCTTTGTCAGATCGGCTTGAAATGTTCGAAGGGTTCGCGGCAGGCCATGCAGCGGTAGAGCGCCTTGCATGCGGTGGAACCGAAGGCCGAAAGGCGTTCGGTGCGCTCGCTCGCGCAGCGGGGGCAGGCAATGTGTTCGCCGCCGGCCATGCGGCCGAAGAGGCGGATGGGCATTGCCGTATGGGCTGCCGCCTCGGGCGTGAGATGCGCTGGCGGCGCGATGCCGTACGCCTTGAGCTTGGCGCGGCCTTCGTCGCTGATCCAGTCGCTGCTCCATGCGGGAGCGCGGCGCAGCGTGGCGCGTGCGCGGCCAAGGCCTGCCTGCTCGATGGCGGCGAGCACGTCATGCTCGATGGCCTCGGTCGCGGGGCAGCCCGAGTAGGTGGGGGTGAGCACCACTTCGAGCCCGTCGTCGTGCTCGATCACCTCGCGCACGATGCCCAGGTCGCAGACCGAGACGGCCGGCACTTCGGGGTCGGGCACGGTGTGGAGCACGGCCCACGCTGCATCGATGCGCGATGCGACGGCGTTCACCACACGCCTCCCGGAAAGGAGCGCTGCAGGTGCTGCATCTCGGCCAGGATGTAGCCCATGTGCTCGCTGTGGACGCCGTGCTTGCCGGTGCTTCGAAAGGCAGCTTCCTGCGGCATTGCAAGGCCGGCAACATCGAGCACCTGCTGCATTTCGGCAAGCCAGGGTTCGCGCAACTCGCTCCACGCCGGGCCAAGTCCGCTGGCGCTTGCTGCTTCGTCGACCGCATCGCTTTCGAAGAGTTCGGGCATGTAGAGCCAGAGCTGCTTCAAGGCCCGCTCGGTGCGGCGGCGCGATTCATCTGTGCCGTCGCCGAGCCGAACGACCCAGTCGCCCGAATGCTGCTGGTGATAGCGCGCCTCCTTCACTGCCTTGCCGGCGATGGCAGCTACCTCCGCATCGCTCGAAGCGGCAAGTCGTTGCCACAGCAGCTTGAGCAGCGTGGCGACCATGGTGTTGCGCACCACGGTAAAGGCGAAGTCGCCGCGCGGCAGCTCGACCAGCGTGAGGTTGAAGTAGTCGCGCTCGTCGCGCAGGTAGGCGAGTTGGTCTTCGTCATGCGCGCGGCCTTCGCCTTCGAGCTTGCCGGCATGCGTGAGCAGCGCGCGGGCCTGCCCGACGAGATCGAGCGCGATGTTGGCCATGGCGATGTCTTCTTCCAGCACGGGCGCATGGCCGCACCATTCGCCCAGCCGCTGTGCGAGCACCAGGCAGGTGTCGCCGATGCGCAGCAGGTATTGCACTGCGGGGGTGCGGTTCAGTTCGATAGAGGCTTGCATGGCGTGGCGCTTACATGTGGTCAACGGACTTCGGCAGCGCGTAGAAGGTCGGGTGGCGGTACACCTTGTCTTCCGCCGGGTCGAAGAACATGTCCTTGTCCCCTGGGTCGCTCGCCACGATCTGGTCCGAGCGCACCACCCAGATGCTGCTTCCCTCTTGCCGGCGCGTGTACACGTCGCGTGCCATCTGGATTGCCATCTTGGGGTCGGCCGCGTGCAGGCTGCCGCAATGCTTGTGATCGAGCCCTGCCTTGCTGCGCACGAACACTTCCCACAGCGGCCACTCTTGTTTCTGTTCGGCGCTCATGCGGCCTCCTTCATCGGTTGCTTGTTGGCGTGGGCCATGGCGGCCTCGCGCACCCATGCGCCTTCTTCCCAGGCGTCGACGCGGGCCTGCAGGCGCTCCCGGTTGCAGGGGCCGTCGCCTCCCACCACGCGCCAGAACTCGCTCCAGTCGATGGTGCCGAAGTCGTGCGCCTGGCGCTCTTCGTTCCACTTCAGGTCGGGGTCGGGCAGGGTCACGCCCAGAATGCGCGCCTGCTCCACGGTGGCGTCGACGAATTTCTGGCGAAGCTCGTCGTTGCTGAAGCGCTTGATGCCCCAGCGCATCGACTGCGCGGAGTTGGGCGACTGGTCGTCCGGCGGGCCGAACATCATGATCGAGGGCCACCACCAGCGGTTAACTGCGTCTTGCACCATGGCCTTCTGCGCATCGGTGCCGCGCGTCATCATCGTGAGCAACGCTTCGTAGCCCTGGCGCTGGTGAAAGCTCTCCTCGCGGCAGATGCGCACCATGGCGCGCGCATACGGCGCATAAGAGCAGCGGCAGATCGGCACCTGGTTCATGATGGCCGCGCCGTCGACCAGCCAGCCGATGGTGCCCATGTCGGCCCAGGTGAGCGTGGGGTAGTTGAAGATCGAGCTGTACTTGGCCTTGCCGCTGTGCAGCGCGTCGAACATCTGGTCGCGCGAGGTGCCCAGCGTTTCGGCGGCGGCGTACAGGTAAAGGCCGTGGCCGCCTTCGTCCTGCACCTTGGCCAGCAGGATGGCCTTGCGCTTGAGCGTGGGGGCGCGGCCGATCCAGTTTCCTTCGGGCAGCATGCCGACGATCTCGGAATGCGCGTGCTGGCTGATCTGGCGCACGAGCGTCTTGCGGTAGTGCTCGGGCATCCAGTCTTTCGCCTCGATGAATTCACCGGCGTCGATGCGCTCATCGAAGCGTTCTTCGAGCCGCATTTCGTCGGCGGAGCGCACGGCTTTTTTCTTGCCGTCGTCGCCTGCGTCCTTGCCCATGGTGTCCATTGCCTGGGTGTACATGTGCGTGTCCTTTGTCTGCAAAGAGAATGAAAACGGCCCGCGTTCAGCGCGGCCGTGTGTCGATCACGCGGCGGGCCTTGCCGGTCTGCGTGCGTTCGATGGAATCGGGGTCGAACACGCGCACCGTCGTCGAAATGCCGACCAGCGTCTTCACGCGGTCCTGCACCCAGCCGGCGATGGCCTTGCGTTCGGCTTCGTCGATGGCGCCGTTGCGGTGGTCGAGTTCGCAATGCACCTCGACCTCGTCGAGCAGGCCCTCGCGGCGCACGTGCACCTGGTAAAGGCCCGAGAGGCGTTCATGCGCGAGCACGACCTCTTCCACCTGCGTAGGAAACACGTTCACGCCGCGAATGATCATCATGTCGTCGCTGCGCCCGACGATCTTGCCCATGCGGCGGAACGACCGCGAGGTGGGCGGCAACAGCCGCGTGAGGTCGCGCGTGCGGTAGCGCACGATAGGCATGGCCTCTTTGCTCAGCGATGTGAAGACCAGTTCGCCTTCTTCGCCATCGGCCTTGAGTTCGCCGGTGTCGGGATCGATGATCTCGGGGTAGAAGTGGTCTTCCCAGATTACAGGGCCGTCTTTGCTTTCGACGCATTCGCTGGCCACGCCGGGGCCCATCACTTCGGACAAGCCGTAGATATCTACGGCGTCGAGGCCGGCCTTGCCTTCGATGTCGCGGCGCATGGCCTCGGTCCAGGGCTCGGCGCCGAAGATGCCTATCTTGAGTGAGCTGTTTTTTGCATCGAGGCCCTGGCGCTCGAACTGCTCGATGATCACCTGCATGTAGCTGGGCGTGACCATGATGATGTCGGGCTTGAAGTCCTGAATCAGCTGCACCTGCTTTTCGGTTTGCCCACCCGACATCGGAATGACGGTGCAGCCCGCGCGCTCGGCGCCGTAGTGGGCGCCCAGGCCGCCGGTGAAGAGGCCGTAGCCGTACGACACGTGCACCATGTCGCCCGGCCGTCCGCCCGCGGCGCGGATCGAACGTGCGACCAGGTCGGCCCAGGTGTCGATGTCTTTCAGCGTGTAGCCCACCACGGTGGGCTTGCCGGTGGTGCCCGACGACGCGTGGATGCGCGCCACTTGCGTGCGCGGCACTGCAAACATACCAAAGGGATAGTTGTCGCGAAGGTCGCTCTTTACCGTGAACGGAAATTTCGACAGGTCGGCAAGCGACTTCAGGTCTTGAGGATGCACGCCCTTGGCATCGAAAGCCTTGCGGTAGTGCGGCACGTTGTCGTATGCCCGCTGCAGCGTGGCGCGCAGGCGGCTGAGTTGCAGCGCGGCAATTTCGTCGCGGCTCGC
This sequence comes from Variovorax sp. 3319, assembly GCF_031456585.1. NCBI lineage: Bacteria > Pseudomonadati > Pseudomonadota > Betaproteobacteria > Burkholderiales > Comamonadaceae > Variovorax > Variovorax sp. 3319. Next base: position 294,204 of record NZ_JAVDUZ010000001.1, read on the forward strand.
GGTTTCGATGGGATCGAGCTCGCCGAGGGCGGGGTGTCTGGCTGTCATGGTGCTTGTGTCTCCTCAGGCGGCAACGGCGGGGCGGCCTTTGGCGGTGTATGAACGTCCGCGAAAAATTGCTATGCGCTCGCCGCGCTGGTTGGTAATTTCGGTGTCGTACACGCCAGTGCGCCCGGCCTTCGAAACTTCGAAGCAGCGCGCGGTGAGCACATCGCCTTCGCGTGCCGGCGCGATGAAGTCGATGGAAAAGCCCGACGCCACCGTGAGCTCGTTGTACGAGTTGCAGGCGAAGGCAAAGGTCGAATCGGCCAAGGTCGCCATGAATCCGCCATGGCAGATGGCGTGGCCGTTGAGCATGTCCTGGCGCACCTGCATCTGCAGGGTCGCCTGCCCGGGGGCGACTTCGACGATGCGCATGCCCAGCGCCTTGCTGGCGTTGTCGTTCGCGAACATGCCGTCGCGGACGTGTTCGGCTGTCTGTTGGGGGGTGCGGGTGGTGTCGGTCATTTCAGCGGTCCTTGAACACCGGTGCACGCTTGGCACGGAAGGCTTCCACGCCTTCGCGGTAGTCGGCGGCGTTGCCCAACTCGCGCTGGATGCGAGCTTCTTCGGCGAGGGCCGTGTCCAGGTTCATGTCCTGGGCGGCGGCCATGGCCTGGCGGGTGGCAACCAGGGCGCGGGTCGGCATTGCGGCGAGCTTCGATGCGAGTGCGGCCACTGTGTCGGCCAGTGCCGCGTCGTCCACGCATTGCCATATCAGCCCGATGCGCGCGGCTTCTTCGGCAGGGAGCTTGTCGCCCAGCATTGCGATGCCCAGTGCCCGCGCCGGGCCCACGAGGCGGGGCAGCAACCAGGTGCCGCCCGTGTCGGGTACGAGACCGATCTTGGTGAAGGCCTGGATGAAGCTGGCCGAACGCGCGGCCACAACCATGTCGCAGCACAGCGCAACGTTGGCGCCGGCGCCGGCGGCCACGCCGTTGACTGCGGCCACGACCGGCACCGGCATCGACCGCAGGCGCGCGACGAGTGGGGCGTAGTAGGTGGAGATGACGTGGCCGAGATCCTTGGGGCCGGCGCCAGGAGAAAGGTCGGGCGCGACCGAGGGATCGGCAAGGTCTTGCCCGGCGCAAAACGCACGGCCGGCGCCGGTGAGAACCACGCAGCGCACGCTTTCGTCCCTGGCTGCGAGTTCCAGTGCCGCCAACAGTTCGCTGTGCAGTTCCGTCGTGAAGCTGTTGAGCGCGGCAGGCCGGTTGAGGCTCAGCGTGCGAACGGCGGCGGCATTGCTGGTGAGAACTAAAGGTTCTGGCATGGGCTTGTCTCTCATCCTTCTTTTGACGAAATCGGCGTGCAAACACTATTGACCGACCGGACGGTAGATTTTAGGATCGAGCACGGTTCCGGCACAAGCGGGTTGATTCAGGGCAAACCCTGAGCCCCGGAGAAAAGGAGACTGACCGAATGCCCAGCTATTCCATCGACGGCGTCATACCCGTCGTCGACCCCACGGCCTATGTGCATCCCAGTGCCGTATTGATCGGCGATGTCATCGTGGGCCCGAACTGCTATGTGGGTCCGTGTGCCAGCCTGCGCGGGGACTTCGGGCGCATCGTGCTGGAAGAGGGCTCGAACGTGCAGGACCACTGCTGCATCCACGGTTTTCCCGACCAGGACACGGTGGTCGAGGTCAACGGCCACATCGGCCATGGCGCCATCCTGCACAGCTGCATCGTGCGGCGCGACGCGCTCGTGGGCATGAACGCGGTGGTGATGGACGAGGCTGAAATCGGCGAGCAGGCGATCGTGGCGGCCTGCGCCTTTGTGCCGGCGGGCATGAAGGTGCCCGCTCGCTCGCTGGTGGCCGGCATTCCCGCCAAGGTAAAGAAGATGCTGAGCGAGGAAGAAATTGCCTGGAAGCTGGAGGGCACGCAGACCTACCAAGCACTCACGGTTCGCAGCCTTGCCAGCCTGCACGAGGTGACGCCGCTGCGGCAGATGGAGCCTGATCGGCCGCGCCTGCCTGCCACTGAGGTGCGTTCGCTCATCGCGACTCGGCGCGGCTAGCCGGCGCGCTTCATGCAAGATCGCAGGTTGCCCGCAACTCCAATCAAGGAAGAAAGAAGACCCGATGCCGCGTGGAAGATCCGCCACCTACGACGACCAGCGCGAGTTCATCCTGGCGCAGGCCGCCCAGCTGTTCGCGCGCCGCGGCTATCCCGCCACCTCGATGAACCAGGTGGCCGAAGCCTGCAACCTCTCCAAGGCCACGCTCTACCACTACTACAAGGACAAGAGCAGCCTCCTGATCAGCATCGCCGAGACGCACGTCTCGAAGCTCGCGGCGCTGGTGGCCGAGGAAGAAGCGTCGACGCACACCGATGAAGAACGGCTACGCCGCTTCATCTACCGCATCGTGGAGGAATATGCCGGCGCGCAGGACGCGCACCGAGTGTTGACCGACGACGTGCGCTTTCTCGAAGAGGAAGACCGCGAGCGCGTGCTCGACAAGGAGCGCGAGGTGGTCGCGGGCTTTGCGCGTGCCGTGTCGGCGCTCCGGCCCGGCGCGCCGAGCGACGACCTCGCCAAGCCGTTGACCATGCTGCTGTTCGGCATGATCAACTGGATGTTCACCTGGATGAAGCCCGGCGGAAAGCTCGACCACGCGGCGATTGCACCGATCGTGGCCGATCTCTTTCTTGGGGGTATTGGCGCGGTGAAGTCGCCGGACCAGGCGGCTGCCGCCGAGGCCGATCAGGCCGTTGCCAAGTAGCGCGCGGCCGGCTTGCCGGTCTGCGAAGCGCCGAACAGCTTGGCGCTCGCATCGGTAAAGCCGGTGAGCAGTGCGGCGTCGTTCACCGACGGCAGCGTGATCGGCTCGCCCAGGTCGAGGCCGGCCAGGGCGGCGTCCACGCAGGCTTCAGCCTGCATGACCGTGCCTTCGGCAAGCGCAGATACCGGCACACCCGAAAGCTCCCAGATGTCGGTGGCAGTGGCGGCGGGCAGCACCAGCTGCACCTTCACGCCGGTGCCTGCCACCTCTTCCTGCAGCCCGCGCGTGAATGCGACCACAAAGGCCTTGGTACCGCTGTAGATGCTGCTGATTGGCAGCGTGTAGAAGCCGAGCACCGAGCCGATGTTCACCAGCGTGCCGCGGTTGCGCGACTTGAACGCGGCCAATGCAGCGTGGCTCAGGTGGGCGAGGGCGTTGATGTTCACGTCGAGCATGCTCTGCAGCTGCGCGCTCGTGGTCAGCGCAACGGGGGCGAGCGTGGAGAGGCCGGCATTGTTGATCAGCAGCGTGATCGACGGGTCGGTGGCCACGGCTTTGGACACGCGCTCGAGGTCATCGGTGGAGGCGAGGTCGGCTGCGAGCGTTTGCACCTTTACGCCGTACTTGGCGCGCAGGGCGGTGGCCACTTCTTCCAGCAGGTCGGCACGGCGTGCCACCAGCAGCAGGTCGTGGCCGCGGCGGGCCAGGCGGTCTGCGTAAATCTTGCCGAGGCCGGCCGAGGCGCCGGTGACGACCGCGGTGCCGAGGGTTGCTTGTTCGCTCATTTGGAATCCGTTCAAAAGGTGGGTTGTAGGTCTGGCTCACTGCAAGCATGATGACCATCATGTTTGAGGTGTCGAAGCATGATGGGTATCATGCTTAGCGTCAAGCCATGCCTTGAAGTACCCCGGAACAGAAAGAGGTCACATGCGATACCCCGCAGCAGAAACCGCTGAAAAGCACGAGAAGATCCTTGCCGAGGCCTCGCGCCTCTTCAAGGAGCGCGGCTTCGACGGCGTGAGCGTGAGCGAGATCATGAAAGCCACCGGGCTCACGCACGGGCCGTTCTATAACCACTTCGAGTCGAAAGAGGCGCTGATGGCGGAGTGCATTGCGCATTCGGGCGAGGCCGCGCTCGCCTACCTCGACGAAACCGGCAAGACGCCCGAAGGCATGCGCGCCTATGTGCGCAGCTACCTGAGCCCGGAGCACCGCGACAGCCGCGCCGATGGTTGCCTGGTGGCGGCATTTGCGGCACACGCGGGCCACCCCGGAAGCGAGCGGGGAATCGGTGCGCCGCTGACGGCTTACTTCAAGGTGCTGATCGACCGGTTCGCCAGCAAGTTTCCGTGGCGATCGAAGAAGAACGCCCGCGGCGACGCGATTCGCATATTGGCGTCGATGTATGGCGGAGTGGTGCTGGCCCGCGCCATGGACGACGAGGCCTTGTCCGAAGAAATCTTGCGCGAGGTGCTCGCCGGCCTGCCGGTTGCGGCCGGGCCCTCCGCTAAAGAATTCGGTTGAACCAGAGAAGCGAGAGCCCCGCTGAAAGCAGCGTAAGAATGGCCGCGCCCAGCGCAAACAGCGCCGAGATCTCGGTTTCCTTCTTTTCCACAGTGAGCTTGGAGCTCAGAGTTTCATACACCTTCTTCAGGTCGGCGGCGGTGCCTGCGTAGAAGTACTCGGCATTGGTCTTGTTGGCCACGGCCTTGAGCGTTTCCTCGTCGAGCCGAACGCGCATCGACCAGCCTTCGAAGCCGATGGTCTCGCCGTCGACCGTGCCCACGCCCACCGTGTAGATGCGCACCCCGCGGTCGGCCGCCGCCTTGGCCGCATCGAGCGGATCGACGCCGGTGGTGCGCTGGCCGTCAGTCAGCATGATCACTGCGGCAGAGGTGTAGGAGCCCGGTGCCACCGGCGTGAACTCCTTCGCCTGCTTTTCGGTCTGGTCGATGGGCGTGCCGCGTTGGCGGCTGGGCGCACTGAACTGCGAAACGTCGATGCCCGCGTCGGGAAACAGTGTGGCCAGCGACACCACGATGGCGTTGCCCGTGGCCGTGGCGCGCTGCAGCTGGAAGCTGTCGATGGCGGTCACAAGATCGTCGTGATTGGTGGTGGGCAGTTGGGCCACCTGCGCACTGCCGGCAAAGGCCACGATGCCCACCTTCACATGGCGCGGCAGATCCTTGATGAAGCTCTTGGCGGCCTCCTGCGCAGCCACCAGCCGGTTGGGCAGCACGTCGGCTGCGCGCATGCTTCCGGACACGTCCATCGCAAGGATGATGGTCTGCTGGTTGGAGGGCAGCAGCACCACGGCCATGGGCCGCGCGGCGGCCACGAGCATCGCGGCCATCGCCAGGAGGAAGAGAAGGGGCGGAATGTGCCGCCTGATGCTCTGGCCCGCGCCCATGGCCTCGCGCACGATGGAGAGGCTGGCATAGCGCACGGCCAGCTTCTTCTTGCGGCGGATCAGCCAGACGTAGAGCAACACCAGCAGCGGCAAGGCTGCCAGCAACCACAGGAATTGAGGCCACAGAAATGTCATGCTGCCACCGCCTTCACTCCGCTGGAGCCGATGCGCGTGCGGCGCTTGCGCAGGTCGGCAAAACGTACGATGGCTTCCACCAGGTCGTCGCTGGTCGAAAGCTCGAGTGCATCGACGCCGGCCTTCGCAAGCGAGGCGCGCAGCGTTGCTTCGCGTTCGGCCGCCAGCCGGGCGAAGCGCTTGCGAAAACCGGCATCGTGGGTGTCGACCCATAGCTGCTCGCCGGTTTCGGCGTCGCGCAGCGGCACCAGGCCGAGGTCTGGCAGTTCGAGTTCGAGCGGATCGAACAGGCGCACGGCAATCACTTCATGCCGCTGCACCAGTTGCCCGAGCGGGCGCTCCCAACCGGGCTCGCTCAAGAAGTCGGACACCACAAAAACCGTGGAGCGGCGCGGCATCAGCGTGGCCGCCGACTTCAGCAGGTCGGCCAGCCGTGTCATGCCTTTTTGCGTGGGCGCTTTTTCGACCTTGTCGGCCCGCCGCTCCATGGCGTGCAGCAGGTGCAGCACATGCCGGCGGCCGCTGCGAGGGGGAATCACCGCTTCGAGGTCGCTGCCGTAGACCAGCGCCCCAACCCGGTTGCCGTGGCGCGTGAGCAGGCGCGCGAGCACGCCGACGAATCCGGCCGAGATTTCGCGCTTGGCCTTCAGGCCGGAACCGAAGTCGACCGAGCGGCTCAGGTCGAGCACGAACCACGCGGACATCTCTCGGTCTTCGGTGAACACGCGCACGTGCGGTACCTGCAGCCGCGCGGTCACGTTCCAGTCGATGTGCCGCACATCGTCGTGATGCTGGTATTCGCGCAGGTCGGCCAGGTCGAGCCCGGTGCCGCGCATCAGCGTGCGGTAGTCGCCTTGCAGCAAACCGTCCAGCCGGCGGATGACCGTCCATTCGAGCCGGCGCAGCGCGCGTTCCGCTCCGCCGGCTTGCGCGTTGAGCCGTTCGTCGTTGGCGGCCGCAGGGGCCTTACGCCACCAGCTTTTCATGTTCGAGCGGTTTTGGGGGAGCGGGAACGGCCTTCATGATCTTCTCGATCAGGCCATCGGGTGTGAGGCCTTCGGACAGGCCCTCGTAGGAAAGCGTGACGCGGTGGCGCAGCACGTCGGGCACCAGCGCGGTCATGTCTTCGGGCAGGGCGTAGCTGCGGCCGCGCAAGAGCGCAAGAGCTCGCGCGCCTTCGGTCAGGCTGATGCTCGCGCGCGGGCTGGCGCCAAACGTGATGAAGCGGTGCATGTCCTTCAGGCCGTGCTTGTCGGGCGTACGCGTTGCCGATACGAGCTTTACCGCGTACTGGATGAGCGAAGGGTCTACATATACGCGCCGCGCTTCGGCCTGCAGGGCTGCGAGCTGTTCGGTGGTTGCCACAGGGTTGGCTTCGACCAGGGGGCCGATCACCCGCTGGACGATGACGAACTCTTCCTCGTCGGTCGGGTAGTCGACCAGCACCTTCATCATGAAGCGGTCGACCTGCGCCTCGGGCAGCGGATAGGTGCCTTCGGTCTCGATGGGGTTTTGCGTAGCCATGACGAGGAACGGGCGCGGCACCCGGTGCGTTTCGCCGGCAATGGTGACCTGGCGCTCCTGCATGACTTCGAGCAGCGCGCTCTGCACCTTGGCCGGCGCACGGTTGATTTCGTCGGCCAGCAGCAGGTTGGCGAACACCGGGCCTAGCGAGGTGCTGAACTCGCCCGTCTTCTGGTTGTAAATGCGCGTGCCTACCAGGTCGGCGGGTACCAGGTCGGGCGTGAACTGGATGCGCTTGAACTGGCCGCGCACGGTGTCGGCCAGCGTCTTGACTGTGAGGGTTTTTGCGAGACCCGGCACGCCTTCGACCAGCAGGTGGCCGCCTGCGAGCATGGCGACCATCACGCGCTCCAGAAAGCGGTCCTGGCCCACCACCACCCGCTTGACCTCGTAGAGGATCTGCTCCATCAACTCGGCCGTGGCGGAAGACGTGGAAAACGGGGTCTCGGTGCTCATGCGACGGCCTCTCTGTAAACAATCGAAGAATGCATGCTGCGGTTTTTCTGGATCGCGCTAGAACGGCGGCGAGCCGGCGGCGGAGGCCGCGTTCTCTATGGGCACGGCAAAACCGATGCCTATGAAGGTGCGCTGCTGCGTCGGATTGAGGATGGCGGTGACGATGCCGAGCACCTCGCCGTCCATGTTGATCAGCGGCCCGCCCGAGTTGCCGGGGTTGGCCGCCGCGTCGAACTGGATCAGGTTGCCCAGCTCCTGCTTGCCCTCGGGCGACCGGAACGAGCGCTTCAGGCCCGACACCACGCCGGCAGATACCGATGGACCAATGCCGAACGGAAATCCGACAGCGGCCACCTGGTCGCCCGATTGCAGGTCGGCGGTCGAGCGCATCACTGCGGGAATGAGGTCGTCGGGAATCTTTTGCGCCTGCAGCACCGCAAGATCGTTCTCGGGCTGCACGCCGGTAATGGTTGCCACGGCCTCGAGGCCGTCGGAGAAGGTGACCTTGATGGTCTCGGCGCCGGCTACGACGTGCAGGTTGGTAAGAATGACGCCCTTGTCGACAATGACCACGCCGGTGCCTACGCCGCGTTCGGTTTCGCCCGGCGGCGGGTCGGCTTCAGGCGACTTGCCCTTGGCGAGATTGCGTCCGCGCTTTTGCGTCTTGGCCTCTGGCGTGGCCTTTTCAGGCCCGTAGCCGACCACGCGAACCACCGAGGGCCGCACGATCTCGGCGGCCTTGGCGGCGGGCGAGGGAAGCGTGTTGGTCTGCAGGGTGCGCAGCACGGCGGCATCGATGTCTTTTTGGGTCAGCGCCTTGGCGCCGTGCCGGGGCCACCAGGCGGCGCTGCCGACGGCAACGGCGCTGAGGACCACCAGAAACGCGAAACTGCGTCGGCCGGGCTGCCAGCGCGGCTTGCCTTGCGGCGGAGAAACAGGTGAATCCGGCGGCGCGCCATTGCCTCCGCCCTCGGGCGATGGCACGGCCTGATCGGCGGCCGCGGAATCGGCCGCTTGAGGCAGCGTGCGGGGCGAACGGCTGTAGAAAGCGGGCCTGCGCATCGAAACACCTCCGGCAAGGGATGACGGGTGAGGGGTTCACAGTAGCACGCTTTCTTCTGCCTTGCATCCCTTCGGGCATCATCTCGCCATGGCTGTATTCATCGACACCCACTGCCATCTGGACGCGCCCGAATTCGGTGCGGAAATGCCGCTCATCCGTGCCCGCGCCGCTGAACGGGGCGTGGCGCTGTGCGTCATTCCGGCTGTTGCGGCATTCAACTTTGCAACCGTTCGCGAGTTGGCGCACGTGCAGCGCGACGCCTACGCGTTGGGAATCCACCCGCTTTGCACCGGCAACGCGCAAGACTCAGACCTGGAGGCGCTCGATGCCGAACTGTCCACTCGCCTGGGCGATCCGCGGCTCGTTGCGGTCGGCGAGATCGGCCTCGACTATTTTGTGGAGGGGCTGGACAGCGAGAAGCAGCAGCACTTTTTTCACACTCAGTTGCAACTCGCGCGCAAGTACAACCTGCCGGTGCTGATTCATGTGCGCCGTTCGGTGGACAAGGTGCTCAAGCACTTGCGCCAGACGGCGGGCGGCCGGCCCTGGGAAGGTATTGCGCATGCGTTCAATGGCAGCGAGCAGCAGGCCAGGGCCTGTATCGACATTGGCCTGAAGCTCGGCTTCGGCGGTGCCGTGACCTTCGACCGCGCGTTGCAGCTGCGCCGTCTGGCGGCGACGCTGCCGCTCGAATCGATGGTGATGGAAACCGATGCGCCGGACATCCAGCCGCACTGGATCTACCGCACGCAGGCACAGCGCGCGGCCGGCGAGGCCCAGGGGCGCAACGAGCCAGGCGAGCTCCCGCGCATTGCACAAGTGGTGGCGCAGTTGCGCGGTATCGGCGTTGATGAACTTGCCGATGCCACGACGCGGAATGCGCTGAAAGCGATGCCACGGCTCGAAAGCCTTCTCCCGTTGTCAGAGCAGGGGCCGCAGAGCGCGTAGGCCGACGCCCCGACTTGCGTTTGCGCAAGCGGGGGCTGCATTTTTGCTGTCATCCTCGGCGTTCGAAGTGGCGTTGTCTCTTCAGTGGCAAGTTCGTCACTCCGACACTTCATTCAAAAAAGGAGTCTTTACATGACCGCATCTTTCATTCGCACCGTGCCCGTCGTACTTGCTCTCGCGCTTGCTTCCATCGGCGTTTCCGCCGTGGCACAAACCGCGACAACGGCTGCACCCGCAACGACCACCGCCGAGCCAACCACCACCGAAAAGGTGAAGGAAGCCGGCAGGGACGCGGTCGATGCGACCAAGACCACGACCAAGAAGGCAGTGAACGCCACCGAACGCGGCACCAAGAAGGCCTGGGCCGCGACCAAGCGCACCACCAAGAAGGCCACCAACGCCACCAAGAACGTGGCCGCCAAGACCGGCGATGCTGTTGAAACCGCGGGCCACAAGACGGCCGACGGCATGCGCAGCACCGGCAAGGCCATCGGCGAAAAGGTGCCCGGCACCGCCGAACACGAAGCTGCCAAGAAATAACCGGCGCTCGCTTTCAGCACAAACCCGCTTCGGCGGGTTTTTTCATGGGCGATCGACAGTGCGACAGTGCCAAGATAGAGGCTGTTCATGAAACCAACCAACGTACCCGACACCAGCGGCGCGGTGCTGACGGGCCTTGCGCCCGTCGTGTCGCCTGCCACAGTGGTGCTGATTCTCGGAAGCTTTCCGGGCGTTCGCTCGCTCGAGCAGCAGCAGTACTATGCGCATCCGCAAAATCAGTTCTGGAAAATCTTGCAAGCCGTTTGGCCCCAACACCCGCTCCCGATTGGCGCAGACAGCTATCCCGAAAAGAAGAAGTGGCTGCTTGCGCGCGGGCTCGGCGTCTGGGACGTATACGCCGCGTGCGAACGCGAAGGCAGCCTCGATTCGGCCATTCGGGCACCGGTTGCCAACGACATTGCCGGACTGCACCTGCCCAAGCTCGCCGCCATTGCCCACAACGGCGGCGAGAGCTTCAAGCATGCGCGCCATACGCGCACGCTGGGGGTGCCCGTCTACCAGCTGCCTTCCACCAGCCCCGCCAACGCGTCGTGGAGCTTCGAGCGCAAGCTCGCAGCCTGGCGCGAGGTCTTCGAAGCCCACCAACTCACCTGATGGCCACGAGCAAAACTCCCGTCCTCCCCGAAGTCAATTTTTCCGACTGGGGCGACATCCGCTACCTGCACCTGGGCACCGAATGGGTTCAGGGCTCGATGAAGATCGATGCGCCGTTCGAGATCGAGCTCGAATACGTGCAGCGCATGATGGCCTGGCTGCTGTTTGCAGATCCGAAAAGCGTGGCTAGCCGACATGCAATGCAACTCGGCCTCGGTGCGGCCACGCTCACCAAGTTTTCCCGCAAGACCCTGCGCATGCGCACCACCGCGGTCGAGCTGAACCCGCAGGTGGTGTCGGCGTGCCGCGGCTGGTTCAAGCTGCCGGCGGACGATCCGAAGCTGCGCGTGGTCATTGCCGATGCGGCGCTCGAAATTCGCAAGCCCGAGTGGCAGGGCACGGTCGACGCGTTGCAGGTCGACCTGTACGACCACGAGGCCGCCGCACCGGTGCTCGACAGCGAAGATTTCTACGCCGATTGCCGCGCATTGCTCACTGAAGACGGCAGCATGACGGTCAATCTCTTCGGCCGGTCGTCGAGCTACGAACGCAGCCTCGAAAAAATTGCCGGCGCGTTCGGCGCCGATGCAGTGTGGGCCTTCAAGCCGACGCGCGAAGGCAACACGGTGGTGCTGGCGCAGCGCACGCCAAGCCGTCCGAAGCGCGAAGCCCTTGCCGAGCGCGCCCAAACGATCCAGACTCGATGGGGCCTGCCCGCGCCTAAATGGCTGCGTGTGTTCAAACCGCTGAATCCCACTCTCACCCGACCTTCCGGCCCATGAGCGCTGTTCCCGCTGCTTCCACATCCAAACCTTCGCATCCTCCCCACGAAGGCCCGCTCGACCTTCGCCGCTTGATCGAATGGCTCGCCGCCGACGGCGTGATCTCGCCGGTGGAAGCCAAGCGCACCATTGCGCGCTGCGCCCAGGCCGAAAGCCGGCAGGCACCGCTGGTGCGCCTTGCCAACGTGGCCATGACGCGCGAGAGCGACGGCAAGCCTCTCGATCTTGAAATGCTCACGCAGTGGCTCGCCGGCCGTGCGGGGCTCGGCTACCTGCGCATCGATCCGCTCAAGGTCGACGTGGGCAAGGTGGCCGACACCATGAGCGCGGCCTATGCCGAGCGCCACAAGGTGCTGCCTGTGCAAGTGCTACCCACCGAAGTGGTTGTGGCCACGGCCGAGCCGTTTCTTACCGACTGGATTGCCGAGGTGGAGCGCCAGGCGCGCCGCACGGTGCGCCGGGTGGTGGCCAACCCGGCCGACATCCAGCGCTACACGGCCGAGTTCTTTGCGCTCGCCAAGTCGGTGCGCGCAGCGCAAAAGGCCGGGGGCAACACCGGGGGCGCGAGCTTCGAGCAATTGGTAGAGCTGGGCAAGAGCACCAAGCAACTCGACGCCAACGACCAGAGCGTGGTGCAGGTGGTCGACTGGCTCTGGCAATACGCCTTCGACCAGCGCGCAAGCGACATCCACCTGGAGCCGCGCCGCGAGCAGGGCGTGATCCGCTTTCGCATCGACGGCATCCTGCACCCCGCATACCAGATGCCGATGGGCGTAATGAACGCGATGGTGTCGCGCATCAAGCTGCTGGGCCGCATGGACGTGGTCGAAAAGCGCCGTCCGCTGGACGGCCGCATCAAGACCCGCAACATGCGTGGCGACGAAGTCGAAATGCGGCTGTCCACCTTGCCGACCGCTTTCGGCGAGAAGATGGTGATGCGGATCTTCGACCCCGACACCGCGGTGAAGGATCTCGACGCGCTCGGCTTCTCGCAGCACGACGCGCACCGCTGGGAGCAACTGGTCACGCGGCCCAACGGCATCATTCTGGTGACCGGGCCCACCGGCTCGGGCAAGACGACCACGCTGTACTCCACGCTCAAGCGGGTGGCAACCGAAGAAGTCAACGTGAGCACGGTCGAAGACCCGATCGAAATGATCGAGCCTTCGTTCAACCAGACGCAGGTGCAGCCGCAGCTGGATTTCGGTTTTACCGAAGGCCTGCGCGCGCTGATGCGGCAGGACCCGGACATCATCATGGTCGGGGAAATCCGCGACCTTGCCACGGGCGAAATGGCGGTGCAGGCCGCGCTCACCGGCCACCTGGTGTTCAGCACGCTGCACACCAACGATGCGCCGAGCGCCATCACGCGGCTGATGGAGCTTGGCGTGCCTTCGTACCTCATCAACGCCGTGATGCTGGGCGTGCTCGCGCAGCGGCTGGTGCGCACGCTGTGCCCCAACTGCAAGCAGCCCGACGACACGATCACGCGCGAGAAGCTCGAAGCCATCGTCAAGCCCTGGCAGATCACCGGCTCGGTGCGTGCGTACAAACCGGTGGGTTGCGTCGATTGCCGCATGACGGGCTACATGGGCCGCATGGGGCTGTACGAACTGCTGAGCATCAGCGAAGACTTCAAGTCCCAGGTCAACAAGGAGCCGAACCTCGCAGGGCTGCGGCGGCAAGCCGTGATCGACGGCATGCGCCCGCTGCGCCTTGCAGGTGCATTGCGCGTGGCCGAGGGCGTAACGACCATCGAAGAGGTACTGAGCGCCACGCCGCCGCTCGAATGAGCCTTGGCGCTGTGAAGTCTTTCGGGTTATCCCTAGGCGCTCGGTTAGTGGAATCCACATCAGCCTGACCGCCAGCTGACTCGACAATCTCGCATCGAAATTTGTTCGAGGAGACTGTTCGTGAAGATCAAGAGTCAGAAAGACTTTTTCTCGGGCCTGATGTTTACGGTCGTGGGCGTGGCGTTCGCATGGGGCGCCACCACCTACAGCGTAGGCACCGGGGCCCGCATGGGGCCGGGTTACTTCCCGTTGATGCTGGGCATTCTCATGGCCTTCATCGGCCTGGGAATCATGTTCAGCGGCCTGACCGTTGAAACCACCGATGGCGAAAAGATCGGCAAGTGGGCCTGGAAGCAGGTGGTGTTCATTCTGGGCGCCAACCTCGCATTCGGCATCTTGCTGGGCGGCCTGCCGAGCCTTGGCGTACCCGCCATGGGAATGATCATCGCCATCTACGCGCTGGTGATCATCGCAAGCCTCGCCGGCCACGAGTTCAAGCTGCCAAGCGTGCTGATCCTGGCCACTGTGCTGGCCATCGGCAGCTATATCGCGTTCATCTGGGCGCTCAAGCTGCAGATCCAGGTCTGGCCGACCTTCATCACCGGTTGAGAAGAAAGCTGCTCACATGGAATTGTTTGAACACCTCTCGATGGGTTTTGGCGTTGCCTTTACCTTCACGAATCTGCTGTACTGCCTGGTCGGCTGTATTCTGGGCACGCTGATCGGCGTGCTGCCGGGCATCGGCCCGGTTGCAACCATTGCAATGCTGCTGCCCGCCACGTATGCGCTGCCGCCCGTGTCGGCGCTGATCATGCTGGCCGGCATCTACTACGGCGCGCAATACGGCGGCTCGACCACCGCAATTCTGGTGAACCTGCCGGGCGAATCGTCGTCGGTGGTGACCGTGATCGACGGCTACCAGATGGCGCGCAAGGGCCGTGCAGGTCCGGCGCTTGCCGCAGCAGGCCTGGGCTCGTTCTTTGCCGGCTGCGTGGGCACGCTCATCCTGGCTGCCTTTGCACCGCCGCTGACCGAACTGGCCTTCAAGTTCGGCCCGGCCGAATACTTCTCGCTGATGATCCTGGGCCTGATCGGCGCCGTGGTGCTGGCTTCGGGCTCGCTGCTCAAGGCAATTGCCATGATCGTGCTCGGCCTGTTGCTGGGCCTGGTGGGCACCGACGTGAACTCGGGCGTTGCGCGCTACAGCTTCGACGTTCCTGAACTGACTGACGGCATCGGCTTTGTGGCCATTGCCATGGGCGTGTTCGGCTACGGCGAAATCATTGCCAACCTTTCGCGTCCCGACGACGAGCGTGAAGTGTTTACCGCCAAGGTCTCGGGCCTGTTCCCGACCAAGGAAGACTTCAAGCGCATGATTCCTGCCGTGCTGCGCGGCACTGCGCTGGGTTCGTCGCTGGGCATCTTGCCGGGCGGCGGCGCGTTGCTGTCGGCCTTTGCTGCCTACACGATCGAAAAGAAGACCAAGCTGCACCCGGGCGAAGTGCCCTTCGGCAAGGGCAACATCCGCGGCGTGGCAGCACCCGAGGCAGCCAACAACGCCGGCGCGCAGACCTCCTTCATTCCGCTGCTCACGCTGGGTATTCCGCCCAATGCCGTGATGGCGCTGATGGTGGGCGCAATGACCATCCACAACATCCAGCCGGGCCCGCAGGTGATGACCAGCAACCCCGAGCTGTTCTGGGGCCTGATCGCCTCGATGTGGCTCGGCAACGCGATGCTGATCGTGCTCAACCTGCCGCTCATCGGCATGTGGATCAAGCTGCTGTCGGTGCCGTACAAGTTCCTGTTCCCCGCCATCGTGCTGTTCTGCGCCATTGGCGTGTACTCCACGAACAACAACACGTGGGACATCTGGATGGTCGGTGTCTTCGGCTTCGTGGGCTACACCTTCTTCAAGCTGGGTTGCGAGCCTGCACCGTTGCTGCTGGGCTTTATCCTGGGGCCGATGATGGAAGAAAACCTGCGCCGCTCGCTGCTGCTCTCGCGTGGTGACTGGAGCGTGTTCGTCACGCGTCCGATCTCGCTTGGCCTGCTGCTCGCCGCTGCGCTGCTGCTGGTAATCGTGCTGTTGCCCGCGGTGAAGGCGAAGCGCGAAGAGGCTTTCGTCGAAGACTGATTTCCGTCTTTGTGCTTTTTCTGAAAACGGCGCCTTTGGGCGCCGTTTTTCATTTCGGCGGCTCCGTTGGCGCAAGAGGGCCTACGGCTTGCCGGCCCTCGCCGGTTTCATGTGCTGCCGAGCCATTGCCAGGAAAGCCAGGGCTGCAGGGCTGAGCGGGTGCTTGGCAAGCCTTACCGCGACCACCGGATATTCAAGCGTGGGACGCGTGACCGCCACCGCGCGCAGATTGCCCGGCATCAACACTTCCACATAGCGCGGCAGCAGCGCCACTCCCGCGCCTGCCTGTATCAAGCCGAACGCGGTCGACAACATCGACACGTGGTGGGCCACCTGCGGGTACACGTTCGCCACGCTCGACAGTTGCCGGCTGACCGAGCGCCACACATTGGCGTCGGGGTTGACGTGAATGAAAGGCAGCGCCTCCAGGTGCCTGGCATCGACCACCACGCGCTGCGCCAGCGGATGGTCTTCGCGTACGAAAAGCGCCATGCGTTCCGTAAACAGTGGTTCGGTTGCCAGTTCGGAATGCTTCTGCCCGATGTCCGAGCCGAAGCCCAGATCGGCCTCCTGCGAAAGGAGCCGCGAAATCATCTGCTCCGCAGTGCTGTCGAGCAGCGTGGTCGCCAGTGTGGGGTGCTTCTGCGAAAAGCGGCCGAGCATCGGCGGCAGCAGCGCACCCGCCGTGAGGTGCCCGACCGCCAGCACCACCCGCCCTTCGCGCAACTGCGACTGCGAGCGGCATGCCTCTACCGACTCATCGATGAGTCGGAGCGCGCGCACGGCCGTTTCAACCATCACCTGGCCCGCACTCGTCAGCTGGATACGGCGGCCCCGCACCACCAGCGGTTGGCCGAGTTCTTCTTCCATGCGCCTGACCAGGTGGCTGATTGCGGGCTGCGTCAGCTGCAGGCTTTCCGCCGCGAGGGTAAAGCTGCCCGTTTCGGCCACTGCCGCCAACGCCCGCAATTGCTGCAGCGAAACCTCATCCGGGGCGTTCTTTGCCATAAACCCTGTTCATAGTTGAATAAGGTGGATTATCTGGCTTGATGCGTCACGGCTGCATAGCATGCAAGGTTTCTCTACCGGGCCAGAATCCAGCACCATGAAACGAATCCAGTTCCTTCAAGGGGTTGCCGCGGCGCTTTGCCTGGCTGCATCGAGCACCGCCAGCTTCGCGCAGGGCTATCCCACCAAACCGGTGCGGCTTGTTGTGCCGTTTCCTGCAGGCGGCGCCACCGATCTCTTTGCCCGCACGCTGGGCCAGAAGATGGGCGACAAGCTCGGCGCCATGCTGGTCATCGACAACAAGCCGGGTGCCGGCGGCGCCATCGGTTCCGACCTGGTGGCAAAGGCGCCTGCCGACGGCTACACCCTGCTGCTGGCCACCACCAGCACGCATTCGATCGGCCCGGCCATCACCAGCAAGCTGCCTTACGACACGGTGCGCGATTTTTCGCCCATCGCGCATGTGGGCGATGCACCCAGCATCATGCTGGTGCCGGTCAATTCACCCGCGAAGACCGTGCGCGAATGGATCGACCATGCCAAGAAGAACCCGGGCAAGCTCAACTACGCTTCGAGCGGCAACGGCACCATCGTGCAGCTCACGGCAGAGCTCTTCAAGGCGCAGGCCGGCGTGTTCGTCACGCACATTCCCTACAAGGGCACGGCGCTTGCCATTCCCGACCTGATCAGCGGAAAGATCGACGTGCTGTTCGACTCGCTGCCCACCGGCATGCCGCACGTGCGCGACGGTCGCTTGCGCGCGCTCGGCGTTACCACGCTCAAGCGCAGCCCCCTGGCGCCGGAGCTGCCACCCATCGCCGACACGCTGCCGGGATACGAGTCGAACACCTGGTTCGGCTTCTATGGGCCGAAAGGGCTGCCCGCGGACATCGTGGCGCGCGTCAACAAGGCGGCCAACGAAGCGCTGGCAGACCCCGAAGTGAAAGACAAGCTCTCGCGCCTGGGCATCGAGCCCGCCACCGCCGGAACGCCCGAGCAGTTCGCAAAGATGGTGGCGGCCGATGCCGCCAAGTGGAAAAAAATCGTGGTCGACCGCAAGATCACCAACGACTGACGACGAGACAAACCGACATGAACTTCGATTTCAACAATCCGTACCTCTCCACACGCATTCCGATCTTCGCGCGCAATGTGGTGTCGACCTCGCACCCGCTGGCTTCGCAAGCCGGGCTGCGCATGCTCCAGCAAGGCGGCAACGCCGTCGATGCGGCCATTGCCACGGCGGCCGTGATGACGCTGGTCGAGCCGGTGAGCAACGGCCTCGGCAGCGACGCGTTCTGCATCCTGTGGGACGGCAAGGAACTGCATGGCCTCAACGGCTCCGGTCCTGCGCCCAAGGCCTGGACGCCTGAATACTTCAAGGCCAAGTACGGCGCCGATGCCGCCACGCCGCCAATGCGCGGTATCGATTCGGTCACGGTGCCGGGCGCGGTGCGCAGCTGGGTGGCGCTGAGCGATCGTTTCGGCAAGCTGCCTTTCGCCGACTTGCTGGCACCGGCCATCGACATTGCCGAGCGTGGCTACCTTGTGCCGCCGGTGGTGCAGGGCAAGTGGGTCGCGGCCACTGCGCTGCTCGAGTCGCAGCCGGGCTTTGCGCAGGCGTTTCTGCCTTGGGGCCGCGCACCCGAGATCGGTGAGCTGTTTCGTTTTCCGGCCGCCGCGCGCGCGCTCAAGGCCATTGCCCGCACCAAGGGCGAGGCCTACTACAGCGGCGAAATCGCCGAAGCGCTCGCCAGGTTTTCGAAGGAGCAGGGCGGCTCGCTCACCGTGGCCGACCTGTCGGCGTACCAGCCCGAATGGGTCAAGCCGATTTCTCGCGACTACCGCGGCCACACGCTGCACGAAATTCCGCCCAATGGCCAAGGCATTGCCGCGCTGATCGCGCTCGGCATTCTCGAAAAGTTCGACATCGCTTCGCTGCCGGTCGACTCGGTCGCTTCGCAGCATTTGCAGATCGAGGCCATGAAGCTCGCCTTTGCCGACGTGTACCGCTACGTGTCGGAGCCATCGTCGATGACGGTGACCCCCGCGCAAATGCTCGATGACGCATACCTTGCATCGCGTGCGAGACTTATCGACGTGAAAAAGGCGCAGGACTTCAAGGCCGGCAACCCCGTAAAGGGCGGCACCATCTACCTCACGGCTGCTGACGAGAGCGGCATGATGGTGAGCTTCATCCAGAGCAACTACATGGGCTTCGGCTCGGGTTGCGTTGAACCCGAGTTCGGCATCAGCCTGCAGAACCGCGGCCACGGCTTCAGCCTGAAGGCCGAGAGTCCCAACGTGGTGGCACCGGGAAAGCGGCCCTTCCACACCATCATTCCGGCCTTCCTTACCAAGGACGGCCAGCCGGTCATGAGCTTTGGCGTGATGGGCGGCAACATGCAGCCCCAGGGCCATATGCAAACGCTGGTGCGCATGCTCGACTACAAGCAGAACCCGCAGGCCGCGTGCGATGCGCCGCGCTGGCGCTTCAACGCGGGGCTCGAGATCAACGTCGAGGCGGCAATGAATCCGAACACCGTGCAGGGCCTGCGCGACCTCGGCCACAAACTGGACGTGATCAACGACTCCTACCAGGACTTCGGCGCCGGCCAGTTCATCTGGCGCGCTGGCGATCCGTCGGTGGAAGGCTATGTGGCCGCCAGCGATCCGCGCCGCGATGGCGTGGCTGCAGGCTATTGAAGACCACGCGATGATCGAGGGATGACCAAGTCCGCCGTACAGACCGGCATTCCCTCTGCCCAGGGCAGCGCAAAGAGCATTGCGCCCGGCCTCATCCTCGCTTCGCTGGGCGCCATCGCGTTCAGCGGCAAGGCCATCATCGTCAAGCTGGCGTATCGCCACGGCGTGGATGCCATTACGCTGATCATGCTGCGCATGCTCTTTGCGCTGCCGCTTTTTGCGGTCATGGCGTGGTGGGCGGGGCGCGGCAAGCCTGCGCTCACGTTTCGCGATTGGCTTGGAGTGATCGGGCTCGGCTTCTCCGGCTACTACCTTGCAAGCTTTCTCGACTTTGCAGGGCTTGCCTACATCTCGGCCAGCTTCGAGCGGCTGATTCTTTATCTCAACCCTACGCTGGTGCTGCTCTTCGGCTGGCTGCTGTACGGGCGCCGAGCAACGCGGCCGCAGGTGCTGGGCATGATCGTGAGCTACGCCGGCGTGCTGCTGGTGTTCGGGCATGAGCTCTGGACCGGCGGCGGCGGCAAGGGCGGCGGGGCGGCAGCCTGGGGCGCTTTTCTGGTGTTCCTGAGCGCGGTGAGCTATGCGGGCTATCTGGTCTACAGCGGTGAGTTCGTCAAGCGGCTCGGCTCGCTGCGGCTCGTGGGCCTGGCCACCACCGTGGCCTGCGTGCTGTGCATCCTGCAATTTGTGCTCACGCGGCCCATGAGCGTTGCAATGCAGGCGGCGCCCGAGGTCATCTGGCTGTCGGTGCTCAACGCAACGCTTTGCACGGCGGTACCTGTCCTGATGGTCATGATGGCCATCGAGCGCATCGGCCCCGCCATGGCTGCGCAAACCGGCATGATCGGGCCTCTTTCGACCATCCTCATGGGGGTGGTCATACTCGGCGAGCCGTTCACCGCGTGGATTGCGGCCGGCACGGTGCTCGTGATTGCGGGCATCTTCGTTTTCACACGCACGGGGCGCTAGCGCCCCTGCAGTACAGGAGAAAAACATGGATCTGGGCATTGCAGGCAAGACCGCGCTGGTGTGCGGCGCGAGCAAGGGGCTCGGCTACGGCTGCGCCGAAGCGCTGGTGCGCGAGGGCGTGAACGTGGTGATCGTGGCGCGCGGCGCCGAGGCGCTCGAAGCAGCGGCTGCCAAGCTGGTCGCGGCGGCAGCAGGCTCGCCGGCACCCTTCGTCAAGCATGTGGCGGCGGACATCACCACCGAGGCAGGCCGCGCGGCCGTGTTCGCGCTGGGCCATGAGTTCGACATCGTGGTTACCAATGCCGGCGGCCCGCCGCCAGGTGACTTTCGCAATTGGGACCGCGAGGCATGGATCAAGGCGGTCGACGCCAACATGCTCACGCCCATCGAGCTCATCAAGGCCACCGTCGACGGCATGGCCAAGCGCGGTTTCGGGCGCATCGTCAACATCACGTCCAGCTCGGTGAAGTCGCCTATCGACATCCTGGGCCTGTCGAACGGTGCGCGCAGCGGGCTTACAGGCTTTGTTGCCGGCGTGGCGCGCACTGCCATTGCGGCGCAGGGCGTAACCATCAACAACCTGCTGCCCGGTTCCTTCGATACCGATCGCCTGAAGGGCACGATGGCCGGCACGGCCCAGAAGACCGGCCAGGACTTCGACACCGTGTGGGAAGCCCGAAAGAAGAACATTCCTGCCAAACGCTTCGGCACGCCGGCGGAGTTTGGTGCCATCTGCGCTTTTCTTTGCAGCCTGCAGGCAGGCTACATGACGGGGCAGAACGTGCTGGCCGACGGCGGGGCTTATCCGGGCACTTACTGACCCCGCCTCATGGTCTCAACGTCTGGATGACGACGAGACCACGATGCCGCCCACGATCAGCAAGAAGGCCGCGCCGTGGTACCAATGCGGCGGCTCGCCGAGAAACGCCGCGGACATCAAGGCTGCAAACAGCGGCGTGAGGTTCATGAAGAAACTCGCCGCCTGCGGCCCGGCCTTCTGCACGCCGCTGCCCCAGCAGCGGTAAGCCACCACGGCGGGGCCGATGCCGATGAACGCCAGGGCAGCAAAAAGGGGCCAGCCCAGCACGATGTGTGCATCGGTCAGCGTCCACTCTCCCGCCGCAAATGCGCCTGACCACGCCAGGCCGAACACCAGTTGTGCCATGAGAAAAGCGGCCCAGTCTTGCCGCACGCCTTGCGGCTCGCGCGTGCGAACCAAAACCCAGCTGTAGAACGCCCAGGCGATGGTGCCCAGGATCATGTACAGGTCGCCCGGCACCAGGCGCAGCCCCAGCAACTGCTGCCATTCACCCCGGCTCAGCACCAGCAGCACGCCAAGCATCGAGAGCAGCGAACCGCCAATTTCTCGCCCGCTGACCCGGGCACCGAAGAAGATGGCGCCCGTTGCAAGCATCCACAGCGGCAGGCTGGAGCCCACGAGCGTGACGTTGATTGGCGTGGAGGTTTGCAGCGCCAGGTACTGAAAGGCGTTGTAGCAGCCGATGCCGAGCAGCCCCAGCACGGCGTAGCGCTTCCAGTGCGGCCACAGGGGGCTGGCCGGGCGCAGTACGGGCCATGCGAGCGGCAGCAACAGCACGAAGGCAATGGCCCACCGCACAAAGTTCAGCGTGATCGGCGAAACCAGATCGCGCACCATGCGGCCGACCACGGCATTGGCGGCCCACAGCAGCGGCGGCACGGTGAGCAGGAAAACGGTCGAAGGCGTGAGGCGCTGCTGGATCTGCATGGCCGCCGACTCTACCGGGCATTGCCCGTCGCCGCCGCGGAAAGGCCAAACGTGGCACGATGCGCGTCTTCTTTTTCGCGAGCCTGGAGACTATAAAGATGATGAGCAAAGCCGTCCGTATCGACCGCCATGGCGGTCCCGAAGAACTGAAGATCGTCGATGTGGAGGTCGGCGAGCCCGGGCCCGGCGAAATACGCATTCGCCACAAGGCGGTGGGCCTGAACTTCATCGACACCTATCAGCGCAGCGGCCTCTACCCGTTCCAGATGCCTTTGCAACTGGGCATGGAGGCCTCGGGCGTTGTAGAGGCGGTGGGCGAGGGCGTTACGCACCTGAAGGCGGGCGATCGCGCCGCCTATGCCAGCCAGCCTCCGGGCGCCTACTGCGAGCTGCGCGTAATGCCGGCCAAGTGCGTCTGCAAGCTGCCTGACGCCATTTCGTTTGAAACAGGCGCGGCCATGATGCTCAAGGGCCTCACGGCGCAATACCTGCTGAAGAAAACGCTGCCGGCGGAAGGCCTGCAACCGGGCGACTACGTGCTGTTTCACGCCGCGGCCGGCGGTGTCGGGCTGATCGCCTGCCAATGGGCCAAGGCGCTGGGCCTGCAGCTGATCGGCACGGCCGGAAGCGACGCCAAGTGCAAGCTTGCGCTCGAGCACGGCGCCGCGCACGCCATCAACTACAGCACCGAGAACTTCGCGGCCCGGGTGAAGGAGATCACGGGTGGCAAGGGCGTGAAGGTGGTGTACGACTCGGTGGGCAAGGACACCTGGGAGGCCTCGATCGAATGCCTGCGCCCCTTCGGCCTGCTGGCGGTGTTCGGCAATGGCTCGGGCCCGGTGCCGCCGATCAGCCTTGGCACGCTGGCCTCGAAGGGCTCGCTCTACGTGACGCGCCCGACCTTGTTCACGCACATTTCCACGCGCGAGAGCACGCAGGCCATGGCGGACGACCTGTTTGCCGTGGTGCAGAGCGGCGCGGTGAAGATCCCGATCGACCAGCGCTATGCATTGGCCGACGTGCAGCAGGCCCACCGCGACCTGGAAGCGCGCAAGACCACAGGCTGCACGATCCTCACGCTCTGACGGCGGGCAGCGGCCGGCCTTGCGGCGGCCAGCCTTGTCCTACCCGCGATGGGGTGTCATGCCTTCGTCTTGTGCGGAGCGCACTTTGTAGCCTGCTACAAAGCTCGAGAAACGCCAGTAGACGCCATCATGGACACCGTTAGAACCTTTGTTGTCGAAGACAACCCCACCATCCGCGAAAACCTGCTGGGCACCTTGCGCGAAGTGGCCAGGGTCGACCCGGTGGGACAGGCGGAATCGGAGCGGGAAGGCACCCGTTGGCTGACGAGCAACCTGTCTCAATGGGACCTGGCCATCGTCGACCTGTTCCTGAAAGACGGCACCGGCTTCAGCGTGCTCGAGGCCTGCCGCAACCGTGAGCCCGCGCAGAAGATGGTGGTGCTCAGCAACCATCTCACCCCCGAGATGCGCCGGAAATGCAAACAGCTGGGCGCCGATGCGGTGTTCGACAAGGCCACCGAGATCGACGACCTGATCGACTTCTGCCTGCGCCGACGGCAGGAGCAGTTCATGAGCTCGCTTTATTCGATGGCGCACTGACAAACTTGCCTTTGCGCTTTGCGGCCTGCTTCGCAGGCTGATCAGCTCTCGATCTTCCCCAGCCTCGATTCGCGCAACCGGCTCGGTGCCAGCGCACCGGCCGATTCGAGGATCGGGTAGGCAATGGAGCAGATGTGCGAGTTGATGCGCTTGAGATCGCTGATCAGGTCGATGTGCAGCGAACTGGTCTCGATGCTCAATGTGGTGCGGTCGGACAGCCGGTCGAGGTGAGTGGTGGCATATGCGCGTTCAAGGTCGCGAAAGCGTGCTTTTTCTTGCAGCAGCTTTTGCGCATCGCGCACATTGCCGTTCAGGAACACGCTCATGCTCAGCCGCAAGTTGGCCACCAGCCGGCCATGCAGTTCCACGATTTCCGCCATGCCGGCAGCCGAGAAGTTGCGCTGCGGCTTGATCTTCTTGTCTTCAATGTCGATGATCACGCGCTCGATGATGTCGCCGATCTGCTCCATGTTGATGGTGAAGCTGATGATGTCGGTCCAGCGCCGGCTTTCTTCTTCGCCCAGCGCTTCGCGCGAGATGCGCGTCATGTAGTACTTGATGGCCGAGTAGAGCTCGTCCACCGTGTCGTCGAGCTGCCGCAGCTCCTGCGACAGGCGAAGGTCGTTGTGGCGGATCACGTCGAGCGTGCCGATGAGCATGGTTTCGACAATGTCGGCCTGGTGCAGCGCCTCGCGCGCGGCATTCGAAATGGCGAGCGAAGGCGTTGAAAGCGCCGAAGGGTCCAGGTGATGCGGCCGCGTGGACGTGGCCGGCTGCTGCGGCACCGGCAGCATCTTGGTGACCAGCGTTGCAACCCACTGTGTGAGGCCGATGAAGCCCACGCTGATCACTACGTTGAACGCCAGGTGAAACAGCACCACGCCGTGCGTTGCGTTGGGCACCTGGGGCTGCACATAGCGCAGCCAGAGCCCCACGAACGGCGCGACGATGGCCACGCCGAACGCCTTGAAAAGCAGGTTGCCCACCGTGACCTGCCGCACCGGTACGGCCGACTTGGCGGTAGTGAGCACAGCCAGCAAGCCGCTGCCAAGGTTGGCGCCGAGCACCAGCCCCAGCGCCACATCCAGCGGAACCACGTTGGAGCTTGCCATGGCCGCCACCAGCAGCACCACCGCCAGGCTCGAATACGCCACGATGGCCAGCGCAGCGCCAATGGTTATTTCAAGCAGCACGTCGCTGTTGAGCGAGGCCAGCAACGCGCGCACCGCCGGCGCCGAGAAGAGCGGCTCGGTGGCCTCTACCACCAGCTGCAGCGCGAGCAGCATCAGGCCCAGCCCGATGAGCACGCGGCCAACCCGGCCGGCCACGCTGGCCGAGCGCGAAATGAACAGCACCACGCCCACGAAGATGAACATCGGCGAAAGCCACGACAGGTCGGCCGAGAACAGCACCGAGATGAGGGCTGTGCCGATGTCGGCTCCGCGCATCACTGCCAGCGCGGCGGGCAGCGTGACCAGGCCCTGCCCCACGAAGGACGAAGTCATCAGCGAGGTGGCCGTGCTCGACTGCACCAGCGCCGTCACGCCAATGCCCGAGAGCGCGGCCGTGAAGCGGTTGCGCATGCTCTGCACCAGGATCTTGCGCAGGTTGGCCCCGAACACGCGCAGCACGCCCGTTCGAACGAGGTGCGTGCCCCACACCAGCAGTGCGACGGCGGCGAGCAGGTTCAGAAGATGCTTCATGGGTGCCGGTTTCTATCCTTTTCGTTTTGATTCGTTTGCGACCCCATTTTCCACACTATGGACTCAATCGATCAGTGCTCCGTTGTCATGGAAAGGAAAAGGGCCTTCGAAAGTGCCAGAGGCCGCCAGATGGGTGACCAGCCGTCCGTTGCGCGGAAACCAGGCGTGCACCCGGAACCCGGGCGGCTCCAGCATCCAAGCCGAGGCAGCATCGGGCGCCAGGTCCAGGCAGACCTGGTGCGCCGGGGCAGGCGAAGTGGAGGCGATGGTGCCGCCGAAGCGTACGTCGATGGCGCGGTGCAGGTGCCCGCAGATCACGCGTTCGACGTTGGGGTGCCGCGCGACCAGCGCTTCGAGCGCCTGCGCACCCTGCAGCAGGCCGATCTCGTCCATGTGGCCGATCAGCGTCTGGAAGGGCGGGTGGTGCATGGCAATGACCACCGGTTCGCCGCGGTGAGCCTCTAGCTGTTGATCCAGCCAGGCCAGCCGCTGGTCGCACAGCGCGCCGTGGCTCTCGCCTGGCACGCAGGTGTCGAGCGCCAGCAAGCGCAGCGCGCCCACGCGAACCGAGTACTGCACAAAGCCGGCAGAGCCCACGCCCGCTGCCAGGTAGCCGTGGTCCGGAAAGCTGCGTCGCAGCTGGTCGCGGTCGTCATGGTTGCCCGGCATCAGGTAGACCGGCATGGTGAGTGGAGCGAGAAGGCGCGCCAGGTGCTCGTATTCGGCCGCACGGCCAAAGTCGCTCAGGTCGCCGGTGATCACCACTGCGTCGGGCTGTTGCGGCAGCCGCAGCACCGACTGGACGGCGCGCTCCAGATACGGCGCGGTGTCGATGCGGCCATACGCCAGCCGGCCGGGCTCGCGGATGTGCAGGTCCGTCAGCTGGACCAGGACAGTGGTGTGCTCTGTGGTTGTTGTCGTCATGCGCTGGTTTCCTGCGACGTCATCAGGCGATCGGGTTGAAGGCGAAGGCCGACCGGATCCCCCGGGCCGAAAGGCGTGTCGCGGCCTACATCGGCAACCAGCAAGGACTGGTCCTGCGTGCGCAGGTGCAACTGCACGCGGTCGCCGAGAAAGGTGCGGCGTTCGACGGCGGCAAGGCCCCAGCCAGGCTGGGGTGCGCCCACCTCGACGTCTTCGGGTCGCGCCAGAAGCATCGCATGGTCCCGCCATGCGGGTGGGCAAGGCAGTGTGCTTCCGCCGAGTCGGACAACGCCTTGCGCAATGGCTTCGGGCTCGCGCGACAGGCGGTTCACCCGGCCCAGGAACTCCGCCACGAACGGGTGGGAGGGCGCGCGGTACAACTCTTCGCCGCGGCCGATCTGCACGATGCGCCCGGCGCTCATCACTGCCAGGCGGTCGGCAATGGCCATTGCCTCCTGCTGGTCGTGCGTCACGTGGATGGCCGTGATGTGCAGGCGGCGCAGCAGTTCGGCGAGCTCGTCGCGCAGCGACTCCTTGAGCTTGGCGTCGAGCGCGGCCAGCGGTTCGTCGAGCAGCAGCACGCGCGGGCGCACGGCAACCGCGCGCGCCAGGGCCACGCGCTGCCGCTGGCCGCCGGAGAGCTCGGCGGGGCGCTTGTTTTCAAGGCCGCCGAGCCGAGTCAGGTCGACCAGCTCGCCCACGGCGCGCTTTTCTTCTTCGGGCGACACACCGCGAATGCGAAGGCCATAGCCGATGTTTGCGGCCACCGTCATCTGCGGAAAAAGCGCGTAGCTCTGAAAGACCATGCCCACGCCGCGATGTTCCACCGGCCGCTGTGTCACGTCTTGCCCGCCGAACACGATGCGGCTGCCTTCGTCGGGCGCCTCGAGCCCTGCGATCAGCCGCAGCAGCGTGGTCTTGCCGCAGCCGGAGGGGCCGAGCAGCGCGAGCACCTCGCCCGCCTCCACGTGCAGGTCGGTTGGCAGCAGGCCGCGCGTGCCGTCGGCGTAGGTTTTTGCGCAGTTCGCGATTTCGATAGGAATGCGTTCAAGTTCCATGGCGTTTCTGCATGACGTTGGCGAGATATTGGAGGCCCCACAGGACCGGAAGGATCACGGCGAAGAAGACCAGCGTGTAGGCCGAGCCGATCTCGATGCGCATCGACGCATAGCTGTCGGCCAGGCCCACAGGCAGGGTGCGCGTGAGCGGTGTGTGCAGCATCCACGTAAGGTTGAACTCGCCCACCGAGAGCGTGAACACCATCAGGCTGCCGGCCACGATGGCGGGGAACACGGCGGGCACCAGAATGCCCATGAAGCGCTGGCGGAAGTTGGCGCCCAGCGAGCGCGCCGCTTCTTCGAGCGCGAGCAGGTCGTCGCGCTGGAACGCCGAGCTCACGGTGCGCACCATGAACGGCAGCGTGAACACCATGTGGCCCACGAGAATGAAAGCGAAGCTCTGGCGAAAGGCCGTGAGCTGGCCGTAGGCAAGGATGAGCGCGAGTGCGGTCGCAAGCCCCGGCACTGCAACGGGCAGCGTGAGCAGCTCTTCAAAGATATGCGCCGCGCGCGAGCGGCTGCGCGCCAGCGCATAGGCGCAGGGCACGCCCAGCAGCACGGTGCCTATCACGCAGGCCGTCGCCAGCGCGAGCGACCAGCCCACGGTGCCGCCGTAGTTCTCCCACACCTCGCCCAGCCAGCGCAGCGTGAGTCCGCTCTTCAGGCCCGCGCTGTAGTTGTTGACCAAGCCGGCCATGACGGACAGCAGCATCGGCGCGATCATGAAAATGCTCACGAGCACTGTGATGACCAGCAGGAAGGGCGCCTTGGGTTGCGTGATCTTTCGCATGAGCGGTTCCCTCGATTCAGCGCGCGACCGGGTTGGCGCCGAAGCGGCGCGCAACGAACAGCACCAGCCAAGTGACGAGGCCCAGCGCAATAGAGAGCGACGCGGCGAGCGCGAAGTTGGCGTAGTTGGTGAACTCGTTGTAGATGGTGATGGGGATCACCTCGAACTTGCTGGCAAGGGTGAATGCGGTGCCGAAGGCGCCCATGGAGGTGGCGAAAAGAATGGCGCCGCAGGCCAGCGTGGTGGGGGCGAGCTCGGGCATCCACACATCGCGCGCAACGCGGAGGCGAGAGGCCCCGAGCGATCGCGCGGCTTCTTCGAGCTGCACGTTCATGGCTTCTGCCGCGGCGGCATAGGTGGCAATGGCGCGTGGCAGCGAAAAGTACAGGTAGGCCAGGAACAGGCCGAGCAGGCCATAGGCAAAGGTAATGCGTTCACCGAAGAGGCTGTCGCCGATGTCGGCCACCAGGCCTTGCCGCCCGCCGAGCAGGATGACGAAGAAGCCGATGATCACGCCCGGAAAGGACAGCGGCAGCGTGAGCAGCGACAGCAGCATGCGCTTGCCGGTGAAGGCATGACGTGCAAGATAAATGCCGACGGCCGCTCCGAGCACCAGCGTTGCAAGTGTCACGGCCACCGAAAGCACCACAGTGTTGACCATGCTCTGCAAGTAGCGCGAGTCGGTGAGCACTGCGAAGTAGGTGGACCAGCCCTTGGTTGCGGGCAACGTGAGAAGGCGCACCACCGGCAGTAGCCAGAAGGCGGCGAAGAACACGGCCGCGGGGGCTGCGCAGGCCAGCAGGCGCCAGCGTGGGTTCCAGGCGTTGGGTTGCTTCATCTCAGATTTTCAGTTCGCGCTATGTTGCGGGGCGCCATTGTTCAGGGCGCGTGCACAGGCCACCGGGTACTCCCCTCCGCGAATGTCCCCCGGGGCTGCGCCCCCTGAACAAAGCACTTAGCGCACTTCCTTCAGATAACGATCAGAAAACGCCCGCTGCGCCTCAGCCATGCGTGCGTAGTCCACGCTCTTTGCGCGGGCGTACTCGGTAGCCGGCAGGAACTGCGCCTCGACGTCCTTCGGCATCGCACTCGCGCGCACCGGTCGCAGGTAAGCCTTGGCCCAGATGGCCTGGCCTTCGTCGGAGAGTACGAAGTCGAGCACCTTCTTGCCCTCGGCTGCGTGCGGCGCCTTGGCGACGAGGCTCATCACGTAAGGCACGGCCAGCGTGCCTTCGCTTGGAATGACGAATGCCACGTTGGCCTTGTCCTTGTACTTGGCGCGGTAGGCGTTGAAGTCGTAGTCGAGCAGGATCGCGATTTCGCCCGACAGCACCCGCGCGTAAGAGGTCTGCTTGGGCACGATGGGTTCGTTCTTCTGCAGCGCCTTGAAGTAGTCGATGGCCGGGCCGAAATTGTCGAGCGTGCCGCCGCGTGCTTCGTTCACCGCCACGGCACCCACGTAGCCGACGAAGGCCGATGCGGGATCGAGGTAGCCGATGAGGCCCTTGTATTCGGGCTTGAGCAGGTCGGCCCACGATTTGGGAACCGGCTTGCCCTTGAGCGCATCGACGTTGACCATGAAACCGAGCGTGCCCGAATGAATGGTGAACCAGTTGCCTGCGGGGTCCTTCAGGCCGTCTGGAATGTCTTTCCATGCTGCCGGCTTGTAGGGCTCGACCACGCCGTCTTTCTGGGCTTGTACCGCGAAGGTCACGCCCAGGTAGGTGACGTCGGCCACGGGGCTCGCCTTCTCGGCAACGAGTTGCGCGAGCGACTGGCCCGAGTTCTTGTTGTCGGCTGGCACGGTGACGCCGGTCTTGGCCTTGATGGCCTTGAGCTGCGTGCCCCAGTCGGCCCATTCGGTGGGGCAGTTGTAGCAAATGGCGGTCTGCGCCATGGCACTGCCGGCGGCAACGAGCGCGGCGGCAAGCAGGCCAAGGCGGGCTATGCGAGAGATGCGGAGGGACATGAAAGAACTCCTTGATGGATGTGAGGGTGGGATGGGTGAGAGGGGTGATCAGTCGTCGGCGATATCGCTCGCGGATGCGCACGACTCGCCATCGCGAAAGAAGCAGGGCAGCAGCAGGCTCGCTTCGGGTTGCAGCGCGGTGCCGTCGGCCATGGCCTGGATCAGCAACTCGACGCTGCGCCGGCCGATGTCGCTGTTGGGCTGTGCAACGGTGGTGAGCGCCGGCGTGAGGTCTTCGCCGAGTGCAATGCCGTCGAAGCCCACCACGCTGAGATCGTCCGGCACGGCCAGATCGCTCAGGTGTGCGGCGCGAATGCTGCGAATGGCGAGCAGGTCGTTCGAACAGACGAGCGCTGTAGGCCGACTCCTGGCTTGCAACAGCTGCGTAAGCATGTCGACTGCGCTTTCGACAAAGGGCACCTCGATGAGCGGCGGCGCATTCAGGCCGGCATCGGCCATGCCTTTTTGATAGCCCCGGTAGCGCTGCTGCGCCCGGTCGGAGGCGGCCAGCGTGCCGCTGACCATGGCGATGCGGCGGTGCCCGAGCAGTACAAGGCGTGAGACGGCGTCTGCCACTGCGGCTTCGCCGTCGACGGTGACGCAAGGGTGATCGGGGTGCCGGTTGTAGGCCAGCACATAGGGCGTGCCGCTGGTGCGAAGCCGTGCAAGGGCAGCCGAAGTGGACGGGTTGGACACCACGAGGATCAGCCCGTCGACGCTGCCCGCCAGCAGCAGATGGACCGCGCGTTCTTCTTCGTCCAGCCGGTAGCCCGTGGTGACCGGAATGATGGCGTAGCCACCCGCAATGGCAGCACGCGCAATGCCTTGCAGGCACTCGGCGAAGGTGGGGTTCAGGAGCGTGGGAAGCACCACGCCCAATGCGCGGCTGCGCTGTGTGCGCAAGGTGCGCGCGCTGGCGTTGGGCACGTAGTGGAGCTCGCGCGCCACGCGTTCCACCAACTCACGCGTGGCTGGCGTGACCTTGTCCGGGAAGTTGAACGCCCGGGATACGGTGGCCACGGAAACCCCGGCCTTGGCTGCAACGGATTGAATGCTCATCGTGCGGTGCTATGTAAACGATTACATTGCACCGCGGCAGTATGACCCCGCTATGACAGGCCAAGAAAGTCGGGAAAAACCCTCGCGTCGGGTTTGCTCCCTCGCCCTGTGGGAGAGGGTTGGGGCGAGGGCAGAAAGCCCTCTAACGAACGACCAATTACTTCCCGCGGCGAACGCGCCTGATCTCATCCAGGATCAAGCAGATCGCGCCCAGGGTGATGGCGCTGTCCGCTGCATTGAAGGCCGGAAAGTACCAGTTGCCCGCATGAAAGCTCAGGAAGTCGACGACGTAGCCGTGCATCATCCGGTCGATCACGTTGCCGATGGCGCCGCCCAGAATGCACGCCATTGCAAACGAAAACAGCTTTTGCCCCGCGTGCGATTTCAGCATCCACACGATGAACACCGCAGCCGCCAAGCCAATGGCTGTGAAGAACCAGCGCTGCCAGCCCGAGTGGTCGGCCAGGAACGAGAACGCGGCGCCCGTGTTGTGCGCGCGAACCACGTTGAAGAAGCTCGTCACGTAGGTTGCGTCACCAAGCTTGTAGTAGCCCAGGATCAGCGTCTTGGTGAACTGGTCGATGATCAAGATGATCACCGCCAGGCCGAGCCATGGCCAGATGCTCGCGCTGCGCGAACGCGATGCCGGCATCGAGCGTGCGGCCGCCATCAGGCAAAGCTCCGCGGCTCGCCGGCGCCGAACAGGTTGCTTGTGCAACGGCCGCAGATCGTCGGGTGCGCCGGGTCGTGGCCCACGTCGTCGCGGTAGTGCCAGCAACGGTCGCATTTTTGCGCGGCGCTTGGTGTTACCACGGTAGACAGCGCCTCGCCCGCGGCCAGCTCGATGGCCGACGTGATGAAGACGAACTTCAGGTCATCGCCCAGCGACCCCAGCAGCGCGAAGTCTTCGGCCGGTGCGCTGAGTTGCAGGTTGGCCTGCAGCGACGAGCCCACCTTGCCTTCGGCGCGCACGGCTTCGATGTCCTTGTTGACCACGTCGCGGATATCGCGAATGCGGCTCCACTTGGCGAGCAGTGCCTCGTCGGGCGCGGCAAATTTGCTGAACGTCTGGGCAAAGATCGATTCGCCCGGCTTGCCCGTGCTCACGAACTTCCAGGCTTCTTCGGCCGTAAAGCTCAGGAACGGCGCCATCCAGCGCAGCATGGCTTGCGAGATGTGCCAGAGCGCGGTCTGCGCACTGCGGCGCGCAAGGGAGCCAGGCGCGGTCGTGTAGAGCCGGTCTTTCAGGATGTCGAGGTAGAAACCGCCCAGGTCTTCCGAGCAGTAGATCTGCAGCTTGGCCACCACCGGGTGGAACTCGTACACCTTGTAGTGCGCGAGGATTTCGGCCTGGAACTGCGAAGCGCGCGCGAGTGCATAGCGGTCGATCTCGAACAGCTGGTCGAGCGGCACCGCGTCCTTGGCAATGTCGAAGTCGCTGGTGTTGGCCAGCAAGAAGCGCAGCGTGTTGCGGATGCGGCGGTAGGAGTCGACCACGCGCGCGAGGATCTTGTCGTCGCCTGCGATGTCGCCGGAATAGTCGCTTGCAGCCACCCAGAGGCGGATGATCTCGGCGCCCAGCTTGCTGCTGATTTCCTGCGGGTCGATGCCGTTCTTGAGCGACTTGCTCATCTTGATGCCCTTGGCATCCACCGTGAAGCCGTGCGTGAGCAGGCCGCGGTACGGCGCGCGGTCTTCCAGTGCGCAGGCGATCAAGAGCGACGAATGGAACCAGCCGCGATGCTGGTCGTGGCCTTCCAGGTACAGGTCGGCCTCAGGGCCTGCAGCGTGGTGCACGTTCGGGTGCGTCCCGCGCAGCACGTGATAGAAGGTCGAGCCCGAGTCGAACCACACCTCCAGGATGTCGGTGCTCTTGGTGTAGTGGGGCGCGTCTTCGGCGCCGAGGATTTCTTCGACGGTGACACGGCTCCACGCCTCGATGCCGCCCTTTTCGACAATGTCGGCGGCCTGGTCGAGGATTTCCATGGTGCGCGGATGCAGCTCGCCCGAATCCTTGTGCAGGAAGAACGGGATCGGCACACCCCAGCTGCGCTGGCGGCTGATGCACCAGTCGGGCCGGTTGGCGATCATGTCGTGCAGGCGCGCCTTGCCGTTCTCTGGATAGAAGCTCGTCTTTTCGATGGCTTCGAGCGCGGTCTGGCGCAGCGTCTTGGGCGCCTTGTCCTTGGTGAACACGCCTTCGCCTTCGTCCATGCGCACGAACCACTGCGCCGCGGCGCGGTAGATCACCGGCGTCTTGTGGCGCCAGCAGTGCGGGTAGCTGTGCGTGATGGTCTCGGTGGTGAGCAGGCGGTTGGCGTCGCGCAGCGCCGAGATGATGACCGGCACGGCCTTCCAGATGTTCTGGCCGCCGAAGAGCGGAAAGTCGGGCGCGTAGCTGCCGTTGCCCTGAACCGGGTTCAGGATGTCGTCGTACGCCACGCCATGGGCGATGCAGGAGTTGAAGTCGTCCACGCCATAGGCGGGCGATGAGTGCACGAGGCCGGTGCCGTCGGTGGCGGTGGCGTAGTCGGCCAGGTACACCGGCGAAAGGCGCTTGTAGCCGGCATCGACGTCGTACAGCGGGTGCTCGAACTCGAGCCCGCCGAGCTTCTCGCCCTTGACCGTGGCCAGCACCTTGCCGTCGAGTGCGTAGCGCGTCATGCACATCTCGACCAGAGAGTTGGCCAGGATGAGCAGGCCGCGCTCGGTGTCGACCAGCGAATACTCGATCTCGGGGTTCAGGTTGATCGCCTGGTTGGCCGGGATGGTCCACGCGGTGGTGGTCCAGATCACGGCGAAGATGTCGCCAAGGATCGTGTGGTCGGTCTCGAAGGCCTTCAGTACCTTTTCGCGGTCGTGTGCCTTGAAGGCCACGTCGATGGTCTGGCTCTTCTTGTCGGCGTATTCGATTTCGAACTCGGCCAGCGACGAGCCGCAGTCGAAGCACCAGTACACCGGCTTCAGGCCGCGGTAGACAAAGCCGCGCTCGATCACGCGCTTGAAGGCCCGCAGCTCGCCGGCCTCATTCGCAAAGTCCATCGTCTTGTACGGATGGTCCCATTCGCCCAGCACGCCCAGGCGTTGGAAGTCGGCCATTTGCTGCGCGATCTGTTCCGTGGCGTAGGCGCGGCTCTTGGCCTGCATTTCGTCGCGGCTCAGGTTGCGGCCGTACTGCTTTTCGATGGCGTTCTCGATCGGCAGGCCGTGGCAGTCCCAGCCGGGCACGTAGAGCGCGTCGAAGCCTTCGAGCTGGCGCGCTTTGGTGATCATGTCCTTCAGGATCTTGTTCACCGCGTGGCCCATGTGGATCTGGCCGTTGGCGTAGGGCGGGCCGTCGTGCAGGATGAACTTGGGCGCGCCGTGGCGGGCGTCGCGCAGGCGGTGGTAGCGGCCTTCGTCGTTCCATTCCTTTACCCAGCCCGGTTCGCGCTTGGGCAGGTCGCCGCGCATCGGAAAGGGGGTGTCGGGCAGGTTCAGCGTGGAACGGTAGTCGGTGGTGGAAGCGGCGTCAGACATGTTGGGGTGCGAAACAGAGGGGCTTCGACAGGCTCAGCCCGAACTGCATTGAGCGGTCGGTGCGGAAGAAAAGCCGTTCGCCCTGAGCTTGTCGAAGGGCGGCAGCACGGTGCGTGCAGGGCTAAATTCGATCGCGTGTCGTCTGGCGATGGGTTTCGGCGTGGGTCGATGCAAAGAACGCGCGCGCGTCGCGCCCATCCTTGGCGATGCCCGCAGTGAGGGCCTCGAGGCTGGTGTAGCGCAATTCGTCGTGCAGTTTGTGCAGGAGTTCCACGCGGACGATTTTACCGTAGGCACCTTCGGCTCCCAGATGCGAGGGCCACTCCAGGCAATGTGTCTCCAGCAAAACGCGGCCGGCGTTGACGTCGTTCGCGTCCAGGGAGGGGCGCACGCCAAGGTTGGCCACGCCGGGCAGGGGCTGGTCGGCCAGGCCATGCACCAGCACCGCGAAGATGCCGCTGGCGGCCGGTTTCCAGTGCTTGAAGCGCAGGTTGAGCGTGCGAAATCCGTCGTCCTTGCCGGGTTCGGAGGCGCCCAGCGCGCGGCCGAGCTTGCGGCCATGCACCACATGGCCTGAAATTGTGTACGGCCGGCCGAGCAGGTGATGGGCGTCGGCCATGCGGCCCTCGGCCAGCGCCTCGCGCACCGCCGAACTGGAAACGCGCAGGCCGTGCACTTCGTAGCTGTTCATGCGCGCGACGTCGAAGCCGTGGGCGTCGCCAGCCGCATCGAGCATGGCGTAGTCGCCCGCCCGCTTGGCGCCAAAGCGGAAGTCGTCGCCCACCAGCACGTAGCGGGCGCCAAGGCCGTCGATCAGCACGTGCTGGATGAAGTCTTCGGGCGACTGGGACGCCAGCCGGCCGTCGAAGGGCAGCACGACCGTCTGCGCCACGCCACAGGCAGCGAGTTCGGTGAGCTTGTCGCGCAGGGTGCCGATACGCGCCGGCGCCAGGTCGGGTTTTTTGGTGACGGCGGCGAAATAGTCGCGCGGGTGCGGCTCGAACGTGAGCACGCAGCTGGGCAGCCCGCGATGGCGCGCCTCGGTCTGCAGCAGTGCCAGCATGGCCTGGTGGCCACGGTGCACGCCGTCGAAATTGCCTATGGTGAGGGCGCAGGCCGGAGCCACGCCCGGGTGCCGGAAGCCGCGGAAAACCTGCATTGGTGAGTATCTTTTTGATAGCGCCTTGCGCCCGTCGATTGGGCGAATCAGGCCGTTTTGTCACAAAGCCGGTATATTGTGACTCAGTGCGTCGCCTGAAGTGGTCTCCGGCGCGCTCCGTGTCCCTGGTCTTTCCGTGATTCTTCCCTTTTTGAGGAGGCGTGTGGTGAAGGTCTTGAAGCTGTCGGCCCAAGGGCTGCCCCAGTCATGGATATCGCTCGAACAGGCGGTTATCCACTATGCGGCGGACGAAGTTCGCTGGGAAGTGGGCGCGCAGGTGGCTGTGTTCCGTGGCGGCCACAACGCCATCACGGGCGAGCAATCGCAGATTGCGATCAACAGCATCATCGGCACCAAGGGCGTGCCGCGCATCAACCCCTTTACCCAGCGCCCCGGGCTCACCAACAGCAAGCTTTTTGCGCGCGACCGCAACGTCTGCGCCTATTGCGGCGGGCACTTTCACGAAGACGAACTCACGCGCGAGCACATCATTCCGTTCGCGCAAAAGGGCATCGACACCTGGATGAACGTGGTCACGGCTTGCAAGCCGTGCAACCACCGCAAGAGCAGCCGCACGCCGGAGCAGGCCAACATGCCGCTCTTGTATGCGCCTTATGTGCCCAGCCTCTGGGAAGATTTCATTTTGCGAAACCGCCGCATCCTGGCGGACCAGATGGAATTCCTGATGGCGCACCTGCCGCAAAGCTCGCGGCTGCACGACTCCTAGCGCTCGCTTCAGCGCTTCCAGCCGGGCGCGCGTTTTTCGATGAAGGCCTGAACGCCTTCGAGTGCGCTCTCGTCCATCATGTTGCAGGCCATCGTCTGGCTGGCGTCGGCCAGTGCGGCCTCGATGCCGGTTTCGAGCTGGCGGTAGAAGAGGGCCTTGCCCAGCGCAAGCGCCGTTCGGGGCTTGGCGACGATGCTGGCGACCAGCGCCTCGACCGCGGCATCGAGTTCGGCCGGCGCGGCCACCCGGTTGACCAAGCCCTTCTCCCGGGCCTCCTGGGCGCTGATGAATTCACCGGTCACCAGCATTTCGAACGCTTCCTTGCGGCCGAGGTTGCGCGAAAGCGTGACGCTCGGCGTGGCGCAGAACAGGCCCACGTTCACGCCGCTGACCGCAAAACGCGCCTCGCTGGAGGCAACGGCCAAATCGCAGACTGCTACCAGCTGGCAGCCCGCGGCAGTTGCGATGCCATGCACGCGCGCAATCACGGGCACGGGCAGGCGCTGGATCGACAGCATCATCGCGCCACACCGTTCGAAGAGCTGCCGGTAGTAGGCGAGCGATGGCTCTGCGCGCATTTCCTTCAGGTCATGGCCCGCGCAGAAGGCCTTGCCTGCCGCCGCGATGACCAGCGCTCGCACGCTCTCGTCTGCGGCAATTTCCGCAATGCTCTGCTCGAGCGCGCCGAGCATGCCCTCGGAAAGCGCGTTGAAAGAGGCCGGGCGGTTAAGCGTCAGCGTGACCACGCCGCGTTCATCGCGCGTGTTCAGTACGAAAGGGGAGGGGGCCGCATCGTTCATGCTGTTGGCTCTCAATAGGTCAGTTCGAGCACGGTCACGTGTTGCTGCGCCGCCGGCCATGTCAGGCCGGTGATGCGCTCGCCGTTGAACTCACCGGTTACGGCGCGTTGGGGCTCCGCAGCGGCAACGCGCAGCCGCGAGCTGGACACGCCCGAGCCCTTGGGCGGCACACCGGGTGGCGGGCTCTGGCCGTCGAAGCGCATGGTGTCGCGCTGCGCATCGAAATACCCGCGGGGGCGCGTGAAGACGACGACCGCACCGGCACTGGCGTCCGCCGGTGCAAGGCGCTCAGGGCGCAGGTTCACCACGCTGCTGCTGCGCGGAAACGCGCTGCGGTAGATGTGCGTGACGCCAGAGCCCGGTGTGTTGAGGACGAATTCGTAGGCCGTGTCTCCACGAGCGCTGAAGGGGCCCCAACGGCCATCTGCGCCAATATTCTTGCTGTGCACTGCGTTGCCGCGCCGGGCGCTCGTAGCGGCGTCGACCGCATACACAGTGACTTGGCCGCCGTTCAGCGAAAGGTTTTCTGCGCCGACAGCGCGGCCGTCGAGCACGACATTGCTTTCGGCTGCAATTGCGGTGCCGCGCGGCGCCTCGCCTGTCAAGAACTGCCAGGTTGCTGCAAAGGCGGCGGGCGAGAACGAGGTCTCGCGATGGTCCACGCGGGGCAGAACGACGTTTGTCGCGCCCTTGAGTGCCGGCCCGTCGAAGCCGATATTGGTCGGCTGGCCCGGCGCACCGATCCACAGCCCGTCGGGCTGCGCATATTTGTCGTTGTTGTCTGAGCGCAGCGTGAGCCACTTCACGCCCGGAGTGACCTCATCGCCGTTCGCTCCCTTGGGCGAGTTGAGCTGCTGCATGAAGGCGGACAGCCCCGAAAACTCGTTGTTCTCGCGAAAGCCCTTTACCGCCCAGATGCCGTGCGCCGGATTGCCGCCGAGCACCACATGGCTCACCGCAGCCGAGCCGCCGCCGTTCTGCACGTAGTTTCGAATGGTGTTGCCACCACGCGAATTGCCGATCAGCACGACTTTGCTGGCCCCTGTGGCCTTCAGCACCTTCTCGACTTCTGCTTTAAGGAAGGCCGCTGAATCGGCGGTCGAACTGCGGCCTGGCTGCGCCACTGCGTCGTCGTCGCGCGCCAGTGGATAAGGCTGGTCGACTGCAAAGAGCCGGTTGCGTGGCCAGCCGTTCGATTCGAATCGCCAGATGGTCGTTTGCCAGAGCGCTGCCGAATCGCCATTGCCATGCATGAAGACGATCGGCGGGCGTTCGCTGAACGAAGGCGAAGGGGTGGTGGCGCAGGCGGTCAGCATGGCGGTCAATACGAGCCCGAGGGCAAGAAGAGTGCGACGTGATGGCATGTTTTGTTCCTGGCTGAGTCCAAGTAAAAACGCCCGCCGGCGCAAGGCGGGCGGGCGGGCGTTGGATGCTATGGGAAAAACATCGTCAGGCGAAGACGCCGGCAGTGTCCTGCATGCGGGCCGACACTTCGCCCAGGTGGTGCAGCGTGTCGCCGAAGGTCATTTCAAGCTGCGTCAGCTTGCGGAAATAGTGGCTGCCGATGTATTCGTCGGTCACGCCGATGCCGCCGTGCAGCTGCACCGAATTGGCTGCGACATAGCGCATGGAAACGCCCAACTGGTACTTCGCCCGCGCCAGCGCCTGGCGGCGCTCGTCGGCCGGCGCGTTGAGCTTGAGCGTGGCGTAGTAGCTCATCGAGCGTGCAAGCTCGAGCTGCATCTTCATGTCTGCCACGCGATGGCGCAGCGCCTGGAAGGTGGAAATGACAACCCCGAACTGCTTGCGCTGGTTCATGTAGTCGACCGTGAGCGCCACGGTCTTGTCCATGACGCCGACCGCTTCGGCGCAGGTGGCCGCAATGCCCACGTCGACCGCGTACTCGAGTGCAGCCAAGCCGTCTGCGGCGATCAGCGTGGCGTCTGCCTTGTCGAACACGACTTCCGCCGCGCGGCTGCCGTCCTGCGTGCCGTAGCCGCGTGCCTCGACACCGCTGGCGCTGCGCTCGACCAGGAAGAGGGCGATCTTGCCGTCAGCCTGCGCGGGCACGATGTAGGCGTCGGCTTCGTCGCCCACGGGCACCACGCTCTTCGCGCCGGTCAGCGACCAGCCATCGCCAGCTTTCACGGCCCTGGCTTCGCACACATCGAGCCGGTAGCGCGACTTGCGCTCTTGATGGGCCAGCACAACGATGGCCTGGCCTCCCGCGATGCGCGGCAGCCAGTTGTCCTTGAGTTCAGCGCCGGCGTAGCCGCTGAGCACCGCGCCTGCAATCAGCGTCTGGGCAAAGGGCTCCAGCACGATGCCGCGGCCCAGTTCTTCCATCACGACCATGCCGGCCACCGGGCCCATGCCCAGCCCGCCGTCCTCCTCGGCGATATAGAGGCCGCCCAAGCCGAGCTCGGCCAGTTCGTCCCAGGCTTCGCGCGAGAAGCCGCCCTTGGCCTCGATGCCCCGGCGGCGTTCGAAGTCATAACCTTTGTCGACCCACTTGCGGACGGCGTCGCGCAGTTGTTCCTGGTCATCAGAAAAATTGAAGTCCATGTTCTTGTCTCCTCAGCCCAGAACCGTCTGCGCGACGATGTTGCGTTGCACTTCGTTGGAGCCGCCGTAGATGGTGGTCTTGCGCATGTTGAAGAAAGTGGATGCGAGCGGCGCAAGCGCCGGGTTGCCGCCCGGGAAGTTGCCTTGCCAGCCGGCTTCCATTGCTTCGCGGACGAGGGGCAGCGAATAAGCGCCGCCAGCCAGCATCATCAGTTCGCTGTAGCGCTGCTGGATTTCGCTGCCGCGGATCTTGAGCAGGCCCGCAACGTCCAGCGAGTTCTTGCCCGAGGTGGCGGCCGAAAGCACGCGCAGCACCATCATTTCGAGCGCGACGATGTCGACTTCGAGCTTGGCAATCTCGTCGCGGAAGCGCAGGTCGTCGTACACGCCTTCGCTCTTGGCAATGCGCTTCAGGCGCTCGAGTTCGCGCTTGGCGCGGTTCACGTCGGCAATGTTGGTGCGCTCGTGCGAAAGCAGGTGCTTGGCGTAGGTCCAGCCCTTGTTCTCTTCGCCGATCAGGTTCTCGGCCGGCACTTCGACGTTGTCGAAGAACACCTCGTTCACTTCATGGCTACCGTCGAGCAGCTTGATCGGCCGCACCGTGACGCCGGGCGACTTCATGTCGAGCAGCAAAAAGCTGATGCCGGTCTGCGGCTTGCCCTCGTTGCTGGTGCGCACGAGGTTGAACATCCAATCGCCATACTGGCCGAGCGTGGTCCAGGTCTTTTGCCCGTTGACGATGTACTTGTCGCCTTTGCGCTCGGCCTTGGTCTTGACCGAAGCCAGGTCGGAGCCCGAACCCGGTTCGCTGTAGCCCTGGCTCCACCACACTTCGCCGCTGGCGATGCCGGGCAAAAAGCGCTTCTGCTGCTCGGCGTTGCCAAAAGCCATGATCACCGGGGCGACCATCACCGGCCCGAAAGGCACGATGCGCGGCGCGCCGGCAAGGGCGGTTTCTTCCTCGAACAGGTGGCGCTGGATGGCGGTCCAGCCCGGGCCGCCAAATTCCTTTGGCCAGCCGTAGCCCAGCCAGCCCTTCTTGCCGAGGATCTTGGCCCAGCCCTGCAAATCGTCGCGCGTGAGTTCGAGCGCGTTATGCACCTTGTGCGAAATCTCTTTGGGGAGGTTGTCCTTGACCCAGGCGCGAATCTCTTCGCGGAACTTCTGTTCTTCGGGCGTGAAGCTCAAATCCATGCGTGCCTCGCTGTGTTGATCGGTCTACCGTCATCGCGCCGATGGCGGTGTGTCTCCGGAACTTCGAGTTTTAGCACGGTCGTGCTGTGAATCGGTGTCCGCGCGGCGACAAGTTGGCGGCCCGCTGCTTTCCGGCCCGATGGAGCCGAGCACAGATAATCCCGCGTCCCATGAAGAACATCGTGATCCTTATTTCCGGCGGCGGCTCCAACATGGAGGCCATCGTGCGTGCCGCCGAGCGCGACCTCTGGGCCGAGCGCTTTGGCGCCCGCATTGCGGCGGTGGTCAGCAACAAGGCCGAGGCGGGGGGGCTTGCAATCGCCGCCGCGCACGGCATTGCAACCGCCGTGGTCCCGCACAAGGAATTTCCGACGCGCGAAGCTTTTGACGAGGCGTTGGCAAAAGTCGTCGACGCGCACGCGCCGGCGCTGGTGGTGCTGGCGGGCTTCATGCGCATCCTGACGCCGGGCTTCGTTGGCCGCTACGCCGGCCGGCTGGTCAATATCCACCCTTCGCTGCTGCCGGCGTTTCCGGGCCTGCACACGCACCAGCGGGCCATCGACGCGGGCTGCAAGGTGGCGGGCGTCACTGTGCACCAGGTAACGACCGAACTCGATCACGGGCCCATCCTGGCGCAGGCGGTGGTGCCGGTGCTGCCCGACGACACGGCCGCCACGTTGGCCGGCCGCGTGCTGGCGCAAGAGCATCAGTTGTATCCACGCGCCATTGCCGGATGGCTTGCAGATACATCAGGTCACATTCGTTAAAGTTGTTTATATTCGCGGGTTTTCGGGAGAGAGAATTGAAAACCCAATCGCTACTGTTCATCGTTGCCGGCGCTGTCTTGATGACGGCTTGTGCCGCACCAGCTTCTACGCCGACACCTGCCGCATCCGCCGCCCCGGCACCTGAACCAGTATTCCAGTGCAACGCCGATGGCGCGCGATTCGCCGTTGGCCAGCCCTTGTCGCCCCAACTCGAGGCTGCGGCGCGTGTGCGCGCAGGTGCGGGCACCGTCCGGGCACTGAAGCCTGGCGAAGCCGTAACGATGGAACTCAACGGCGGACGCCTCAACCTCGACGTGGATGCACGCGGCCGCGTGACGGACGTCCGCTGCGGTTGACCACACCAACGACGCTATCGAAACCCTAGCAGCTGGACAGGGGTGAAACGCAGTTGGCGAACACCGTCGATCTCCACGGTTTCGCCGAACATTGCGGCGGGGCGAACCCACAACCCTTGCGCGCCGTAAAGGGCGCGGTAAAGCGTCATCGGCTCCAGGGTTTCGCTGTGGCGCACCGTGCCCAGCACTTCGTATTCGCCGCCCTTGTAGTGGCGATAACGGCCCGGCGGCGTCTCTATCAGGGGTGGCAGGTCGTTGTCGTTCACGGTCTTGCTTCTTTCAAACTGCGGGCATCGGTTAGAGGAAAGTCGGATGGATCGCGCTGATTTTGTTCACCTTGTCCGCCTGAGCGAGCATGCCAGCGCGGACGACAGCGCGCGCTATCGTCGAAGCGTGGCGGCATTTGCCGCACTCGGCTACCTTTGGGTGCTGGCTTGCCTGGCGCTTTCGGCGGGCATCATCGCCTGGGTTGCGCTGTCTGCCGGACGCGGTCGCTTCAGCTTTACGCGCGGGTGGCTGCTGCTTTTTGCTTTCGGCCTGCTTTGGGCCACGCTGCGTGCGCTATGGGTTCGATTCGACGAGCCCGACGGGCGGGAGCTTTCGCGCGCGGACGCACCGGCACTCTTCGAGGCGCTCGACCGCATTCGCAAGAAGATCAAGGGTCCGCCGGTTCATCGCGTCTTCCTGGACGATGAATTCAACGCCAGCATCCGGCAGGTGCCGCGCTTCGGGGTGTTTGGCGGAGCGGTCAATTCCCTGAGTATCGGGTTGCCGCTGCTGATGATGCTTGACCGGCGGCGGCTGCTGTCGGTGCTAGCCCACGAATACGGACACCTGCGCGGGAATCACGGCAAGCTGAGCGCCTGGATCTACCGTACGCGGCTCTCGTGGCTCAAGCTGGACGCAAGCCTGCAGCGCGACGAGGGCGTGATGGCGCTGGTGTCGCAGAGTTTTTTTCGCTGGTACTTCCCGCGTTTTGCGGCCCGAACCTTCGCGCTTGCCCGGCAAGACGAGTACGAGGCCGACCGCATTTCGGGCCGGCTCCTGGGCACGCCGGTCGCCGCGGCAGCGTTGACCGAAATCGCCATCAAGGCCACCTGGTATGCCGATGAATTCTGGGTTTCGCATTGGGCCCGGGCCGAGCGGGAACCCCAGCCTCCGGGCCCCTTCAGGGCACTGAAGGAGCTTGCCGAAACGCCGCCGAGCGACGAATTCGCGCGCCGGGCGCTGCGAGAAGCCATGCGGCGCGTCAGCGATCTCGAAGACACCCACCCGGTCTTGCGCGACCGGCTCGAAGCGCTCGGCCAGAAGGCGGTAGTGCCGCCCTGGTCGGCCGAGCCGGCACTCGGCATGCTGGCCGACAGTGCCAAATGGATCGAACACTTCGATAGCCAATGGCGCCGCGACCATGCCAGCGACTGGAAGCAGCACCATGCACACCGGTCTCGCCTGCGGGAGCGCGTCCAGCTTCTTGCGGCGCGAGGCGAGCGAAATACGCCTGATGAGCTCGTCGAATGGGCCGACTCCGAGCGGCGGCTCGATCCGGCGGCTCCGGTGCGCATTCGTTACGAGCGTGCGCTTCAGATCGCGCCCGCGCATGCCGGAGCCTTGCGGGGGCTGGCCCAGATGCTCCCGGTGCGTGATCGGGCGGCACGCCTTGCCGTGCTCGAG
Source organism: Variovorax sp. 3319 (assembly GCF_031456585.1). Classification (NCBI taxonomy): domain Bacteria; kingdom Pseudomonadati; phylum Pseudomonadota; class Betaproteobacteria; order Burkholderiales; family Comamonadaceae; genus Variovorax; species Variovorax sp. 3319. The sequence goes on from NZ_JAVDUZ010000001.1 coordinate 337,693, forward strand.
CGCTTGCACGGATCCAGTCCTGCCAGCGGATGGTGGGCTGCAAAAAGCGCGGTGGCCGCGCTCGAGAATCCGGATGCCGGAGCACACGACGAAGAAGCGCTCAAGCTGTGGCGCGGTCGCCTCAAGGAGGCTGAAGAAGCCGAGGCCAGGGCTTGGGAAGAGATCACGGAGACGCCTTTCTTCAGCCAGATCGCCCGGCACGACCTGAGTGACTATGAATTGGGCGAGCTGCGGGCCGACCTGGCGCGGTGCCTTCCAGTTTCGAAAGCGTGGCTGGTGCGCAAGACGCTGCGCGAATTTCCGTGGCGCAGGGCCTACATTGTGTTCGTCGAGCTGCCCGGCATGGACGACGAAGACCGCTGGCAGCTTTGCCGCCAACTCGAGCACACCCTGAGCCTGCCGGGTGCGGCGCTGGTCCTGTGGGCCGGCCATTCGCCAACGCTGGCCGAGATCGAACGACAGGCTTTCGGGACGATCTGGACGCGCAGGGCGTAGGAGGGGCCTCCGGCTGAGACAATCGGGGGTATGCACCCCAAAGCCCTGTTGGAGGCCACCGCCGATCTGGTCGGCCTTGTCCTGAAATTCGATCACCCGGCCGACCAGGTCGTTTCGCGCTTTTTCCGCGACCACCGCGAGTTCGGCCCCCGCGAGCGCGCCACGCTTGCCGAGACGGTCTACACCGTCTTGCGCAAAAAACTCCTGTTCGACCATCTTTCGCCTTCGGGCAGCGGCTCGAAAGAGCGCCGCATGGCGATTCTGGGCTTTCATGGCCCGCGAGACTTTCTGAAAAGCGCGCTCAACGATACCGAAAAGCGCTGGCTCGACAACTGCGATGCCGTCAAGCCGGAAGACTTGCTCGAGCGTCACCGCCACAACCTCCCCGAATGGCTGGTCGCTCCCCTCAAGGCTCAGCTCGGCGACGGTTTCTGGCCGCTGGTCGAAAGCCTTCAGCAGCCCGCGCCGCTCGACCTTCGGGTCAATGCCCTCACGGATAAACGGACCGATGTCAAGGCAGAGCTTGCCAAGGCTGCTATCAAATCTGAAGTGACGCCGTTCTCGCCATGGGGCTTGCGGATCGACGGCAAGCCCGCGCTGACCAAGCTGGACGCCTTTGCCCGGGGCGCCGTCGAGGTGCAGGACGAGGGATCGCAGCTGCTTGCGCTGCTGCTGGACGCCAAGCGCGGCGAAATGGTCGTCGATTTTTGTGCCGGCGCCGGCGGAAAGACGCTGGCGGTTGGCGCGACCATGCGCAACACCGGCCGGCTCTACGCCTTCGACACCTCCGCGCACCGGCTCGATGCGTTGAAGCCGCGGCTGGCACGCAGCAAGCTCTCGAACGTTCACCCGGCGGCCATTGCCCACGAGCGTGACGATCGCATCAAGCGGCTGGCCGGCAAGATCGACCGGGTGCTGGTCGACGCCCCGTGCTCGGGCCTGGGGACGCTGCGCCGCAACCCCGACCTCAAATGGCGCCAGTCGCCCAAGTCGGTCGAAGAGCTGACGGTGAAGCAGGCTGCCATCTTGCAGAGCGCAGCACGCCTCCTGAAATCGGGCGGACGTCTGATTTATGCAACTTGCAGCGTGCTTCCCGAGGAAAACGAGGCCATTGCCGAGGCTTTCAGCGCCGTCAACCCCGATTTTGTGCCCCTGGACGCCGCGGAACTGCTGCAGGGCCTGAAGGTGGAGGGTTTCGAGGCCCTCTGCGCGGGCGGCGAGCACGGCCGCCGCTACTTGCGGCTATGGCCCCATCGCCACGCCACGGACGGTTTCTTTGCGGCAGTGTGGAACCGCAAATAGGCGCGGCACTCCAAAGTAGGGTAAATCTGCGTTTTTAAGGAAGGGTAAAAGGCCTCATTTTGGCCTTGCCACCTTAAAATTGCGGGTTAACTGAAGGCTGCACCTTCGTGTGGCCATGGAGTACTTATTTCAATGTTGATTCCTGACTCTGCCGTTTTGAGCGCGGCCATCGACTGGCTCGGACACGGCTTGTGGGACCTGACATGGTGGCAGATCGTGTTGTACACGCTCGTCACCACGCACATCACGATTGCTGCGGTCACCATCTTCCTGCACCGTACGCAAACGCACCGTGCAATGGACCTGGGGCCAATTCCCTCGCATTTCTTCCGTTTCTGGCTCTGGCTGGGTACGGGCATGGTCACCAAGGAATGGGTTGCCATTCACCGTAAGCACCACGCCAAGTGCGAATCCGAAGAAGATCCGCACAGCCCGCAGGTCAAGGGCATCGACGAAGTCCTCTGGCGCGGCGCTGAGTTGTATCGCGCCGAGTCCAAGAACAAGGAAACGATGGACCGCTACGGTCACGGCACGCCCGACGACTGGATCGAACGCAACCTGTACACCCGCTACAGCTGGCAGGGCGTGGGCCTGATGCTGGTCATCAACCTGGCGCTCTTCGGCGTGCTCGGCCTGACCGTCTGGGCAGTGCAGATGCTGTGGATCCCGATCACGGCCGCCGGCATCATCAACGGTATTGGCCACTACTGGGGTTACCGCAACTTCGAGGCGCCCGACGCCAGCCGCAATGTCTCGCCCTGGGGCCTGATCATTGGCGGTGAAGAGTTGCACAACAACCACCACACGTATCCCACTTCGGCCAAGTTCTCGGTCAAGAAGTACGAGTTCGATATCGGCTGGGTCTACATCCAGATGATGCAGGCGATCGGCTGGGCCAAGGTCAAGAAGGTGCCGCCGAAGATGCAGATGGGCGACATCCAGCCCGTTGCCAACGAGAAGACGCTCGAGGCCGTCATTGCCAACCGCTACGAAGTCATGGCCGGCTACGCCCGCGAAATGCGCCGCGTTACCAAGGCGGAGCTGATTGCGCTCAAGACCAAGGGTGGCGACATCTCGGTGCTCAAGGCGGCCAAGAACTGGCTGCATCGCGACGACGACAAGGTGCCGGCATCCGCCCGCTCCCACCTCGTGCAGGCGCGTGCTGCCCACCCGGTCATCGACAAGATGGTGACGATGCGCGAAGAGTTGCGCCAGCTCTGGCTCAACACCTCGCAATCGCGCGAGCAACTGGCTGCCGATCTGGCTGCCTGGTGCCACCGTGCCGAAGCCAGCGGCATTGCGGGTCTGCGCGAGTTCTCGACGCGGCTGCGCGCTGCGCGGGCCTGATCGCCAGTCAAGCTCGAAGAGAGGCGGGCGGGCAGGCCGCTTGAAACTCTCCCCTGAAAAAGCCGGCTTGGAGCCGGCTTTTTTACGTCCATATCACGCCCATATCCCTGCGCCAAGCCAAGCGCCAAGCCGTACGCCAAGCAGTTGACGCGGGCAACAAAAAACCCCGCTGGGCAAGCCCGGCGGGGTTTTTTGTTTTTGTGGAACCAGTGCTGAATTACTTCAGCTTGATTTCCTTGTACTCGACGTGCTTGCGCGCCTTCGGGTCGAACTTCATGATCGACATCTTTTCAGGCATCGTCTTCTTGTTCTTGCTGGTCGTGTAGAAGTGGCCGGTACCCGCGGTGGATTCCAGCTTGATCTTTTCGCGTCCGCCTTTGCTCGTTGCCATGATTCAGCTCCTTAAGCTTGGCCGCGTGCGCGCAGGTCTGCGAGCACGGCGTCGATGCCGTTCTTGTCGATCAGGCGCAGCGCAGCGCTCGAAACACGCAGGCGAACCCAGCGGTTTTCAGTCTCGACCCAGAAACGGCGGTATTGCAGGTTCGGCAGGAACCGGCGCTTGGTTTTGTTGTTGGCGTGGGAAACGTTGTTTCCGACCATCGGGCCTTTGCCCGTTACGTCGCATACGCGTGCCATGAGGACACTCTTTCTTGAACAGCTGGCACCGGCGCAATCGTGGAGATTGCAGGTGTTTTGCAGCTTGACCTCGCCAGAAACGGGTGGCGGTACCCCGGCTTGCCGGAACGCTGAAGGACCCCGCAAGAGGGTCCTCATTTCGGCAAAGCCTTGGATTATAGCCCTTTTGGCGGGAGCCGGGTCTAGAGCGTGCCGTCCTGCTCCAGGAAGCGCTGCGCGTCCAGCGCGGCCATGCAGCCGGTGCCGGCGCTTGTGATGGCTTGGCGGTACACGTTGTCCTGGACGTCGCCAGCAGCAAAGACACCAGGAATGCTGGTCATCGTTGCGAAACCCTGCAGGCCCGAACGGGTCAGGATGTAGTTGTCCTTCATCTCCAGTTGGCCCTGGAAGATGTCGGTGTTGGGATGATGTCCGATGGCAATGAAGCAGCCCTTGAGATCGATCTGCTCGGTTGCGCCGGTCTGGGTGTTCTTGATTCGGATGCCTGTCACGCCCGTGTCGTCGCCCAGCACCTGGTCGAGTTCGCTGTGCAGCTTCAGCACGATCTTGCCTTCTGCCACCTTTTCCTTGACCTTGTCGATCAGGATTGGCTCGGCCCGGAACTTGTCCCGGCGATGAACCAGCGTGACCTTGTTTGCAATGTTGGCGAGATAGAGCGCCTCTTCCACGGCGGTATTGCCGCCGCCGATTACGCACACTTCCTGTTCGCGATAGAAGAAGCCGTCACAGGTTGCGCATGCAGAAACACCGCGGCCCATGAATTTCTGTTCTGAATCCAGCCCGAGATACTTGGCGGAAGCGCCTGTTGCAATGATCAGCGAATCGCAGGTGTAAGTGCCGCTGTCGCCCGTCAATGTAAATGGACGATTGCTTAGATCTACTTTGTTAATGTGATCGAAAACGATTTGTGTCTTGAAACGCTCGGCGTGTTCAAGAAATCGCTGCATCAGTTCGGGCCCTTGCACTCCGTGCACGTCGGCTGGCCAATTGTCGACTTCGGTGGTTGTCATCAATTGCCCGCCTTGGGCAATGCCGGTAATCAGCAAAGGCTGCAGGTTCGCACGTGCTGCATAAACAGCAGCGGTATAGCCGGCCGGGCCGGAGCCGAGAATCAAAACCTTGGCGTGTTGGGAAGCGGACATGAGTAGAAAACCTAGGATTTGCGCTGCGTCAGCGTGTACATTTTCAGGGTGGTAGCGATATATGTGGAGTATCACCGCTCGGTTCAACACCGGGTGAACGGTGTTTTCAATGCGCGCGATTGTAGTAATCCATGGGGTTCCGCAGGGTTGGCCCACACGCGCAGTATTAGGGATTGTTAAATGTCGATGCTGTCCAATCTTGAATTGCTGCGGCGCGTTCCGCTGTTTGCCTCGCTGACCTCCTCGCAGTCGTCGAGCATCGCAGACGCGATTGTCAAGAAACGTCTCAAGCGAGCCGAAATCATTGTGGAGCAGGGCAAGAAGTCCGATGCGCTCTACATCATTCTCACCGGCCGTGCGCGCGTTACCAGTGCCGACAGCCGCGGGCGCGAGGTGATTCTTGCAACGCTGCACCCGGGCGACTACATCGGCGAAATGAGCCTGATCGACGACGAGCCGCACTCGGCCACGGTGCGCACCGAAATCCAGTGCGACGTGCTCATGCTCGGCCGCGATGCGTTTGCGCGCTGCCTGCCCGAAAACTCCTCCATGGCCTACAACATCATGCGTGGTCTCGTGCAGCGCTTGCGCCATGCGGACCGCAAGATCGAATCGCTCGCGCTCATGGACGTGTACGGCCGCGTGGCGCGATCGCTGCTCGAGTTCGCAATCGACGACGGTGCGGGCAATCTCAAGGTGCGAGACAAGATCTCCCGCCAGGATCTGGCGAAAATGGTCGGTGCCTCGCGTGAAATGGTGAGCCGCGTGATGAAGGATCTCGAGGAACGCGGATTTGTTCAGACCCAGGACGACGGCTCCATGCTCGTCAAGGATCGGCTCCTGTCGCTGACCTGAGCGGTCACCGGCGCTTCTGGCGGCCACGTCCTTTTGTTGTAGTGTTCAGGCTCCAGCTGCTGCTTCCAGAGGCTGGAGTGCTGTGTTTTTCATGACCTATTCGCTCAATACGCTTCAATCTTCTTCGGCCACCGAAGGGCAACCCGTGCGCGTGCGCGCCATGCGCTTCGCCCATGAAATCACACTGATCGCCGGGTTTGCCGCGTTGCTGTTCTGGCTGCTGGCCATGCTGAGCTTCACGCCTTCGGATGCGGCCTGGTCGACCTCCGGCACCGGGGGAGAAATCAAGAACTGGGCGGGCCGCATCGGCGCCTGGCTGGCGGACGGCAGCTATTTCCTGGCCGGCTATTCGGTTTGGTGGTGCCTGGCCGCGGGGCTGCGCGCATGGCTTTCTTCTCTTGCCAACTGGTTGCGCGGAGGCGAGGCTTCGCCCGCCGAGCAGCCGGTGCGCGGCAGGTTCAACCGTAGCAGGCTGGCGTTCTGGTTCGGGCTCGTCCTGCTGCTCTGCGCAAGCACGGTTCTCGAATGGTCGCGCCTGTATCGGCTCGAATCGCATTTGCCGGGTTCCGGCGGCGGCGCCCTTGGCTATCTGGTCGGCCCGGCAAGCGTGCGCTGGCTCGGCTTTACAGGATCTGCGCTGGTGGCCATTGCCGCTGGCGTGATCGGCTCGGCGTTGGTGTTCCGCTTTTCGTGGAGCCTGATTGCCGAGCGCATCGGCGCGCGCGCTTACTCGCTGTTCGAGTCGCGCCGCGAAAAGCGCGAACTGGCGGCCGACATTGCCATGGGCAAGCAGGCGGCCCGTGAACGCGCGGAGGCTGAAGAACCCGTGTTCTCGCGCGAAATGAACGGCGGCATCGACCCCATGGGCGCCGATGACGACGAAGAGCTGCGCATCGAGCCTCGTCCCAAGCGGCGCGCGCCTTCGCCGCCGGTGCAGATCGAGCCGGCGATGACCGAAGTGCCCAAGAGCGACCGTGTCGTCAAGGAGCGCCAGAAGCCGCTCTTCAAGGAGTTGCCCGACAGCAAGCTGCCGCAGGTCGACCTGTTGGACGCCGCGCAGGCGCGCCAGGAAACCGTTTCTCCCGATACGCTCGAGATGACCTCGCGCATGATCGAGAAAAAGCTCAAGGACTTCGGCGTCGAGGTGCGCGTGGTACTTGCCTCACCAGGGCCGGTGATCACGCGCTACGAAATCGAGCCCGCCACCGGCGTCAAGGGCTCGCAGATCGTCGGCCTCGCCAAGGACCTTGCACGCTCGCTCTCTCTGGTGTCGATCCGCGTGGTCGAAACCATTCCGGGCAAGAACTACATGGCGCTCGAGCTGCCCAACGCCAAGCGCCAGTCGATCAAGCTCAGCGAAATCCTGGGCTCGCAGGTCTACAACGAAGGCAAGTCGTTCCTGACGATGGGTCTTGGCAAGGACATCATCGGCAACCCCGTGGTGGCCGATCTTGCAAAGATGCCTCACGTGCTGGTGGCCGGCACTACCGGCTCGGGCAAGTCGGTCGGTATCAACGCAATGATCTTGTCGCTGCTCTACAAGGCCGAGGCGCGCGACGTGCGGCTCTTGATGATCGACCCCAAGATGCTTGAAATGTCGGTCTACGAGGGCATTCCGCACCTGCTGGCACCCGTGGTCACCGACATGCGCCAGGCTGCGCACGGCCTGAACTGGTGCGTGGCCGAAATGGAGCGCCGCTACAAGCTCATGAGCAAGCTCGGGGTGCGCAACCTGGCCGGCTACAACACCAAGATCGATGAAGCCAAGGCGCGCGAAGAGTTCATCTACAACCCTTTCAGCCTCACGCCCGACGACCCCGAGCCGCTCAAGCGCGAGCCGCACATCGTGGTTGTGATCGACGAACTTGCCGACCTGATGATGGTGGTCGGCAAGAAGATCGAAGAGTTGATCGCCCGCCTGGCACAAAAGGCGCGCGCGGCCGGCATCCACCTCATTCTGGCCACGCAGCGGCCTAGCGTCGACGTGATTACCGGCCTGATCAAGGCAAACATTCCCACCCGCATCGCGTTCCAGGTGTCGAGCAAGATCGACAGCCGCACCATCCTCGACCAGATGGGCGCCGAAGCGTTGCTTGGCATGGGCGACATGCTCTACATGCCCAGCGGCACGGGGTTGCCGATTCGTGTGCACGGCGCTTTCGTGAGTGACGAAGAAGTGCACCGTGTCGTCGCTTACCTCAAGAGCCAGGGCGAGCCCGATTACATCGAAGGCGTGCTCGAAGGCGGCACGGTCGATGGCGACGGCGACATGCTGGGCGAGGGCGGCGACGCCGAGAAAGACCCCATGTACGACCAGGCGGTCGAAGTGGTGCTCAAGAACCGCAAGGCCAGCATCTCTCTTGTGCAGCGCCACCTGAAGATCGGCTACAACCGCGCGGCGCGGCTGGTCGAAGACATGGAAAAGGCAGGCCTGGTCAGCGCCATGAGCGGCAGCGGCCAGCGCGAAATCCTGGTGCCGGCACGCGCCGAATAGCCGACCGATACCGGCGAGTAGCGGCAAATACCTGCGGCAAATACCTGCAGGCCCAGCCGTCACGCGCCGACAGGCAGGTTGCAAAAGCTGCAATAACGTTGCAAAACTTCATCAATCCCCGCACATGCCGCAATGCGCCGCGGGGTATGGTCGCACCGACGCCACCGCTTCCTGAGGAACCCAAATTGAAATTTCGTCATTGGCTGTTGATCGGCCTTCTCTGCTCCGCCAACGCCTGGGCCGGCGGCCTCGAAAGCCTTGAGACCTTCGTCAAAACGGTCAAGTCGGGCCGTGCCGAATTCACCCAGACGGTGACTGCGCCGCCGCGTGAAGGGCAACCTGGCCGCACCAAAACCTCGTCGGGTACTTTCGAATTCCAACGGCCCGGCAAATTCAAGTTCGATTATCAGAAGCCGTTCGCCCAAGTCATCGTGGCCGATGGCAAGACGCTCTGGCTGTACGACGCCGACCTGAACCAGGTAACGCAGCGCGCCCAGTCGCAGGCTCTGGGCTCCACGCCGGCCGCACTGATTGCGGCGGCGCCAGACCTGCGCGCGCTGCAGGCCGATTTCGCGCTCGAAGCAGCGCCCGAGCGCGATGGCATGCAGTGGGTCAAGGCCACGCCCAAGAACAAGGACGGCCAGCTGCAGAATGTGCTGGTCGGCTTCCAGGGAGATTCCCTCGCGGCGCTCGAAATTCTCGACAGCTTCGGACAGCGCTCGGTGCTCAAGTTCAACAAGGTCGAAGTGAACCCGGCCCTCAACACGAGCGTGTTCGAATTCAAGGCGCCGGCCGGGGCCGACGTCATCAAGCAATAGCAGACCGACAGGCAGGTTTGGCCACCAGTTCGCATCAACCCCTTGCCGAGCGCCTGCGTCCGAAGACGCTGGGCGAGGTCATTGGCCAGCAGCATCTGCTGGGGCCAGGCATGCCGCTGCGCATCGCATTCGAGTCGGGCCAGCCGCACTCCTGCATCCTCTGGGGGCCGCCCGGCACAGGCAAGACCACCATTGCACGCTTGATGGCCGATGCCTTCGATGCGCAGTTCCTCAGCATCAGCGCCGTGCTCGGCGGCGTGAAGGACATCCGCGAGGCGGTCGAGCGCGCCACCGCCGCACGCGACGGCCTTGAACAGCAGCGCACCATCGTCTTCGTCGATGAAGTGCACCGCTTCAACAAGAGCCAGCAGGACGCGTTCCTGCCGCATGTCGAATCGGGGCTTTTCACCTTCATTGGCGCCACCACCGAAAACCCGTCCTTCGAGGTCAACTCGGCCCTGCTTTCGCGGGCAGCGGTGTATGTGCTGCAACCGCTCACCGAAGCCGATCTCAAGCAGATCGTGTCCAAGGCGCAGGCCATTCGGGCCGTTCCCGCCATCGAAGAGGCGGCCATCGACAGGCTCGTCGCCTATGCCGACGGCGATGCGCGGCGGCTGCTCAACACGCTCGAAACTCTGGCAGTGGCTGCCAAGGCCGAGAAGCTCGACAACATTACCGACGAATGGCTGCTGCGCGTGCTCGGCGAGCGCATGCGGCGCTACGACAAGGGCGGCGAGCAGTTCTACGACACCATCAGCGCACTGCACAAGTCGGTGCGCGGCAGCGACCCTGATGCATCGCTCTACTGGTTCGTGCGCATGCTCGATGGCGGCGCCGACCCGCGGTACATGGCGCGGCGGCTGGTGCGCATGGCCAGCGAGGACATCGGGCTGGCAGACCCGCGCGCGCTGCGGCTCGCGCTCGACGCCGCCGAGGTCTACGAGCGGCTCGGCACGCCCGAGGGCGAGCTTGCGCTGGCCGAGTGCGTGATCTACCTGGCCATGGCCCCCAAGTCGAATGCCGTCTACACCGCGTACAACGCCGTGCGCGCGCTCATCAAGAAAGACAGCACGCGCCCGGTGCCAATGCACCTGCGCAACGCGCCGACCAAGCTCATGAAAGAGCTTGACTACGGCAAGGGCTACCGCTACGCACACGACGAGGAGGGCGGTTTTGCCGCCGGCGAGCGCTACCTGCCCGAGGGCCTCGAAGGCCAGGTTTTCTATCAGCCCGTCGAACGCGGACTCGAAATTCGCATAGCAGAAAAACTGCGCGAACTCCGCCGCCTCAACAGCCAGCGCGACGAGTAATACGCGCATGCACGCTTGCGTGCATGCGATGCATGGCTTCACTTACATCTAGCATGACTTGAGCGGGTAAACCCCGGTGAGCGCGCACCAAATCGGCGCTGGCGCGTGCTTACAATCCCGCCCACAAATCAGCCGGCGACACATGTTGGCTGGTTTTTTGCTTATCAAGCCAAGGTGCCAAACCGGTGCCACGGTGGGTGAATGGCACCCTGCAACGGTGCAATAAATAGGAACGCTTATGGAAATTTTGCTGCAGCAGATCATCAACGGTCTGGTCCTGGGCAGCATGTATGCCTTGATAGCCTTGGGCTACACAATGGTGTACGGCATCATCAATCTGATCAACTTTGCGCACGGCGAAGTGCTGATGGTGGGGGCGCTTACAAGCTGGACCATCATCGGGCTCATGCAGGAATCGATGCCCGGCACGCCCGGCTGGTTGATCCTCATCATCTCGCTGGTCATCGCCTGCATAGTTGCCGCCACGCTCAACTTCGTGATCGAGAAGGTTGCCTACCGGCCCCTTCGCAACAGCCCCAAGCTCGCGCCGCTCATCACCGCCATCGGCATGTCGATCCTGCTGCAGACGCTGGCAATGATCATCTGGAAGCCCACCAACAAGGCGTATCCCAACCTGCTGTCGACCACCCCCATCGAAGTGGGCGGCGCGGTGATCTCGCCCACGCAGGTCATGATCCTGAGCGTCACGGCGTTCTCGCTCGTGGTGCTCATGTGGCTGGTCAACTACACCAAGCTCGGCCGCGCCATGCGTGCCACTGCCGAGAACCCGCGCGTCGCGGCGCTCATGGGCATCCGGCCCGACATGGTCATCTCGGCCACGTTCATCATCGGTGCCGTGCTCGCAGCCATTGCAGGCGTCATGTACGCATCGAACTACGGCATTGCGCAGCACGCCATGGGCTTCTTGCCCGGCCTCAAGGCCTTTACCGCAGCGGTCTTCGGCGGCATCGGCAATCTCGCCGGCGCGGTGGTCGGCGGCATCCTGCTCGGCTTGATCGAAGCCATCGGCTCCGGATACATCGGTTCGATCACCGGCGGCGTGCTCGGCAGCAACTACAGCGACATCTTCGCTTTCATCGTGTTGATCGTCATGCTCACGCTGCGGCCTTCCGGCCTGCTCGGCGAACGCGTGGCCGATCGGGCTTGAGGAGCGGCACACCATGAAGAACAGCAAGAACCTCGCTCTCTACATCCTCGGCGTCGTCGCAGTGCTCGCACTGCCGATCTTCCTGCAAAGCCAGGGCAACGCCTGGGTGCGCATTGCCGACATCGCATTGCTCTACGTGATGCTGGCGCTCGGCCTGAACATCGTCGTCGGCTACGCCGGCCTGCTCGACCTGGGCTACGTTGCCTTCTTTGCCGTGGGCGCGTATCTCTTCGCGCTCATGGGATCGTCGCACCTGTCCGACACCTTCCCGTGGTTCAAGGCCATGTTCCCGAACGGGCTGCACACCTCGCTGCTCATCGTGATACCGCTGGCGTTGGTGGTGGCGGGGGTGCTGGGCGTGATGCTCGGCGCGCCCACGCTCAAGCTGCGCGGCGACTATCTGGCCATCGTGACGCTCGGCTTCGGCGAAATCATCCGGGTGTTCCTGAACAACCTCGACCAGCCGATCAACATCACCAACGGGCCGAAGGGCATTACCGCCATCGACTCCATCAAGTTCTGGGGGCTCGACCTCGGCAAGGCATGGAAGTTCGACGGCTTCACGATCTCCTCGGTCACGCTCTACTACTACCTGTTCCTTGCGCTGGTGATCGCCACGATCATCATTTCGCACCGCTTGCAAATCTCCCGCATCGGCCGCGCCTGGATGGCCATCCGCGAAGATGAAATCGCTGCCAAGGCGATGGGCATCAACACCCGCAACATGAAGCTGCTGGCCTTCGGCATGGGCGCCAGTTTCGGCGGCGTTTCGGGTGCCATGTTCGCGGCCTTCCAGGGCTTCGTATCGCCCGAGTCGTTCAGCCTCATGGAGTCGGTGATGATCGTTGCCATGGTGGTGCTTGGCGGCATCGGCCACCTGCCGGGTGTGATTCTCGGCGCCGTGCTGCTGGCCGCCTTGCCCGAGGTGCTGCGCTATGTGGCCGGCCCGCTGCAGGCCATGACCGATGGCCGTCTCGATGCGTCCATCCTGCGCCAGCTCTTCATCGCGCTGGCCATGATCGTCATTATGCTGATGCGCCCGCGCGGCCTCTGGCCTTCGCCCGAGCATGGCAAGACGTTGCAGCGAAAGGGTGCGCCTTCCGACGCCCCAGTGGCACCGGGTTCGCTCCAGACCCATGCGCCCGGCATCGAAACGCCTGCAGACGAATTGCCGGGTGCGGCTTCGCGTCCCATGTCGATCAATCCGTGAGCCGAGGAAAGCAATCAACATGACGACAGACACCATCCTCGACGTTCGCGGAATTTCCAAGCGCTTTGGCGGCCTGCAGGCGCTTTCCGACGTCGGCATCACCATCAAGCGCGGCCAGGTCTACGGCCTGATTGGCCCCAACGGCGCCGGCAAGACGACGTTCTTCAACGTGATTACCGGGCTCTATACGCCCGACAGCGGCAGCTTCGAGCTGGCCGGCAAGCCCTACCAGCCGACGGCCGTGCATGAAGTGGCCAAGGCCGGCATTGCGCGCACCTTCCAGAACATTCGCCTGTTCTCCGAGATGACCGCGCTCGAGAACGTCATGGTCGGGCGCCACATCCGCACCCATTCGGGCGTGTTCGGCGCCATGCTGCGCACGCGTTCGTTCAAGGCCGAGGAAAAGGCCATTGCCGACCGCGCGCAAGAACTGCTCGACTACGTGGGCATCGGCAAGTTTGCCGACTACAAGGCACGCACCTTGTCGTACGGCGACCAGCGCCGGCTCGAAATTGCCCGCGCACTGGCCACCGATCCGCAACTTATCGCGCTCGACGAGCCCGCCGCCGGCATGAACTCCACCGAGAAGGTGCTGCTGCGCGAACTCATCGACCGCATTCGCAAGGACGACCGCACCATTCTCATCATCGAACACGACGTCAAGCTCATCATGGGCCTGTGCGACCGCGTCACGGTGCTCGACTACGGCAAGCAGATTGCCGAAGGCACGCCGTACGACGTGCAGAAGAACGAGAAGGTGATCGAGGCTTACCTCGGCACCGGAGGACACTGAAATGACGACGATGACGAGCGCAGAAGAAACAATCACCGCAACCCCGCCGAAGACTGCAGCCAACGCCCCCGGCAAGACGCTGCTCAAGGTCAGCGGACTGAAGGTCGGCTACGGCGGCATCCAGGCCGTGAAGGGCGTGGACTTCGAGGTTCATGAAGGCGAACTGGTGTCGCTCATCGGCTCCAATGGGGCTGGCAAGACCACCACCATGAAGGCGATTACCGGCACGCTGCCAGCGGGCGCGGGCAGCATCGAATTTCTGGGCCGCAACATCAAGGGCCGCGGTGCATGGGACCTGGTGGGCGAGGGCCTCGTGATGGTGCCCGAAGGCCGCGGCGTGTTCACGCGCATGACGATCACCGAGAACCTGCAGATCGGCGCCTACATCCGCAAGGACAAGGCCGAGATCGCAAGCGACATGGAGCGTGTGTTCGTGACCTTCCCGCGCCTGCGCGAGCGCAAGGACCAGCTCGCGGGCACGATGTCGGGCGGCGAACAGCAGATGCTGGCCATGGGCCGCGCCCTCATGGCGCGCCCCAAGGTGCTGCTGCTCGACGAGCCGACCATGGGCTTGTCGCCCATCATGTGCGACAAGATCTTCGAGGTGGTGCAAACCGTGGCCTCGCAAGGCGTGACCATTCTGCTGGTGGAGCAGAACGCCAACCGCGCACTGCAACTGGCAGACCGCGGCTACGTGATGGAGTCGGGGCTCATCACCATGACCGGGGACGCCAAGGAGCTGCTGCGCGACCCGCGCGTGCGGGCCGCTTACCTGGGCGAATAGCCCGCAAAGGCCGCAGGGGTCAGTCGACCCTTGCGCCGGTTGCCTTCACCACGGCTTCGTACTTGGAGAGCTCGCTCTTCATGAACGCGCCGAACTGCTCCGGTGAGCTGGCCACCGGCTCAGCCAGCAGCGTGGCAAAACGGGTCTTCGTTTCCGGTGCGTTCAGCGCCGCAACAAAGGCCTGGTTGAGCTTTGCGACCGCGTCGCGCGGGGTGCCGGCAGGTGCAACCAGCCCCCACCAAGTGTCGATTGAAAAGCCCTTGAGCGTGTCTGCCACCGGCGGCACTTCGGGCATGGCGCTGCTGCGCTGCAAGGTGGTGACGGCAATGGCCTTCAACTTGCCCGAGCGAATGTTCGGCGCCGCCGTGGCAAGGTTGTCGAAATTGAAATCGACCTGGCCCGATAGCAGTGCCAGTTGTGCCGGGTTGCCGCCGTTGTACGGAATGTGCAGCGCAAAAATGCCGGCCTGCTTCTTGAACAACTCGCCCGCGAGGTGCCCGGCGCTGCCGTTGCCGCCGCTGCCGTAGTTGAGCTTGGCCGGGTTGGCCTTGGCATAGCGGATCAGGTCGGCCACGGTGTTGATCTTCAGGCGCTGCGCTGTTTCCGCGTTCATTACCAGCACATTGGGCACGCGCACCATCTGCGTGATGGGGGCGAAGTCGGTGGCCGCGTTGAACGGAATCTTGCTGTAGAGCCACGGATTGACCGCATGCGTCGCCGTTGCCGCAATGCCGATCGTGAGGCCGTCGGGCGCGGCCTTGGCCACGGCATCGGCGCCGATGTTGCCGCCTGCGCCGGGCTTGTTGTCGATGATGACCGTGCCCAGGCTGTCTTTCACGCGCTCAGCCAGGATGCGGGCAGTCACGTCGATGGGGCCGCCCGCGGCATAAGGCACCACAAGGCGGATGGGGCGCTGCTGTTGTGCTGCGGAATGGCCGGTAGCAAGCACTGCGGCGCTCGCAAGCAGGGTGAAGAGGAAGTGTCTCGTTTTCATTTTTCTGTGTTGTCCAAGGGAGGCAGGCCGATCAGGGCAGTGCCTTGTCGGCCTCTGTGGTGAACGCGTCGGCAAAAAATTCTTCTTCGGGCAAGGCGGCCATTGCCACATAGTCGCGCTTGGCCGAATCGACCACGATCGGCGCGCCGCAGGCGTACACCTGGTGGCCCGAGAGATCGGCAAAGTCTTCAAGCACCGCGCGGTGAACAAAGCCCGTGCGACCGGTCCAGTTGTCTTCCGGCGTGGCGTTGGACACGACCGGCACATAGCGCAGGTTCGGCATTTCGGCGAGCTGCTCGCGCAGCCACGCATCCATGTACAGGTCTTCCGGCCGCCGGCCGCCCCAGTAGAGCGTGGCAGGCCGGTCGATGCCCTTGAACTTCATGTGTTCGAGCAGCGCCTTGATGGGCGCAAAGCCGGTGCCCGATGCCAGCAGGATCATCGGCTTGCTCGAGTCTTCGCGCAGGAAAAAACTACCGTAAGGGCCTTCGATGCGAAGGATTTCCTTTTCCTTCATCACGCCGAACACATGGTCGGTGAACTTGCCGCCCGGCAAATGCCGCAGGTGCAATTCGATGCCCGTGCCCGGTTCGCCCAGCGTGTGCGGCGCATTGGCCATCGAGTAGCTGCGGCGTGCGCCGTCGCGCAGGATGAACTCCACGTACTGGCCGGCATGAAACTGCAGCGGCTCGCCCGCCGGCAGTTGCAGGCGCAGCTTCATCACGTCGTGCGACAGGCGCGTGAGCGCCAGCACCCGCACCGGCATCTTGCGAATCGGAAAGGCCCCCGCTTCCGTGACCTGGCGCGATTCGAGCACCACGTCGCTCTTGGCATGGGCGCAGCAGGTCAGCACGAAGCCGGCAAGCTGCTCTTCGGCGCTCAGTGCCTTGCTCTGGTGCGGACCCAGCTCCACCTCGCCCGAGAGCTTCTTGCACTTGCAAGAGCCGCAGGCGCCATCCTTGCAGCCATAGGGCAGGCCAATGCCCTGCCGGATGCCGGCCGCGAGAATGGTTTCGTCACCATGCACCACGAAATGACGCCCGCTGGGCTCGACGGTGATGGAAAAGCCCGCGTCATGCGGCGCTGCAACAGTCATCGGTATTCTTCGGCTTGTTTCAGCCTGAGCAGAAAAGAGAAAAAGGGAAAGGAACCCGGATTTTGCCTTCAATCAATAGCCCTTCCGGCGCGCTGCCGGCCCGCTTTCGCCGCGAGCGCCTGCTCATCGTGGGTTGCGGAGACGTCGGCCAGCGCGTAGGCCGCGATCTGCGTGGCCGAGTGCAACTGGTGGCGCTCACTTCATCGGCCGAGCGGGTGCCCGCGCTGCGCACGGCCGGCATTCGTCCGCTCGTGGGCAATCTGGACGACCCGGCCACGCTCCGGCGCCTGGCCGGCGTGGCCACCCGTGTGCTGCATCTGGCCCCGCCCGCTCGCGACGGCGGAGCGGCCTGGTGGCGCGACCAGCGCACCACCGCCCTGGCTCGCGCGCTCCGGCTGCGCTCTACACCGCTCGCATTCGTCTACGGTTCGACCAGCGGGGTCTACGGCGACTGCGGTGGCGCCCGCGTAAGCGAAACACGCGCCGTGCGGCCAGACACCCCCCGCGCGCATCGCCGCGTGGACGCCGAGCGTGCCGTCCGCTGGCTTGGCCGCAGCGCGGGTGTGCGCGTGAGCATCCTGCGCATTCCGGGCATCTACGCGCCCGACCGGGAGGGCGGCACACCGCGCCAGCGGCTGCAGCGCGGCACGCCCGTGCTGCGGCGCGAGGACGACGTGTTCACCAGCCACATTCACGCCGACGATCTTGCGCGCGCCTGCGTGGCGGCGCTGTTCCGCGGCCGGCCGCAGCGCATCGTGCATGCCGCCGACGACACCGAGCTGCGCATGGGCGACTACATCGACCTGGCCGCCGACATATATGGCATGCCCCGCCCGCCGCGCGTGACGCGCGAAGAGGCCGAGCGCCAGTTGCCGTTGCAACTGCTGAGTTTCATGGGGGAATCGCGCCGGCTGGACAACACCCGGCTCAAGCGCGAGTTGCGTGTGCGGCTTGCGCACCCGACGGTGCATACAGGGCTGTGCGAGGCAGCCTGAGTCGGGTCAAAAATATGGTGCCCGGGGCCGGAATCGAACCGGCACACCTTTCGGTGGGGGATTTTGAGTCCCCTGCGTCTACCAATTTCACCACCCGGGCAGGGTTCTGAACGAAGCCCAAAATTATGGCACAGTGGCTGCCATGAATTATCCGACGATCGAAGACGCCATCGGCAAGACCCCCCTGGTGGCACTGCAACGCATCGACGCCGCCGAAAATGCCAAGCGCGGCAACGTGATCCTCGGCAAGCTGGAAGGCAACAACCCCGCGGGTTCGGTCAAGGACCGGCCCGCCCTCTCGATGATCAAGCGCGCCGAGGAGCGCGGCGAAATCAAGCCTGGCGACACGCTGATCGAAGCCACTTCGGGCAACACCGGCATAGCGCTGGCCATGGCTGCGGCCGTCAAGGGCTACCGCATGGTGCTGATCATGCCGGAGGACCTGTCCGTGGAACGCGCCCAGACCATGAAGGCCTTCGGCGCCGAACTGGTGCTCACGCCCAAGAGCGGCGGCATGGAATACGCGCGAGACCTTGCCGAGCAGATGGTCGCCCAGGGCAAGGGCAGGGTGCTCGACCAGTTCGCCAACCCCGACAACCCGCGCATCCACTACGAAACCACCGGCCCGGAGATCTGGGCCGACACCAAGGGCAAGATCACGCATTTCGTGAGCGCCATGGGCACCACCGGCACCATTACCGGCGTTTCGCGTTTTCTCAAAGAAAAGAACCCCGCGGTGCGCATCATCGGTGCGCAGCCGGCCGAGGGCTCGCGCATCCCGGGCATTCGCAAGTGGCCGACCGAATACCTGCCCAAGATCTACGACGCGAGCCGGGTCGATGAAGAAATAAGCGTGAGCCAGGACAACGCCGAAGAAATGTGCCGGCGGCTCGCGCGCGAAGAGGGCATCTTTGGCGGTATTTCTGCAGCGGGCGCGCTGTGGGTGGCGCTCGAGGTCGCAAAAACGGTCGAAAACGCCACCATCGTGTTCGTGGTGTGCGATCGCGGTGACCGTTATCTCTCGACCGGCGTGTTCCCCGCCTGACAGAAGTCCACATGCCCCACCCCAAGTTTTGCCAGGCCTGCGCCACGCCGCTCGAATGGATCGCGTTGATGGAAGACGGAGGCCCCAAGGAGCGGCTGCGCTGCCCCAACTGTGGCCATACCCACTGGAACAACCCCACGCCCGTGCTCGCGGCCATCGTCGAATACCGCGGCCAGGTACTGCTGGCGCGAAACGCCGCCTGGCCGGCGAAGATGTACGCGCTGATCACCGGCTTCATGGAGGCCGGCGAAACGCCTGAAGAAGGCATTGCGCGCGAGGTCAAGGAGGAAACCAACCTCGACGTGAGCGCGACCAAGCTCGTGGGTGCCTACGACTTCCAGCGCATGAACCAGATCATCATCGCGTACCACGTGGTGGCCGACGGCGAGGTGAAGCTCTCGCCTGAACTGCTGGACTATCGCCTGTACGACTTGCCCGATCTCAAGTGCTGGCCGGCCGGCACCGGCTATGCGCTGGCCGACTGGCTTCGCACCCGGGGGCACGAGCCGGTGTTCTTTACGGCTGCAGAAAACGAAGAGCGGCGGCGCGGCCTGAACTTGCCGCCCGAGGAGCCCAAGCATGCAAATTGATCGCGAACTCGACACGCGGGGCCTGAACTGCCCGCTGCCCATTCTCAAGGCGAAGAAATCGCTCAATGACATGGTCAGCGGCCAACTGCTTAAGGTGGTGTCGACCGACCCCGGCTCGCTGCGCGACTTTCAGGCTTTCTCTCGGCAGACCGGCAATGAGCTGGTCGAGCAGCAGACCGTCGGCACCGACTTCATCCACGTGCTGAAGAGGCGCTGAGCGGCAGCTAAAGCTGACCGGCGATAAAAAAGGGCCCCGCGGGGCCCTTTTCTTTTTTCAGAGCTCCAGGCTCTTGAGGTATTCGCGGAACTGCGCGCCCACTTCCGGGTGTGCCAGCGCAAGCTCGACAGAGGCTTGCAGAAAGCCTTCTTTGCTGCCGCAGTCGTAGCGGATGCCCTTGTAGGCATAGGCGTAGACCGATTCCTTCTTCATCAAAGACGCGATGCCGTCGGTGAGCTGGATCTCGCCGCCCGCGCCCTTGGGCTGGTTGCGGATTTCCTCGAACACGCCGGGCGTGAGGATGTAGCGCCCCGCCACGCCAAGGCGCGAAGGTGCCTTGTCCGGTGACGGCTTCTCGATCATGCGGTCGACCTTCACGAGATCGTCGCCGATGGATTCGCCCGCCACGATGCCGTAGCGCTTCACGTGCTCGAGCGGCACTTCCTGCACCGCAAGAACCGAGGCGCCCAGCTTGCCGAAAGCAGCCGTCATTTGCGCGAGAACGGGCGCTCCGCCCACCGGGCCGACCATCAAGTCGTCGGCCAGCAGCACCGCAAAGGGTTCGTTGCCGACCAGGTGCTCGGCGCACAGCACTGCGTGGCCAAGACCCAGCATGCGTGGTTGGCGCACGTACGAGCAGGTCATGTCGTCGGGCATGACCGAGCGCGCAATGTTGAGCAGCTCGTGCTTGCCGCTGGCCTCGAGCTGGCTCTCGAGTTCGTAGGCGGTGTCGTAGTGGTCTTCGATGGCACGTTTGTTTCGGCCGGTTACGAAAATCATGTCGCGAATGCCCGCCGCGTAGGCTTCCTCAACCGCATATTGGATGAGTGGCTTGTCGACAACCGGCAGCATTTCCTTTGGCTGCGCCTTGGTAGCGGGCAGAAAGCGGGTGCCGAAACCTGCAACAGGAAATACGGCCTTGCGAATGCGTGTCGAGGGAGTGGGCATGGACAAATTGGGCGTCGGTTCGTTCAGTTGAAGAATAAGGTTTTACAGTCGACGGCGGCACAAAAAGCCGCCGTTGCCATGCTAAACCTTGACCCGACCCCAAGTGTGTCAGCCGAGGCGCCTAAGCTGTTCGCGCAACCGTTCCAGCATGGGCGTGAAGTCAGCCAGACGTTTACGTTCCTGCTCGATGACCGCTGGCGGCGCCTTGGCCACAAAGGCCTCATTTCCGAGCTTGTCGTTCACTTTGAGGATCTCGCCCTCGATGCGAGCAATTTCCTTGCCGATGCGCGCGCGTTCGGCGGCCTTGTCGATTTCCATGTGCAGGCACAGCCGCGTGGTGCCAACCACCGCCACGGGGGAGGCTTCGGCCGCCGCCGACCACGAAGCCTCGTCGTCGAAGACCTTCACTTCCTTGAGCTTGGCCAGCGCTTGCAGTACCGGCGCCGCCTCGCGCAGGAAAGCCGCGCCTTCGGCATCGTCGGCCACCGCGTAAAGGGGCAGGCGCACCGCGGGCGACACGTTCATTTCGCCGCGCAGCGTGCGGCAGGCATCGACCAGCGCCTTCAGGCGCGCCACATGCGCTTCGGCCGCTTCGTCGATCTTTTCGGGCTGGCTCTTGGGATAGGCCGCCACCATGATCGATTCGCCCTCGCGCCCCGCCACCGGCGCCACTTTTTGCCAGAGCTCTTCGGTAATGAAGGGAATCACCGGGTGCGCAAGCCGCAGCAGCGCCTCGAGCGTGCGGATCAGCGTGCGGCGCGTGGCGCGTTTTTGCGAATCGTCGCCGGTCTGGATCTGCACCTTGGCAATTTCAAGGTACCAGTCGCAGAACTCGTCCCAGGCAAACTGATAGATGGCGCTGGCCACGTTGTCGAGCCGGTATTCCTCGAAGCCCTTGGCCACCTCGGCCTCGACGCGCTGCAGCTGCGAGGCAATCCAGAAGTCGGCGCGGCTGAACTTCAGGTAGCCGTGGGCCGGGCCGCCCACTGCGCACTCTTCCTTGGTGTGTTCGCGCAAGCCGCAATCCTGGCCTTCGCAATTCATCAGCACGAAGCGCGTGGCGTTCCAGAGCTTGTTGCAGAAGTTGCGGTAGCCCTCGCAGCGCTTGCTGTCGAAGTTGATGCTGCGGCCCAGCGACGCGAGCGACGCGAAGGTGAAGCGCAGCGCATCGGCGCCAAAGGCCGGAATGCCGTCCGGAAATTCTTTTTGCGTGTTCTTGCGCACCGCGGGTGCCGTTTCGGGCTTGCGCAGGCCCTGCGTGCGCTTGTCGAGCAGTTCGGGTAGCGCAATGCCGTCGATCAGGTCGACCGGGTCGAGCACGTTGCCTTCGGACTTGCTCATCTTCTTGCCCTGGGCATCGCGCACCACGCCGTGGATATACACGTCCCTGAACGGCACCTTGCCGGTGAAGTGCTTGGTCATCATGATCATCCGGGCGACCCAGAAGAAGATGATGTCGAAGCCCGTGACCAGCACGCTCGAAGGCAGGTACAGCTCGAGGTCCTTGGTCTTCTCGGGCCAGCCGAGCGACGAGAAGGGCACCAGCGCCGACGAATACCAGGTGTCGAGCACGTCTTCGTCGCGGCGCAGCTTCTTGCCCGGTGCCTTTGCTTGCGCCTCGGCCTCGTCGTGCGCCACGTACACATTGCCTTCGTCGTCGTACCAGGCCGGAATCTGGTGGCCCCACCACAGCTGGCGCGAAATGGTCCAGTCCTGGATGTTTTCCATCCAGTGGTTGTAGGTGTTGACCCAGCTCTCGGGCACGAAGCGCACCTCTCCGGTCTTCACCACGTCGATGGCTTTCTGCGCAATCGACTGGCCGTCCGCTCCCGGACGGGTCATGGCCACGTACCACTGGTCGGTGAGCATCGGCTCGACGATGGCGCCCGAGCGGGCGCAGCGCGGCACCATCAGCTTGTGCTTCTTCACCTCGACCAGGAGTCCGAGCGCGTCGAGGTCGGCCACGATGGCCTTGCGCGCGACAAAGCGGTCCATGCCTCGGTACTTCTCGGGCGCGTTGTCGTTGATGGTCGCGTCAAGCGTCAGGATGCCGATCAGCTCCAGCTTGTGGCGCTGGCCCACGGCGTAGTCGTTGTAGTCGTGCGCGGGCGTCACCTTGACCACGCCGGTGCCGAATTCCTTGTCCACGTAGTCGTCGGCAATGATGGGAATCAGACGGTCCACCAGCGGCAGCTTCACGCGCTGGCCAATCAGGTGCTTGTAGCGCTCGTCCTCGGGGTGCACCATCACGGCCGTGTCGCCGAGCATGGTTTCGGGGCGGGTGGTGGCAACGGTGAGCGTGCCGCTTCCGTCTTCGAGCGGATAGGCAATGTGCCAGAGCGAGCCGTCTTCTTCTTCGCTTTCGACTTCGAGGTCGCTCACCGACGTCTTGAGCACCGGGTCCCAGTTGCCCAGGCGCTTGCCGCGGTAGATCAGGCCTTCTTCATACAGAGAGACGAAGGTCTGCGTGACCACCTTCGACAGGTCTTCGTCCATGGTGAAGTATTCGCGGCTCCAGTCGACCGTGTCGCCCAGGCGGCGCATCTGGCCCGTGATGGTGTTGCCGCTCTTTTCCTTCCACTCCCACACCTTGGCGACAAAGTTCTTGCGCGCCTCGGCGGGCGTGGGGCCCATGTCGTGGCGGCTGATCTTCTGTTCCTGCAGCTGCCGCTCCACCACGATCTGCGTTGCAATACCCGCATGGTCGGTGCCCGGCAGCCACAGCGTGTTGTCGCCCTTCATGCGGTGGTAGCGCGTGAAGCTGTCCATGATCGTGTGGTTGAAGGCATGCCCCATGTGCAGCGTGCCCGTCACGTTGGGCGGCGGCAGCTGTATGGCGAAGGAATCGGCGCCTTCCTTTGGCTGCTGGGTACCGCGGAAACCCGCCTTGGCGTAGCCGCGCTTTTCCCACTCCGGGCCCCAGTGCGCCTCGATGGCGGCGGGTTCGAACGATTTGGACAGGCTGTCCAGTCCAGGTTGGGCGTTGGGAGTGGTGGATTCGCTCATGGGGAGAATGCAAAACGGCACCCGCGGGTGCCGTCGGTCACAGGGTGGGAATGGCGGCGATTTTACCGGGGAGGTACCCCGTCACCCGTGCGCCCGATAATTCCGCGATGCTGTTTCTGCTCTCTCCTGCGAAGTCGCTCGACTACGACACGCCCGTTCCCGACGAAATCCCCGCCACCAAACCCCATTTCGAGGCTCCCCGCGGCCCTTCGGCCGAACTGATCAGGCTGCTGCGCGAGAAATCGCCGCTGCAGATCTCGCAGCTCATGCACCTGTCGGACAAGCTCTCGGCCCTCAACGTGGCGCGTTACCACGCCTGGGCCGGCAAGAGCACGCCAAAGAACGCCCGCCAGGCCGCATTCGCGTTCGATGGCGATGTGTACGGCGGCCTCGACGCCCGGTCGCTCACGCCCGCGCAGCTGGCCTGGGCGCAGGAGCATGTCTGCATCCTGAGCGGCCTCTACGGCCTGTTGCGTCCGCTCGACCTGCTGCAGCCCTACCGGCTCGAGATGGGCACGCCGCTTGCCAACAAGCATGGCAAAGACCTGTATGCCTTCTGGGGCTCGCGCATTGCAGAGCACCTGAACGAGCGCTTGGCCGCAGACCGCACGCCCGTGGTGGTCAATGTGGCTTCGCAGGAATACTTCAGGTCGGTCGACCTGAAAGTGCTCAAGGCCCGCGTGGTCGAATGCGTGTTCGAGGAATGGAAGGGCGACAGGTACAAGATCGTGAGCTTCTACGCCAAGCGCGCGCGCGGGCTGCTCGCGCGCTGGGCGGTGCTGCACAAGGCCGCCACGCCCAAGGCGCTGGAAAAATTCGATCTCGAAGGTTATGGTTTCGACGCCGAGGCCTCGACGGCCGAAAGACTCGTATTCAGGAGGAAGACTTGATATGTCACAGGCGATCAGCCCTGAGCTGAGGGAATGGCTGGTGTCGCAGCTCGCGGCAGGGCATTCGGTGCCCGCGCTGCGCGCGTCGATGCGCGCGGCCGGCTGGCAAGACTCCACTACGGACCTCGCACTGGCGCAGCTCGAAGCCGGTTTCCCCCATGTCGAAGCGGCCAAGCCGCGCCGCACCGACATGCCCGGCCCCAACCTGGACGGCGCGCCGCTCTACATCGACGCGGGCGACCGCCGCGTTCAGGTGCTGCACACCATGCAGCATCCGCGCGTGGTCGTCTTCGGCAACCTCGTGTCGCCCGAAGAGTGCGAAGGCCTCATTGCCGCAGCTCGGGTGCGGCTTGCGCGCTCGCTCACCGTCGAAACCCGCACCGGAGGCGAGGTGCTGAACGTCGACCGCACCAGCGACGGCATGTTCTTCGAGCGCGGCGAAAACGAAATCGTCTCGCGGCTCGAGCAACGCATTGCCATGCTCCTGCGGTGGCCGGTGGAGTTTGGCGAAGGCCTGCAAATCCTGCGCTATGCGCCAGGTGCCCAATACCGCCCGCACTACGACTACTTCGACCCCGGCGAACCCGGCACGCCCACCATCCTCAAGCGCGGCGGCCAGCGTGTGGCCACGCTGGTCATGTACCTGCAAGAGCCCGAGCAGGGCGGCGCCACTACGTTCCCGGACGTGGGACTGGAAGTGGCGCCCGTGCGCGGCACCGGCGTGTTCTTCAGCTACGACGAGCCCGACCCCGCGACCCGCACGCTGCATGGCGGCGCACCGGTGCTCGCCGGCGAAAAATGGGTGGCCACCAAGTGGCTGCGTGAACGCGAATTCAAATAACAAGACGAACCCATGAAGCTCCAGGCCAACGGATTGCAGATCGAGGTTGAGGACACCGGTGGCGAAGGGCGCCCGGTCGCCTTGCTCATCATGGGCCTGGGCATGCAGCTCGTCGGCTGGCCGCAGCCCTTTGTGCAGGCGCTGGTCGATGCGGGGTTTCGCGTGGTGCGGCATGACAACCGCGACATCGGACTGAGCCAGGGCTTCGATCATGCCGGCACCGGCAACATCGTGTGGGAAAGCATTCGCCAGCGCCTCGGCCTGCAGGTACGGTCGGCGTACACGCTGCAAGACATGGCGCGCGATTCGCTCGGCGTGCTCGACGCTCTCGGCATCAGGCATGCGCACGTCATCGGCGCCTCGATGGGCGGCATGATTGCGCAGCACCTGGCCGCCGATGCGCCAGACCGTGTGACCAGCCTTGTGAGCATCATGAGCTCGAGCGGCGCTCGTGGCCTGCCCGGCCCACGAAGCGACGTGGCCGCCATGCTGCTGCGCCGTCCGCTGGGCCGCGGCGAGGCCGAACTGGTGGCGCACAGTATCAAGCTGCTCAGGCTCATCCAGAGCCCCGCGTACCCCCAGAGCACTGAAGAGCTGGCCGAGCGCCTTACCTTCAGCATGCGCCGCTCCTACCGGCCGGCCGGCATGTTTCGCCAGATGCTGGCCATTGGCGCCGATTCGCGCCGGCCTGAAGTGCTGCCGCGCATCAAGTGCCCGACGCTGGTGCTGCATGGCGAGGCCGATGCGCTGGTGCCCATGGTCTGCGGGCAAGACACCGCCAAGCGCATTCCCGGCTCCAAATTCATCAGCATTCCCGGCATGGGCCACGACCTGCCGCCCGGGGTGTGCGCCATCCTCGTCAATCACATCGCCCCGTTCCTGCACGCGGCCGAAGAACACCACAAGCCATGAGCCTGGACAACATTCCCCCCAACCCGAACGCAAACCCGAACACGCCCGAGCAGTCGCAACTGGGCCGTGCCTCGGACTACGCCGACAAGTACGACCCCACGCTGCTTTTTCCGATTGCGCGTGCCACCCAGCGCGAGGCCATGGGCATTGCCGCTGGCGCGCTGCCTTTCTTCGGCGCCGACCTCTGGACCGCTTTCGAAGTGAGCTGGCTCAACCTGCGCGGCAAGCCTCAGCTGGCCATTGCGCACTTCACCATTCCCTGCGAAACGCCCAACATCATCGAGAGCAAATCGTTCAAGCTGTATCTCAACAGCTTCAACAGCACCGCTTTCGCAAGCATCGACGCCGTGCGCGACCGCATGCGCACCGACCTGAGTGAGGCGCTCTGGCGCGGCAGCGACCAATCGGCCGGCATTGGCGTGAAGCTGCTCGCACCCGACATGTTCGACCGCGAGCCCGTGCATGAACTCGACGGACTCGACCTCGACCGGCTGGACATCGAGTGCACCCACTACCAGCCCGCGCCCGAGCTGCTGTCGAGCGATGCAACCCAGCCCCCGGTGAATGAAACGCTCACCAGCCGCCTGCTCAAGAGCAATTGCCTCGTTACGGGCCAGCCCGATTGGGGCAGCGTACAAATCCGCTACAGCGGCCCTGCCATCGACCAGGCCGGCCTGCTGGCGTACATCGTGAGCTTTCGCAACCACAACGAGTTCCACGAGCCGTGTGCCGAGCGCATCTTCACGGACATCTGGAACCGCTGCAAACCGAACAAGCTCGCCGTGTATGCGCGCTATACGCGGCGCGGCGGGCTCGACATCAATCCGTTTCGCACCAGCTGGCCGCAGGCGCTGCCGCCGAACATCCGAACCGCGCGGCAATAACCGGGAGGGGCCCGCTGAAGCCCCTCTTCGGAAATCCGGAACTCGCCAGCCGGCTCCTGTGGCATTCTGGAATTGCCCGTGAACTGCGGGCGGATTTCTGGAGCAGACACACATGGTTGAAGGAAAAGTGGTCGTCGTCACCGGCGCGGGCGGCGGCATCGGGCGCGACATTGCACTGGCCATGGCCAAGAGCGGCGCCAAGGTGGTGGTCAACGACATCGGCGCCGCGCTCGACGGCGTCGGCGGCAGCGCCGGCCCCGCGCAGCAGGTGGTCGATGAAATCCGCGCCGCAGGCGGGCAGGCCGTGCCCAACACCGACAGCGTGGCCGAAGCAGCCAGCGCGGCGCGCATCGTCGAATGCGCGGTCGAGAGCTTCGGCCGCATCGATGCCGTGGTCAACAACGCCGGCATCCTGCGCGACCGCTTCTTCCACAAGATGTCCGTCGACGAATGGGACGCCGTGATCAAGGTGCACCTTTACGGCGCCTACTACGTGAGCCGCGCCGCGGCTACGCATTTCAAGGAGCAGAACTCGGGCGCCATGGTGCACATGACCTCGACCTCGGGCCTCATCGGCAACTATGGCCAGGCCAACTATGCGGCGGCCAAGCTCGGCATTGCGGCGCTGTCGAAATCCATTGCGCTCGACATGCTCAAGTTCAACGTGCGTTCAAACTGCATCGCGCCGTTCGCGTGGAGCCGCATGATCGGCGCCATTCCCACCGACACCGACGAGCAGCGCGCCCGCGTCGACAAGATCAAGCAGATGACGCCCGCCAAGGTGGCGCCGCTTGCGGTGTACCTTGCAAGCGATGCGGCCGGTGCGGTCAACGGCCAGATCTTTTCGGTGCGCAACAACGAGATCTCGCTCATCAGCCAGCCCCGGCCGGTGCGTTCCATTCACCGCTCCGAGGGCTGGACGCCCGAGAGCATTGCCGAGCACGCCATGCCCGCCATGCGCGCAAGCTTCTTTCCGCTGGACCGCTCGGCGGACGTGTTCAGCTGGGACCCGGTCTGAGGTCAAACCCCGAGAACGGCGCGCACGGCGCCATTCGCCCGACAATGCACGCTTGTTTCCTTTCTGGCGCGCTTGTCCGGTGAACCTGCATTTCGA
The DNA here is from genome assembly GCF_031456585.1 of Variovorax sp. 3319. NCBI lineage: Bacteria > Pseudomonadati > Pseudomonadota > Betaproteobacteria > Burkholderiales > Comamonadaceae > Variovorax > Variovorax sp. 3319. The sequence continues at coordinate 365,579 of NZ_JAVDUZ010000001.1, forward strand.
CCTGTTCGACCTGAAACTGTTCGTCTACGTGGCGGATGCGCGCAGCCTTACCCGCGGCGCCGAAAAAGCCTGCATCTCGCTTGCGGCGGCCTCCACCCGCATCAAGCAGATGGAAGAAGCCGTAGGCGGCAAGCTGCTGCACCGCAGTGCGCAGGGCGTAAGCCTGACGGCCGCGGGGCAGGCGGTGCTGTACCACGCCAAGCGCGTAATGCAGCAAATGGAGCACTTGCGCTGCGACATGCAAGACTTTGGCAAAGGCATCAAGGGCCATGTGCGCGTGTTTGCCAACACCACTTCAATTACCGAATACCTGCCGCAAAAGCTTGCGGGTTTTCTGACGCAGCACCCGGCGGTGCAGGTCGACCTGCGTGAATACCTGAGCGAAGAAATCGTGCGCGCGGTGGCCGATGGCGAGGCGGACATCGGCATTCTGGCGGGCGACGTGCACACCGGTGAATTCGACGCGCGCCCCTTCGGCAGCAACCAGCTCGTGCTGGTGGTGCCCAAGACGCATCACCTGGCAGGGGCGCCTTCGGTGGCCTTTGCCGACACGCTCGATGAGCAGCATGTGGGCCTGCACCATGGCAGCGCCATCCACCGCTTTCTTCAGCGCCGTGCCGAGCTGGCCGGCCGCGGCTTCAACCCGCGCATCCAGGTCAGCAGCTTCGAGGCCATCTGCCTCATGATCGAAGCGGGCGTAGGCGTTGGCGTGCTGCCGGCTTCTTCGGCGCAGCGTTTGTCGATGGCAATGCAGATTTCGACCGTGGCGCTCAGCGATGCATGGGCCGAGCGCGAACTCAAGCTGATTGCGCGCAACCGCGAGCAGCTGCCCGCCTCGGCGCGTGAGCTGTTCGATCACCTCGTCATGTCCTGAAGAAAACGCGCGCAGCCATGTCCGCCGACCTGAAGTCGCTGCGCCTGTTCGTGGCCGTGGCCGATCACGGCAGCATCAGCGAAGGGGCCAAGCGCTGCCACATTGCGCTTGCAGCCGCCAGCAAGCGCATCTCCGACCTTGAAGCCCGCGCGCGGCTGCCCCTGCTGGTGCGCCATGCGCGCGGCGTCACGCTCACTTCGGCCGGGCACGGGCTGCTGCTGCATGCGCGCGCCGTGCTGTCGGCCATGGACCGGCTGGGCGCGGAGCTCGACGACTTCCAGAACGGCGTGGCGGGCGTGGTGAGCATTACGGCCAATGCGTCCACCATTGCGCAGTTCCTGCCCGCGCAGATCGGCTCGTTCCTGCGGCTGCATCCCGTGCTCAAGATCGACCTGCAGGAGCGCGCCAGCACCGAAGTTGTGAAGGCGGTGCAGGCCGGCCTGGCCGACATCGGCGTGATCGAAGGCCACACGCCCGCCGAAACGCTCGAATGCCTGCCCTACCGCAGCGACGAACTGGCCGTGGTGGTCGCGCGCGACCATCCGCTGGCCAGGCGCAAGCGAATCGGCGTCGACGAGGTGCTGCGGCACGACCATATCGTGGTGCGCGAAGGCACTGCGCTGCACCGCGTGCTGCTGAATGCGGCGCTGGAGGCACAGGTGCCGCTCAAGGTGCGCATGCAGGTGGGCAGCTTCGACATGGTCTGCCGCATGGTGGAGCAGGGCGTGGGCATCGGCGTGCTGCCCTATGCGGCCGTCCTGTCGCAGCTGCAGATACTGAAGCTGCGCTGCCTGAAGCTCGATGCGCCGTGGGCGGTGCGCCGCCATTTGCTGTGCGTGCGGCGCCAGCAAGACCTGACCGCGGCCGCGCGTTCGGTGCTGGAGCATCTGGGCCGGCCCGACTGAGCCCGAGCCTTCGCGCGGCGCGAAGGCTCGTGTCCGCCAAAAACGAATTGTTCCCTGCAGCCTGCGCGCCAAGAATGAGGGCGCAACTGCAAGCAAAGGAGACATTCTTGAAGATCACCCGCGTCAGCGCCACGCCGCTGAACATTCCCGTCACCATCGACGTGGTGGGGCTGAACAAGCAGACCTCGCTCTCCCTGTGCCTGACCGAGATCGAGACCGACACCGGCCTCGTCGGCCATGGCATGACCGCCATCACCGAAGAAGAGATCATTGCCGCCGCCGTGCGCGAGGTGGCCGGCCCGGCGCTCTTCGGCGAAGACCCGATGGCCACAGAGCGCCTGTGGGACAAGCTCTACTGGCTGCTCTCTCCCCGCGGCCAGACCGGCTATGCGAGCCACACCATCGCCGCGCTGGACATCGCGCTGTGGGACCTGAAAGCAAAGGCTCTGGGCCAGCCACTGTGGCGCCTGCTGGGCGGCGCGCGCTCCAGGGTGCCGGTGTACGCGACCTTCGGCTTCGGTTTCTTCGAGCGCGACCAGCTTGCCGCCGCAGCCAGGCTCTGGGTTTCGCAAGGCTTCCAGCGGCTGAAGATGACGGTCGGTGGCCATGCGCTCGCGCGTCGCGACGAGCCGCGGCCCATCGACGAGGTGATTGCGGAAGACGTGCGCCGCGTGGCCGCTGTGCGAGAGGCGGTCGGCCCCGACGTCAAGCTGTATGTCGACGCCAACTGCGGCCTCGACCTGTTCCACGCGACCGAACTCGCGCGCCGCATCGAGCCCTACGGCATCAGCTTCTTCGAGGAGCCGCTCACGCAGAACGACGTGCGGCAAATGGCCCAGCTGCGCTCGCGCACCAGCATTCCCCTGGCGTGCGGCCAGAACGAAGGCCTGGCCTTCCGCTTTCGCGACCTGCTGGTGAACCAGGCAGCCGACGTGCTGCAGCCCAACGTGACCATTTCCGGCGGCTATTCGCAGTGCCTGAAGATCGCGGGCATGGCGCAGGCCTTCAACGTTCCGATCGACAACGGCGGCGCCTGGCCATTCCACAACATGCACCTGCATGCGGGTGTATCGAACGGAGGCATGGCCGAATACCACTACGTGGCGGTGCAGATGCTCAAGCAGATCTTCGACGACCTCCCGGTGCCGCAGGAAGGCTGGCTGCAGTTGCCCGAAACCCCCGGCCTGGGCTTTGCGCCCAATGCCGAGCGGGTGCGCGAGCTCGCCAAGCTGCCCACTTCGCGCGGCAAGGGCAAAGCCTGAGCATGGACGCCCCCCGAAGCGCCTTTGGCGCTTCCCCCACTGGGGGGGGCGCACCCGGCGGGCCGGCAAAGCCGGTTCCGCGGGTGCACTTGAATGAGCCGCGCAGACGGCCGCTGATCGATGACCATTGGAGACACGATGAAAAAAGCTACAGACCTTGTTCGCCCTGCACGCCGCGAGGCGCTGCTTGCCGCCATGGCCCTCGGCCTTGCGGGCGCGCTCGCCGCGCCCGTCGCCTGGGCCCAAAGCTACCCTGACAAGCCCATTCGCCTGGTTGTCGGCTACTCGGCCGGTGGGGGCGTCGATGCGGTTGCGCGCCTGCTTGGCACGCGGCTTTCAGCGGTGCTCGGCCAGCAGGTGATGATCGACAACCGCACCGGCGCCACCGGGCTGATCGCGGCCGACTTCGTGGCCAAGGCGCCGCCCGACGGCTACACGCTCATGATGGGCGACAGCGCCTTGCTCATCGCCAAGCTCCTGCAGCCGAAGATCGGCCTCGACCCGCTCACCAGCTTCAGGCCCGTGGCGGGGGCCTTCGTCTCGCCGCTGATGATCGTCACTGGCAACGACTTTCCGGCCAGGACGCCGGCCGAACTGGTGAAAGAACTCAAGGCCAACCCGGCGCGCTATTCCTTCGCCACCTCGGGCGTCGGCACGGTGCAGCACCTGGGCTTCGAGATGCTGAAGCAATCGACCGGGAGCAACGTGGTGCACGTGCCTTACCGCGGCGCCGCGCAGATCGTGCCCGACGTGGTCGGCGGGCAGGTGCCCATCGGCGTGGTCAGCGCGACGGCCGGCATGGCGCAGGCCAAGGCCGGCAAGCTGCGCGCCATTGCGCTCATGAACACCGCCCGGCTCGAGGGCGCCGAAAGCGTGCCGCCGCTGGCCGATGCGCTGCCGGGCTTCGACGTGGCGCCGCGCATCTTCGTGCTTGCGCCCGCCGGCACGCCCGACGAAGCCGTCGACAAGCTCTCGGCCGCAGTGAAGACCGTGCTCGCCACGCCCGAGACCGGCGCCGCCGCCGCTGCGCAAGGCACGCTGCGCGCCTACGCCACGCCCACGCAACTCGGCAAGGACATGGCTGAAGAAACCAGACGCTGGCAGCGCATCATTGCCGAGCAGAACATCGTGGCGGAGGGCAAGTAGATGACCTCGCTGCCGCACCTTGGCCTTATCGTGCCGCCAGCAGCCGGCGCAGTGCCCGTCGACGGCCCGCTGCTGTACGGCGACCGCATCCGCTTCAGCGCGCTGGGCCTGGGCCTCGGCGAAATCTCGACGCGCGGATACACCGAGGTGATCGATTCGGTGGTCGAGAAAGCGGTGGCACTCAAGGCAGAGGGCGTTTCTGCCGTCTCGCTCATGGGCACCTCGCTGAGCTTCTTTCGCGGCGCCGCGTTCAACCGGCAGCTCGAAGTCGAGATGGCACGCGCTACCGGCCTGCCCTGTACAACCATGAGCAATGCCATCGTCGGCGCGCTGCGCCAGCTGGGCGTGCGCCGCGTGGCGGTGGCCACCGCCTACATCGACGAAGTCAACGCACATCTGCGGCGCTACCTCGAGCAGAGCGACTTCGAGCCGCTGGCGCTCGAAGGGCTGGCCATCTCCGACGTGCAGGCTGTGGGCCAGGTGCCCACGCAGGTTCTGGTTGACCTGTGCCTGCGGGTGTTCGATGCACAGCCCGGGGCGGACGGCATTCTCATCTCGTGCGGCGGGCTGGTCACGCTCGATGCGGTGCGCGAGGTGGAAGCGCGGTTGCGGCTGCCCGTGGTGTCGAGCTCGCCCGCTGGCTTCTGGGACCTGGTGCGCACCGCGGGCCTCGATGCGCGCTCGGCCGGGCAGGGCCGGCTGTTCGCCGAGGCCTGAGCGCCAGAAATACGGGGTGGCCCCTCAGCCGAGCCAGCGGCCGACGCGCGGCTCGGTCTCGAGCTGCCACATGCGCTGGCACAGCGCCTTGGCTTCCTCGGCCGTGACGCCCTCGCCGTAGTGCGCGAGGCGCTGCATCTTGTCTTCGATCTCGGCGCGGCTCAGCGTGTTGCCCGGATCGCCCTTGGGCTCGTCGACGCGGCCCTGCAGCGTGCGGCCGTCGCGGGTCTGCACGCTGACCTTGCCGATCCAGCGCGCGGGGTAGGCGGTATCGACTTCGGCGTCGAGTTCCATCGCCACCCTGTCGCGGAACGCCGCCACTTCGGGCGCGAGAAAGTCGCGGTCGAATTCGCCAAGCCCTGCGCGGCCGTGCACGGCGATCAAGCCCAGCACCGTGCCCATCGAGAACTTGCCCTGGTGCACCGTGGCGGGCACCGTGACGCGGCCCAGCACGTCGATGGCGCCCTGGTGCACATGCGTGGTCACGCGGGCCACGTCGTCGGGCTTGAGGCCGTGCTGCGCCATGACCTGCAGCAGCGCGTCGGCCGCGGGATGGGTGTGGCGGCACGATGCGTGGTACTTGAACGAGGTTTCGGCCAGTGCCCAGCGCGTGCCGAGGCGGTCGGTAAGCCGCGGCGGATCGGCATCGTTCGACATGCCGACGCCAAGGCCCTGCGCACCTTCGAGCACCTTTGCGGCGCCGGTGAAGCCGTCTTGCGCGAGGTAGGCCGACATGAGCCCGCTGGCAGCCGCATGCGCGCAATGCAGTTGCTTGGAATCGGCCGCGTCGCGCAAAAACTCCCATACCCCGGCCGACTGCGTGCCGGCCGAACCAAAGGCATGCAGCATCTGCTCCGGCGTGAGCTTCAGCAGGCTGCCCACCGCGGCGGCCGCCGCCAGCGTGCCTGCCGTTGCCGTGGTGTGAAAGGTCTTGTAGTGCGAGCGGCCCAGGAATTCGCCCACGCGAATGCCGACTTCGTAGCCCGCGACGACAGCAGTCAGCAGTTGCGAACCGCTGGCGCCAATGCTCTGCGCCACGGCAAGTGCCGGTGCAATGACCACCGCGGCCGGGTGGAACACCGAGCCGTTGTGCACGTCGTCTTGCTCCACATAGTGCGAGGCCGCAGCGTTGACCAGCGCCGCGAACACGGGTGAGCTGGTGCGTCGCGAGGTGAGTATTTCGCTTGGCCCATCAGCGGGGCCCATCATCTGCGCGAAGCGCTCGATGGAGCGCACCGGCCGCGCGGTGCGGGCCGCGAGCACCGAGCCCAGCCAGTCGAGCATCAGGTCTTCGGTGCGGCGCAGCACGGGCGCGGGAATGTCCGCCAGCTCCAGTTCGGCGGCAAAGGTGGCGAGCACCTTGCTCGGATGGTTCGAATCGGTCATGGGTCGGTTTCTTCAGAACGAGCGGGGCAGGCCGAGCATGTGTTCAGCCACGTAGCTCAGGATGAGGTTGGTCGAGATCGGTGCCACCTGGTACAGCCGCGTCTCGCGGAACTTGCGCTCGATGTCGTATTCGCACGCAAACCCGAAGCCGCCGTGGAACTGCAGGCACGCGTTGGCGGCCTCCCAGCTTGCCTTGGCCGCAAGGTACTTGGCCATGTTGGCCTGCGCACCGCAGGGCTCGCGCGCGTCGAACAGCCTGCAGGCTTCATGGCGCATGAGGTTGGCGGCCTCGATCTCGATGAAAGCCTCGGCAATTGGAAACTGCACGCCCTGGTTCTGTCCGATGGGCCGGCCGAACACCACGCGCTCCTTGGTATACGCAGTGACCTTGTCGATGAACCAGTAGCCATCGCCGATGCATTCCGCCGCAATGAGCGTGCGTTCGGCGTTGAGTCCGTCGAGGATGTACTTGAAGCCCTGGCCCTCTTCGCCGATCAGGTTCTCGGCCGGAATCTCCAGGTTCTCGAAGAACAGCTCGTTGGTCTCGTGATTCACCATGTTCAGGATGGGCCGCACCGTCATGCCCTTGCCGATGGCCTCGCGCAGGTCGACGATGAAGATCGACATGCCTTCGGATTTTTTCTTCACGTCCGCAAGCGGCGTGGTGCGTGCCAGCAAGATCATCAGGTCGGAGTGCTGGATGCGCGAGATCCACACCTTCTGCCCGTTGACTACGTAGCGGTCGCCTTTTTTTACGGCGGTGGTCTTGATCTTGGTGGTGTCGGTGCCGGTGCTCGGCTCGGTCACACCCATCGACTGCAGGCGCAGCTCGCCGGTGGCGATGCGCGGCAGGTAGTTGCGCTTTTGCGCTTCGCTGCCGTGGCGCAGCAGCGTGCCCATGTTGTACATCTGGCCGTGGCAGGCACCGGAGTTGCCGCCCGAGCGGTTGATTTCTTCCATGATCACCGACGCTTCGGTAAGCCCGAGGCCGGAGCCGCCGTACTCCTGCGGAATGAGCGCGGCCATCCAGCCGGCCTTGGTGAGCGCATCGACGAACTCGGCCGGGTAGCCGCGCGCTTCGTCGACCTTGCGGAAGTACTCGTTGGGAAACTCGGCGCACAGGTCGCGCACGGCGTCGCGAATGTCCGCAAAGCGGTTGTCGTTGCTGCTGTTCATGCATCGAATCTATGCCTCTCCCGCGCGAGGCGGTTCTGTCATTGCGAAACCCTCCCTTCGGTAAATGCAAATGCCGCGCGGCAGGGTGTTCTGTCACGCTGCGGCGATGGATACCGAATCACTCTCCGCAATACGCGAAGCAGCGCTCGACTACTTCGTTCGCAGCCGTTCCGTCCAGCGCCGTCGCGAGCTCATGGAACACCCCGATGCCGACGAGGCGCAAGGCTGGAGCGCGCTTGCCGAACTGGGCTGGACCGGCATGCTGGCGCCCGAATCGGCAGGCGGCATGGCCCTGGGGCTTGCGGGTGCCGCTCAAATACTGCGCGCTGCGGGCGAGCACGTGGCGCCCGAGCCGCTGCTCGCGGTAGCGGGCCTGAGCGCGCTGTTGCTGGGGCGGCTCGAATCGCAGGGTGCGCAGTCGCTGCTTGCAGACCTGGTAGCCGGCCGCAGCCTGCCCGCGCTGGCCTGGCAGGAGAGCGCGGGCGACCTGAGCGCCGTGCCGCTCGCCTGCGGCTGCGAACCGCGCGCAGGCCACGCGGGCGGCGTGCTGCTGCAGGGCGAAAAGCTCATGGTGCTGCCCGGCGCCGCAGCCAGCGGATGGCTGGTTTCGGCACGGGCCAGCGACGACGCGGTGCTGCTGTGGGTGCCGCGCGGCACGCCCGGCGCGAGCGAAACCCTGGTGCCGCTGGTGGACGGCAGCCAGGCAGCGAGCCTGCGCTTCGAACAGGTGGAGCTGCCGCCCGAAGCGGTGCTGGCAGAAGGCCCTGCCGCGCAAGAGGCGCTGCGCCACGCGCTTGCAGCCGGGCAAATCCTGCAAGCCGCCGAGCTACTGGGCCTGGGGCAGGCCATGCTCGCGCAAACACTGGCCTACCTGCGCACCCGTTCGCAGTTCGGCAAGCCCATCGGCAGCTTCCAGGCGCTGCAGCACCGCTGCGTGGACATGTTCATTCACCTCGAGGTGGCGCAAGCCACGCTCGCGGAAGTGCTGTCGCTCGCAAGCCAGGGGCTCGCCGCCGACCGGCTCGAAGCCGAAGCGAGCCGCGTGAACGCGCGGTGCACCGCCGCGGCGCTGCAGGTTTCACGCGCCGCGGTGCAGCTGCATGGCGCCATCGGCTACACGCAGGAGTGCGACCTGAGCCTTTACTACAAGCGCACGCTGTGCCTTTCGGCGTGGCTCGGCAATGTCAGCGCGCACCAGCGCCGCCATGCCATGCTGGCCGAAAGCGAAGAAGCGCGAACCGGCACGGCCGAGTGGGAGAGCGAGTTTCCGCGCAGCGCCGACTGGAGCGCGATGCCCGAGGCGGACTTTCGCCGCATGGTGCGCGGCTTTCTGCAGCGGCGCTACCCGCAGCAGCTGCGCTACCTTTCGCACCGCGCCCGCTGGAGCGAGATACGCGAGTGGTACCTCACGCTATCGCAGCAGGGCTGGATTGCCCCGGCTTGGCCGCAGGCGCATGGCGGCATGGGCCTGCCCGCCGACAAGCTCATTGCGTGGATCGAGGAGCTCGAACAGTACGGCGTTGCGCGCACGCCTGACCAGGGCATCGTGATGATCGGGCCGTTGTTGATCCAGCACGGCACGCCCGAGCAGCAGGGCCGCTTTCTGCCGCGCATACTGAGCGGCGAGCACGTGTGGTGCCAGGGTTATTCAGAGCCCAACGCCGGCTCCGACCTGGCCGGGCTGCGCACAGAAGCCGTGGCGGGGCGCGATGCAGGGGGCGACCACTTCATCGTCAACGGCCAGAAGATCTGGACCACGCTGGCGCAGGACGCCAACCACATCTTCATGCTCGTGCGCACCGACAAGGCTGCCCGCAAGCAAGAGGGCATCAGCTTTCTGCTGTGCGACTTGCGCACGCCGGGCATCACGGTGCGGCCGATCCGCACGCTCTCGGGCGAGCCCGAGTTCTGCGAAGTGTTCTTCGACAACGTGCGCGTGCCGGCCGAAAACCTCGTTGGCAAGCTGCACGGCGGCTGGACGATTGCCAAGGCGCTGCTGGGCTTCGAGCGCATTTTTCTCGGTAGCCCCAAGCAGTCGCAATACGCACTGGGCCAGCTTGCGCGGCTTGCGCAGGCGCGTCGACTTTTTGCGGACCCGGTGTTCGCGCAGCGCTTTGCGGCGCTTCGGCTCGACGTGCTCGACCTGTCTGCCGCCTACACGGGCTTTGCCAACATCGTGCGTGCGGGCAAGCCGCTGCCGGCATCGGTGTCGCTGCTGAAGATATGGGCCAGCGAAACCTATCACCGCATTGGCGCGCTGCTGATAGAGGCCGGGGAAGAGCAGGGCGCCGTGGCGGGCGACCAGGTGCTCGACGGGCAAACCTTCAACGTGCTCTCGCCTTTGATCGGCTCTACGGCCGCAATGATCTACGGCGGAACCAACGAGATCCAGCGAAACATCCTCGCGCGGCAGGTGCTCGACTTGCCTGTCTGAAACGGTTGCGTTCGCCCAATAAATAAACAACAGGAGACAAAGCCAATGGAAACCACGGACTTCACACGGCGGCAAGCCGTCGCCGCGCTGGCAGGCAGCGCGCTCTGGGCCGCACTGCCTTCGCGCGCCTTCGCACAGCAGCAGCCGCAACAGCAGCTGCCGCCGCTCATCAAGCTGGTCGTCGGCTACTCCGCGGGCGGGCCTGTGGACGGCGCGGCGCGTCTGCTCGCACCTGCACTGGGCCAGGAGCTCGGCACGCAGGTCATCGTGGACAACCGGCCAGGTGCCAGCGGCTCCGTGGGCGGCGATGCGGTCGCCAAGGCTGCGCCCGACGCTGCACTGCTCTTCTTCGGCGCAAGCCCGACGATCACCATCAACCCGAACATCCAGCGCAAGATGCCCTTCGACCCGATGAAGGACCTGACGCCCATTGCGCCGCTGGTCGACTACACCAACGTGCTGGTGGTCAACAAGGATTTGCCGGTGCACAGCGTGTCCGAGCTGCTGGCCTACGCGAAGGCGCGGCCGGGCAAGGTGTTCTACGGCTCGGCCGGCATCGGCGCATCAAACCACCTGAGCGGCGCGCTGCTCGAGAAGATGACCGGCGTGCAGCTGACGCATGTGCCGTACAAAGGCAGCGCGCCCGCGCTGGCCGATGTAATGGGAGGCACCGTGACGATGATGTTCGACATCATCGCCACCTCGCGGCCGTTCATCCAGTCGGGCAAGCTGCGTGCGCTGGCCGTGACATCGCGCCAGCGCAACCGCATGCTGCCCGAGGTGCCGACCATGATCGAATCCGGCGTGGCCGGCTACGACGTGGGCGGCTGGTTCGGCCTGTACGGCCCCGCGCGCATGGACCCGGCCCTGGTCGCCCGCCTGAATGCGGCCGCGCACAAGGCGCTGGCGCGCGAAGACATCGCCAATCGACTGCGCGAGCAGGGCTACGAAGTCTGGACGGGCGCTGCGGAACTGCTGGCCACCAAGGGCCAGGCCGACCGAAAGCTCTGGGCCACCGCCTCCAAGGGCATCGAAGCGGAATAGCCGATGGCGCCCACCCGAATCCACGAGCTGCTGGAGGCGCGCGCATCGCGCTCGCCCGACGCGCCATTTCTTTTCGAGCCTTCGGGCACCGTGACTTATGCGGCGTTGCAGGCCATGGCCGAGGCCGCCGCGCAAGACCTGCTGGCTGCGGGCGTGCGGCCGACCGACCGCGTGCTGCTGGTAGCCGAGAACTGCGCCGCGCACATCGCGCTGATCATGGCGTGCAGCCGTGTCGGTGCATGGTCGTGCGGCGTCAATGCGCGCATGTCGCCCGGCGAAATCGCGGCCATTGCGGAACGCGCCGATGCGCGGCTGTGCTGCTTTACCACCGGTGTTTCGGAGGCGGCGCGGCAGCACGCGGCCCGTGCCGGCGCCGTTCCCTCGGCACTGCCGGGCGTGATGCGCTCCGCAGTGCGCTCCGAAGCCCGGCCGGAACCCGACCCCGCGCTGGCGGATGCGGCCGCCATCATCTTCACGTCGGGCACCTCGGGCACGCCGAAGGGTGTGATGGTGTCGCACCGCGGTCTGCTGCATTTCGGGCGCGTATCGGCCTCCGTGCGTTCGTTGGGCGAGCGCGACCGGGTCTACGCCTTCTTGCCCATGACGCATATCTTCGGCATTGGCACGGTGCTCATGGCCGCGCTCACGGGCGGCGCCGCGCTGGTGCTGCGCGCGAGCTTTTCGCCAACCGACATGCTGCACGCGCTCGCGCATGAACAGGTGTCGAACCTGCTCGGCCCGCCGACGATGTATGCGCGCCTGCTCGCGCACATCGAGGCGGAACGCGCGGCCGTGCGCTTTCCGGCACTGCGATACGTCTATACGGGTTCAGCGCCGCTCGACCTGGGTCTCAAGCAGCGCATAGAAAGCTTGTTCGGCCAGCCGCTTCACTATGGCTACGGTCTTTCGGAGTACGCGGGCTCGGTGTTCCTCACGCGCGTCGAAGCTCCGCGCGCGGACACGGCTGCGGGCTATGTGGTGGAAGGCGGAGAGGCGCGCATCGTGAGGCCCGCGGGTAACGATGTCGCGCCCGGCGAAACCGGCGAGATCTGGCTGCGCGGCCCCGGCCTGATGCTGGGTTACTTTAGAGACGAGGCGGCCACGGCGCAGGTCATGCGCCCGGGCGGCTGGTATGCGAGCGGCGACCTCGGGCGCTTCGATGCGGACGGCGCGCTGTTCGTGGTCGGCCGTCTGAAGGAAATGATCATCCGCTCGGGCTTCAACGTTTATCCAGCCGAGATCGAAACGGTGATCGGCCGTTTCGACGGCGTGCACCTTTGCGCGGTGGTGGGCGTGCCCGAGGCCGACGGCAACGAGCAGATCGTCGCGTTCGTCGAGATGAAGCCCGGGGCGGTGCTGGACGAGCCCGCGCTGCGGGCCCATCTCGTGGAGCACCTCTCGCCGTACAAGCGCCCGGCGCGCATCGAGGTCATCGGCGCATTGCCGACCACGGCCAACGGCAAGGTGCTCAAGCGCGAACTGCAAGCACGCTGCAGATAGCAACCTCATGCGCTGCATGCATCAGCCAAAGATGCAGGCATGGCCCTTCCGCGTATCCATGTACTCGCGCATGCGGGCGATGCGTCCGTCTTGGAGTTCGAAGATGAAGCAGTAGTCGTTGTCGTACTTTCTGCCGTTCGCAAGCATGGCCTGCATGCGCAGTTCAACAATCACGGTGTCGCCCTCGCAGTACCTGCTGCGGAAATCGACGGTGACATCGGAGACGAAAAGCTTCGGGAACATCTCCGCCAGGAACTGGACGATGGCTTTCCGTCCGATCATGTGGTCGGGAACGACCAGCGCCAGCGCGGTCGCGTTGCGCTGCGGGGCGAGCCATTCGGCGTCTTCCGTGAACCAGGCGGCAATGCGTGCCGGGTCGTGGCTTGCGAAGGCCTTCCATGCGTCGGAAATGGTGCGTTTGTTCTGCTCGGGTGTCATGTGGTTCTTAGGCGGGAGTGTTCGAGCGCCGAAGGTAGGCGGGCGGCCATCGGCGCGCGCGCCGCTTTCGGACATGTCCAACGCCAACTCCAACCCCGTGCGGCGCTGCGCTCGTGCTCCTGCTCGGACTTTTCCTTCATTCAACCGCGCCGCCGTCCTCCAGTGCAGTGCAAAAAACAGATGCATCGTGTCGACACCGATCAAGGAGCATCCAACCACCATGGCAGACGATCCCACCAAGCGCGGGCCGCAAGACCGCAGCCGCATCAATGTGAACGAGCCGCACGAAGTGCGCTACTGGACCCAGACCTTGGGCGTGACCGAGGCGCAACTGCGATCGGCTGTCGCCGCTGCGGGCGTCGAGGTGAAAGACGTGCGCGTCTACCTCGGCAAGCCATAGCTTTCACGTCACCAGGCTCATCAGTGCGGCCGGTGCCTCCTCATCGGGGTTCGCGGCCGAAACCGTAGGTACGCTCCTACACCCGGCTCACGGGGTGGGCCCGATACTTCTTGACTTTCCTTCGCTTCAGGAAGCGCAAAGTGAACGTGCCCATTGCCGTCCCCCAACCTGCAGTCCGCAGCCGCCTGCCGGCCTGTCTACAGAACGAGGCGAAGCCTTCGGCTCCCGCCGCTCGATGAAGGCCTCGCCAGGAGCCCGCAGTTGGATCGCTGCCGGCGTGCGCCATGAACTGCTTACCCGCGCCTTGCCGGCATTGCGGCATGACATGGCAGCACCGGTCTCGGTCATCCGCATGGCACTGCTCATGCTCAAGCGGCAGGTGGGTGCAACGCCAATCGACCCCGCCGCCTGCGAAGAGCGCGTGGCGCTCATCGACAACCAGGTGTCCGAACTCGTCGAAGGTATTCGCTCTCTGCGCGACTGGGAGCTGGCCACGGCAGACGACGGCATTGCGCGCAGCGCGCTGGTGGCGCAATGCGTGGGCCTGATGCGCGCGGCCTTCGACATGCATGGCGTGACGCTCGACGTAGACCCGGCACTGGACCCTACCGCAGACGAACCCCGCCACCCCCAGGGAGCCGCATTGCGCTACCTGCTTCTCGGAGGCCTTGGCTATCTTCATGACAGCGCTTCCGAAGCCGGCGCCATACGCATCGATGCCGACGGCGCCGATGCGCTTCGCCTGACCGCATTGCCGCGCGAAACCGGCGGCGTGAGTCCCGTGCTAGGTGCGCATCGTGCGCCGCGCGCGCTGGCCATCGATGCCATTGCGCTGCAAAGCCTGGCCGAAGACCTGGGCTACACAGTGGCGCTGGAACGCGACAGCGTGCGCTTCTCGCTTGCTGCGGGCTGAGCAGGCCTTTGCCGTTGCGCTGAACGCCGGCCGGGCAGGGGCACGGCCTTGGGGCTGCCCTTGCCGTTGGACTTGCGTGCCTTGGAGGCCTCGCGCAGTTCGCGCGCCAGGCGTTGCCGGTGCGACCGAAGAAACGCGAGCAGGCGCTCTTCCGCCGCATGCAAGCCGCGCGTGCGCCGGGCGGCAGTGCGGGCCGACATCTTTCGCAGTACCTCCGCTGACGGGTCTTCGCCGTCTCCCGCGAGCGCGCTGCCCAGTGCCAGCACGGCGGGGTGCACATAGGCCTTCTTGCACACCGCGGGCGTGTTGCCCAGCTGCTTTGCGACGGCAGTAAGGATTTCCTTGGCGCTGTAGCGGCTGCCGTCTGCGGCGGCGCGGCCGGGTTCGCAGGCCAGCCGCGTGAGTTCCAGCGCCTGCACGGTGCCGTGCCAGGTTCGAAAGTCTTTCGCGGTAAAGCGCTCGCCCGGCGATGCTTCGGCCAGATAGTCGTTCACGTCGGTGGACGACACGCTGCGCAGCTCGCCGTCTTCGTCCTGGTACTGAAACAGCGCCTGGCCGGGCAGTTGCTGGCATTGGCGCACCACCTTTGCAACGCGCGGGTCGTCCAGCAGGGCTTCGTGCATGACGCCGCTCTTGCCGCGAAAGCGCAGCCGCAGCGCGGCGCCCTGCACGGCGGCATGCCTGTTGCGCAGCGTGGTGAGGCCGTAGGAGCCGTTGCTGCTGGCGTACTCTTCATTGCCTACGCGCAGCAGCGTGGTGTCGAGCAGGCGCACCAGCGCGCCCAGCACCTGCTGGCGCCCCGGTGCTCCCGCCTTGCTGCCCTCTTGCAGGTCGCGCGCCACGCGTGCGCGGATGCGCGGCAACGCGAGCCCGAAGGCCTCGAGCCGCTCGAACTTGGTCTCGTCCTTGAAGAGCCGCCAGTCTGCGTGATAGCGGTATTGCTTGCGGCCCTTCGCGTCGATGCCCGTCGCCTGCAGATGGCCGTTCGGCAGCGGGCAGATCCACACCTGCGTATAAGCCGGCGGAATCGCCAGCATGCGGATGCGCGACAGCTCGTCCGGGTCGCGTACCCACTGCCCCTTTGCATCGCGGTAGCGAAAACGGTCGCCGTGCTTCAGGCGCCGGATGCCGGGCATGTCGGGGTTCACATAGACCAGGCCGTTGGCAATGGGCGCGGCTGTGGGCGAGGGTCTGGAGGGCGGTGTGGTCGATCTGGAGCGAGCCGGCATGGGGTTTGCGTGGTGAAGGTACCCTGCGCTTGTGCCTGCACCGACAATCGCTGCCTGTAGGACGCCGCAATCGCCGCTGGTGCGATGGAGGCGCTTTGTTCTTTCCTGGAGTCCCAAAGAAAATGATGTTCTTCCATCGGCCGTTCTCGTCCTCTTGCGTGCGCTGGCTCTCCGCCTGCGGGGCGGCGCTGCTTGTTGCTGCCTGCGCTTCGCCCACCTCGCCGGTGCCGGTTGGGCGCTCTGCCTCCGCCACCACCGCGCCCGTCAAGGTGAAGGTCTTCGTTGCAGCCATGTTCGAGATCGGCCAGAACACCGGCGACCGCGCCGGCGAGTTCCAGCACTGGTACGAGCGCTACTGGAAGGGCGCCGCGCCGATGGCCGTGCCCGGTGCATTGCAGCCGGTGTATTGCAATGCCGATGGCGTGTGCGGCGCGGTGCTCGGCATGGGCAAGGTCAACTCGTCGTCGTCGATGCAGGCCATCCTGCTGAACCCGCAGTTCGATTTCTCGCAGGCCTACTACGTGATTTCCGGCGTGGCCGGCACGCCGCCCGCACGCGGCACCATCGGCGAGGTGAGCTGGGCCACCTGGCTCGTGGACTACGACCTCGGCCACCGCTGGGCACCCGAGGAGAACAAGCCCGGTGAGCCCACCTTCATGCCGCGCAAGGGCTACGAGGAATACCGCCGCTTCAAGCTCAACCCCGATCTCGTGGGCTGGGCCATGAAGCTCTCGTCGAGCACGCAGCTGAAAGATTCGGACGGCGCGCGCAAATACCGCCTGCGCTACCCCGATGCGGCAGCGCGGCGCGCGCCCTTCGTCGGCACCGGCACTCACATGACGGGAGACACCTTCTTTCACGGGCCCGGCATGTCGAAGCAGGCGCAATACATCGCCAAGCTCTACGGCGCCGACGACTACGTGATCACCGAAATGGAAGCCGCCGCCATCACGCTCGTGATCAAGCGCACCCACGGCACCGACCGCGTGATGAGCCTGCGCGGCGCCGTCAACTTCGACCAGGGCAACCCGAAGGAAAGCACGCTGCAGCACCTGGACCCGGCCCCGGGCGAAACGGCCGGCGGATTTGCCGAGACGGTGGAGAACATCGCGTTGGTGGGCACGCGCGTGGTGGACCACATCGTGGCCAACTGGCCGCAATGGCAAGCCGGCGTGCCCAGGCCCTGAGCGGGTTCAGGGCCGCACCGGCTGCAGGTGCCACGTCACATTGAAATCGAAGGGCGTCCAGCGGCTTGCAGTGACGCCCGCCTGACGCAGGCCCCTGCCTGTCCAGGTGTTGCAGGTTTCGAAGAGGTGGTAGCCGCCTTCGGCCTCGTAGAAGGCGTCGTCGTTGCCATAGTGCGCACCGGCAATCGGTGTTGCGCGGCCCGCTGGCAGCGCGGCACGCACGTAGGCCGCGAGCTGCGCGTACTGCGCCTGCGAGAGCGGCAGCTCGAAGGCGTTGTGTTTCAGCTGGGAGCGGCGCAGATAGGTAACGTGCAGCAGCGCCCGATTGCCGCCGAGCAGCGCGCCGAATGCGCGCGACGCGGTCAGGTCGCCCCACGTGGGCGTGTTCAGGTAGAACTCGCGGTCGCCCCAGCCGATGGCGATGAACTCCGCATCGGGCGGCACCGCCTTGAAGTGTGCAAACGGAAAGAGCTGCAGCCAATCGACAGTTGCCGAGCGAACCGGAAACACGAGGTCGGTGTGCACGCCGTTGCTCAAGACCCACGCCCGCACTTCGGGCGCATTGGTGGTCGCGCCACCCCGAGGCTTTGCATCGGCGGGCCAGAACATCAGCGCACACGCTGTGCCCACGTATACCGCGGCCAGCAGCGGCAGCACCAGCAGTGCGAGGGCAACGCGCCGGAGCCAGCGGTTCGGCATGAAGTTCAGAAGAGCGAGGCGGTGGTGGCGGCGGCGTCCGCCGGCGCACGCGGCGCACCTGTACCGGCAGGCGCCGTCGCCTCGGGGCTGCCCGCCTTGGCCAGCGCGCCCACGCGCACGCCCAACAGGCGCAGCGGCCGCTCCAGCGGCACGCGCTTCAGGCACAGTCCGCCGACCTGGCGGATGGTCTTGCCATCGGCGGTGTAGCGGTCGATGGTCTGGTCGCGCGTGGCAATCCTGAAGTCGTCATAGCGCAGCTTGATGCCGATGGTCTTGCCCACGTAGCCCTTGCGCTGCAGGTCTTCGGCCAGCTTCTCGCACAGGTGGGTGAAGATGGCACCGAGTTCGGCGCGGTCGCGCACCGCGTGCAGGTCGCGGTCGAAGGTGGTTTCGCGGCTCATCGACACGGGCTCGCTTTCGGTCACCACCGGCCGGTTGTCACGCCCCCAGGCTACCTCGTGCATCCACGCACCGGTCGACTTGCCGAAATTCTGGATGAGCCAGTCCCGCTCGCGCGCCGCGAGCTGGCCCACCGTCTCGATGCCGAAGCGCTTGAGCTTTTCGTCCGCCTTGGGCCCGATGCCGTTCACCTTGCGGCAAGGCAGCGGCCAGATGAGGGTCTGCAGGTCGTCCTCGTAGACCACCGAGATGCCGTTGGGCTTGTTGAACTCGCTCGCCATCTTGGCAATGAGCTTGTTGGGCGCCACGCCAATGGAGCAGGTGAGGCCGGTTGCGTCGAGGATCGCTTTCTGGATCAGCCGCGCGAGCGAGCGCCCGCCGTCGCGCTGGCCGCCGGGCACGTCGGTGAAGTCGATGTACACCTCGTCCACGCCCCGGTCTTCCATCAGCGGCGCAACCTCCCTGATGATCTGCTTGAAGGTGCGCGAATACTTGCGGATCTCCTCGAAATCCACCGGCAGGATGATTGCCTGCGGGCACAGCTTTGCCGCCTTCATGAGCCCCATGGCCGAGCCCACGCCGAACTGCCGCGCCGGGTAGGTGGCGGTGGTGATCACGCCGCGGCCCACGTAGTCCTTCAGGCGCGGAAAGGCGTCCACTGGAATGTCGGCCAGGGTGCCGCCTTCGGGCACGTGGCGAATCGCTTCGTCCACGCTGCGCCGCCCACCGCCAATCACCACCGGCAGCCCCTTGAGCTGCGGATAGCGAAGCAGCTCGACGGACGCGAAGAAGGCGTCCATGTCGAGGTGGGCGATGCGGCGGATCGGAGGCTTTGGCAAAGGCTGGGAACTCACCCGCCGATTGTCTCGCGGCTGGGCCGTGTCTGCGCGCGGCCATGTGCATGCCAGAATGCGGCGGATTGCGGTTCAGGCCGCCCGGTGGCATCGAAAAGCATGGCAAGGAAAGGGATCTGGCATGAGTGACGAAGTCGAAGGCATGACCATTGCGCTGACGCCGGTGCAGATGGCCGGCGTTCTGGGCGGACAGGACGTGCCCGAGTCCGCGAGCCTGAGCAACCGGCTCTGGGGTACCGTCGGGCTGGTGGGCGGTGTCGTGGAACTGGTCGGCGCCGGCGTGCTCTGCCTGGCGCCCGAGCCCACGATGGTGACCAAGGCGGGCTGCGTGGTGCTTGGAGTGCACGGCTTCGATACCCTGGCCACGTCGGGCCGCCAGGTCTGGACGGGCACTGCGCAGCGCACCGCCACCGCCGTCACCGCCAGCTCGGCAGCCGAGGCGCTGGGGGCCTCGCGCGAAACGGCCGACGGCATCGGGCTTGCGGTGGACGTGGCCGTTCCGCTGGTGGTGGCCGCGGGGCTCGGAGCCGCCCGCATCATCGCGGTGACGCGCGGCGGCCGCATCCGCCTGGCCGAGCATGAAGCCGCTGCCGGCTCGAGGCTCGGCGGACACACCATGGCGCGGCACGTCGGCCAGGCGGACGCACAACTGCTGGCCAGGGTGCGAACCGCAACTCGGCCGGGTCCCAAGGCCGTATCGACCTTTGCCGACCTTGCCACGGCGGAACGCGCAATTACCGAGACCCTGCGCGCCAATGCAGCCGCGGTGCAAGCGTGGTCACGCAGTGCTGCGGCGGGCAGCAAATCGCCGGAGCTCGAGCATGTGCTCGGCTACGTGGTGGGGCGGGGCGTGCAGTTTGGCAGCACGGCCGTCAACGACCTCTCCGGCGTGCGGATCATCCTCAAGATGGAAAGCTACAACGGCAAGCCGTTCTACATCCTGACGGCCTATCCGATCTGAGCTCCGAGGCCTGCGCTAACGAGGTGGAGGCATTTCGCCGGTGGTCCACACGTCGGCGCCGAACTCCTTTGCGAGCTGGGCCACGATCTTCGCGGTGCGCTCGCGCAGCGGTGCGATGCGAGCCTGCAGGCCCGCCCTGGGCAGCGCAACGGCCTGGCCGGGATCATCGTCGGCCTCGGGGTCGCTTTGGCGGATGTAGAGCGTGCCGTTGCGGGCCCACACCTCGATGGCCCAGCCCTGGTCCTGGTCGTCGTAGATCATGCCTTCGTCGCTCCCGGCCACGGCAACAAGAAAGTGGTCCATCGCGGCAAAGGTGTCGTACCAGGGGAACGACAGCTGAACGCCGGCTTCTTGGTTGTCCAGCCGCAGATCCATCCAGAAGTAATGCCGCACCTGGTCGAGTTCGAGTGCGTGGCGCCGGGCCGCCGCAGCCACCTGTGCGTAGTAGGCAGCAAGCTCCGCCTCGTGCCCGACCACCTCGGAGGTGCGCGCCAGCAAACGCTCGGCGCGCGGAAACGCGGGCAAGGCGAGCGGTTCGGCCGGGCCGCCCCACACCGGGCTGAACGCGTCCTGCAAATGAAAAGCGATCTCGGGCTCCAGCGAGTCGATCGGCTTGGCATGGGCGAACCAGGATTCCAATTGCGCGCTCCTCTGAATGGTCGTGCGTACGATGTTAGCTCGGCATGCATCGATGCGGACGGCGCCCTGGACGAGAGCGCTCGGCGCCCAATGCTCCGCGCCTAGCGCGTCTCCACCGTCGTGAGCAGCGGCGATTCGAACATCGCCACCGGCGAGATCACCGGTTCATCCATCGGCACCTTGTCGCCGTAGCGCTCGCGCATCTTGGCGCGCACCGCGGGGTCGTCGAGGTTGAAGCTGCGAATCTTCTGCAGCTCGCCGATGCGCACGCCCAATGCGCGCTGGTAGAGCTTCCACACGAGCTCGGAGCAGTAGATGCGCTGGTCCGACCATTCGAAAGTCAGGTCGTAGGGGCGGCCTTCATAGTCGGCTGAGCCGGCGTGCAGGCGGGCCACCGCGGCGGGCGTGAGCAGCGAGCCGGCATTGCGCAGCCGCTTTGCCACGTAGTGCCCGCCGTCGCCGCGCGCCGTCCATTGTGCGAGCGGCGTGTAGCGCACTGTCGACACCGCCTCGAATACATAGGGCTTGCCACCGCGCATCAGCACCACGCCCATGTGGCTGTAGCGTGAACCGGTGGCGCGCTGCACCGCCAGGCTCTGGGCCGAGCGCGAGGTATGAAAGACGATGTCGCCGTCTTTCAGCGCGGCATGCACCGGGGCGGCAGAGAGGCAGAGCAGGGCGGGCAGCAGCAGGGCTGCCGCGCAGGGTGGGATGTTGTTCTTCATGTGCGGCGCATTGTGACAAGGCTTGCCTGTTGCGCCCGCTCGCGCCATCATCCGCGGCATGCAAACCGTCGCTTCCATCCTGTGGCGCAGGCTCGATGCACCGGGCCACGACGCCTGCCGCCTCGAACGCAACGCCACTGCATGGCAGCTCGATGGTGCTGCCGTATTCCGGCTCGAAGACCAGCGCATTGCGCAGCTGCACTACCGCGTGCGCTGCGACCTGCACTGGCACGCGCAATGGGGCACGGTGCGCGGCTGGCTCGGCAGTGCCGCCGTCGACCTGTCGATTGCCCGCGATGCGCGCGGGCACTGGAAACTCAACGAAGAAGCGGTGCCGGACCTTTCGCACTGCATCGACCTCGACCTTGGCTTTACGCCAGCCACCAACCTGCTGCAGCTGCGGCGGCTCAATCTTGCGCAGGGTGAGGGTGCCGATGCGCCGGCTGCCTGGGTCGATCTGGAGGGCGGCGTGTTGAGCGAACTGGTGCAGCGCTACGAACGCACCGCAAGCGATCAATACGCCTATGAGGCCAGGCGCTTCGACTATGCGGCAACGCTGGGCGTCACGTCCGACTGTTTCGTGCGCGACTATCCGGGCCTCTGGATCGCCGAGGCGTAGCGCCCCGGCGCCGCGAAGGCGTCAATGGTCGTGGTGAAGGTACGCCGCCTGCCGCGGAAGCCGCAAGCTCACGAGGAACGCAATCACCATCATTGCGCTCACGTACCAGAAGAACGCCGATTCGTGCCCCAGCGTCTTGAGCCCCAGCGCCACGTACTCGGCCGAGCCGCCGAAGAGGGCGTTGGCGACCGCATAGGCCAGGCCCACGCCCAGCGCGCGCACCTCGGGCGGAAACATCTCCGCCTTCACGATGCCGCTGATGGATGTGTAGAAGCTCACGATGGCCAGGGCAACGACGATCAGCACAAAAGCCACCACCGGGTTGGTGGTGTGCTGCAGCGCCGTGAGGATCGGCACCGTGGCCAGCGCCCCGAGTCCGCCGAACAGCAGCATGTTGTTGCGCCGGCCGATACGGTCCGACAGCGCGCCGAACACCGGCTGCATGCACATGTACAGAAAGAGCGCGCCGGTCATCACGTAGCTTGCGGTCTTGATTGGCAGGTGCACGGTGTTGACCAGGTACTTCTGCATGTACGTGGTGAAGGTGTAGAAGATGAGCGAGCCGCCGGCCGTGAAGCCCAGCACCGTAAGAAAGGCCGGCATGTGGTGCTTGAACAGCCCGGCCATGCTGCCGGCTTCCTTGTTGGCCTTGGCTTCGGCGCTCTGGGTTTCGTGCAGCGTGCGGCGCAGCAGCAGCGCCACCACGGCGGCCACCGCGCCAATGACGAACGGAATGCGCCAGCCCCAGGCCTTGAGTTCGGCCTCGGTGAGCAACTGTTCGAGCACCACGATCACCAGCACCGCGAGCAGCTGCCCACCGATCAGCGTGACGTACTGGAAAGACGAGAAGAAGCCGCGCTGGCCGCGCAGCGCCACCTCGCTCATGTAGGTGGCCGTGGTGCCGTATTCACCGCCTACTGAAAGGCCCTGGAACAGGCGGCACACAAGCAGCAGAAACGGTGCCCAGGCGCCAATCTGCGCATAGGTCGGCAAGAAGGCAATGACCAGCGAGCCGCCGCACATCATGGTCACCGAGATCAGCATCGAGGTCTTGCGCCCGATCCTGTCGGCAATGCGGCCGAAGAGCCAGCCGCCGATGGGCCGCATCAGGAAGCCGGCCGCAAATACGCCGGCTGTGTTCAGCAGCTGTACCGTCGGGTCCGACTTGGGAAAGAAGGCCGACGCGAAGTACAGCGCCGAAAAAGCGTACACATAAAAGTCGAACCATTCGACCAGGTTGCCCGAAGAGGCCGCCATGATCGAGAAGACACGGTGGCGTTTTTCTTCTGCCGTGTACTGGCGGGGAGGTGATCCGGAATCCGAAGGGCCTTGCGTGACCGGCGTGGCTGCGCTCATGATGGGTTATGCCGCCCGTGCGGGCGATGTTGTTGGAAGCAACAATTTTCCGCATTCATGCATTTACGCGCTGTCAGCCAGCGCCGCAAGCCTGCCGGCCGAGGGGGCTTAGAACGTACCCGGCAATGGCGCTCTAATGCCTGCTGTAGCTCCGCTGCCTAGGAAAGGTTGGTAGTGCTCGCCCGAACGCTTCAATGGCGCGCTCCACATCCTCTTCCGTCGTACACCAACCCACGCTCAATCTGAAGCTCGAGTCGATGCGTGCACGCGCTAGCCCCATCGCTGTTAGCACGTGGCTCGCTGCCGCGCCGGAAGTACATGCAGAGCCGGCGGAGAAATGAACGTTTGGTATTCTGCGCATCAATAGAAGTGCCGAGATTCCCTCGAACCCTCCGTTGAGGTTGTTACACAGTCTATGGTCTGCGTCGCTGTTCGTAAAGAACGGTCCAAGAGAACGAAGCCCGCTTAAGAGCCGATTGCGCATATGGCGCATGCGAGTGATTTCGGTCTCCATGTTTTCTGACAGCGCCAGCGAGGCAGCCGCCATTCCAGCACACAGGGCGAGAGGAGTGGTTCCCGAGCGTAAGCCGCGCTCCTGACCGCCGCCGACGAGCAAAGGCTCTACGCGATCCGTTCCTCGGCGCGAGCAGATGACCCCACCTATGCCTTGTGGCCCTCCATATTTATGGGCCGTGAACGTCAGGTAGTCGATTCCTAAGGCTGTCACATCGAGCCGCATCTTTCCGATAGCTTGAGCGGCATCGGAATGAAACCGGACGTCGGCAGCTTGGCACATGCGGCCGATCTCTTCGAGCGGCTGGATCACGCCAATTTCGTTGTTGGCAGCCATGATAGAGACGAGGGTGGCTCCTTCCGATATGAATCTCTCAAGCGCGCTTAGATCCACGACGCCGCGCCCGTCCACCGGCAGAAGCGACACCCTGGCGCCGAATCCCTGGGCCCTCGCTGCACTCTCTAGGACGCACTTGTGCTCGATTGCCGAGATGACCAGATGGGCGCCTGGCCGGCGACCCTCCGAGCCCAGAATCAGATTGTTGCTCTCGGTTGCGCCGCTGGTGAAGAGCAGTGCGTCTCCTGCAGCATGAACCACGGAGGCCGTTACCCGTCTAAAATTCTCCAGGTGGCGCCGCGAACGCTGTCCACGTGCATGGGCTAGTGCACTGGCATTTCCAAAATGTTGCTCCATGCACCGCCTGACCGCTTCAACGGCTTGGGGCCGAGGCCGATCTGTCGCTTGGTGATCGAGATAGATCCCGGGCACGTCATCCAGGAATAGCGCGCTGAGTGATGTGGGCATCTTTTCAGCTCAGCAACTGGATGAGACTGCCGTCCGACTGGCGCTCCAGCACTTCACCGATCGTCCAGGCAGTGACTCCCTCCTCGGTCAAAATCCCGCAGGCCTGGTCCCAAGTCTCCGGTTGTACGGAAAAAAGAAGTCCTCCGTTCGTCTGCGGGTCGCATAGCAGCAGCCTTTCATGGCGCATTAGAGACACGGGAAATCTCACCCGAGCTTGAAATGCCTCCAAGTTATCTTCAGCTAGGAGGGGAATGGCCCCATCGCGTGCAGCACTGACAACACCAGGCAGAAACGGGACTTTGCGCATGCTCAGCCGCAGCGTAACTCCGCTGCTTTCCGCCACTTCCGACATGTGTCCGAGTAGTCCGAAGCCAGTGACATCAGTCATGGCGGACACACCGAGCAGCGGCCCCAGCCGAGCACCGACGCGATTCGACTGCAGAAGGGCCGAGAGCGCTTCTTGGTAGTCTTGATCGCCGAGCAGGCCCTGTTGTCTAGCAGCCACCGCGACTCCATTGCCCAGAGGCTTGGTGAGTACCAGCAGATCACCAGGTGCCGCGCCGGATTTGCGCTTGACGTGCCCCATTGGCGCAATGGAGAAGACGGAGAGACCTACGATCGGCGTCTCGCCGCGAATGGTATGTCCACCAACGATGGCGCAGCCGTCCTGCTCGCATGCCCGTGCCACGCCTCTCATCAGGTCCTGGCCGATAGCCACTGCGTCTTCGCCGTATGGGACGACAAGGACCACATCCGCGTATAGAGGCGATACGCCACACGCAAATATGTCACTCAACGCATTTTTCGCTGCGATCTCGCCCGCGATTACAGGGTCGTCGACGACAGCGTTCTGAAAGTCAATCGACGTGATAAGCGCCTTGCCGCCCTCCAACGGCAGAATTGCCGCATCGTCGGGAGCCAAGTCGGGCAACATGGCGTTCCGCATTTCAGGGATGGAGCAGAGCCGTGCTAAGTCCTGAGAGCCGAGCTTGCAGGAACAGCCCCCCATGCGGGCAAAGTTGGTGAGATTCAAGTTATTCATTTTTACGATCCTCCATTTGTTCAACGCTTTATCCAGCCTTCACGAACGCAACATCACCAGCTAGATGACATGTCCCTTCGGCAACATGACCAGTTGCGGGATGTTGATGTGCCTAGGCATTTGCAGCAGCCACAGCACCGCGTTGGCGATGTCAGAAGGGCTGAGCGGGTCGATGTTCCTGGTGATCGAGGGATGGATAGGAAGGTCGCGGTGCAATTCAGTGCGGACGAGTCCCGGGGCCACACAGGAAATACGGATGTCGGTTCGCGCGAGCTCCATGCGAAGCGCCTCGCACAAGGCCTCCACCGCATGCTTGGTACCTGAGTACCCGCCCCCTGTTTCTCGGACTTTGTAGCCCATGATGCTGGTGATGTGGATGAGGTCACCGAAGCCCCGCTCCTTAAAGTACTTCAGGGTCAAATACGTCAGTCTGAAAGCGGCCTCCGTATTGACGCGCACCATCTCGCAAAGTGCATCGACATTGACGTCTTCGATTGAACCAACGTGGTTCTTCCCGGCGCAGTTCACGACACAGTCCACGCGCCCGAAGCGCTCCAGTGCGGCACTTAGCAGCGCCTCGCAGGCATCTTCATGGGTTAGATCGCCCGCGATCCATGCGCAGCCATCCACTTTCAACGCAAAGTCTCGCAAGCGCCCTTCCCGCCGGCCATGCGCCATGACGACGTAGCCCGCCTCGGCCAATGCATGTGCCACAGCCAGCCCAATTCCGCTGGAGGCTCCGGTCACTACCGCAACTCTCTTGTTGTCCATCTCCACTCCGGTTCATATGTTGTTGTGGCTCTAGAGCCTCAGGCGCGAGTCGATACCGGAGTTGCTTTATTCAGCCTGCGCGCGTCGAGCACTTTTACTAATGCCGTTTCGAGATCCAGCAAATCTTCCTCTCCGAGCGAGGGCGGCAGCGGAACGTCCACCGTCAGATCCAGCATGCGGGTTGTCGCGGGCAATATGAGCCGAATCTCGGCCTGAGACAGACCAGGAAACATGAACTCCCAGTTCCAGAACGAACGGATATTGGGTCGTCCTAGCAAGCCGAAGCAGCGCGCGTCGACGCCCTCTGCGGCAAGGGCGTCGGCGGTCCATTGCGCATCCTGGGGGTCGGAATCTCGGAGTTGGAAGACGAGGTAGTGGCCCAGCGTGGCTTCCGGCACGCAGGAACTCCGGACCATCACTTCGGGATAGGCATCCAGGAACCGCAGCACACGCGAATAGTTGCGGCGAAGAGTCTCGACGCGGCGTGGCAGCTTCTCGAGTTGCACTCTTCCTAGGGCGCCCCGGATCTCATCCATGCGGAAATTGAAAAGCGGCACGGTCTGCTCGCGGATCTTGACGTCCCAATTGCAGTGTTTCTTCACTCGGGTTTCGTACGCGCCAGAGAATAGGACTGCCCGTTCGAACAACAAAGTGTCGTTCGTCAGCAGAAATCCACCTTCTCCCGTATTGAGGGACTTGTCAGCCTGCGTGCTGAAGGCGCCAAAGGTGCCAAACGTGCCGAGATAGCGCTCCCCGATGCTGGCGCCAAGGGCTGGCACCGCATCTTCGACGACGTGAAGGTCGTGGCGCCGTGCGACGGCCAGAATTTCCTCGATCTTCCCAGCCTGCCCACGCTGATGCACCACGAGGATCGCTTTCGTCTTATCAGTAATGCGTGTTTCGAGATCGACCGGATCCATATGACTATCGGGACCGACGTCGACCAATACAGGGGTTGCCCCGGCCAGCATGATGCCGCTTGGATCCGCGGCGAAAGCGAAGGATGAGCACAGCACTTGGTCGCTCGTCGTCACGCCGATCGCCATGAGGGCAACCGCAATGGCGGCGGTTCCGCTCGATACGGCCAGCGCGTGCTTGACTCCAAACTGCTTGCGCAGCGCTTCCTCGAAGCGACCGACCTCGGTCTCTTGGATTGGGCGTGTGTCGTAACGGAACAGAAGACGGCTACGCAGCACCCGATCTACTGCTTCAAGTTCCCGCTCGTCCACGTCCACATCCCCCTTGTCGAACCGCGGCCAGTAGCGGGTCCGGACCGGTGTACCCCCTTCAATTGCAAGACTCTTTTTTTTCAATGGTGACCTCCGCATACAGTGACAACACCGCTCCCTCGACGTTGCACGTCGGGTCGGCTTTCTTTTGATTTATAGGGCGCTCTAGCGCTGAGACGTTAAAGAAGACGGAGCTTTACTAGCAAAATACCCGTAAAGATGAGCACAGAGCACGCAATGCGGTGCCTGCCCAGTTGTTCCTTCAGCAGGTAGGTGGATATCAGCGCCACGAAGAGAACGCTGCTCTCTCGCAGGGCCGACACGGTGCCCATGGGCGCCTGCGCGAGTGCCCACACGGTGATCCAGTACGCGCCTATTTGCATGGTGCCTGCGATTGCGCTCATCGAGAGCGTTCGACGGTCGACAAGAAAAGCGGCGCGTCCTCTCCACCACAGGACGATCAATGCAGTCGCAATGCCATCCCCAATGGTCAGCAGCACGGCAAAGCCCAGTGCAGACTCCGACCTGCGCGCGCCCAGCGCGTCCACGACCGTGTAGGACGCGATCAGCAAGCTGATCGCCATTGCATAGAGCGTTCCCCTGCTTGCTCCCCCCTGCGCCCGGTGCTGAAAGGCGAACGCCAACACACCGATGCTGAGACACAGTACTCCGGCAATCTCTCCCGGTGAGGGCACTTCTCCCACCACAGACGCTGCGGCCAGTGTCACAAGCAACGGGGCCCCGCCCCGTGCGATGGGGTAGACGTGCCCCAGGTCGCCGTGCTGGTAGGCGATAGGAAGGGCAAAGTGGTAGACAGTGTGGATGCCTATCGATAGAGCGAGCAGAAGCCAGTCCGTCGATGCGAAAACACCAACAAATGGCAGCGCAACAAGAGAAATTCCACTCCCAATCAACGTGGTAAGCGCCATAACGGCAACCTTGTCGTCACCAATTTTTATGGCGCTGTTCCATATGGCGTTCATGAGCGCGGCCAGAAGAATGGCCAGGAATACGCCGTCGCTCATGTAAACGCCTTCTTCGATGAACTCATTCACGCTTCCTATTGATTTGGCGACGCGAGCAATGGTGGTTCCTCGATACCATTCCGTAAAGTTGAATTTCCTGCTCACCGAAGTCAGAAATCCTGAATGCGCAATCTCAATCTTGACCAAGTTCAAACGCTGATCGCCATCGCCGACCTTGGCACTCTGGCGGCTGCGGCGAAGGCGCTGCACTTCGCGCCGCCCACGGTCAGCTTGCACATCCGCGAGCTGGAATCGAGGCTTGGTGCGGTGCTTGTCGAAAGAGGGCGGCGCCAGGCTCGCCTGACGCCGGCCGGATTGGCGCTCGTGGAAGGCGGCCGGAAGCTTCTTGCAGGCGCGCAGGAGCTGAGCGATCAGGTCCGCAGAAAATCGGAGGGGCGCGAAGGCGTCGTTCGAATCGGGTCATCCGCCGGTGTCAGCGCGCATCTGCTGCCGGCACTGTTGGCCCGTCTGTCGAAGCGCAGCCCGGGTGTGGACGTCACTGTAAGCATCCTGAGTTCGGTCGAGGCCATCGCGCGACTGCAGGCCGGAACGCTCGATATCGGCATTGTCGCGATGCCCCAGGCTCCCTGTGCGGGCGTGAAGCTGATTGCATGGCGCAATGACCCGATGGTCGCTATCGTGCCTCGCAGCTGGAAGGCCCCGAAGCTGGTCACACCTCAATGGCTGGCCGAACGCCCTTGGATATCGTTCGATCCCGCCACGCAGATGTACAGACTGATCGCAGCATGGTTCGGCCACGCCGGACTCAATCCGCAAGCACGGATGCACCTCAACTATCCTGAGGCGATCAAGAGCTTGGTCGCCGCAGGCCATGCAGCGGCCATCTTGCCATTCGAGCCGCACAATAAGGACGCCATGGCAAATGCGTTGGTGCTGCGGCATCTGAAGCCAACTCTCAGCCGTCCACTGGGCCTTGCCTTTCGAGCTACCAAGAGCCGCGACAACGCTGTCCAGAGCGTGCTGCAAACCTTGGGTGAGTTCGGATGAAGGTCTGGGACAGGTGCGGGGCTTAGAAAGTACCCGGCAGCAAGATGCCCGAATCGACCTTCTCGATATTGGTGTGGCCGCAAAAGGCCATGGTGATGTCGAGCTCCTTGTGGATGATCTGCAGCGCGCGCGTTACGCCGGCTTGCCCATAGGCGCCCAGGCCGTACAGAAAGCTGCGGCCGATGAGCGTGCCGCGGGCGCCGAGCGCGCGCGCCTTCAGCACGTCTTGTCCGCTGCGCACACCGCCGTCCATCCACACCTCGATGTTGCTGCCCACCGCATCGACGATGACGGGCAATGCAGAGATGGAAGAGGGCGCGCCGTCGAGCTGACGCCCGCCGTGGTTCGAAACGATGAGTGCATCGGCGCCGCTGTCGGCGGCCAAACGGGCGTCTTCCGCGTCCATGATGCCCTTCAGGATCAGCTTGCCGCCCCAGCGCTTCTTGATCCATTCCACGTCGGCCCAGCTCAGCGCGGGGTCGAACTGCTCGGCCGTCCACGACGAGAGCGACGAGAGGTCTTTCACGCCCTTGGCATGGCCTGCGATGTTGCCGAAGGTGCGGCGCTTGGTGCCGAGCATGCCCAGGCACCAGTGCGGCTTGGTCGCCAGGTTGATCATGTTGGCGATGGTCGGCTTGGGCGGCGTCGAGAGGCCGTTCTTGATGTCCTTGTGGCGCTGGCCGAGGATCTGCAGGTCGAGCGTGAGCTGCAGGGCCGACACGTTGGCCGCTCGGGCGCGCTCGATCAGGCGCTCGATGAAGTCGCGGTCCTTCATGACGTAGAGCTGAAACCAGAACGGATGCCGGCCGGTGTGCTCGGCAATGTCCTCGAGCGAGCAGATGCTCATGGTCGACAGCGTGAACGGAATGCCGAAGGCCTTGGCCGCGCGCGCGCCGAGGATTTCTCCGTCGGCATGCTGCATGCCGGTAAGGCCGGTGGGCGCAATGGCCACAGGCATGGCCACGTCCTGGCCGATCATCGTGGACCGCGTCGAGCGGCCTTCCATGTTGACGGCCACGCGCTGGCGCAGCTTGATCTTCTGGAAATCGCTTTCATTCGCGCGGTAGGTGCCCTCGGTCCACGCGCCGGAATCGGCGTAGTCGTAGAACATTCTGGGCACGCGTCGCTTGGCGACTACCCGCAGGTCTTCGATGCAGGTAATCTTGGAAAGGTCGGGCACGAGCAGTCTCCTGGATAGTCTCTGTTTTTCGATCGCGCGAGCGGAGATTATGGGCAAGCTCCGTCGCGGGCCGAGTGTGGCGTCCGAAACGGACCGCGACCTGAAAAATACCCGAGCGAGACCTGAAAAGAATTCAGTCAGTCCCGCAGCGCCTGACGCAGCCATTCGACGAAGGTTGCGCACTCCCAGCGCTCCATTGCCCCCGGCCGCCAGCACAGGAAGTAGGCATTGGGCGAGGGCACGCTCTCTGCCGAAAGCCGGACGAGGCGCCCGTTCTCCAGCCAGGCGCTGCCGAGCTTCAGGTGCATCAGCACCACGCCGAAGTCTTCGGCCGCCGCATCGAGCGCCAGGCCCAGGTCGTTGAACTGGTGGCCCGTGGCCGGCTCCGGCAGGCCGATGCCGCGGGCCTTGAACCAGGTGCGCCATGACTCGAGCGGCGTGCGCAGCAGCTGCACGCGCGAGGCCTCCGCATCGGTTGCAAAGCCGTCGAACGGCCCGTGGCGCTGCAGGTACGCCGGGCTGCAGGCAGGCGCGACGTCGTCCGCCAGCAACTGGCAGAACTCGCGGTCGTGAAAAGGCCCGGTACCGAATCGCAGTTCCAGGTCGGCCTCTTCGGCCGTCATATTGCGCACAGGCATCGTCACCTGAAGCATCAACTCGATGTTCGGATAGGCATCGCGAAACCTCGCGAGCCGGGGCAGCAGCATCTGGCGGGAGAACGTGGGAGTCACCGCTACCCGCAGCCGCCGCACTTGCGATGCGGGCTGCCGGCCGGGCACCTGCTGCAGTGCCGCAATGGCCTCGCGCACGCGGGCCAGGTAGGCCACGCCGTCGGCGCTCAGACCGAAGTCGTTGCCTGCAAAAAGCTTGAGTTCGAGCAGCGATTCAAGTTGCCGTATTCGGTGGCTCACCGCGCTGGGCGTAACGCTGAGTTCTTCCGCCGCAAGATTCACGCTGCGCAGCCGTGCCAGGGCCTCGAAGGCCTGCAGGCCCTGCGTCGAGGGGAGTCGCGTCGATGCCATGTGTGTTGCTGAGTCCGGAGCGGATGTTATCGAGTCGCGCCCGGCGCCGACGCGGCAACCAGCGCCTCGAGCAGGCGGCGAAGGTCGTCCACCGCCTCGCGCGCCAGCGCCGCACCGCCCATTTGCGCCTTGACGATGGCCCCGTCCACCCCCAGCGCGGCGGCTTGCGCAAGGGCCGTGCGCGCGGGCGAGCCGGCGGGCAGCAGGCCCGCGATGACCTCGACCATCTCGCGCTTGTGTTCGCGCGCACGCTCGGCCGCGCCTTCGACGCTGCCGCCCACCTCGGCGACTGAATTGATGAACGCGCAGCCCCTGAAGACCGGGTCGGCAAACCATTCGGCCATGACCTCTGGCAGCAGCAGCAAGGCGCTTGCGTTGCCGGCGCGCTCGTGTGCGCCGCGCCGGCCCAGCGCATCGACGAACCATGCCATCCACAGAGCATGGCGATGATCGAGAAACTCGCGCACCAGGTCGTCCTTCGACGGAAAGTGTCGATAGAAGGTGACCTTGGTCACGCCCGAGGCCGCAATGACGCGGTCGATGCCCGTGGCGCGAATGCCGTCCGCATAGAAGAGGTTGTGCGCCGTGTGCAGGATGCGCTCGCGCGCGGGCAGTGCGGAGATGTCCATGGCGGTATTGTAGGCATGTAGACAGGTCTGTCTACATGTGGCACATTGCGGACCTTCGCCATCCACCGATCAATGAAAGACCGCCATGGAATCCCGCCCGCCGCTGCCTCCCTTTACCCTTGAAACCGCAACCAAGAAAGTGCAGGCTGCAGAAGATGCCTGGAACACGCGCGACCCGGTCCGCGTAAGCCTGGCCTACACGCCCGACACGGAGTGGCGCAACCGGGCCGACTTCATCAATGGGCGCGAGCAGGTGGTGCAGTTTCTTGCCCGCAAGTGGGAGCGGGAGCACGACTACCGCCTGAAGAAGACGCTCTGGGCCTTCATGGACAACCGCATTGCCGTGCGCTTCGAGTACGAATGGCACGACGCGGCCGGGCAATGGTTTCGCAGCCACGGCAACGAGAACTGGGAGTTTGCCGCGAACGGGCTGATGCAGCGGCGCTACGCGAGCATCAACGACCAGGCCATTTCCGAATCGGAACGCAAGTTCCGCTGGGAACGCTGAACGTGCGCGCCGGCTCCCGGGCACGGGTGTTGCTTGCCAGCGGTGCAAGGAGCAAACCCCAATGAACCGCAACGACGTTACCGAGAAGATCATCACCGTGAAGGTGTCCAAGGGCATTCAATGGGCCGACGTGGCCAGGAAGGTGGGCCTCTCCAAGGAGTGGACCACCGCCGCATGCCTGGGGCAGATGACGCTGGACGACAAGCAGGCCAAGGTCATCGGAAAAATCTTCGGGCTGACCGCCGAAGAGCAGAAGTGGCTCAAGGTCGTGCCCTACAAGGGCTCGCTGCCCACGCCGGTGCCGACCGATCCGCTCATCTACCGCTGGTACGAGGTGGTGAGCGTGTATGGCACCACCATCAAGGAACTGATCCATGAAGAGTTCGGCGACGGCATCATGAGCGCCATCGATTTCAGCATGGACATCCAGCGCCAGCCCGACCCCAAGGGCGACCGCGTCAACGTGGTGCTCTCGGGCAAGTTCTTGCCCTACAAGACCTACTGACGCGGCCGACCGGAATCAGGCGGCATCGCCGGTCAGAGCGCGTGCTCGGCGGGCTTGGGCCGCCAGGCCTGGCGCCGGGGTGCCGAGATGCTGCTGCCTTCGACGGCGCCGGCAATCGAGCGTGCCACGGCCTCTACCGGCACCGCGATGCGCCGCTGCGTGACCATGCGCTCGAAGCTGCTGCACGAGGCAATGCGGTCGGCCAGCGTGTTGTCTGCCTCGCTCACGTCGGGGCGCACCACCGTCACGCGCACCCGGCCGGCATGCTCTTGCCGCAGCCCTTCGGAGATGGCGTCCACCGCATACTGGGTGCCGCAATACACGGCTGAATTGGGCGACACGCCATGCGCGGGCACCGGCGCCACGTTGACGATATGGCCCCAGCCTTGCTCCTGCATGGTCGGCAGCACCGCTGCAATGCCCAGCAGCACGCCGCGCAGGTTCACGTCGATCATCAGTTCCCACTCGTCGATCTTGCGTGTCCACAGCGGCGAGCGCGGCATCACGCCCGCGGCGTTCACCAGCACGTCGATGCGGTCGTGCTGCTCGAGTGCGAATTCGGCAAACGCTTCCACGTCGGGCCGGTAGGTCACATCGAGCCGCTGGAAGCTCGCCGTTCCGCCCGCTGCCGTGATTTCTTCGGCCAGTGCCTCGAGCTTGTGGGTGCGGCGCGCACCGAGCACCACCTTGGCGCCGCGCCGTGCCAGCAGCCGTGCGGCCGCTGCGCCAATGCCACCGCTTGCGCCCGTGATGAGGACGACTTTTTCCTGGATTGCGCTCATAAGAAACTCCTCGTGCTGGTCTGTGTGAACCATGGCGCAACGTTGCGCCGGCATGGTGACAAGTTTCGCGCCGATGGTGCCGCGGGCGTTATACGAATCGAACGGCGTTCTTGCCCGATTCTGCAAAAAACACGCGTGCCTGCGCTCAGCGCCGCGGCGTGCTTTCGCGGTAGAGCACCATTCCGGCGTGGTACAGCACGCCGTCGCGAAAGTCGCCATCGGCCGTAAAGCCGGTGTCGTCGATGTAGTCGATGTGATCGCCGCGCAGCGTGTAGCGGCCCTGGTAGGCGCTGCGGCGGTTGCCGCGCGCCTCGTCGTAGCGGCCGCCAGGCAGCAACTCGTGGCGGATGTAGCCGTCCTTGGTTACCCACATGCCGACATAGCGGTTCTGGTCAGTGGGCGCGCCCGCCGCGGCGGTGTGCGAATGCGAAGGCGCGGAAGCCATCGCGAGCGAAAGCGAGAGTGCGGCAAAGGTGCTGCCGCCGCGGTGCATGGTCGTCGTTGTGGATGTGTTCGGGGACATGGTGTGCGCCTTTCCTTCGATGGTGTGGATCGAAAAGCCTGTTCGGCTTCGCGTGTCGGGCCATTGTTAAAAAGGCACCCCTGCGAGCGTTATCCGCTCCGTGTCGATTTCTTGCCCGATTCTGCGGAAGAGTGGAGTGCCCTGAGGCCCGTCGCCGAAAACCTCGAGACGCCGAGCCATGCACATGCGCGCTGATGGGCCTGCCGAGGCCTCGTGAGCATGGCCCGCAATCTTGAAGAGCATTGCGCTGTGCAATGCGTACATCGAACGCGGCGATGACGTTCATGCGCTCACGGCCCGAATACCCCGCCAGCTCTGGCAGGAACACCACCATGTCCGGCCTGTCAGTAAGGCGGCGCCTTGCGCGCCCGCTGCTCGCGCGCGGCTTCGGTCCACCAGGCCAGGTCGTCGGCAAAGCGGCCGAACGAACGCTGCAGAGATTCGCCCGCACTGCCCGTCGGCTTGGCGTCCGCATCCAGCGTTTGTGAAATCGGCCCGACGGCGAGCGTGCTCGAGACGACCACCATGCCCATTTCCGAAAGAATCGAATGCCACACGGTGCCCGATCGCACGCCCGAGAACCGGCCGGCCGAGTAGCTGGCAACCGCGGCGGGCCGCCAGAACCATTCCTCGAGAAAGTGGTCGGTGAGGTTCTTCAGGCCCGGCTGCGGGCCCCAGTTGTATTCGCCGGTCACAAAGATGAAGGCGTCCGCACCGCGTATCTTTTGCGCCAGCGCTTCCATCGGCGCGGGCGCTGTGCCTTTGGGATATTCCTTGTACATGCGGTCGAGCATGGGCAGGCCGACGGCCTGGGCGTCGATCAGTTCGGCATCGGCGCCGCGCGATTTCAAGCCCGCCACCAAATAGTCCGCCAGGCGAATGCCCATGCGGTCCGACCTGTAGGAACCGTAGAAAACCAGGATCTTGTCAGCCATTGATTGCTCCGTTTCAAGGCCGGGCGGCCAAGGCAGAAGGCTACAACATTGGTGTGCAAGCGCATTTCGTAGCAGCATCTTTCAGAGCCTGTGGCTACCATCGCCGCCATGAACAAGCTGCCTGCTTTTTGCCCCGCCACCCTGGCGCTCGCCACGTTGCTGGCGGGCCATGCGTTTGCCGCACCATCGGCACAGTTGCTCGATGCTGTCAAGAAGCCGCAAGCGATCGACCCGGAATGGCGCACGCGCCTGTGCGCACTGCTGCCCCAGCCCTGCGACCCGCAGGAATTGGGCTTGTACCGGATGCGGGGCGCCTCCGCGAGCGACTTTGCGGTGCTCTCCGCCGAGCCGCTGGCCATGGCACGTGTCAGGCGCGACAAGGACGCGAAGGCGTGGCAGCTCGAGAGGCTGCATGACTTCAGCGCCTATGTGGCCAGCATGAAGAAGGACGCCAGCGCGGGCCTGTCCGACACGCGCCTTTCGCTTGCGCCGGCGCTCTACCCCGTGGCCGAAGGGCAGTGGGCCATGGCAGTGCTGCAAACGGTGTCGGAGATGTACTCGGGCGGCGGCGCCTCGTTCAGCAAGGCCGACTTCGTGCCGCTCGACGGCACGAGCGCCGTGCACGAAGGCATTCCTTTTTCCTGCTCGAAGATGATCCGCGCCTGCTTCAGCGAGAAGGAATACAAGAACTCGAAGCACTGCCACGACGAGAGCAGCGGCAGCCTTCGCATTGCGTATGAAGAGCCCGGCAGGCCGGGTGGCCCCTACAGCTGGCAATACACGTGGCTGCAGAGCGAATGGCCCTCGGACACGCCCGCAAGCGGGGCCACCACCACGCGCCTTCACTTCACGGCCAGGACGACCGAAAGGGTGGGCTTCTGCGGCGGACCGCAGTAGCCGCCGCGGAGCGTTTGGCTCAGCGTCGAGGAACCGTCACCGCACCCACAAGCATCGTGCGCCCCGCGCCCAGGCCTGCAATGACCAGCGCAATGCCCAGCCCGATGAAGAGCCATGACGACGCGCGGAAGCTCCCGGTCCAGCCGTGCAGGAGGCCGGCGACCAGCGGGCCGCACGCGGCCACCATGTAGCCCACGCCCTGCGCCATGCCCGAGAGGTGTGCTGCCACATGCGAATCGGGTGAGCGCAGCACCATGAAGGTGAGCGCAAGAGCAAACGTGCCGCCTTGCGCAATGCCCAGCAGCACGGCCCAGAACCACACGCCCGAAAGCGGCGCGAACAGCATTGCCAGCATGGCGGCAAGGGTCAGAAGGGCAAGGCCCACCGCAAGGCCGCGCTGGTTGCGTAGCTTGACCGCCACCGCGGGAACGACGAGGCAGGTCACCACCTGC
This sequence comes from Variovorax sp. 3319, assembly GCF_031456585.1. Classification (NCBI taxonomy): domain Bacteria; kingdom Pseudomonadati; phylum Pseudomonadota; class Betaproteobacteria; order Burkholderiales; family Comamonadaceae; genus Variovorax; species Variovorax sp. 3319. The sequence continues at coordinate 402,268 of NZ_JAVDUZ010000001.1, forward strand.
GTCATGACTGCGAGCGACACCACGTAGCCCGCGGTTTCGCCGCCGAGCCCGCGCTCGCGCAAGATCGGCGCGAGCCAGCCCATCACGATGTACGCAAGGGCCGATTGCAAGCCCATGAAGAAAGTGACTTGCCAGGCCAGCCGGTCGCGCCAGAGTCCGCGCACGGTAAAGCCGGATTCGCTTGCCACCGGCTTCACCGGCAGGGCCTGCGGCGCCCAGATCAGCGTGACCAGCAGCGCGGGCAGCGCCCACATGGCCAGCGCATAAGTCCAGCCGCCGCCCAGCGCATGTTCGAGCGGTACCGTGAGCCCTGCCGCGCTTGCGGCGCCTCCGCACACCGCCATGGTGTAGAGGCCCATCATCAACGCCGCCTGTCCGGCGAAGTCGCGCTTCACCAGGCCCGAAAGCAGCACGTTCGACACCGCGATGCCGCTGCCTGCAATGGCCGACGCCAGGAACAGCAGCGGAACGTTGCCCGTGCCGCGCAGCGCGGTGCCCACCAGGATGAGCACCATGCAGCCGAGCAGTGTGCGTTCGGTACCAAAGCGCCGGCCGAGGCCAGGCGCCAGCGGCGCGAACGCGCCCAGGCAGACGATGGGCAAGGTGGTCAGCAAGCTCGCGGCAGTGGCCGAAAGGCCGGTGGCGGCCATGATTTCGGGCAGCATGACCGAAAGGCTGGCAAACACCGGGCGCAGGTTGAAGGCAATCAGCACCACGCTTGCGCCCAGCAATATGCGGCGGGCCAGGCTTGGCGCCGGTGTGGGGTGCGGCGCGGGCAGGCTGTCTGCCTCGGCGTCTATCAGCAGTTCACCGGCGGCGCGGTTCGTAGAAAAAGGCACGGCGCTCATCGAATCGCTTTCATGCCTCGGCTTGCGAGAGTGCATCGATCATGGGAGCCATGAAGGCGCGAACTGCTTCGGCGGCGCGATCGGGGTCGCGGCTTGCAATGGCCTCGACGATGGATTCGTGCGCCGCGTTGTCGGGCTCCGGCAGGCTGGTGCCCATCGAACTGGCAATGGTGTCCTTGATGTAGCCGGTAATGAAGCGGCAGGTTTCGGCCAGGGCCAGGTTGCCCGAGATGTCGACGATGGCAAGGTGAAAATCCAGGTCGCGCTGGATGAAGCTTGCCCCGCCGTCGCTTTCGTCCGGCAAGCCGCGCCTGGCGAGCAGGGCCTTGAGGTTGCGCAGGTCCTTGGCGGTGTGGCGCACGGCGGCAAGCCGCGCGGCCTCCACCTCTAGCGCGCGGCGCACTTCGAACTGGTCGCGCAAGCTCGCGCGCCGCATCTTCTGCAAGTTGGCCGAGGGATCGAATCCCGAGCGCACATAGGTGCCCGAGCCTTGCCGCACTTCGAGCAGGCCGCGCGAGACCAGCGTCTTGACGGCCTCGCGCACCGTGCCGCGGCTTACGCCCAGAAGCAGCGCAAGCTGCGGTTCGATGGGAATGCGCGAGCCGACTGTCCAGCGGCCGGCCGAGATTTCGGCGCGGATGCTGTTGGCAGCGGTATCGGCAAGAGAGGTTCGAGGTGCTTGGGCCAGCATATGAATTAGAAAGACCTATTCATTGAATCATTAGATGAATTGTCGGCCGAGTTCAATGCCGCAGTCGAAAGCAGGGGATTGGCGGGTGCCGGAGCGCCCGGCAATCTAGCGGCTGTTTTTTGCCACCACGCCCGCGCCGCGCACTTCGAGCCTGCGCTGGTCGACCACCTTGCCAGTTGCGTCGACCAGTTCGATCACATGGCGCCCCGGCCAAGGCAGCCATTGCGCGCTGTTGCCGCGCGCAAAGTGCTTGCCGTCGATGCGCCATTGCACCCCCCGGCCTTCGGATTCGAACCGCACGCGCTGGTGCAGGGGCGGAATGTCCGGATCGAGCGCGATGATGGTGCCGTCCACCGGCGCCGTGATGCGCGCGGCCGCGGTGTTTGCCGGAGTGCCGGCGCCGGTGTCCAGCGCAAAGAGCGGCTGTTCCGTGCCCTGCAGGAACCACTCGCTGCGTGAGGCTTCCAGCGGATTGCCGTCCGCACCGGGCCCGAACGTTACGCGCGCCTCGACCAAGCCCGCGGGCGGCCTGGGCGCGCGGCTCGGCTCGCGTGCGTGCAGGAAGCGCATTACTTCGGCCCACACCGGCGCTGCGCCGCTGGTGCCGCTCACGTCCCACATCGACGCGCCGCTTGCGTTGCCGACCCACACGCCCACCGTGTAGCGCTGCGACCAGCCCACGGCCCAGTTGTCGCGCATGTCCTTGCTGGTGCCGGTTTTTACCGCGGTCCAGAAGCGCGTCGAAAGAATGCTGTCGAGCCCGAAGGTGCGCGTGCGCGCATTCGCGTCCGACAGGATGTCGCCGACGATGAATGCCGTGGCAGGGTCGACGATGAGCGGGGCGGGGCTTTCAGCGGGCTTTGCTTTCGCCGATGCGGCTGGCGCCGGCGTGGGCATGCGTGCTGTCAGCGTGGTGGTGCCGTAGCGCCCCCCGTTGGCCAGCATGCGATAGGCATTGGTGAGCGACAGCAGCGATACCTCGGCGCTCCCCAGCGCGAGGCTGTAGCCGTAGTAGTCGCCGCTTTCGCGCAGCGGCAGCCCGGCCGCGCGCAGCTGCCGCGCAAAAGATTCGGGCGACACCATCACCAGCGTGCGCACGGCCGGCACGTTGAGCGACGCGGCAAGCGCGGTGCGCGCCGACACCGGCCCCTTGAACTGGCGGTCGTAGTTCTGCGGAATGTAGAGGCCGCTCGCGGTGTTGATCTGTGCCGACGAATCGTCGATCAGCGATGCCGCGGTGAGCCGGCGCTCGGCAATGGCCTGCGCATAGAGCAGCGGCTTGAGCGTGGAGCCGGGCTGGCGCAGCGCGGTGACCGCATCGACCTCTGCCGCCTGGCTCAGCGGGCCTGAGGAACCGACCCACGCGAGCACCTCGCCGCTCGCGTTGTCGAGCACCACAAGCGCGCCGTCTTCCACGTGGCGCCCGCGAAGTTCCTTCAGGTGGCGCTGCAGCGCGTCGAGCGCAAAGCGCTGCAGCGGCGCGCGCAGGGTGGTGCGCACGGCCGCTTCCTTCGGGGCCGGTTGCCGCGCGGCCGCGGGCTGTGCGGTTGGGGCCTCGCCGGCATCACCCAGCTCCTTCAGCACGCGCCGTGCCGCATGCGGTGCAATGCCTTCGTTCGCATCGAATGCCCGCCGCTGCACTGCTGCGCTGGTGAACATGTCGATTGCGTCGCAGTCGATTTTCTGGCCCGGCTCCATGGCGCGCATGACCTCGCACGCGCGCTGCGCCACGATGGCGGGCTTGGCGTTGGGCGCGCGCACCAGCGCCGCGGCCACGGCGGCCTCGCGCACGTCCAGGCCGCTGGGCGCCTTGCCGAACAGCGTGCGCGAGAGCGCGTCGATGCCCACGATCTCCCCGCGGAAGGGCACCGTGTTGAGGTAGGCCTCCAGGATCTGGTCCTTGCGCCAGTTGCGCTCCAGCTGCGCAGCGGCCACCGTCTGGCCGATCTTCTGCGTGAACGAGCGGCCGCTGTTGGCGCGGCGCAGGTCTTCGTCGAGCAGGCCCGACAGCTGCATCGTGATGGTCGAGGCGCCTCGTGTGCGCGTGTTCCACAGGTTGGCCCATGCGGCGGAAGAGACCGCGCGCCAATCGATGCCGCTGTGCTCGTAGAAGCGCCTGTCTTCGCTCAGCACCATGGCCATGCGCAGCGCCGGGGAAACATCGGCCAGCGCAATCCATTGGCCGCGCCGCACCGAGGCGTCGGTGCGCACGCGCTGCAGCAGTTCGCCGTTGCGGTCGAGCACCGCGGTGTCTGAAGAGCGGAAGCCGCGCTTCACTTCATCGAAGCCCACCGCACCGGCGGCAAATGCAAGGGCCGGCTGCATGCAGGCAGCCACGATCAATGCAGCGGCAAGATGGCTGGCGGTAAACGGCGGGCGATGCATGAAGGGCGTGAACTTGAGGCGGGCAAATCGATGGCGAAGCCGCGCCATTCTCGGCGATGCGCCCACGGGAACTGCACCTACTCCGACTCGGGCGTGCCGCTGCCTCTCTTGCTCAGCAATTACGCCCAAAGTTCGCAGCAAGGTTCCACATCCGGTAACGAACTTCACGCCCCCGCTTCATTCGGGATACGTAGCCGTGACGGAGGTGGCCTTCAATGCAGACGTCGGCTTGCGGAGGCAGGCCGCGTTTGAAAACTCCAAGGAGAAATCATGAAAAAGACATTGGCAATTCTGCTTGCCGCATCGGCTGTCCTGGCCGGCTGCGTGGTTGCACCTTACGACCGTCCGCCACCGCCGCGCGGCCAATACTATGGCGGCGACAGGGACCGCGACGGCGTGCCCAACCGGTATGACCGGGACCGCGATGGCGACGGGGTGCCCAACCGCTACGATCGCCGGCCGAACAACCCGTATCGCTGATCCAGGCTGCAGGGCGCCTCAGGTGGGCCGGCGCGCGAGCAGCGCCCACACGCCTGCCGCGCTCAGCAGCGAACCGCCCGCAAGGTTGAAACGCCGCTGCGCACGCGGCGACGAAAGCAGTTTGCGGGCCGAGCCCGCAAACACCGCGTAGAGGGTGGCATTGAGCGCCGCCATGGCCACGAAGGTGACCGCCAGCACCCACAGCTGGCGCGTCATGTCGGCCCCGGGGCTCAGAAACTGCGGCAGGAACGCCACGAAAAACACGATGCCCTTCGGGTTCAGCGCCGTTACCAGGTAGGTATTGGCGAACAGCCTCCAGCGCGAATCGGGAGCGGCAGGCGCCGCGAGTTCGGACGACGTGATGCCCGCACGCAGCAGCTTGATGCCAAGGTACAGCAGGTACAGGCCGCCCACCCACTTCACCACCGTGAACCAGAACGCAGAGGCGGCCAGCAGCGCGCCCAGGCCGAGCAGCGAAACCACCAACGCCGTTGAATCGCCCAGCGCCACCGCTGCAACCAGCGGAACGTTGGCGCGCCGGCCATGCGACATCGAATAGCTGATCACCGTGAGGATGGTCGGGCCGGGAATGATCAACAGCACGGCAGACGCCGCAACGAAGGCGAGCCAGAGTTCAAGGGGCATGAAGGTTCTCCAGGGGTGTTGCAGTTGTTGGGGGTCAGGTGCCGAAGCGCGCGGCCGACCTGGCCTTTGCGCGCTCCGCCTCGATGGCCCGGTCGCGCGGCTCGGCGGTGGTGACCAGCGAATCGATCAGGCGCGTGGCCGTTGCGGCCACCTCATCGACCGCGCGCTCGAAGGCGTCCTGATTGGCCTTGGAGGGCACGCTGAAGCCGCTGAGCTTGCGCACGAACTGCAGCGCAGCCGCGCGGATCTCCTGCTCGGTGGCCGGAGGCTCGAAGTTGTAGAGGGTCTTGATGCTTCTGCACATGGGCGAACTCCATTTCACTCGATCAGCCCGCGCTCCGCGGCCTGCGCCTGGTCTTCGAAAATGGCCATGGCCGTCTTCATGCGCCGAAAGCCGAACTTCTCGTAGAAGGTCTCCTTGCCGGCCACCGCATACAAGATGATCTTGCGGTGCCCCTTCGAAAGATCCATGAGCCGCGAGACGATCTGCTTGCCAAGACCCGTGCCCTGGTGGGTCGGGTGCACGGCCACGTCGCAGATGTAGGAGCAGTCGAGCCCGTCGGCCACCGCGCGTCCGGCGCCGACCATGCGGCCGTCGTCATACACGACGCACTTGAACATGCTGTTGGCGAACACGAGCTTCAGGCCGTCGGGCTGCTTGTTGCCGAGCGGTGCGGCCTGGTAGAGCCGGGCGAGTTCTTCCCAGTCGATGTCTTCATGCGAGTGGCGCCATTCGAGTGTCATTGAGCGTGCCTCTGGTTGCGTTGCGTTGTAGCGAAGCGTGGCGGCAGCCGGAGCGAACACCTCACCCTGCGGCATTCAGCCGAATGATCGCGTCCGCCACTGCTTCGATGCCCTGGTCCGTGAGGTCGGGCGCCGCCACATGCTGCCGCAGAGGCCACTTCTCGAAGTGGCGCGCCTGCGAGCGCTCGTAGTGCGGATCGTAGTGAAGCGCCATCAGTTCTGCAAAAAGCTGCGGCAGATTACCCTCGAGCGCCCACTCCTGCCAGCGCTGCACTACCGCCTTGCCCTGCATTTCCTTCAGCCTGCCGAGCTGCTCCGCAAGCGCTGCGCGGTCGTCGCCCAGGTAGGCGTAGTCGCGCAGCAGGTAGTCGAGCCGCGCGGCCGCGTCTGCCTGAACTTCTATGCATGCGGCGGCGCGCATGTGCGCTACCAGGGGAATGGGAACAGAGAGCCTGCCGATGCGGGCGCTCTCGCCTTCCACATACAGCGTGCGCGAGAGGTCGAGCGCATCGAAGCAGGTTGCTATGCGCGTTTCGAACTGCTTCTGCGAGGGCTGCGGCACGCCGGGCAGGGCACCCAGCAGCGAGCCTTTGTGGCTTGCGCAATGCTCCAGGTCGAGCACCTGTTCGCCGCGCTCGGCCAGCGCCTGCAGCACGCGCGTCTTGGCACTGCCGGTGGCGCCGCAGATCACCTTGAGCCGCAGCTTGGGGGAGGTGGCTTCGATTTGCGCCAGCACGTGGTGGCGAAAGCTCTTGTAGCCGCCGGCAAGCTGCTGCGCGTCCCAGCCGACAAGGCGCAGCCAGGTCACCATGGAACCGCTGCGCAGCCCCCCGCGCCAGCAGTACACGAGCGGGCGCCAGTTGGCGGGCTGGTCGCCGAAGCGTTCGCGCAGGTGCCGTGCGAGGTTGGCTGCCACCATGGCGCCGCCCACGCGGCGCGCTTCGAAGGCGCCGGTCTGCTTGTAGATGGTGCCGACGATGCGGCGCTCTTCGTCGTCGAGCACCGGGCAGTTGATGGCGCCGGGGATATGGTCGAGCGCAAATTCCGCGGGTGAGCGCGCGTCGATGACGGTGTCGAACCGGGGCAGGTCTGCCACGCGAGTGGGCTGGTGGCGCGGGTTGTCGTGTTCACGCATGGGCGTGCCCCAGGTTGCGGCGCAGCCGGCCGCTTGCCAGGTCGACAAGCGCCACCAGGACGAACATTGCAATCAATACGGTCATGGCCTGCTGCTGTTGAAAAATCGACAAATGAAAGTAGAGAAGCTGGCCCAGGCCGCCGCCGCCCACAAAGCCCAGCACCGCGGCCATCCGGATGTTCATTTCCCAACGATACAGTGCATACGCCACCCATTGCGGCAGCACGAGCGGCAAGCTGCCGTAGGCAAAGGCCGCAGCCGCACCGCTGCCGCTGAGCGACAGCGCCTGTTCGGGCTCGCGAGGTGCGTTCTCCAGGCTTTCGGCGAACAGGCGGCCCAGCACGCCCGTGGTGTGCAATGCGAGTGCAAGCGCACCGGCAAAGGGGCCGATGCCCGCGGCCAGCACCATGAGCGCGGCCCACACCAGCTCGGGCACGCTGCGCAGAAAGTTGAGCACGAAACGGCAGCCTTGCCGCACCACGAGGCCTGAGCGGCCCGAGGCGGGCAAAGCCAGCGCGGCGGCCCCTGCGGCGGCCAGCAGCGTGCCCAGCGCCGAAACGGCCAGCGTCTGCAGCGCGCCCCATGCGGTCTTGGCAAGAAAAGCGCTCGACAGATCGGGCGGAAAGAACTCGGCGATGAACTTGCCCATGAGGCCTATCGACTCGGTGGTGAACAGTGCGCGGTAGTCGATGGCCAGGTAGGCAAAGCTCGCCACCGCGGCTGCGAGCACCAGCGCCGACGCCACCCAGCAGCGGACGCAGCGAGGCGGCTTGCTCAAGTCGACGTGCCCGTTCATGCCAGCAACCGCCGCAACGCGTTGCTCAGCGCATCGGCGAGCAGCACCAGCACCAAAAACACCAGCAGGATGCTGCTGGCCTCGCCGCCGTTGAGCATCTTCATCGACTGGTCCATGAGCTGGCCCAGGCCGCCCGCGCCCACAAAGCCCATGACCACCGAGGCCCTGACTGCGCATTCCCATCGGTACACGGTGTAAGAGATGAGCTCTTGCGCGCAATTGGGCAAAAGGCCGTACGCCAGTGCGGCAAAGCGGCCGCCGCCGCTTTCCATCAACGCGCGGGCGGGCCGCGTGTCGGTCGATTCGAGCACCTCTGCGTACACCTTGCCGAGCATGCCGCCGTAGGTGATGGCAAGCGCGAGCACACCTGCGGCGGGGCCCAGGCCGAGCGCACGCACGAAGACCAGCGCCCACACGATTTCAGGAATGGCGCGCAGCACCATCAGCACCGAACGCCCGGCCTGCCGCGCCATGGCGGCTCGCCCGCGGCCCGGGCCCGGCCCGATGCGCGACACCGAGAGCGCGCGCGTGGTCACGAAAGCCAGCGGCGCGCCGATGACGAATGCCAGCGCGGTACCGGCGGTGGCCATGGCGAGCGTCTCCAGGGTGGCCTTGGCCAGCAGCGCGAGAAAGCCTGGAGCGGTTTCGGGCGGCAGAAAGCCGGCCAGGAAGCCGCCGATCACCTGCAGGTTGCCGGGCGCGAACAGGGCCGATGGCGCAAAGCCTGACAGCTGAAGCATCGGCCATGCAACGAGGAGTGCAGCCAGCAGCCACACCACACGGCGCCGCGCCAGCGGATCGCGCAGCGCGGCGGCCGTTTTCGGGGGCAGGGGCTGCATGGTGCTCACAGGCAGTCCGGCCGTTCGATGGAGTTCACCGCGCCCGAAGCGAGCGCACCTCGAGCAATGTCCAGCGGCTCTTCGCGCGCCTGCACCGGCAACCCGCCTTCGCTTGCATAGAGCGCTGCCAGCATCGATTCGGTCACATTGCCCACGGGTTCATCGAACACCACCTGCCCGTTGCGCATGCCAACGATGCGCGGAAACCAGCGCAGCGCCAGGTCGATCGCATGCAGCGATGCCACGAGGGTCGCGCCGGTTGCTTCGCTCTGGGCCACCAGCTGCTGCAGCGTGGCGTCGGCCAGCGTGGGGTCGAGCGCGGACACCGGCTCGTCCGCCAGCAGCAATGCAGGCCGCTGGTAGAGCACGCGCGCAATGCTCACGCGCTGCAACTGGCCGCCGGAGAGGCGGTCGCAACGGTCGAACAACCGGTCTTCGAGCGAGAGGCGCGACAGCACCTCGTGCGCCCCCGCAAGGTCTGACGGGCGCAGCAGCGAGGCCAACGCGCGCATGGCGCTCCATTGCCCCAGCCGCCCCGAAAGCACGGCAGTGACCACGCGCAAGCGCGGCGCGATCGGTGGGCTCTGGTGCACGGTGCCGATGCGCGAGCGCAGCTCGCGCAGGCGCGGCGCCGGCATGCTCCATGGCGATTCGCCGAGCAGTTGCACGGTGCCTTCGCCGGGACGCAGCGCAGCGCCGAGCACGCGAAGCAGCGTGGTCTTGCCCGCGCCCGAAGGCCCGATGACGGCCACCCGCTCGCCCGCGCGCGCGGCAAACGAGACGCCTTGCAGCGCGCGATGGCCGTTCGGGTGAACCAGTCCCACCCGGTCGAGCGAGAAGCTCACGCGACGGCTCCGCTGGCGCGCCGCAACGGCATCACTTGACCAGGCCTGCCGACTTGGCGGCCGCCTCGATACCGTCGTAGTTGGACGACTTGGTGGCAACGAACTTGCTCGCGCGCTGCAGGTTCATGATGTCCTTCATGGCGGGATTGGCCGGGTCGAGCTTCAGGAAGGCTTCGGTGAGCTTCTTGGTCAGCGCCGGATCGAGGCCGGGGCGCACCGTCCAGTTGTAGTCGTAGTAGGTGGGTGTGGTGGCCAGCACGCGCACCTTGGCGGCGTTGGGGTTCTTGCTTTCGACCAGCTTCTCCCACACCGATGCGTTCAGCACGCCCGCCTCGGCGCGCGATGCGGCCACGAAAGCCACGGTGGCGTCATGTGCGCCCGAAAAAGCCACGGTCTTGAAGTCTTTCTCGGGGTCGATGCCCGCCTGCATCAGGAAGTAGCGCGGCATCAGGCTGCCCGAGGTGGAAGAGGGCGCGCCGAACGCGAAGGTCTTGCCCTTCAGGTCGGCCAGTGTCTTGGCCGTGCTGTCCTGCGGCACGATGAACTTGCTGGTAAACACCTCGTCTTCCGCGCGCTGCACGATCGGCACCACGCCGCCGTTGGTGCGGATGCGGGCCTGCACAAAGGTAAAGCCGCCGAGCCATGCCAGGTCGATCTTGTTCGTGGCCAGGCCCTCGACTACCGCGGCGTAGTCGGTCACGGGCGTGAACTGCACGTCCATGCCGGTTTCCTTCTTCAGGTAGTCGCCCAGCGGCGAGAACTTGCGCTGCAGTTCGGTGGGCGCCTCGTCGGGAATGGCGGACACGCGCAGCACCTTGCCTTGTGCAAAGGCACCCAGGGCGAAGGCGGAAAGCGAAAGTGCAAGGGCAATGCGGAGGATGGGTTTCATGGGATGGCGCGGCGTGGCGCAAGGAAGGACGGACAACCTTCGATTGTAGAAACCCGTGCCCGGGCGCCATTTGCGCCCGGCTTCGATAATGGACGCCTGCCCCGACATGAACCGCGCCATGACCGACACCTCGACGAATTCCGTGCCTTCCGTGCTCAACCCGCTGGCTCCGCTGCGGCTCACCAGCTTTTCGCACGGCGGCGGGTGCGGCTGCAAGATTGCGCCCGGCGTGCTGTCCGAAATACTGAAGAACAGCGGTGGCGGCCTGATTCCGCCCGAGCTGATGGTGGGCATTGAAACCGCCGACGACGCGGCCGTGTACCGCCTGAACGACAAGCAAGCGCTGATTGCGACCACCGATTTCTTCATGCCCATCGTGGACGATCCCTACGAGTTCGGCCGCATCGCCGCAACCAATGCCATCAGCGACGTGTATGCGATGGGCGGCAAACCGATCATGGCGCTGGCGCTGGTGGCAATGCCCGTCAACCAGCTGCCGGTGGAGGTCATCGGCGACATCGTGCGCGGCGGCCAAGACGTGTGCCGCGCGGCCGGCATTCCAATTGCGGGCGGCCACACCATCGATTCGGTCGAGCCGATCTATGGGCTCGTGGTGATGGGCCTGGTCGATCCGGCCCACGTCAAGCGCAACGCCGAGGCCCGCGCGGGCGACGTGCTGGTGCTGGGCAAGCCGCTTGGCGTGGGCGTGCTCTCCGCCGCGCTCAAGAAAGAAAAGCTGTCGCTCGCAGGCTACCGGCAACTCATCGACAACACGACGCGGCTCAACACGCCGGGCATTGCGCTTGCCACCATGCCGGGTGTGCATGCGCTCACCGACGTGACGGGCTTCGGGCTGGCTGGCCATGCGCTCGAACTCGCGCGGGGTGCGGGGCTCACTGCCACCATCGAGTGGCCGCGCGTGCCGCTGCTGGAAGGCGTGACCGAGATGGTGACTGATGGTTTTGTGACCGGTGCCTCCGGCCGCAACTGGGCCGGATACGGCGCGGACGTCGAGCTTGCGGGCGGCCTTCCCGCCGCCGCGCAGGCATTGCTGAGCGACCCGCAAACGTCGGGCGGCCTGCTCGTCAGCTGCGCCGCCGATTCTGCCGATGCCGTGCTGCAGGTTTTCAGGAGAGAAGGCTTTGCGGATGCTGCGGTTGTCGGCCGCATGGAGCGAGGCCCTGGGCGCCTGCGCGTGCTGGCTTGAAGGCCGCACGGAAGACGCCGCAAACCCCTGCTTCGGGCCAGAATGCTGCCAGGGGAAGACAACAACGCCAGGCTTCGGCCGCGAACAGCGAGGGTCGCGTGATGCGCACATCGGTTCTTTTCATTTCGGTCTTTGCAGCCGCAGTCATGGCGCATGCTGCGGACGTGGTGCGCTGCACCGACGCGAGCGGCGGCATCGTCTACACGCAGGGCCAGTGCCCGCCCGGAACCAAGCTCTCGCGCCAGGTGCCCATTTCAGAGCCGCTGACGGTGGTGCCGCCCACGTCGTCCGAAGAACCGCGGCGCCCGGCCTACACCCCCCCGCCCAGCGCGGCATTGCCGCAGCCCCCGGCAAACAACGTGCCGCAGGGCCCCGCCATCATTCCGCGCAATGTCGAAGAGCCGCGCGTGGCGCCTGAACAGGGGCCGCCGGTGTACAGCTGGGGCCCCGATCCGTACTACGACGGTGGCCGCCCGGTCGTTCGCCCACGGCCTCCGCGCCCGCAAGACCAGGGTCCGCCTCCGGGCCAGCGGCCTTGCCAGAACCTGGCGGGCATCAAGCGCAGCAACTGCTGAGCGGGCGCGGCCGATGCAAGACCGCCACTGGACGGTGTACTGCGATGGCAGCGCCATGCCGAACCCCGGCCGCATGGGTGCCGGCGCGGTTATCACCGAGCCCGACGGCACGCGCCACACCCTCTCGCAGGCCAGCCACGCCACGGGCTGCAACAACGAGGCAGAACTGCGGGCGCTGACCCTCGCGCTCGAGGAACTGAAGGCCAGGGGCGCGACCGCGGTGCTCGCCTATACCGACAACAGCATCCTCGTCGAGCAGCTTGGCGAATCCGGCGCAAAGCCGATTGCGCGCCTGGCCGGCTTGTTCGACGATGCGCGTGCGCTGCTTGGCTCGTTCGAAGAGGCAAGCCTGCGGTGGGTGCCGCGGCACCGCAACCACGAGGCCGATGCGCTCGCGCGCGCTTCGCTCGGGTTTGCGCCCAAGGCGCCCGCCAAGGCAACAAGGAAGCGGCGTTAAGCTGTGCGGTTCAGTTTTTCAGATAGATAACCGTTTATTCCATGACCGAAGCCAATTCCCTCCCGCCTCTGCCTGACCACCTGTCTACCGACCCGCGCAGCCCGCACCATGTGGCGGCCGTTTTCGAGCACGACATCGGCATTCGCTTCAACGACAAGGAGCGGCTCGATGTAGAGGAATACTGCATCAGCGAAGGCTGGATCAAGGTGCCCGCGGGCAAGACGGTGGACCGCAAGGGCAAGCCGCTGCTGATCAAGCTGAAGGGCAGGGTCGAGGCGTTCTACCGGTAAAGCCCTGCCGGTGATCCGATCGGCCGTGATTCGCGGCGGATCGAAGCTCAGGGCGGTGGCGAAGGCTGGGAAAGAACCCACTGCGCGAGCAGCCGCGCTTCCTCTTCCGTGACGCGCGGCTGGCGCGGCATGATGACTCGCCCCCACCTTCCAACGCTGCCGTTTCGGATGTTTGCCGCGAGTTGCGACGGAGCGGCCGGATCGTTGCGATACCGATCCGCGATTTGCGCGAACCCGGGGCCGACTTGTTTTCGAACCATGCCATGGCATGCGGTGCAGCCGTGCTCACTTGCCAAGGCGCGCGCCCGCTCTTCGGCGGCGGTGGCATCGGCAACCGGTGCCATCAACCCGAGGAGCAGCGCCAGCCTGAAAAAACTCATGGCTCGAGCGGTGTAGAAGGCGAACCGCCGCCGCGTGAACGGCGGCCGGTTGCGCTTACTTGGCCGCCTCCACCTTCACCCGCGCGTTCGGCGTTTCGCCGAACATCTCGGGCGCGTACATGGCCTCGACGCGGCTCGGGGGCAGCGCAAAGTCGCCCACGTTGTTGAGGCGCACGGTGTATTCCATCTTCACCACGCCCTTGGGCAGGTACTCGTAGTAGCTGCGGAAGGCCTCGAAGCTGCGCTCCTCGAAAGCCGGCCAGCCGGCGCCCGACTTCTTCTCGCCCTGCGTGGCAATCTGCGAGTCGCGGCCCAGGCCGCTGCCAAGAATGGTGGCGCCGCCGGGAATCGGATCGCTGACCACCACCCAGGTCATGTCGGCGCTGGCGTTGACCTCGATGGTCACGCGCAACACGTCGCCGCGCGTGTATTTGCCCGCGATGGCCTGCTCGACGGGCGTGATGGTCTTCTTGATTGCGTACCCGGCGGCAAACGGGGCCTTCAACTGCACCGCGGCAATCGACTGCATCGTGAGCCACGGCTTGCCGGTGCCTTGCTGGGTAACCAGAAGCGTGTCGCGCACGGGTGCGCCCGAAGGCGATGCCGCCCAGGGGAGGAACATCGTGTTGTTCTTCAGGTTGCCCGGCGAGGCGGGCGCGCCGAAGAAGGTGCCCTGGTTGGGTGCGCCGGCCGCGTCGGTCGTCTTCACGCGGTCGACCTTGCTCCAGTCGACCTGCGCCTTCGCCGCACCGAGGGTGGCGGCGGTCACACCTGCCACCGGCGTGCTTTCGAACACCTTCGAGAACTTCTCGAGTGCGAGCCCGCCCCAGAGGTTGGCGGTGGTGGTGTGCCAGGCGCCGTTCTGCTGGCGGCCGATGAAGCCATTGGCGAGCTTGCCGATGTCTTCCTTCCACGCCGGGTCGTCCATCACGCTGAGCAGCAGGCGAGCGGTGTTGACGTCGCCGTTGGTCATGAGCCACCACCAGTAGTCGTCGCGCTCGGTGCTGAAGATGAGCTTGGTGCCCTGGTACGAAAGGCGCGCCTTCAGCACGTTGTTGGCCTCGTCCAGCCGCTGCTGGCGCTGCGGCACGTCGGGCATGCGCTTGAGGATGTTGAGCCAGTCGATCACGGCGCTGGTGGGCCACTGGTTCGGCGCAATGGTGATGCTGCCGATCATGCTGGCCTTGGCGCTGCCGTAGCGCGACAGCGCCTCGAGCGCGGCAAGCTTGCGCACGTCCAGGTCCTTGCGCGGGCTCCAGAACTCGCGCTGGATGCGGCCTTCCACAAAAGCGATGAGGCCCGACTCCATGGGTGCGCGCACGTCGTCCGCCAGCGCGAAGTCCGGGTTCAGCGCAGCAGCCTCGTGCGTCGCCGCAAGCAGGTACGAGGTCAGGATGTCGCTGCCGCGGTTGGCTTCGCCGTCGCGTGGCGGAAAGTAGTTGGCCAAGCCGTCGCTGTCCAGGTAGGTGGGCAGCTGGGCAAGCACACCCTGCCACATCTTCGCGTCGCGCAGGCCCACCGACTTGCTGGTCTTTTGCTCGAGGCAGATGAACGGGTAGTTGGCAAACCAGTCGCGCACGCCCGGCAGGCCCTCTGCGAGCTTGGGCTGCAAGGCGAGCTTGAGGCCGCCGCGGCCGGGCAGCGCATCGGCGGGCGGCGCCACGTCGATGGTGAAGGGGCCGTCGAGCTGCACCAGCGTGGCCTGCTGCACCGTGAGCGGCACCGAAGGCACGATGCGCTGGCGCACCTTGAGCGCATCGCGCGCGCCGCCGATGGTGTCCTTTGCCTCGATCTCCCAGAGGATGGCCTCGGCACGCGTCTGCGCAAGCTGTGCGGGCGCGGTCACGGTCCATGCAACTTCACGCGCTTCGCCGGCGGGGATGTCGACAGTCTGCTTTTCGAGCGTGAGCAGCGTGGCGCGCGGCGCGGCTTCCACCTTCATCGGCTTTTGCGTTGTGTTGCGCAGCGTGATCTGGGCACGGAACTGGTCGTCCTCGCGCACCAGCGGCGGCAAGCCGCTGATGATCTGCAGGTCTTGCGTGGCCTGGATGCTGGCCTGGCCGGTGCCGAAGAGGCTGGTGCCCGCATCGGCCACCGCCACGATCTTGAAGGTGGTGAGCGCGTCGTTGAGCGGCACCGTCACCACGGCCTGGCCGTTGGCATCGAGCACCACCTTCGGGTTCCACAGCAAGAGGGTGTCGAGCAGCTCGCGGCTCTGGCCCTTGCCACCGCCGCCGCCCGCGGGCACGGCCTTGCGTCCGTAGTGCCGCCGGCCGACGATTTCCATCTGCGCGGTCGAGGTGGAGACACCCCAGCTGCGCCGTTGCAGCATGGCGTTGAGCAGGTTCCAGCTGTCGTTGGGCATGAGCTCCAGCAACGCCTGGTCGACCGCGGCCAGGGCCACTTCGGCACCGGCTGCGGGCTTGCCGTCCGGCAGCTTGGCGGAGATGGTGATCTGCGCCTTGCTGCGCACGGGGTAGCTCGGCTTGTCGCTGGTCACGGTCACGTCGATCTGGTGTGCGCGCGTGCCGACGCGGATCTCTGCCATGCCCAGCCGGTAGGCGGGCTTGCTCAGGTCGACCATGGCGGTGGGTGCGACGTATTCCTTGCCTTCGTACCAGAAGGCCGTCCACCATTCGCGCGGTGCCTTGAAGCCCCACGTGAAGAAGCTGTACCACGGCACTTCGCGCAGCCGGCCGCGCAGGGCGAGCACGCTCACATAGGCGTTCGGGCCCCATTCGGGCTTGACCTCCAGGCTCACGGTCGGGTCCTTGCCGTTGAGCTGCACCACGTGGGTTTCGATGACGCCTTCGCGTTCGACGGACACCAGCGCAGTGGCAAAGCGGAAGGGGCTGCGCACCTGGAACTTGGCGATCTCGCCGGGCTGGTAGCTCTTCTTCTCGGGCAGCACGTCAATGCGGTCGTTGTCCTCGCCGCCGAACCAGAGTTCGCCCTGCTTGGTCACGTACACCGAGCTGGCGGCGCGGCTGTCGCGGCCTTCGCTGTCGGTGGCGCTGGCCACCAGCTCGACCTCGCCGGCCTCCTTGAGCTCGGATTCGCACAGCAGCAGGCCGCGAGCGTCGCTCTTGCCGCTGCAGACCGTGCCGATGTCCTTCGTTTCGGTCTTGTTGTCGTAGGTGTAGAAGCCGCCCACCATGCGCTTGCGGCTGGTGGTGGTGATGCGCGCCACGGCGCGCACATTCAGCGTGACGCCGGCCTGGGGCTTGCCCGAAAGGTCGAGTGCAAGCGCCTGGTACTTGAGCTTCTGGCTGGTGGAAACCCAGCCTTCGGTCTTGATGCCGGCAATGACGGAGGAGGGCCACAGCGTCTGCGTGCTGCGGATGGTCTGCACCTCGCCGTTCGGGTCGGCATAAGTGGCCTCGAGCAGCAGCTCGCGCGCGGCCCGGGCCTTGGGCACCTTGTCGATGGTGACCTTGCCGGCGCCGTCCTTGTTGAGCGTGAGCGGCAGCTTGTCGGCAATCACGCGGGTGTCGCTGGCGCTGTTGATGTCTTCTTCGCTGCCTGCGGTGTCGGCGGCGGATGCTGCCGCCTGGGCACCATCGGCCTGCACGCGCGGCGGGCTGAAGCTGAAGGCCTCATGGTCGGCAAAGCTCAGGCTCTTGCCGCGCACCATGGCCGACACGCGCACCGGCAGGTTGGCGGCGCCGCCGCCCGAAACGTAGTTGATCTGCACGTCGGCCGGCACCGCAGTCACGCTGACCAGCGGCTTTTTCTCGGCGGGCGCAATGCGGCCTTCGAGCACCGGCAGGCGGAATTCCTCGACGCGGAACTGCCCGGTGGAGAAGCTGCGGTTGTAGTCGCCGTCTTCGCCCTCGCCGTCGGCATCGTCGCCGGTGCGCAGCACGACTTCGTACACGCCGAGCTTGGCGGCAGGCGGAATCGCAAACGTGTTTTCGGCGCTCAGGCCGCCGGTCGGCGTCTTGCGCCATGCAAGGGGCTGCGTAAAGCGCTGGCCGCTGCCGGTGTGGGTGACAACCAATGTGTCGGGCCGGTTCTCCGGCAGGCCGAAGCCCTTGCTGGTCTGCGTGCGGATCAGGTGCTTCATCGACACCGTTTCGCCGGCGCGCAAGAGCGTGCGGTCGAAGATGGTGTGGGCGACGCGGTCGGGTTCGGCCTGCAGGCTGGTGGGCACATTGAAGCGCCAGGGCTCGATGCCGCGCTGCCAGTCGCTCCAGGTGAAGGCCAGGTCTTCAACGCCCTTGTCGTCCTTGGCGCGCGCGCTCACGAACCATGCGCCCGCGGTGTATTCGTCGGGGCCGCTGCAGTTGGGTGCATCGGGCGCAACGCCAGCCAGGTTGACGATGCCGTTGGCGTCGGTCTTGCCCGACGCCACGGCCACGCCGCGGCAGTCGGAAACGCGAACCTCGGCGTTCGGCACCACCTTGCCCTTGTCGAGCGTGGTGACCCATGCCACCGAGTTTTCACGGCCAAGCTTGAAGTGCACCGCCAGGTTGGTGGCCAGCGCCGTGGTGCGCACGTACATCGTGCGGCTGGCGCCGTAGCGCTCGTCCAGCAACGCGTCGCCGAGCTTTTGCGAAGCGATTTCGAGCACGTGGAAGCCGGGCGTCAGCGGAATGCCGATGACTTCGAACGGACGCGGATCGCCGCTTTCGGCCTTGGGCATGTCGAGTGCCTTCACGCCGGGCTGGCCCGCAAGAAGAGACAGCATGCGGGTCTGCAGGCTGGTGCGGTCGTCCTTGTCGATGACTGGCGGCAGCGCGCCCTTGATGTCCTTGCGCGCCTGTTCTCGCGAGACGGTGTAGTTGTCGTAGCGGCGCACCTTGCGGAACCACGCGATGATTTCAGCGTCGGTCTTGGGGTTCATGTCGCTCACCTTGCCGGGCGTGAGCGCCTGCACCATGAGCGCGGGTTCCACGCGCCGCACGGTCACCGGCATCATGGCCGGCGTGCCGGGTTCGGCCAGCCGCTCGACCACGCCGAAGGGCGAGGCGGCAAACTTGGCCAGCGGCGGCATGGCGCCGGTTGCAACCTTCAGCGGAAAGCTGCCGGGCGAAGCCAGCGGCCGGCCCGAGGCGTCTTCGAACTTGGCGGGCAGTTCGATCGTGAACTTGGTGTTCTCGGCAAGCGGCGGCTCGAAGCTCGCCGAGCTGACCACGTCGTCGTCGCTGGGCGATCCACCGCCGCTCTCGAGCGAAGGCGCAACGGAATCCTTGCCGCCCTTGAGCTGGATCTGCGAAGCCATCTTGCGCGTGACCGGCGCATTGAACTGCAGCTGCATGGGGCGCAGCGGCAGGCAGCCGGCCTGCGCGTTCTCGCGCTCGCAGGTGAACGAAACGGCAAACGGCTCGCGCACCTGAAAGCTCAGCCGGCGCTCCACGTTGTTTGCCACGCCTGACGGTGTAGCCACGCCCTTGCCATAGACGATCTGCACCTTGCTGCCGGGGGTGAGGGTGCGGTTGCATTGCAGCGCAATGAAGCGCAGGGGCTCCTTGGCGGCTTCTTTCTCGCGGCTGAAGGCCTTGAGCAGGCCCGTACGCTGCTCGCCTTCGAGCAGCCGCACGGGAATGCGCTCGCCCATGCCCTCGGCCGCGCACCACACGTTCTGGCGCACGCTTTCCACGGTGGCCGGGCCATTGAGCTCGAGCACGAACATCTGCTGCTCGTCGATCCGGCCATAGCTGCCGGGCATGAAGTTGCGCACGAACGGCCCACCGCTATTGAATTGATAGCGATCGGGGCCGGTGAGTTCGCCGCCGGCGCTCGGCTTGAACGTGGAGATGCGCGTAACGGTGCAGCGCACACCGGGCGGCAGGTCGTTCTCGAAGTCGTAGACCCATTGCTTGGCATCGGTCCATCGGCCGGTTCCCTTGCCGGCCTGCGCATCGGTGCAGCTCACTGCCAACGGTGCCGGCGCCTTGGGATCGCCGAAGTTAACGGCCGCCTGGTCGAACTTGGCGACGATCTGACGCACCCGCGACACTTCCCCTTGGGGTGTCAGGCTGGTGATCTGGAGGGCAAAGCCCGGGCCGGCAAAAAAGGCACTGCCGGCCAGAAGCAATGTTGGAATAATTTTTTTCACTTGTTTTCTCTCCGCCTTGAAGCACCGCGCAGCGTAGCCGATTTGCAAGGCGGTTCGGCAGTGCCAGGAGTCATATGCCGCCGCGCTCTTCATACAATCGGGGCTGTCGTGCGTGCGCCGCGCTGACTGCCACCAAGACCTCGCCGCCGACCGATGAAACGCTACTGGGAAATAGACGCCTTGCGCGGGCTGATGCTCGTGCTGATGACCGTCACCCATCTGCCGACGCGCCTTACCGACCCGCTGGGCCAGCCTTTCGGCTTTGTTTCGGCCGCTGAGGGCTTCGTGCTGCTGTCGGCCTTCGTGGCGGGCCTGGTCTACAGCCGCATCGGCCATGTGCGCGGCGTCGATTCAATGCGCCAGGCCTTCTGGCGGCGCGTGCTCAAGGTGTATCTCTGCCAGGCGGCGATCCTGCTGTTTCTCTTTACGGTCATTGCCGCGCTCGGCCTGCACATCGACCAGCCGGCCGTGAAAAACCTGGTGTCGTACTACCTTGCGGAGCCGCGCGACGGGTTCCTGTTCGGGCTGCTGCTCATCTACGAACCGGCGCTGCTCGACATCTTGCCGATGTACATCTTCTTCATGTTGATGAGCCCCTGGGTGCTCGCATTTGCCATGCGCCACGGCTGGGCGCTGGTCATGGCGGTGAGCGCCACCGTGTGGGCCATGGCCCAGTTCGGGCTCAGCGAATGGATCTACGGGTTGGCGGTGCACTACCTGGGCATTACGGTGCCGTTCCATGAAATGGGCGCCTTCAACAGCTATGCGTGGCAATTTCTCTGGTTTGCGGGACTGTGCATCGGCGCCAGCCGCAACCTGCCCGGTGCGCAGCCAATGCGTTTTCCGGCCTGGCTCTGGGTGCCCGCACTGGCCATTGCGCTCTATGGTTTCTGGTGGCGCCACCACGGCATCAACGGCCAGGCACCGTTTGGCGGAGACGTGGAGCTGAACCTGCTGTTCGACAAGTGGCAACTGGGCCCGCTGCGCCTCGTCAATCTTGTTACGCTGGGCATCCTGGCGGTGCGCTTCGGGCCGTGGCTCATGCGCAAGATTCCGCGGCTGCATTGGCTGGAGGCCATGGGCTCGGCCTCGCTGCCCGTTTTCTGCGCGCACCTGGTCGCGGTGTTGCTGGTGCTGGCCTTCTACGGCGACAGCCAGACCGCGCGGCCCTGGTGGGGCGACGGCTTGCTGCTGCTGGCGGTTTTTGCCGGCATGTATGCGGTGGCGCGGTTCACGCGCGGGGCCGACGTACCGCCGCCGGCGGACGACGTGCCGACCGAACCCGCGCGCGCCTGATAACCGTCAGGGCAGGGCCGGCGCTGACGTGGGCGCAGATGCGGGCGTGGGTGGCTGCATTTGTGCGGGAACCGGGGTTGCCGCAACGGCCCCCGGCAGGCGCGCCGAGATGACCGACTGCCAGAGCCGGTAGCCCTCGTCCGTCATGTGCAGCCTGTCGCTTCGAAAAAGCTCGGGCCTCGGCCGGCCGTCGGCGCCGAGCATCGGCGTGAAGATGTCGATGTATTCGCTGTCGGGCAGCCGGTTGAGGTAGGCCGCGATCACGTTGTTGGTTTCGCGGATGAGCGGCATCAGGTGCTCGCGCGAGGGGCTCGGCTTGATCGAGATGAAGCTGATGCGCGTGTTCGGCAGTTCGGCGCGCACGGTGTTGGCAAAACGCGCAAAGGCTTCGAGCACCTGCAGCGGCGTGCGGCCTTCGGCCAGGTCGTTGTCGCCGGCGTACACCAGAACTTGCCGCGGCTTGTAGCGCACCACCAGGTCGCGCGCAAACAGGCTGCAGTCGGCCATGGTCGAGCCGCCGAAGCCGCGATTGACGATGCCGGGCACCTGCCGAAAGTCTTGCGCAAGGGTTTTCCACATGCGCACCGAAGAACTGCCTACGAACACCACGCCGCCGGGGGTCGGAAACTGCTGCTGGTCGGCGCGCGAAAAGGCCGCGAGCTCGTTGTGCCAGCGCGCCTTGGCCGCCAGGTATTCGGACGACGCGTCCACCGCCGTGCCGTCCAGCGACTCGTAGGGCAGCACGGCATTGTGGTTCTGGGCGTGCGAGGCAATTGCCGCTGTCAGCAGCAGTGCCGCGGCCAGCGCGGTTTTCATCGAAGGCATCGGAAGCGGGGCGGAACGCGGGTCGGAAGGTTTTTTCAATCGGGGAACGAGGCCGGGCGCCAGCGGGGGCACGCGAATGTCCGATTCTGACGCAGTCAGCCGGATCGCGGCTTCTTCGCGCCGGGGGGGGCAATCCATTTGCGGCCGGCGTGCGTAGAAGCATGCGAGGCCGTCCAGGCGCAGGGAGCCGACGCACGGACTCGCCCTTTTCACGGGCTCGCCTTTTCATTCATCTCTCGCTCTGCGACAAAGGAACCGACCATGACCATCCGCACCTTGACAGTTCTCGCGACCGCCGCAGTGGCCGCGGGCCTTGCCGCCTGTTCCGGCATGGGCGCCAAGCCTCCAATGTATTCCCAGGCCGGGCTGCCCGATGCGGTGAAGGTGCCCGCCGGCCACGCGGTGGCGATGGAAACGGTGGGCGCGGGCGACATTACCTACGAATGCCGTGCCAAGGCCAACATGCCCGGCCAGCACGAATGGGTCTTCGTCGGCCCGGACGCCAGGCTGATGGACCGCGCCGGCAAGCAGGTGGGCAAGTACTACGGCCCGCCAGCCACCTGGGAAAGCATGGACGGCTCCAAGGTGACGGCCACGCAAGTGGCGGTGGCAGCCAACGGTAGCGGCAACATTCCCCACCAGCTTGTAAAGGCCAACCCGGCCATGGGCATGGGCGCAATGCAGGGCGTGAGCTACATCCAGCGCGTGTCTACCCGGGGCGGCGTGGCACCGGCCGCGGCTTGCGCAGCCTCGAACTTGGGCGAGAAACAGGTCGTCAAGTACCAGGCCGACTACATCTTCTACCGCGCCGTCTAAGCGGCTTTCAGGCCCCGCGAGCCGCTCCAGGAAACATTCGGCAACGTATACTGCTTCGCAAAATCGGAGCGGAGCGCACCAGCGTGCGGGCGGGGAATGAAGCAAATTGCGATCGTTGTCGCGCTCTGCGTGGGGGCGTGGTACTTCTTTATCGGCGGGCGCAAGCTCGACGAAGCGATGGTGCGCTCGTACTACGAGAAGGAAGCCCACGCCATCTACTCGCGTGACGCGGACAAGCTGTGCAAGCAGCTCAGCAAGAAGGCCGTGGTCCAGAGCAAGACCGTCATGATGGGCCGAACGCAGGAAACCACCAGCGACCGCGACCAGGCCTGCGAAGGCGTGCGCAAGACTTTCAAGATGTTCGAGGTGGTGGGCGAGGGCATGGGCGGCATTCTCACCATCGAGTACGAGTACCACATCGACACCATCGAGGTTGCCAGCGACCGCAAGAGCGCCACGGTCGAAGGCACCAGCGTGCTGAAGATGGGCGAGGCGGCCATGCAGTTCAAGAGCAGCTTCACGCAGCGCCTGGAGCGCGAACTGGGGCAGATGCGGCTGGTACGCAGCGACGACGTCACGGTGGTGCGCCTGGGCGGGCGCGGCGCCATGAGCCAAAGCGATTTCTTCAAGTAAGCACGGGGCGCCGCCATCATGGCCATCAACGACTCGCAGCCGGCCCCGCCGCCTTTCTGGCACCGCCTCAACAGCTTCTTCGCCTTCCCGCTCCAGCTGCGGCCGTTCGTGTACGGCCTGCTGCTTGCATTCAGCAGCCTGTTGTTTCAGGCCATTCCGTTTCTGCACCCGGGGCTGTTGCTGATGGTGATCGAGCTGGGCATCGTGCTGGCGGCCAGCCGCTATGGCTTCAAGATCACTGCGCTGGGTTCGCGGGGCATCTGGCGTTCGGAAGACTTTCCGCGCGAGCTCAACGAGGACTGGGTCAACCTGCCGTGGAAGCTGTTTGCCATTTCGGTGGTGCAGGGCGCACTGATCGGCTGGCTGGCCTGGTACGAGCCTGTGCTGGGTACTGTCGGGGTGTTCGTGGTGTCGTTCACTTTTCCGGCTGCGGTGATCGTGCTGGTGCAGTCGGGCAGCTTTTTCCAGGCCATGAATCCGGGCCACGTGATGGATGCAATGCGCATCATCGGCTGGCCGTATGCGCTGCTGTGCTTCTTCCTCTTTCTGTTGAGCGCGGGTGCGCAGATTGCCATTGGCATGGTGCTGCCGATGATCGACGGCCTGATCGTGCTGCCGATCGCCAATTTCGCGTTCATCTACTTCGGCTGGGTCATGGCCAGCCTGCTGGGCTACGTGATGTACCAGCACCATGACGCCTTCGGCATCGACCTGCTGCCCGGCGGCGGGGTGGACGACGGCGCTCCGGTGGACCGCCGCACGCCCGAGCAGATTGCCGCGCAGCGTACCGATGCCGAAGTGGCGCAGCTGGTAACCGACGGCGACGTGGCTGGCGCGCTTGGCGTGGCCTACGAAGCGCAGCGCGTGGCGGCGCCCGACGACCTGGCGGCGCAGCGGCGTTACCACCGCGTGCTGCTGCTCATGCCCGACAAGGCGGCCACCTTGCTCGACCATGCGCACCGCTACATTCCGCTGCTGCTGCGGCGCGACCTGGCCTCGGAGGCGCTCAAGGTCTTCAAGGCCTGCCGCGAGAAAGACAAGGCCTTTGCGCTGGACGACGCGCCCACCGTCATGACGCTGGCAAAAGCCGAATGGCGCAACGGCGATGCGCATGCCGCACTGGCGCTGCTGTCGGGCTTCGACCGGCGCTTTCGCGGGCATGCGGCCATTCCGCAGGCCTATGAACTGGCGGCGCGGGTGCTGGTGCAGGGACTGGGCCGCGTCGATATGGCGCAGCCGATCCTGAAGACGCTCGAGTCGCGTTACCCGGAGAGCGAGCAGACGCAGGAAGTGCGCTGGCTGCTCCGTCCGGCGGCCTAGGCGGCCACCGGCCTGTTTTCAGGCGCGCTCGAGCGCGCGCGTCACCATGTCGTTCGGTGCGAGGCGCAGCAGATGCGGCAGCCAGCCCTTGGCCATGTCGCGCTCGCCTGCATGCAGCAATCCGTTGGCGCAGGCTGACAGCGTATCGGCCAGTTCCGGATGGTCCGGCGCAGTTTTCAGCAGCGCGCGGCACAGCTTGTCGGCATCCTGGAACTGGCGCACGCGCGTGAAGCGGCGCGCAAGGCGGGCCATGTCGTCGGGCTTCAGGCGCGCGCCGGGCTTTGCCTGGTCGAGGTAGGTGGTGTAGCTGGCGTGCTGCAGGGCCAGCGTGTCGGGGTCGGTGGCCGGCAGGCGGAAGATGCGGCGCGCGGCCTGGTGAAAGTCTTCGCTCGCGGGCTGCAGCCGCGCGGTGTTGAACCACGCGCGCAGCGTGTCGGTGTCGCCGGGTTGCAATGCGGCGGCCGCGCGCCATTCAGCCGCAGCGGCCTCGAACTTCATGGCGGCGCCCAGGCGGCGTGCCGCGGCCACGTGGCCGTTGAATTCTTCATCGCCGTTCGATTGCTCCGAAGCAACCGTCTCCGGCGTCTTGACCCGGTTCAGCGCCATGGCGCCGGCCATCAGCGCCGCGCCGGTCAAAAGGCCGCCCAGGTGCGCCATGTAGGCAATGCCCTGACCGCCTACCGCATGCTGGAGCAATTCGTTGGCAATCCAGGCGGGCAATAGCAGAAGCGCCGGCGCCGTGACGTAGTTGAAATAGAAGAACAACTGGTAGAAGAAGCGGATGCGCCGCAGCCGGTACATCACCGCGTACATGCCCATCAGCGCCGATACCGCGCCCGAGGCGCCGAGCCCGTAGCTGCCCTTGCCGGCATAGGCCCAGTCGGCCAGCACAGAGGCACCTATCGCACCCAGGATGTAGAAGCTCAGGTAGGTGCCGCGGCCCAATGCCAGCTCGACGGAAAAGCCGAACAGGAAGAGGAACAGCATGTTGCCCAGCAGGTGCCCGGTGCTGCCATGCAGGAAGGCCGCGGTAATCCACGTCCAGGGCTTGAATTCCGCGTCCTTCGTGTAGTCCTGCGCCCAGCGTTCGGTAAACGGAGCGGGCTTCATCGATTCGTATTGCTGCCGGTCGCGCTTCCACTCGGGGTACCGTGGGTTGGCGGGGGTGACCACGCCATCTGCGCGCAGCTTTTGCAGGAACGTCTTCTCGCGCTCCATGCCGTCGAGCAGCAGCCCCGTTTCCTTGCGAGCCAGCAGCCGCTGGGCTGCCTTGGCACGGGGCGAGCGCGTTTCTTCGAGCCACGCGACGAAGGGCGGCAGCTCCAGTTCGGGCAGCACGCTGTGCGCGTAGTAGTGGGCCGCGCGCTCGTCGGCCTTTTCTTCGCTGCGCTGCGGCCCCCAGAACACGATCATGTTCACGAGGATCAGCAGCACCGTCATCCACGGTGGGTTGCGCCAGCTCGGTTTATTCTCGAGCGGGATGGCGTAGAACAAGTGGCGCCCTGAAGATCAGGCAAGCCGTGCGCGATGGCGCGCGATTTGCGCCTTGACTTGCGCCGGCGCGGTGCCACCGAGGATGTTGCGCGCATTGAGCGAACCGCGCAGGCTCAGCACGTCGTACACGTCCTTCTCGATCTTCGGGTTGAACTGCTGCAGCACCGCAAGCGGCAGCTCGGCAAGATCGACCTTGTGCGAAGTGGCGGCCTTGACGGCGTGCGCGACGGTTTCGTGCGCGTCGCGGAAGGGCAGGCCCTTCTTCACGAGGTAGTCGGCCAGGTCGGTTGCGGTGGCGTAGCCGCGCAGGGCCGCGGCTTCCATGGCCTCGGGCTTCACGGTAATGCCGCCGATCATCTCGGCAAAGATGCGCAGGGTGTCCTTGAGCGTGTCGACGGTGTCGAACAGCGGCTCCTTGTCTTCCTGGTTGTCCTTGTTGTAGGCGAGCGGCTGGCCCTTCATCAGGGTGATGAGCGCCATCAGGTGGCCGACCACGCGGCCGGTCTTGCCGCGTGCGAGCTCGGGCACGTCGGGGTTTTTCTTCTGCGGCATGATCGAAGAGCCGGTCGTGAAGCGGTCGGCAATCTGGATGAACCCGAAGTTCTGGCTCATCCAGAGAATGAGCTCTTCGCTCATGCGGCTGATATGCACCATGCACAGGCTGGCTGCGGCGGTGAACTCTATGGCAAAGTCGCGGTCGCTCACGGCGTCAAGGCTGTTCTGGCACACGCCGTCCATCTTCAGGGTCTTGGCAACAAGCTCGCGGTCCAGCGGATAACTGGTGCCGGCCAGCGCGGCGGCGCCCAGCGGCAGGCGGTTGACGCGCTTGCGCACATCTTGCAGGCGCTCGGCGTCACGGCTGAACATTTCCACATAGGCCAGCATGTGGTGGCCAAAGCTCACCGGCTGCGCCACCTGCAGGTGCGTGAAGCCGGGCAGGATGACATCGACGTTCTTCTCGGCAATGTCCACCAGCGAGACTTGCAGGGCCACGAGCAACTCGGCAATCAGGTCGATTTCGCCGCGCAGCCACAGGCGCACGTCGGTGGCAACCTGGTCGTTGCGGCTGCGGCCGGTGTGCAGGCGCTTGCCGGCGTCGCCCACGAGCTGGGTGAGCCGGGCCTCGATGTTCAGGTGCACGTCTTCCAGGTCGAGTTTCCACTCGAAGGCGCCCGATTCGATTTCAGCGCGAATCTGCGCCATCCCACGTTCGATTTCGGCGTGGTCCTGCTTGGCGATGATGCCTTGGGCGGCCAGCATGCCGGCATGCGCCAGCGAACCCTCTATATCGGCCTGCCACAGACGCTTGTCGAAGAACACGCTGGCGGTGTAGCGCTTCACGAGGTCGCTCATGGGTTCGGAGAACAGGGCCGACCAGGCTTCGGATTTCTTGTCGAGTTGGTTTTGAGTCATGGGAGCCGTTCGAGAGGCAATAATGGGTTGGTTACCCAATGTATCTGTGATGCGCAACCCGGCGATTTTATCGGCCACCTCCAACCCCACGCCTCCGTCCTCGCCGGAAAGAGGGCGTTTGCCTGCGCGCGGCGGCTCCTGGCTGTTCGACGCCTGCCAGATCGGGGTGGTCCTGCGCACGGTTCTCTTCGTGGAGGCGCTGGTGGCGACCGCCACGCTCTTCGTGTCGTCGGGCCCCGGCGAATGGCTGGTGCAGACCGCCACCGTCACGGGGGGCGCGCTGCCTGCCACCTTGCTCTGGCTGGTGGTTGCCTGCGCACTGAAGAAGCCACTCGGGCGCCTGCCGCGCCAGGCGCAGTACGCGGCCGGTGCCAGCCTTGGCGCCATTTCATCCCTTTACGGCTGCGGCCTTTTGCGCCTGACCGGCGTGCTGGGCACGGCGCCCTGGCTTGCCAGCGCGGTGGCGGGCGCTTTCATCGCCGGCATGGTCATGGCCGCGATGGTGCTGCGCGCGCGCGGCCAGACGCCCGCCGCCATGACCGCCCGGCTGGAAGAACTGCAGTCGCGCATCCGCCCGCACTTTTTGTTCAACACGCTCAACAGCGCCATTGCGCTGGTACGCGAGGAGCCCGCCAAGGCCGAGACCATGCTGGAAGACCTGGCCGAGCTTTTTCGGCAGGCGCTGGCCGACCCCGGCGAATCCGGAACGCTGGCCGACGAAATTGCGCTGGCCGAGCGCTACCTTGCCATCGAGCAGGTGCGTTTTGGCGACCGCTTGCGCATCCGCTGGGATCTCGACGCGGCGGCCAGCAGCGCGCGCCTGCCGCCGCTGCTGCTGCAGCCGCTGGTCGAAAACGCCATCAAGCACGGCGTGGAGCCCAGCCCCGAAGGCGCCAGGCTGCGCATTCGCACCGAGCGCCGCGGCGACGTGGTGGTGATAGAGGTGGTCAACAGCCTGCCGCCCCTGCGCTGGGCCGACGAGCCCTTGCCGCGCGGCCACGGTATTGCGTTGGCCAACGTGCGAGACCGGCTGCGGCTGCTGCACGACATGCAGATGCAGTTCAGCGCCGGCATGGACCAGAAGAACTACCGCGTGCGCATTGCCATTCCCGCCGAATCATGACCCTCAAGACCCTGATCGTCGACGACGAAACCCTTGCGCGTTCACGCCTGCGTACCTTGCTGCGCGACTGCCGCTCGCCGGACGCCGAAGTGGTGGCCGAAGCCGCCCAGGGCGCCGAGGCGCAGCAATACCTGGCGAGCATGGAGCTCGACCTGGTGCTGCTCGACGTTCACATGCCGGGCGTGGATGGCATCGAGGTGGCGCGCACGCTGCGCGAGCGCGCGGACGCGCCGGCCGTCGTGTTCGTTACCGCCCATGCGGCCCACGCAGTGACAGCGTTCGATCTCGATGCGGTCGATTACCTGACCAAGCCGGTGCGGGCCGAGCGTCTGCAGCAGGCACTGCAGAAGGCCGAGCGCTTCTTGAAGGAGCGACGGGCGCTGCAGGCGAGCGCCGTTCAAGACAGCGTGCTCATCCAGGACAGGGGCCGCGCCGAGCGGGTGCCGCTCTCGGAGGTGCTCTACCTGAAGTCGGAGTACAAGTACCTCACGGTGCGCACCGCCACCCGCAGCCACATCCTGGACGGCTCGCTCAATGAGTTCGAAGAGCGCTACCCGGGGCACTTTCTGCGCGTGCACCGCAATGCGCTGGTGGCGCGCGCGGCCATTCGCGCGCTCGAGAAATACGATGACGGCGAAGACGCCGAAGGCTGGGCCTTGCGCCTGGACGCGGTTCCCGAACCCGTCGCGGTTTCGCGGCGGCAACTGGCTGCAGTGCGAGAAGTGCTGAAGGAAGCCCGATGACCGATCACAAGAAAACCGCCGCCGAGACAACGGCAGGGCAGCCTCCCCCGGGAACAGCCGAGCCCGTGGAACCCCCTCCCGAACTGCCGCCCGAACCTGCGCCGGCTCCAGTTGCGCAAGCGCCGGCCGGCGAGCCCGGACCGAAACCTGAACCGGCGGCCGAAGCAGAACCGGAGCCCGAACCCCCGCGCATGATGCTGCACA
Organism: Variovorax sp. 3319; assembly: GCF_031456585.1. Taxonomy (NCBI): domain Bacteria; kingdom Pseudomonadati; phylum Pseudomonadota; class Betaproteobacteria; order Burkholderiales; family Comamonadaceae; genus Variovorax; species Variovorax sp. 3319. The sequence continues at coordinate 431,402 of NZ_JAVDUZ010000001.1, forward strand.
TGCCCGTCGATGTGCGCAGCGCTTCGCTGGTGGTGCTTGCCATATTGGCCGGTATCTTTGCCTTGAGATGGGCTGCTGCAGTGTTCATTCCGCTGATGGTGAGCTTGCTGCTGAGCTACGCGCTGTCGCCGTTGGTCGACCGGCTGGAACGCTGGAACGTGCCTCGCTGGATCGGCGCGACGGTGATCCTGCTGGGCCTGACGGGCGGGCTGGGCTGGACGGGCTATTCGCTCTCGGGCAGCGCTTCGGAGCTTCTCGATGCACTGCCGGTCGCCGCGCAAAAGCTGCGGCAGGCAACGCGCAGCAACAAAAGCGCCACCGCCACGCCGCTGGACAGCGTGCAGCAGGCCGCTGCCCAGCTCGAACGCGCGGCCGAAGAAAACTCCGCCCGCGTTGCGGCGCGCAAGGGCGTGGCGCGTGTCGTTATCGAGCGGCCGGCGTTCAACGTGCGCGAGTACCTGTGGAGCGGCACCGTCGGGCTGCTGGCCGCCGCGGGGCAGTTCACGCTGGTGGCCTTTCTTACCTTCTTTGCGCTGTGCTCGGGCAACACGTTCCGCCGCAAGCTGATCAAGATCACCGGCCCCAGCCTCGAGAAGAAAAAGATCACGGTGCATGTGCTGGACGACATCACGCGCAACATCGAGCGCTACCTGCTGATGCAGATACTCACCAGCGCGCTGGTCGGTGTTGCCACGGGGCTCGCGTTCTGGGCCTTGGGGCTCGAGAACGCTGCGGTGTGGGGCATTGTTGCGGCGGTGACCAACCTCATTCCGTACATTGGCTCCGTCATCGTCATGGGTGCTGCGGGGCTGGTGGCGTTTTTGCAGTTCAACACTCTGCAAATGGGGCTGCTGGTGGCCGGCACGTCGTTGCTCATTCACACGCTGGTGGGCAACCTGCTGCTGCCTTGGCTTACCAGCCGCACCAGCCGCATGAACCCGGTGGCTGTGTTCGTCGGCGTGATCTTCTGGGGTTGGCTGTGGGGTGTGTGGGGGCTGCTGCTGGGCATTCCCATCACCATGGTGATCAAGTCGATCTGCGACCGGGTGGAAGACCTGCAGCCCATCGGGGAACTGCTGGGCGAATAGGCAGCTTGCGCGCCACGCATCAACCTGGCTGCACGCGCGCTCGATGCAGCCTGGCGAAGCGCACGATCATCCAGGGGCCCACGAGCGCGCCGAGCCCGACCGAGCTCCATGCCGCGACCCAGCTGTAGGTGCTGCCCAGCCCGAAGCGCGACTGGCCCCAGTCCAGCGCGAGGCCGAATACCCAGGGGCTCAGCGCACCCGCTCCAAAGCCCATGACCGATCGCACCGAGTACGCCACGCCCAGGCGGTGCGGCGCCACCACGTCGGCCAGCGCGGTCGAATAGACCGACGAGTCCGCGATGGCAAGCAGGTTGTAGGTGGCGGCCATTGCTGCAAGCAACCACAGCGGCCAGGTCCACATCCAGCCGAAGCTGAAAGACATGCACACGCTGGCAACGGTAGCGACCATCATGATTCGCGCGCGGCCGAACCGGTCCGATGCCGCGCCGCCTGCAATGCTGCCGAACACGCTCGCCAGGTGCGCCAGCGCGGCCAGCGCAATGCCCGCGCCTTGCCACGGCGCACTGCCGCCTGCCGATGCGACGAGATAGGCGGGCAGCCATGCCCACAGAGCCATCAGCTCCCAGCAGTGAAATGCGTAGGCCCAGTTGCCGGCCATTGCGGGCTTGTCTCGCACTGTTTCGCGCAGCGCGTGCCAGGTGCCTTCGCGCGGTTCGGCTGCGCCGGCATGCGGTGCGGGCGGGCGCATGCGCCGCAGCGCGGGCATGGTGAGCAATGCGCCGGCAAAGGTGCAACCCGCTGCCGCCCACAAGCCGAGCCGCCAGTGCTGCACATGGCTCAAGACCGCCACCAGCCCGAGCGACAACGCATACCCCAACGATGCCGAACCGAGGAAGAGCCCCATCGCCCGACCGCGCACCGCAGGCTCGGCGTTGCGCGCCAGGAGTTGCAGCCCCGGCGTGTACGAGGCGCCTGCGCAGAGGCCCGCCAAGCCGTAGAGCAGCATCGCGGAAAGGCGGTCGTGCGCAAAGACCGCGAAAGCCGCCGCCGCAACCGCACTGATGGCGCTGCCAATCAAGAAGACGCGATGCGGGCCGAAGCGGTCGGCCAGCAGCCCCACCGCGAACAACGAACTCATGTAGCCCACGTGCCAGGCGCTCTGGATCGAGCCCGCCTGCGCTGCGGTCATGTGCCAGTCGGCCATCATGAAGGGCAGCACGCCGGAGTAGGCGGTAACGATCATTGCCTGCAGCAGCCGGCTCGCGCACAGCAGCGCCAGCCATCCGCGCGCGGGCGCTGCCTCAGCGCAGTGCACGTTGCATGAGCACGGTGTCTACCCACTGCCCGAACTTGAAGCCGACGTTGCGCAGCACGCCCACAGTTTCGAAGCCAAGGCTTTCGTGCAGGCGTTGCGATCCGGCGTTGGCACTGTTGCCCACCACCGCAACCATTTGCGTAAAGCCGCTTTCGGCACAACGCTGGATCACTGCCTGGAGCAAGGCCTTGCCAATGCCATGGCCCTGCATGCCTTGGGAGACGTAGACCGAATCTTCGACCGTGTGGCGGTAGGCGGAGCGGCTGCGGTAGGGGCTGGCATAGGCATAGCCGGCCACCTCGCCGCCTTTCAGTGCCACGAGGTAAGGCAGGCCGCGCGCAAGAACGTCGGTGCGCCGTGCCTGCATCTGCTGCACGGCGGGCACTTCTTCTTCGAAAGAGCACAGGTCGTGCAGCACGTAGTGGCTGTAGATGGCCTGCACCGCGGGCATGTGGTGCGGCTCGGCGCCGAGGATTTCAATGGAGGTAGCGGCGTTGGGCTGTGAGGGCATGCGCCGGATCTTGACGCTCCTGCAGAGATAAGTGAAGCTTCGGTCGCCTATGCAAAGCATAAGAAATACTTTGAACAAGACACTGAACCTCGACCAGCTGAAGTCTTTCGGGCTGGTGATCGAAACCGGCAGCTTCTCCGCTGCAGCCGACCGGCTCGGCCTGACGCAGCCTGCGGTGAGCCTGCAGATCCGCCAGCTGGAGCGCAAGCTGGCGGTGCGCCTCGTGGAACGTGTGGGCAGGCGAGCCAAGGCCACGCCGGCCGGTATTGCACTTTTGCAGCATGCACAGCACATTGAAACCGCAGTGGAAAACGCCATCGACGCCTTGGCGGACCACACCAGCGGCGTGACGGGCCGCGTGCGCCTGGGCACCGGCGCAACGGCGTGCCTGCATTTTTTGCCGGCATTGCTGCGCAGCCTGCGCGAACAGTTTCCGGCGCTCAGCATCGTGGTGAGTACCGGCAACACCGACGACCAGGTGCGCAAGGTCGAAGAAAACAGCATCGACCTGGCATTGGTCACATTGCCGGCAGCAGGGCGCTCGCTGAGCGTGATGCCGGTGCTCGACGACGAGTTCGTCGCCATCGGCCGCAGCGATCTCGCGCCGCTGAAGGCCCGTGTGGGGCCCGGCGACCTTGCTGCACTGCCGCTGGTGCTGTTCGAACCCGCCGCCAACACGCGCAAGCTGGTCGACCGGTGGTTTGCCGCTGAAGGCCTGCAGCCGCAGCCCGTCATGGAGCTGGGCAGCGTGGAGGCAATGAAGGAGATGGTGGCGGCGGGGCTGGGCTACGGCATCGTGCCGCGAATGTCCATGGCGGGCCGTGGCGCCCACCCCGATTTGAAGACGAGCCGCCTGGAGCCCGGCATGCACCGCACGCTGGCCATCGTGATCCGGCGTGACAAGCCGGTCAGCAAGGCCTTGCGCGTGGTGCTCGATGCAATTCTTGCAGCGGGCAAGAAGGGGAGCCTGGTTACTCCGGCGAAAAAGTCGAAGACGCAGAAGAAGTAGCCAGCGCCCCGCCGTTACGCGTACGTCCCAGCGTGCCGACAATCAACGCGGCAACCAGCACCAGCGCGCCGCTGAGCACCATGGCGCTCGAGATGCCGAAGTTGTCGACCGTCACGCCGCCGATCAGCGCGCCCGAGGCAATCGCCACCTGGAAACCGCTCACGAGCAGTGCCTGGCCGGCTTCGGGGGCGTCGGGTACGGCTGCCATCATCCAGCCGGTGAGCGCCACTGGAATCAGGCCGAACGCCACGCCCCAGATAAAGACCACGACCGCGCCCGCGACGAAGCCGGTTCCGATGACCGTGGAGAGCAACAGTGCCGTTGCGAGCATGAGCGCTGCGAGCAGGGTGGTGCCGCGCACGCTGCGTGCCATCAGGCTGCCACCAAGGAAGGTGCCGATGAAGCCAACGGCGCCATACACCAGCAGCAGTGTCGAGACCGAATGCGGCGCCAGGCCGAACACCTGCTGCAGCAGCGGCTTCAGGTAGGTGTAGGCCGCAAAGTGGCCCGCAATGAAGAACAGCACCGCGAGCAAGCCCACTTGCGCCATGCGGCGGGTCAACGGCGTGAGCAGGTCGCGCGCACCAATGGCACGCACCGGCGGTATGGCGGGCAACAGCCACAGCTGCACGAGCAACACGAATGCGGCAAGCGCGCCGGTCACCGCGAACGATGCGCGCCAGCCGAAGAGCGTGCCAAGGAGGGACCCCGCGGGTACGCCGAGCACCGTGGCCGCGGAGACGCCCGCCAGCACCAACGACATGGCCCGTGCCTGCGAGGCTTCAGGCACCAACTGGGTGGCGGCAGCGGGCGCAAAGGTCCAGAAGCCGCCCACGCACAGGCCCAGCAGGAGCCGGGCGACCAGCATCGTGGCGAAGTTGGGTGCAAAGGCGGCAAGCAGGTTCGAGGCGATAAGCAGCGTGGTGAGCGCGATCAGCACGGTGCGCCGGTCGAGCCGGCCTGAAGCAACGATCAGCGCGGGGCCTGCGAAGGCCGCGAGGACGCCGGGCATGGTGATCATCAGTCCGGCGGTGCCGTCCGACACGTTGAGCCCGCGGGCGATGTCGGTCAGGAGGCCGATGGGCATGAACTCGGTCGAGACCATTGCGAAGGTGCCGACGGCAATCGAGCTCACGGCAAGCCAGGCGGAGCGGTTGGTCCTGGCCGGCTCGCGCGCCAGATCGTCCACGCAGGGGTTGCTGCTGGGTGAATTCATCATGAGAAAGGTCCTGGAGTCGCATCGGCCAAAAAGCGCGCACCGATGCGTTTGTTTGCGGAAGGCCATCCAGTGTCGAAGCGGACAGGTCTTTCACAAAGGGCCTTGCCAGCAGTAGTCAGTTTCCCGTCGGCGAACAATCGCCGGTATTCAGCGCGGGGTCAGATGGCTGGCGCGTGCTGTTGCAGCACCCGGCCGTCGGCGATGAACGAGTCGCCGACCAGAACACGAAAGGCCCCACCCTCGGGAAATCGCGCGCTTGCCACGCCGGGGGACAGCAATTCGACATCGAGCGCGTGCGCCTTTCCGCGTTCGAGCTGCTTGCCGTGGGGCACGAGCCAGCGCGCGGAAAAGCCTTCGTTGTCGACCACCAGCGCGCAGCGGTACTCACCGGGGGCCAGCGGCACGTCGTGCGAAGGAAGCGCGGGCGGGCGCAGCGTGAGCTCTACGCGCAGGTGCGGCGTGAACGTGCTTGCCGTGTCGAACGTGGCGGGCTCGGCAGGCGGTGCGCGCCGGGGCAATTTGCCGATGAGCCAGGCGATGACGTTGCCGATGATGGGCACCCACAACACCATCAGCAGCGTGCCGATGTCGCGCGTGGTGGAGCCCGGTGTTGCGTAGTGCCGCACGACGGCGCCACCGACCGCCACGCAAAGCAGGATCGCGACGATGAGCTTGCGGCGGGCCTGGATGGTGCTGCTCATGCCGGAGCGGTTGCCTGTGAGTTCATTCGCATCAGCCCGTGTTGCGCAGGCCAGCCGCCACGCCGTTGATCGAGATGTGAATGCCCCGCTGCAGCCGCTCGCCGCCTTCGCCCGCACGGTAGCGCCGCATCAGCTCGACCTGCAGGTGATGCAGCGGATCGATGTACGGAAAGCGATGGCGCACCGAGCGCTGCATTTCGGCATTGCCTTCGAGCCGCTGCTTTGCGCCGGTAATGAGCGTGAGCGCATCGGAAGTGCGATGCCATTCGGTGTCGATCATCGAGAACACCTTCTGGCGCAGCTTGCGGTCGCCTACCAGTTCGGCGTAGCGCGATGCCAGGGCAAGGTCGCTCTTGGCGAGCACCATGTCCATGTTGGAGAGCAGGGTGCGAAAGAACGGCCACTGCTCGTACATGCGGCGCAGCAGCGCCACGCGTTCCTTGCGCGCTGCCGGTGTTCCGGCGGATGCCAGGAACTCGTCTACGCCCGAGCCAAAACCGAACCAGCCGGGTATGGTGAGGCGGCATTGCCCCCAGCTGAAGCTCCATGGCACAGCACGCAGGTCGTCGATCTTGTGGCTTGGGTTGCGCGAGGCCGGACGCGAGCCGATGTTGAGTTCGGCAATCTCGCGGATAGGTGTGGAGCCGAAGAAATAGTCGCCGAAGCCCGGGGTTTCATAAACCAGCTTGCGGTACGCCGCCATGCTTGCTGTCGACAGCTCGGAAGCCGCCGAAAGAAAAGTGGCGGGTGCCGACTTGCCCTGCGGCAGCAGCGTGGCTTCGAGCGTGGCGGCCACCAGCGTCTCGAGGTTGCGGCGGCCGATCTCGCGGTTGGCGTACTTCGAGCCGATGACCTCGCCCTGTTCGGTAAGGCGGATCTGGCCGCGCACCGTTCCTGGCGGCTGCGCAAGGATGGCTTGGTAGCTCGGACCGCCGCCGCGCCCCACCGTGCCGCCGCGCCCATGGAACATGCGCAGGCGAATGGGGTTGGTTTTCTTTTTCTTGTTGAGTTCGTCGAACAGCGACACCAGTGCAATGCCGGCGCGGTAGAGCTCCCAGTTGCTGGTGAAGATGCCGCCATCCTTGTTGCTGTCGCTGTAGCCGAGCATCACGTCCTGCTCAGCGCCGGAGCGCTCGATCAGCTGTGCAATGCCGGGCAGGGCGTAGAAGGCGCGAACGATAGGGGCGGCATTGCGCAGGTCTTCGATGGTTTCGAACAGCGGCACGACGATCAGGTCGCAGGTTGCATTGCTGTTCATTGCACCGCGCAGCAGGCCCACTTCTTTTTGCAGCAGCAAGGCTTCGAGCAGGTCGCTCACCGTTTCGGTGTGGCTGATGATGTAGTGGCGGATGGCCGCCGCGCCGTAGCGTGCACGCGCGGTGCGTGCGGCGGCGAAGATCGCGAGTTCACTCTTCGCAAGCGGCGAATATTCGGCATCGGGCACACGCAGCGGGCGTGCGTCGTCGAGCAGCTTGAGCAGCAACTGCTGCTTGGCTTCTTCGGCCAGCGACGCATACGAAGGCTCGATGCGTGCGGTGGCAAGCAGCTCGGCAATCACGGCCTCGTGCTTGTCGGAGCTCTGGCGCAGGTCGACCGTGGCCAGGTGAAAACCGAACACTTCCACCGCCCGGATCAAGGGCCGCAGGCGCGGTGCGGCGAGCACGCTGCCGTGTTTTTCATTGAGCGACTCTTCCACGGTGCGAAGGTCGGCCAGGAATTCTTCGGCTGCGGTGTAGGGGTTTTGCGGCGGCACCGCGTGGCGCGCAGCCTCGCCGCCGGTAAGGTCGCGCAGCGTGGCCGCCAGGCGCGCATACACGCCGGTGAGTGCGCGCCGGTAGGGCTCGTCCTTGCGGTGCTCGCTGGTGTCCGGCGAGCGCTCGGCCAGCGCCTGCATCTCGACCGACACATCCACCAGCGTGGCCGAAAGCGAGAGTTCCCCGCCGAGGTAGTGAACCTCTGTCAGGTAGTGGCGCAACGCCAGCTCGGCCTGTCGGCGCAATGCGTACTCGAGCGTTTCGGCCGTGACGTTGGGGTTGCCGTCCCGGTCGCCGCCGATCCACTGCCCCATGCGCAGGAAGGGGGCGACCGAAGGCACGACGCCGTTCTGGCCCAGTGTCTTTTCCAGGTCGGCATAGACGCGCGGTATTTCGCGCAGGAAGGTGGCTTCGTAATAGCTCAGCGCGTTTTCGATTTCGTCGGCCACGGTGAGCTTGGAGAAGCGCAAAAGGCGCGTCTGCCAGATCTGCGTCACGCGGATGCGCATCTGCGTTTCGTTCTCTGCAAACTCGAGCGGCGTGAGCGCGTCTTTGCCGCCCGCGTAGGCGCTCTGGCGTAGCTTGATTTCGTCGCGCGTGGTGAGCAGCTGCGCAATGGCGCGCTCCGCGTCGAGGATGCTCTTGCGTTGCACTTCGGTGGGGTGTGCGGTGAGCACCGGCGACACATAGCTGTGCGCAAGAGACGCCACCACCTCATCGGGCTTGACGCCGGCCTTGCGAATGCGCGCAAGCGCAGTCTGCAGATCGCCATCGGCGTTCTCGCCGGCACGCTCGGCCTCGGTACGGCGGCGAATCAGGTGCCGGTCTTCCGCCAGGTTGGCCAGGTGGCTGAAGTAGGTGAAGGCGCGAATCACGCGCACCGTTTCGGCCGCGCTCAGGCCCTTGAGCAGGTTCTTGAGAGCGCGGTCGGCCGCATGGTCTGCGTCGCGGCGAAAAGCCACCGAGAGCGTTCGAATCTTTTCGACCAGTGCATAGCTCTCTTCGCCCTCCTGCTCGCGGATGACGTCGCCGAGGATTCGGCCCAACAGCCGGATGTCGTCGATCAGTGGCTGGTCTTCGGCTTGCCGGCGCTTGGCGGGCGCAGGAGTCTTGCTGGCTTTCATTCGATGTTTTTCCTGGACTAGAAAGGAGACGTCGCCTGCGTTGCTGCGGCGCAACATGCTAGCATTCCGGCGGTCTGAAACATGTACTTTTTGGGAGCGATCTTGAGCAACATCGTGATCGCCACGCGCGAAAGCCGGCTGGCCCTGTGGCAAGCCGAACACGTGCAAGCGCTGCTGCAAGAAAGAGGCCACACGGTCAGCCTGCTGGGAATGACCACGCGGGGCGACCAGATCCTGGACAAGTCGCTCAGCAAGGTGGGCGGCAAGGGCCTCTTCGTGAAAGAACTCGAACTCGCCCTGGAGGAGGGCCGCGCCGACATCGCGGTTCATTCGCTCAAGGACGTGCCGATGGATTTGCCCGAGGGCTTTGTGCTGGCCTGCGTGCTGGAGCGCGAAGACCCGCGAGACGCGCTGGTGTCGCCGCGGTATGCCTCGATTGAAGAGCTGCCGCAGGGGGCGGTCGTGGGCACCTCCAGCCTTCGGCGCGTGGTGCTGCTGCGCGCAATGCGGCCCGACCTGCGCATAGAGCCGCTGCGAGGCAACCTGGACACCCGGCTGCGCAAGCTCGACGAAGGCCAGTACGACGCCATCGTGCTGGCGGCGGCCGGGCTCAAGCGGCTTGGCCTGGAAGAGCGCATCCGGGTGGCATTCGATCCCGACACCATGCTGCCGGCCGCAGGGCAGGGCGCACTCGGCATCGAGGTGCGGGCCGACCGTGCCGATCTGATCGCATTGCTCGCGCCTCTGTCGTACCGCAGCGACTGGCTGGCCACCGCCGCCGAACGCGCGGTGAGCCGCTCGATGGGCGGCAGCTGCTCGATGCCGCTGGCGGCGCATGCGCGTTGGCAGGTGGACGGCATGTTGCGCATCGACGCCGCCTGGGGCGACCCCGAAGGAAACGCCCCGCTGGTACGGATTCACGCGCAGGCCGAAGCGGCCGATTTTGCGCAGGCCGGAGCCCTCGGCGAACGAGCCGCCGCCCTGCTGCGCGACGCCGGCGCGCACTGAGCGCGGCCGACAGACAGATGGCTGCCAAGCCCGTCATCGTCACGCGGCCGGCGCGCGAGGCCGCGCAGTGGGTGGGCGACTTTCGGGCTGCCGGATTGGCTGCAACGGCGCTGCCGCTGATCGCCATCGAACCGGCCGCCGATGCTGAACCCCTGCGGGCCGCATGGCGCCGCATTTCGGACTACGCCGCCCTGATGTTCGTGAGTGCGGCTGCCGTCGAGCACTTCTTCCTCTACGCGGAAAACGCAGAAAAGAATGCCGTTGCGCCGGGTCCGCGCTTCTGGGCCACGGGCCCCGGCACGGCGCGCGCACTTCGACGGGCGGGCGTGCCTGAAGAAGCCATCGATGCACCGCCGCCCGATGCCGTGAGCTTCGACTCCGAAGCACTGTGGCAAAGGGTAAGAGCACAGGTCTCGCAAGGCGTGCGCGTGCTGATCGTGCGAGGCGGCGACGCGGCGGGCAACCCCAAGGGGCGCGACTGGCTCGCGAACGAAGTCGATGCCGCGCATGGGTTGCGCGACACCGTGGTCGCTTATCGCCGCCTGCCGCCGGCCTTTGGCGACAACGAGCGCGCGCTGGCACTCGACGGTGCAGAAGGGCGTGCGGTCTGGCTGTTCAGCAGCTCCGAGGCGATAGCCAATCTGCGGCTGGCAATGCCCGAAACAAGCTGGCGGGCGGCCAGCGCGGTGGCAACGCACGCACGCATCGGCGAAGCCGCGCGCGCTGCGGGATTCGCTTCGGTGCGCGTGTGCAACCCCCAGCTTGAGGCGTTGATCGCGTCGATAGAATCCTTCTCATGAGTGCCGCGTCTCCGTCCGACGACTTGTCCCCCCCATCTGCCGCCGCGCCGGTGCCCGCAACGCTTGCGGCGCCGCAGTCGCCGGAAGCACTGGCGGCCGCCGCAAAAACGCTCTCCCGTATCGGCTTCGGCCTGCTGGCTCTCGTGTCGCTGGTGGCCCTGGCAATTGCGATCGCGCTTTGGCAAAAGGTGAGCGGCATGCAAGAGCAGTTGGCGCGCCAGAGCGCGGATGCGCAGGCCCAATCGCTCGAGGCGCGCACGCTCGCGCGGCAGGCAATGGACACCGTGCGCGACACCGCCGCGCGAGCCGCCCTCACCGAAACCCGCGTTGCCGAAGTCGCGCTGCAGCGCTCGCAGCTCGAAGAACTCATGCAAAGCCTCTCGCGTTCGCGCGACGAGAACCTGGTGGTCGATATCGAATCGGCCGTGCGGCTTGCGCTGCAGCAAGCCCAGGTCACGGGCAGCGTGGAGCCTTTGCTGGCGGCGTTGAAGTCCGGCGACCTGCGCATTGCCCGCGCCGCGCAGCCGAGGCTCGCGCCGCTGCAGCGTGCCATGCAGCGCGACGCCGACCGCCTGCGCAGCAGCGCAAGTGCAGACAGCGGCGAGGCGCTGCAAAAGCTCGACGAGTTGATGCGCAGTGTTGACGATCTGCCGCCGCTCAACGCGGTCGCCATGCGCGGCTCCGGCCTCAACGCGTGGCAACCCGAGCCGATTCCGGCCGATGCGGCCTGGTGGGAGCGGGCGCTGTTGACGGTGCGCGCCGAACTGCGGTCGCTGGTGCGCGTTGGCCGCATCGAGCGCCCCGAAGCTGTGCTGCTGGCGCCAGACCAGACCTATTTTCTGCGCGAGAACCTCAAGCTCAAGCTGCTCAATGCGCGGCTTTCATTGCTGTCGCGCCAGGTGGATGCCGCGCGCACCGACCTCGCTACGGTTTCCGCATCGCTGAACCGCTATTTCGATCCCGCGTCGCGGCGCACGCAAGCGGCCGCCACGCTTTTGCAACAGCTCCAGTCACAGGTGAGATCCTCCGAGCCTCCGCGCATCGACGACACGCTGGCCGCGCTGGCAACCGCAGCGGCAGGGCGCTGATCATGCGGGCAGCACTCTGGCTTCTGGCGCTGTTCGCCATTGCCGCGGCGGTGGCGCTGTTCGCGGGGAACAACCAGGGCACCATCACCGTTTTCTGGCCCCCTTGGCGCGTCGATCTCTCGCTCAACCTGGTGCTGGTCATTTTGCTGGGCGCCTTCGTCCTGCTGCATCTTGCGTTGCGGGGCCTTGCGGCGCTTTTCTCTCTTCCGACCCAGGCTCGGCAGTGGCGGCTGCAGCAAAAGGAGCGCACCCTGCATTCGGCTTTGCTCGATGCAATGGTGCAACTGCTGTCAGGCCGTTTCTCGCGTGCGCGCAAGGCTGCACAAGCTGCACTGGTGCAAGAAAAAACGCTGTCCGCCCTCGGAGCCGACCTGCCGCAGGCGCAGCAGGTTCGGGTGATCTCGCATTTGCTGGCCGCCGAGAGCGCGCAGGCGTTGCAAGACCGGCCGGCGCGCGATGCCCATCTGCAGCAGGCGCTCAACGAAAGCGTCGACCGGACAGTGCTCGCCAGCCCCGAGACGCGCGAGGGCGTGCAGCTGCGCGCCGCTCGCTGGGCACTTGAAGACCACGATCCCGCAGGCGCACTGGCCCGGCTCGAAGAGCTGCCCCAGGGTGTGCAGCGGCGAACGCTGGCGCTGCGCATTCGGCTGAAGGCGGCCCGCCAGGACCGGCGCACGCTTGAAGCGCTGGAAACCGCACGCCTGCTCGCCAAGCACCGGGCCTTTTCCGACGCTGCGGCGCAGAGCATCGTGCGCGGCCTGGCCACCGAACTATTGGGCAGTGCGCATGACCCGGCGCAATTGCTTCGCGCCTGGGGTGAGCTTGATGCCACCGAGCGCGAGATGCCAGAGGTGGCAATTCACGCCGCCCAGCGAATGGTGGCCTTGCGCGGCGATCTTGCCTTGGCCCGCGGCTGGCTGCTGCCCGCATGGGAACGCATGGTCTCGCAGCCGCGCGGCCTGGGCGACGCATTGCGCGTAAGGCTGGCACGCGCGCTCGAGGCGGGGCTCGATTCGGTGGATGCCGATTGGCTTGCCCGCATTGAAACGGCGCAACGCAACAACCCGAGCGATCCCAACCTGCAATACCTTGCCGGCATGGCCTGCATGAAGCGGCAGCTGTGGGGCAAGGCCCAGCAGTTGCTCATGCAAGCGGGCCTGGGTTTGCAGGACACGGAGCTTTATCGCCGTGCATGGCTTGCGCTGGCCGAACTGGCCGAGGCCCGTGGAGACGCGGAGCAGGCTGCAGCAGCGTGGAAGAGGGCTGCGCAGGTCGAGAAGGCCTGAGCATTTGCTTGCGGCGTAGCGGCTGCTGCGGGTCGTTGTTGCAGGCAGGTATCCCTTCGTTCCCCATAAAAAAACGGCGCCAATTGGCGCCGTTTTTATTGCTGTCAGGCCCGAGGGCCTGAGCGTCTTCAGTTCACGCCTTGAGCGTCGGTCGATGCCTTCTCGAATGGCAGCGTCATCGCGCTGAGTTCGCGGCGAGTTTCAACCAGCACCAGCGGACCTTCGTCGAGCGTGATTGCGGGCGGGCGTTCGCGCGGCACGTGCACCGGCTTTGGCTCGGCCGCAATGGCTGCGCGGGCCTGCGCGATGCGCTCGGCGTCCGAGTTGACCCACTGCAGACCCGAGCTCTCGGCGATTTGCGCGAGTTCGTTCAGCGGCAGTTCGAAGGGCTGCACCTTCGGCAGCAGGGCACGGCCGTTGGCGGCGGGCTTGCTGCCGGTGCTCTTCTCGACGGCGATGGGCGCCACGACGGGTGCGGGAGCGAGGTTTGCCGCCGGTGCAACAACTTCCACGGGTTCAACGGCTTGCACAGGTGCCACCGGAGCAGCAACGGGTGCAGGCGCCGCTGCAGGGCGGTCGAAGTAGCTCCGCGGTGCGGGTGCACGCGCTTCTTCTTCGGGCATTGCAGTGCGGGCTTCATTGGGCTCGGCCGCGAATGCGTTGTCGGCCGATCCGCCGGCCACGTTGGCTTCGCTTTCGTCGCGCGGTCCGCGTTCACGGCGATCGCGGCCGTAACGGTCGCGCGAACGGCCGCGGCGCTCGTCGCCTTCACGGCGCGGTGCCTGCTCGTTGGCATTGCCTTCGCCTTCAGCGCCTGAAGCGATGGCATTGGTTGCCTCGTCGGCAGGTGCCCGTGCTTCGCCCTGTACTTCGCCGTTTGCGAAACGCGGCTGGCCTTCGCCGCGGCGTTCGCGGCGGCCGTCGTTGCGCTCGCCGCGCTGGCCTCGCTCTTCACGGCCGTTGCGCGGTGCGCGTTCGGCTTGCGAATCGTCTTGTGCGGCCGCGTTGTCGCTGCCCGAAGCCTCACGCGGTGCATCGCTGCCATTGCGCTGTTCGCTGCGTTCGCCGCGATCAGCACGGTCGCCGCGCTCGCCACGTTCGCGGCGTTCGCCGCGGGCACGCGGTGCGCGTTCTGCCGAGGCGCCTTCGTCGTTGCCGGCAGTGGCGCCGGGTGCGAGTTGCTGCGCGTCGAGGTTGCCGTCGATCAGTTCGGCCGACACCGGGCGCGCTTCGCGGCCTTCGCCTTCGCGGCGCTCGCCGCGGCCACCACGGCGTTGTTCGCCCTCGCGCGGACCGCGTGCCTCGCGGGGTTCGCGTTGCTCGCGCTGTTCGCGCGGCTGCTGTGCGGCGTCGTTGCGCAGTTCGCTGCTGCGGCCTTCACGGCCTTCACGTCCTTCGCCACGGCGCTCGCCGCCACGGCCGCCGCGGCGTTCGCCGTCGCGGCCGCCGGCGCGTGCACCGTTTTCGCTGCGGCCTTCGCCGCCGCGGCCACCGCGGCGCTGTTCGCCATCGCGGGATCCGCGTGCTTCGCCGTCGCGGCCGCCCCGGCCGCCGTCACGGCGCGCGGGCTTTGGAGCTTCGACCGGAATCACGGCCGGCGCGGGGGCCGGAGCCGGCGTGCCGGCGAACCAGCTCTTGATGCGGGCAAAGAAGCCCATTTCGGCCGGCGCGGGGGCGCTTGCCACTGGCGGCGCGACCGGTGCCGGAGCAACGGCGGGTGCGCGCACTGCTTCGGGCTTGGGAGGCACCACGGGCGCCGGCGCGTCGGGCAGCACGCCCTTGATGACCGGCGTCTGCTTGTTGGTGGGTTCTTGCGAGCGGCGCGTGACGGCCGTCGGATCTTCGATCTCGTCGGCCATCTTGTAGCTGGCTTCGATGTGGTCGAGGCGCGGGTCGTCGTGCTTCAGGCGCTCGAGCTTGTAGTTGGGCGTTTCGAGCGTCTTGTTGGGCACCATCAGCACGGTGACGCGTTGCTTGAGCTCGATCTTGGCGATTTCGGGGCGCTTTTCGTTCAGCAGGAACGATGCCACTTCGACCGGCACCTGAACGTGCACGGCGGCCGTGTTGTCCTTCAGGCACTCTTCCTGGATGACGCGCAGGATTTGCAGCGCGCTCGATTCGGTGTCGCGGATGTGGCCCGAGCCGCCGCAGCGGGGGCAGGGAATCGACGATCCTTCGCTGAGCGCCGGCTTCAGGCGCTGGCGGCTCATTTCCATCAGGCCGAACTTGCTGATCGAGCCGAACTGGACGCGGGCGCGATCCTGGCGCAGCGCGTCGCGCAGGCGGCTTTCGACTTCGCGGCGGTTCTTCGACTCGTCCATGTCGATGAAGTCGATGACGATCAGGCCGCCCAGGTCGCGCAGGCGCATCTGGCGGGCCACTTCGTCGGCGGCTTCGAGGTTGGTGCGGGTGGCGGTTTCTTCGATGTCGCCGCCCTTGATGGCGCGGGCGGAGTTGACGTCGACCGAAACCAGTGCCTCTGTGTGGTCGATCACGATGGCGCCGCCCGAGGGCAGCTGCACGGTGCGGGCATAGGCCGATTCGATCTGGTGCTCGATCTGGAAGCGGCTGAACAGCGCGGCGTCGTCGCGGTAGCGCTTCACGCGGGCGGCATGCTCGGGCATGACGTGCGCCATGAACTGCTGCGCCTGGTCGTAGATGTCGTCGGTGTCGATCAGGATGTCGCCGATGTCGTGATTGAAATAGTCACGAATGGCGCGAATGACGAGCGACGATTCCTGATAGATCAGGAAGGCGCCCTTGCCGCCCTTGGCCGCACCGTCGATGGCGGTCCAGAGCTTGAGCAGGTAGTTCAGGTCCCACTGGAGTTCGGGCGCCGAGCGGCCGATGCCGGCGGTGCGCGCGATGATGCTCATGCCCTTGGGGTACTCGAGCTGGTCCATCGCCTCTTTGAGCTCGGCGCGGTCGTCGCCCTCGATGCGCCGGCTCACGCCGCCGCCGCGCGGGTTGTTTGGCATCAGCACCACATAACGGCCGGCCAGCGAAATGAAGGTAGTGAGGGCCGCGCCCTTGTTGCCGCGTTCTTCCTTCTCGACCTGGACGGTGAGTTCCTGGCCTTCCTTGATGACGTCCTGGATACGTGCCTGATTGGCGGAAACGCCTTCGGCAAAGTATTGCTTCGAGATTTCCTTGAACGGCAGGAAGCCGTGGCGGTCTTCGCCGTAGTCGACGAAACAGGCTTCCAGCGAGGGCTCGACGCGCGTGACGACTGCCTTGTAGATATTGCCCTTGCGCTGTTCGCGCCCTTCGATCTCGATTTCGTAGTCGAGGAGCTTTTGCCCGTCGACGATGGCCAGGCGGCGTTCTTCGGCCTGCGTGGCATTGATCAGCATCCGCTTCATGATGCGTTGTCCTTATATGTATCGTTCTACAGGCCCATGACGGGCCAACGATGCACGGACGACGCCCGCGAAACGAGGGGAATTGCCGCTTGGCCCCGGATGCTGTCACTGTCGCGGCAAGCGCGATCAGGCCTCTTGAGCGTCAGCTCAAGAAGACAGCCGGGGTGGGGGCGCGTGGATGGGCGCGAGCCAGATTCGGTGTTGAGCAGCTATCTTATTGATAGCTGGTTGCGCAATGGTGGCGCGCGGTGCGGATGACTCAATGCCCGAGGCCGCTGGCAAAAGCCAGGTGGGCCAACGCAGGCACAGTTGAATCAGCAGCATCAACACAAGGGACTCGCTTCGATCCGCCGGCAGCTTGGAAGCTGCAGGCTGGGTATTCCGTATCGGTGTTTCGTGGGTGTCGGCTTGACTTGGGCGCAGGGCCTGCCACTTTGCGCAATTGCGCGGGGTTTGCAGTCTCGGCGCCAAAGCGGCATCGACCTCGCAGCGTTGTCCTGGGCGTTTGACTGCAGTGATCTAAACTTCTGTCTAATCAAGCACTTACACGACCGCGCTGGTGAAAAACATTATAGGTGCGAAGCGAAGCCCCGCGGCCGCTCCAAATCCCGCAGTTCCCGATCCCGCAGCTCAAAAAGCCGCGGAGGGTGCGGGGGCGCCGCACGCCTCCATCAAATTCATTACCGTGGATGCAGAATCCGCGGGCCAGCGGCTCGACAACTTCCTGTTTCGGCACCTGAAAGGCGTGCCCAAGACACACGTCTACCGGATCATCCGGTCGGGCGAGGTGCGCATCAACAAGGGGCGGGCGCAGGCTGAAACCCGTATCGAGGTGGGCGACGTGCTGCGGCTGCCACCGGTGCGCATATCTGCCCGCGCCGAAGAAGGCGCCACGCCGCCGGCACCGGCACGCGAATTTCCGGTGCTGCTGGAGGACGATGCGGTGCTTGCCATCGACAAGCCGGCCGGCGTAGCGGTGCATGGCGGCAGCGGGGTGAGCTTTGGCGTGATCGAGCAACTGCGAACCGCCCGCCCGGCCGCGAAGTTTCTGGAGCTCGTGCACCGGCTCGACCGCGAGACCTCCGGCATTTTGCTGGTGGCAAAGAAACGCAGCGCGCTCGTGGCCCTGCAAGACCAGTTCCGCGAACGAGAAACGGGCAAGACTTATCTCGCGCTGGTCGAGGGCGCCTGGCCCGCCAACAAGAAGGTACTGGATGCGCCGCTTGCCAAATACCTGCTGCCAGGCGACGGCGCAGGCTCGGGCGAGCGCCGCGTGCGCGTGGTTGCCAAGGACCATCCCGATGCCATGCGCGCCGTAACATTGGTGCGTGTGCTGGCGCGGCTCACGCTGCCGGGCGATGCCCCGCCTCTGTCATTGCTGGCCGTCACCATCAAGACAGGCCGCACGCATCAGATTCGCGTGCACCTTGCTTCGGCTGGCCATCCGATTGCGGGCGACGACAAGTATGGCGAGTTCGAACGTCAGCGCGCGCTGCAAAAACTCGGCCTCAAGCGCATGTTTCTGCACGCCTGGCGCTTGCAGTTCAACCATCCTGCGACCGGGGAGCGCGTGGCGCTGCAAGCCGGCCTGCCGCCCGAACTGCATGCCTTGATGCCGCCCCAGGCGCTCGAGGCGCTTGACCAACACCCCACTCCCACGGCCAATGACTGATTCTTCCCGCCCCCTGCGCTTCGACCTGATCGCCTTCGATTGGGACGGCACGCTTTACGACTCCACCCGGCTCATCGTGCGCTGCATCCAGGCGGCGGTGATCGACGTCGGCGGCGCCAAGCCGAGCGAAAACGATGCCGCCTGGGTCATCGGACTTGGCTTGGCCGAGGCCCTGGCGCGTGCGGCGCCCGATGTGCCGAAAGAAAAATATGCCGAGCTCGGCGCGCGCTACCGCTACCACTACTTGCAGCACCAGGACGACCTCGTGCTGTTCGACGGCGTGCTCCAGATGATCGACGCCCTGCGGGCACGCGGGCACAAGCTTGCCGTGGCTACCGGCAAATCGCGCCGCGGACTGAACGAGGCGCTGAAGACTGTCGCCCTGCGAGACCGTTTCGACGCTTCGCGCACCGCCGACGAGACATTCGGCAAGCCGCATCCGCGCATGCTGCTGGAACTGATGGAAGAGCTCGATGTGCCAGCCGAACGCACCCTGATGATCGGCGACACCACGCACGACCTGCAGCTGGCGCTCAACGCCGGTTGCGCGAGCGTGGGCGTGAGCTACGGCGCACACGAGCCCGAAAGCTTCGACGAGCTGAAGCCGCTGTTCGTTGCCCATTCGGTGGCCAGCCTCGAGGCGTGGCTCCTGGACAACGCCTGACTGAAAATCCCGTCATGAGCGAAGAAGAGCCGATTCCCCTTTGCAATGCATCGGACTTGGTCGAGGGCAGCCTTGCCGTGCCTTTCGACGTGGTGTACGCCGGCGAAACCTGCCGCGCCTTCGCGGTGCGCTTTGAAGGGCAGCTGCACGCCTACCTGAACCGATGCAGCCACGTGGCCATGGAAATGGATTTCCAGCCCGACCGCTTCTTCGACGATAGCGGCCAGTGGCTGCTCTGCGCCACGCACGGCGCGGTCTACAAGCCGGACACAGGCGAATGCGCCGGTGGCCCGTGCCGCGGCGGCCTGGTGAAGATCGCCCTCAGCGAACGTGACGGCGTGGTGCACTGGCATACTGCCTGGAACCTCCATCCCCTGACCTTTTGACAATGACCGACCCGAACCGCACGGAACCTGAAGGTTTTGATCCTTTTGAGCCGGCCACTCCCATTGCGTCCTCGCAGGGCGCGCCGAAAAACATGGCCAAAGACCCCACGCAGCGTCCCGGATGGGAGCGTGCAACGCTCGAGAAGCTCGC
The DNA here is from genome assembly GCF_031456585.1 of Variovorax sp. 3319. NCBI lineage: Bacteria > Pseudomonadati > Pseudomonadota > Betaproteobacteria > Burkholderiales > Comamonadaceae > Variovorax > Variovorax sp. 3319. The sequence continues at coordinate 450,501 of NZ_JAVDUZ010000001.1, forward strand.
CTTCGCTTCCTTGAACGAACAGAAGGCCGCGCGCCGCTGGAAGACCTTCGTTCGCCTTTCGTGGCTTGCGTTTTTCATTTTCCTGGTGTGGCTCGCAATGTCGCGCAGCACGCCGAGCACTGCCAAGACCACTGCCCACACGGCTGTCGTCGAGATCAAGGGCGAAATTGCCAACGGCGGCGACGCCAGCGCGGAATTCGTCGTTGCCGCAATGAAGACGGCCTTTGAGGACGAGGGCGCCAAGGGCATTGTGCTGCTCATCAATTCGCCCGGTGGAAGCCCCGTGCAGGCCGGCATCATCAGTGACGAAATCAAGCGCCTGAAGGCCAAGCACAAGAAGCCGGTGTACGCGGTGGTTGAAGAAACCTGCGCCTCGGCCGCCTACTACATTGCGGCGGCCACCGACAAGATCTTCGTCGACAAGGCCAGCATCGTTGGCAGCATCGGCGTGCTGATGGACGGTTTCGGATTTACCGGCGTGATGGACAAGGTTGGCGTGGAGCGCCGGCTGCTGACGGCCGGGGAGAACAAGGGCTTCCTCGACCCGTTCAGCCCAATGAGCGATGCGCAGCGCGCGCATGCCCAGACCATGCTGAACCAGATTCACCAGCAGTTCATCAACGTGGTGAAGGCCGGGCGCGGCGATCGGCTCAAGCTCGATACCCCGGGCCTTTTCAGCGGCCTGTTCTGGAGCGGCGAGCAGGCCGTGGAATTCGGCCTGGCCGACCAGCTGGGCAACGTCGACTACGTCGCGCGCGAGGTCATCAAGGCGGAAGAGGTGACCGATTACACGCGGCGTGACAACGTAGCCGAAAAGCTTGCCAAGAAATTCGGTGCAGCGATGGGCGATGCCACCGTGCGCTCGCTGCAGACCGTCACGCCGGCACTGCGCTAGTCAACCCGTCGGCAGGCTCAGTCAAGCCTGGTCGCCGCTGCCCGTGAAGCGGGCCGACGCGGCCAATGCCACTGCAAAAACCACCACCACATAAAGCGCGGCCGTGAGCGAACTCGCCCGCGCCAGCAGGCCGATGACTGCCGGGCCGGCCATGAAGCCGAGGTAAGCCACGGCCGAGACGGCGGCAATGCCGGTGGCGGGTTCTACGCCTGGCACGCGCGCCGAGGCGCCGAACAGAATTGGCACCACGTTTGCAAAACCAACGCCCACGCCGGCAAAGCCGATCAGCGCGAGCCAGGGTTGGTCGGTCAGCAGCACCAGCGTCATGGCGGCTGCCGCGAGCGCTCCGCTGCCGAGCAGCAACGCAGCTGGTGAAAAGCGGGCACGCATGGCGTCACCGCCGAAACGCGCAGCGGCCATGGCCGCCGAGAAGCTCGCGTAGGCCAGCGCGGCCTGCTTTTGCGGGCTGCCGAGTTCCTGCTGCATGTAGAGCACGCTCCAGTCGTAGATGGCGCCTTCTGCAATCAGGCCCAGGGCGGCCAGCACGCCAAGCACGGCAAGTGCGCCGCGGGGTAGCCGGAACTTGCGGTCCACGGGCGCTGCATCGCTGGCGGCGGGTGGATTGGGCAGCATGTGCATCGCAGACACGGCCACGGCAAGCGTCATGGCCGCCGCGACCCACAGGAGGTGCGCCTGCGCACCGAGCCCGGCCGCCAGTGCCGCGCTGCCGCTCGCTGCGCCGGCCATGCCGCCCAGGCTGAACATGCCGTGCATTCCGCTCATCAGCGGCTTGCCGCCATGCAATTCAAGTTGCGCCGCCTCGGTGTTGATTGCCACGTCGAATACGCTGGTGACAAGGCCGAAAGCCGCCAGCAGCGCCAGCAAGGCGAGGTAGCCGGGCATGGCAATCAGCCCGGCCAGCAGCAGGGCGTAGACACAACCGCAGACACCCGCCATGCGCCGTGGGCCGTGGCGACCGATCCAGCGACCGGCGCTGGTCAGGCCGAACATGGCTCCGGCACCGGCCGCGAGCATTGCGAGCCCGAGTTGGGCTTCGTCGATGCCGTAGTGCGCCTTGACCGTCGGGACATGCACGCCCCAGGTCGCGAAGATGAAGCCCGAAGAAAAAAACTGCACGCGCGAGGCCCAGCGGGTGCCGGCGGTTACCACCATCTTCAACGTCCGATCGCAAATACCGCGGGCAGCCGTTCGTCTGTAGCGGCGCCGGGCGCCTTGGCGCGCCAGGCTTTCACCGTTTCGCTGCGCACATGGGCGGTCGCTAGCGTCAGGCCGCGTGCCACGGCAAGGCGGGTGTTGTGCTGCAGCGTTTGAACCAGCGCCTGGTGCAGCGCGGCGTTGCGGTAGGGGGTTTCAATGAACAACTGCGTCTGGCCAGTCTTGAGCGCCAGCGCCTCGAGTTCGCGGATGCGGCTTTGGCGCTCGCCCGAATCCTGCGGCAGGTATCCGACGAAAGCGAAGTTCTGGCCGTTGAGGCCGCTCGCGGCCAGTGCCAGCAGCAGCGAAACCGGGCCGGTGAGCGGCACCACGGAAATGCCCAGGTCGTGCGCAGCACGCGCCACCGAAGAGCCTGGGTCGGCCACCGCCGGCATGCCGGCTTCGCTGAGCAGGCCGATGTCGTGGCCCTCGAGTGCGGCTGCCAGCAAAGGCCGGGCATCGAACTGGCCTGCGTGGTCGCCCTTCTTGTGCACTTCACGCGGCAATTCGCGGATGTCCTGCGCCTGCAGCGGCGCGGCCAGAGGGACGACGGCGTCGATCCGCTTGAGGTAGGCGCGCGCGGACTTGGCGTTTTCGCAGATCCAGTGGGTGATGCCGGCAGCGGCCTGAAGCGTGCCGAGGGGCAGGGCGTCCTGGAGCGGCGCCTGGGTGTCGCAGCCGAAATCGAGCGGCGCGGGAACGAGATAGAGCTTGCCGGGGGTCACAGCAATTCGATCCCGGCTGAACGCAGCATGCGGCAGGTGCGGATCAGCGGCAGGCCGACCAGGGCGGTGGGGTCGTCGCTGTCGATCGCGCTCAGCAGCGCAATGCCGAGCCCTTCGCTCTTGGCGCTGCCCGCGCAGTCGTAGGGCTTTTCGGCCTGCAGGTATCGCTCGATGGCCGCGTCGCTGAGTTCGCGGAAAACAACCCGGACCGGCGCCAGGTCGCGTTCGGCAAATCCTGTGGCTTGGCACACGACGGCCACCGCGGTCTGGAATATGAGTGTCTGGCCGCGCATCTTGCGCAATTGCGCAGTAGCACGTGCATGGTCGCCGGGCTTGCCCAGCGCCTCTCCGGCAAGATCCGCCACCTGATCCGAGCCGATCACCACGGCCTCAGGAAAACGGGCGGCAACTGCTCGGGCCTTTTCCAGTGCCAGGCGTTCGGCCAATTCGCGCGGGGTTTCGCCGGGAAGCGCGGTTTCGTCGACTTCCGGCGGCTGCACATCGAAAGGCAAATGAAGGCGGGTCAGCAGCTCGCGCCGGTAACGCGAGGTCGAGGCAAGAATCAAAGGGCGTTGCATGGCAACGATTGTGCGTGACCTCTGCAAATGCCTTTGACCGCGCCGCGCCAATTCCCTTGGCTGGCGCGCTAGACTGGTGCGGATGAAGAGAGAATTTGTTCCCCAGCGGCTCGACGTGGCCGCCTTTGCCGCCGAAGCCGCCGTGCTTTCGGCCGACGAAGCGGTTTCGAGCTACCCCCGGCTGACACAAGAACTGGCCTCGCCTGCCACAGATTCCCTGGTGCACTGGGAGGCGATCGGCGAACAGCGCGCCGGCGCTGACGGAAAGGCCGAGCCTTGGCTGCACTTGGCGGCCGAAACAACCGTTCCCCTGGTTTGCCAACGTTGCCTGGCGCCGGTGGATACGCTTGTTGCATCTGACCGATGGTTCCGTTTTGTGGCCGACGAAGCCACGGCCGATGCCGAGGATGACGAGTCGGACGAAGACTTGCTGGTCGTCAGCCGCGATTTCGACCTCCATACCCTGATCGAGGATGAGCTTTTGATGGAAATTCCCGTCATGCCCGTTCACGAGGTGTGCCCCACGCCAATCCAGCTTTCGTCCAGCGACGAGGACTTCAAGGCTGCGGAAGAGGCCAAGCCCAACCCGTTCGCGGTGCTTGGCGCGTTGCGTTCGCGCAAGCCGGAAGAGGGCAAGTAGCCCTTTCTCGCAGGCTGGGCTATAATCATGGGCTTCGCGCGCGCCGCCGTGAGCAGCAAGACAGTTCAAGGCATTCCATACATGCCCCTGTATTGCCACCGCAAGAGAGCGCATCCAATCACTCACCTAACAGTCCAGGAGCCATCATGGCCGTCCAGCAAAACAAGAAGTCGCCTTCCAAGCGCGGCATGCACCGTTCCCACAATGCGCTGGTCGTGCCCGGCATTGCCGTGGAACCGACCACCGGTGAAACGCACCTGCGTCACCACATCAGCCCGAACGGCTTCTACCGTGGCCGTCAGGTCCTCAAGAACAAGTCTGAAGCCTGATTTCGCATCCCAAGGCCAAGGCCCGAAGCTACTTTTGCTGTAGCGTCGGGCCTTTGTTTTGATGGTTACGTCTTCCTTCCCAGAATCTGCCGCCGCACCCGCTGCAATCACGCTTGCCGTGGATTGCATGGGTGGCGACCACGGGCCGCGCGTTACGCTAGCGGCCTGCCGCGCCTTTCTCGATCGGCATGCAGAAGCATCGCTGTTGCTCGTGGGCGCGCCCGCTGCATTGGCCGGCTTCGGCGAGCATCCCAGAGCGCGCATCGTTGCCGCCAGCGAAGTGGTGGGCATGGACGACCCTGTGGAAATCGCGTTACGCAAGAAGAAGGACTCTTCCATGCGCATCGCGATCCAGCAGGTCAAGGACGGTGCCGCCCAAGCAGCCATTTCGGCCGGCAACACCGGCGCATTGATGGCAATTGCACGCTACCTGCTCAAAACGCTTGACGGCATCGATCGCCCCGCGATTGCGCCGCAGCTGCCGAACATCAAGGGCGGCGCTACGACCGTGCTCGACCTGGGCGCGAATGTCGACTGCGACGCTGAAGACTTGTTGCAGTTTGCCGTGCTCGGTTCGGCGCTTGTATCGGCGCTCACGGGCAACGATTCACCTTCCGTTGGTTTGCTGAACGTGGGGGAAGAAGCGATCAAAGGCAGCGAAACGATCAAGAAAGCCAGCCAACTGCTGCGTACCGCGGCTAACTCGAAAGATCTGAATTTCTACGGAAACGTGGAAGGGAACGATATTTTCAAGGGAACCACCGACATCGTCGTTTGTGACGGTTTCGTCGGAAATGTGGCACTGAAGGCGAGCGAGGGTGTCGCGTCGATGATCGGCGAGTTCATCCGCGTCGAGTTTTCGCGGAGCATTTTGACCAAAGCAGCGGCAATCGTTGCCTATCCGGTGCTAAAAGCGTTTAAAAACCGCCTAGATCATCGTCGATACAACGGTGCTGCCCTGCTGGGACTCCGCGGGCTGGTTTTCAAGAGCCATGGCTCGGCTGACGAAGTGGCTTTCGGTCATGCGCTGGATCGCGCTTATGATGCCGCTCGCAACAACCTGCTCGATCGCGTGCGGGCCCGCATTGCCCACGCCGCGCCATTACTTGCGCGGCAGGAACCAGCGGTGCCAACGGACGCGACGGCCCTTCACGTTTGATGAGCCCTTTTTCACGCATCACCGGCACCGGCAGCTATCTGCCTCCGCGCCGGGTGACCAACGACGACCTTGCCAAAGAACTGGCAACGCGCGGCATTGAAACTTCGGATCAGTGGATCGTCGAGCGCACCGGCATCCATGCGCGCCACTTTGCCGCGCCCGAGGTAACGAGCAGCGACCTCGGTCTTGAAGCCGCCCGCAACGCACTCGAGGCGGCCGGGCGCAAGGCGGAAGAGATCGACCTGATCATTGTCGCCACGTCGACGCCAGACATGGTGTTTCCGTCGTCGGCCGCCATTCTCCAGAACAAGCTGGGCATTGCTGGTTGCCCGGCGTTCGACGTCCAGGCGGTTTGCAGCGGCTTTGTCTACGCGCTGACCGTGGCTGACGCCATGATTCGCACCGGCACCGCGCGCTGCGCGCTGGTGGTCGGCGCTGAAGTGTTTTCGCGCATTCTCGATTTCAACGACCGCACCACCTGCGTGCTGTTCGGCGACGGCGCCGGTGCTGTTGTGCTCGAGGCGAGCGAAGAACCCGGCATTCTGGCAAGCGATCTGCATGCCGACGGCAAGCATGTCGGCATTCTTTGCGTGCCGGGCCATGTTTCGGGCGGCAATGTGCTGGGGACGCCCCTGCTGCACATGGACGGCCAGGCCGTGTTCAAGCTTGCCGTGCGCGTGCTCGAAGAGGCTGCGCGCGCCACGCTTGCAAAAGCCGGCAAGACCGACGCCGACATCGACTGGCTCATTCCGCACCAGGCCAACATCCGCATCATGGAAGGCACAGCCAAGAAGCTGAAGCTTCCACGCGAGAAGCTCATTGTCACGGTCAATGAGCACGGCAATACCTCGGCCGCCTCGATTCCGTTGGCGCTCGATGAAGCCGTTCGGTCTGGCAAGGTGAAAAAGGGCGAGACCCTCATGCTTGAAGGCGTGGGCGGCGGCTTCACCTGGGGTGCGGTGCTATTGAATCTGTAGCGCTGCGATGGCCTAGGGGCTGCAGTGCGACATCGACACATAGAACAATGAAATCCTTCGCTTTTGTTTTTCCCGGGCAGGGCTCGCAAGCCGTCGGCATGCTGGACGCCTGGGGCGACCATCCGGCCGTGATTGAAACCCTGCGCGAGGCCTCCGAGGCACTGGGCGAAGACATCGCCGCGCTGATCAAGAACGGCCCCAAGGAAGAGCTGGCGCTTACCACCAACACCCAGCCGGTGATGCTGGTGGCTGGCGTGGCTGCCTGGCGTGCATGGCTGGCCGAAGGCGGCGCAGCCCCTTCCGTCGTGGCGGGGCATTCGCTGGGCGAGTATTCCGCGCTGGTGGCGTCTGGCGTGCTCACGCTGGCGCAAGCTGCGCCGCTGGTGCGTTTTCGTGCCCGAGCCATGCAGCAGGCGGTACCGGTGGGCGTCGGCGCAATGGCGGCCGTGCTCGGCATGGAATCCGGCAAGGTCGTCACGGGTTGTGCGGAAGCTACCGCTTCCTTCGGTGCAGGGAGCACCGAGATCGTCGAGGCGGTGAATTTCAACGATCCGATGCAAACCGTGATCGCGGGCAGCAAGGCAGCCGTCGACAAGGCATGCGAACTGCTCAAGGCCAACGGCGCCAAGCGTGCGCTGCTGTTGCCCGTGTCGGCGCCGTTTCACTCGAGCCTGATGAAGCCTGCGGCCGAAGCCCTGCGCGAAAAGCTCAGCACCGTCACGCTTGCGGCGCCGCAAATCCCTGTGCTCAACAATATCGACGTGGCTGTCGAAACCGACCCGGCCCGCATCCGCGAAGCCCTGGTGCGCCAAGCCGCCGGCCCGGTTCGATGGGTTGAGAGCGTTCAGGCCTTGAAACTGCGCGGTGTAGCCGCCATCATCGAGTGCGGGCCTGGCAAGGTGCTGGCCGGAATGGCCAAGCGCATCGCCCCCGAGCTCGAAGCCGCATCGGTTTACGACCCGGCAACGCTCGCGGACACCCGTCAACTGCTCGCCGCCTGAACGGCGAAAGGCCCGGATACTTCTTTTATGAGCATTCCCAAATTCGAAGGGCAAGTCGCCCTGGTCACCGGCGCGTCCCGCGGCATTGGCGCTGCAATCGCGCTCGAACTGGCGCAGCGCGGCCTGAAGGTGGTCGGCACCGGCACCACCGAAGACGGCGCCGCAAAGATCACTTCGGCGCTCAGCGCCTTCGATGGCCGAGGCCGTGCACTCGACGTGAACGACGGCGCAGCCGTCGAAGCGTTGATCGACGAAATCGTGAAGGCCTATGGTGCCATTCACGTGCTGGTCAACAACGCCGGGATCACGCGCGACACGCTTGCCATGCGCATGAAGGACGACGACTGGGATGCCGTGCTCGACACCAATCTCAAGGCTGTCTTCGGCCTTTCGCGCGCCGTGATTCGCCCGATGATGAAGCAGCGCTATGGCCGCATCATCAGCATTACAAGCGTGGTCGGCGCTTCCGGCAATGCCGGCCAGGCCAACTACGCGGCAGCCAAGGCTGGTGTGGCCGGCATGACCCGTGCACTCGCACGTGAACTCGGTAGCCGCAACATCACGGTCAATTGCGTTGCGCCCGGCTTCATCGAAACCGACATGACGGCCAGCCTGCCCGACGCACAGCAACAGGCGCTGCTGCAGCAGATTCCGCTGGGCCACCTGGGCAAGCCGGCGGACATCGCGCATGCTGTAGCCTATCTCGCGTCGCCCCAAGCTTCCTATGTGACGGGGCAGGAGCTGCACGTCAACGGCGGCATGCACATGTAATAGCCGCAAGGCGCAATCTTTCCCCGCCCCGGGCGCATGGCAAATGCCACAATGCGCCCGGCTAAAATCCACCGATTACCTACAACCCTCAGAGGGAACCAAATGAGCGATATCGAAGCACGTGTCAAGAAAATCATCGCCGAGCAACTCGGCGTGGAAGAGTCCCAAGTAACGAACGAAAAGGCCTTCGTGGCCGACCTCGGTGCGGACTCGCTCGACACGGTCGAACTGGTGATGGCACTCGAAGACGAATTCGGCATTGAAATTCCGGATGAAGACGCCGAGAAGATCACCACGGTGCAAAACGCCGTCGACTACGCCACCAAGAATCAAAAGGCCTGATCGGGCCGGCTGCAACTGCTACGGCCGGCGGCGCTTCTTTTCAGCACCGTACGCGCCGCCAGCAGCTGTTCAGCGCTTCCAGAAAGGTTTGCCGGCATGACCAAACGCCGCGTCGTCGTGACCGGGCTCGGTTGCATCGCTCCTGTCGGAAACACCGCAACCGAATCCTGGGCCAACCTGTTGGCCGGGAAGTCGGGTATTGCGAACATCACCGCTTTCGATGCAAGTGCCTTCGCCTGCAAGTTCGCAGGTGAGGTGAAGGGTTTCGACATCACCCAATACATCTCGGAGAAAGAAGCGCGCCACATGGACCGCTTCATTCATCTGGGACTTGCCGCCGCAATGCAGGCGGTACAAGACAGCGGACTGCCGACCGGCGAAGCGCTGTCCTATGAAGAAGCCGTGCGCATCGGATGCAACATCGGCTCGGGCATCGGCGGCCTGCCGATGATCGAAGAAACGCACGGCGAATACGCGAGCCGGGGCCCTCGCCGCATTTCGCCGTTCTTCGTGCCTGCATCCATCATCAACATGATCTCGGGCCACGTCTCGATCAAGTACGGCTTCAAGGGGCCGAACATCGCCGTCGTGACCGCCTGCACCACGGGCCTGCACGCCATCGGCACGTCGGCACGCATGATCGAATACGGCGATGCCGACGTCATGATTGCGGGCGGCGCAGAGTCGACCATTTCTCCGCTCGGCATCGGCGGCTTTACAGCGCCGCGTGCACTGAGCACCCGCAACGACGATCCCGCCACGGCTTCGCGTCCGTGGGACAAGGACCGCGACGGGTTCGTGCTGGGCGAAGGCGCCGGCGTGCTGGTGCTCGAGGAGTACGAACACGCCAAGGCGCGCGGCGCCAAGATCTATGCGGAAGTCGCGGGCTTCGGCCTGACGGGCGACGCGTACCACATGACCGCGCCCGACGTCGACGGCCCGCGCCGCTCGATGACCATGGCGCTGGCCAATGCAGGCGTCAATGCCGACGAAGTGCAGTACCTGAATGCGCACGGCACCTCTACGCAGATCGGCGACCTCAACGAGACCAATGCGGTCAAGCTTGCCTTCGGGGACCACGCGAAGAAGCTGGTCGTGAATTCGACCAAGTCGATGACCGGCCACTTGCTGGGCGGCGCCGGCGGCATCGAGTCGGTGTTCACCGTGCTTGCGCTGCACCATCAGAAGAGCCCGCCGACCATCAACATCTTCAACCAGGATCCGGAGTGCGACCTCGACTACTGCGCCAACGCGGCGCGCGATCTCAAGATCGATGTCGCGGTGAAGAACAACTTCGGCTTCGGCGGCACCAACGGCACGCTGGTGTTCAAGCGCGCTTGAGCCTTGCTCTTTCATGCACAGCGCGCCGTCGGTGACCTATCCGGTGGGGCGCTCGCGCGGCGCTACCCGGATTCTGATTGCCACATGGGCCTTGGGCGCTTGCTGCGCGGGGCTTTCCTGCTATCTCTTCGATAGTGCCGGCTGGCGCCAGTTGCTGCTCATCCTGAGCGTGCTGTTTTCGGGCGTCGCGGCCGCGGTTGGGCTGCGAAGCGATGGCGCCGGTGTGCTGCATTTCGACGGGCTTCAATGGGCCCTGACGGGTACGCACAGGGGCCGAGCCGTTCGGGCGGCACGAGCTTCGGTGGCGCTTGATCTTCAATCACTGCTGCTGGTCCGGCTCATTCAGCCGGGCCGTGCCGCACGATGGATTTGGATCGAGCAGCGCGCCATGCCCGCGCGCTGGCGCGACTTGCGTCGCGCGGTATATTCGCGCCCCCCATCCGCGTCGCCCGCCGGCGAGCCTTGGCGAGCGACCGCGCCCGCCGATGCGCCCTGATCCTGCCCGATGACAACTTCTCCGCCGCCAGTGCCACCGGACTCCGGCTTGACCGATGTGTCCGTCGAGGCTCCGCGCCCGGGCGAAGTCGACCTCCAACTGGTTCAGCGAACAGTTGCGGGTGACCAGAAAGCATTCGAACTGCTGGTTATTAAGTACCAGCGCCGGATCGAGCGCCTGATCGGGCGCATGGTGCGCGATGTCGACCTGGTCGAAGACATCGCCCAGGAAACCTTCATCCGCGCTTACCGGGCGCTCCACCAATTTCGCGGCGACGCCCAGTTCTACACCTGGCTCTACCGGATCGCGGTCAACACCGCGAAGAAGGCGCTGGTCGACATGAAGCGCGACCCGACCATCTCCGAAAGCGCCATGAGGCCGTCTTCTGAAGAAGACGATGAAACTTACCGCCCCGGAAACGAACCAATCAGCGACGAAACCCCCGAATCGGTCTTGGCGGCGAACGAAATCGCCCGCGTTGTCGAGGCGGCCATGGACGCGCTCCCTCCCGAACTGCGCCAGGCTGTCACGTTGCGCGAGATCGAGGGCATGAGTTACGAAGAGATTGCCGAGGTCATGGATTGCCCTATCGGCACGGTGCGCTCGCGTATTTTTCGGGCGCGTGAGGCCATTTCGGCCCGGGTCAAACCGCTGTTGGACAACCAGTCCGGCAAGCGTTGGTAGGTAAGCAGGTGAATGAAATGAATCAGACGATGACGGCTCTTGAACAAGTGTCTGCACTGGCCGACGGTCATTTGCAGGGCGAAGACTTCGCGCGGGCAATTGACGCCGTTTGCGCTGAAGACGACGCGCGTGGTGCCTGGCGGTCTTATCACCTCGTGGGCGATATCTTGCGCTCGGGCGCGCATACGCCTTGCAGCAATACCGATGCCTTCCTGACCCGGTTCCAGCAACGGCTTGCCGCCGAGCCCGTGGTCGCGACGCCCGTCCTGGCGCCTGTGACGGCGGCCGAGGTGATCACGATGGAGCGCAAGGCCGATGCGGCCAACGAGCCGGTGTTCCGCTGGAAGCTGGTGGCCGGTGCGGCATCTCTGGTGGCAGTGGCCGCGATCAGTTGGACCTTGGTGGGTAACGGAGCCGGGTTCTCGTCATCGGGGGCCCAGATTGCGTCCCAGCAGCCAGCCGCCAATTCGGTGCTGGCTGCCGCCGCTACCAACGGCGCGGCGCCCGCCGCCACCACGCTCACGCCGACCCGCGTGGTGGTTGGCAACGGCAGTCCGCAGGTCATGCTGCGCGATCCGCGGCTTGACCAATTGCTCGAGGCGCACCAGCAAGCCGGCGGCGCCTCGCAAATGCCTTCGGGCTTTCTGCGCAACGCGACCTTCGAGGGGCCCACGCGCTGATTGCGCGCCCCGTTGTCGCTTCAATGACCGTTCAGATGCCGATCTCCGCACGCGCGTTCGCGCTGGTGTTCGCTGCTTTTTGTCTTGCGCAAGTCGCGACCGCACAGCCTCGTTCGGGCGCTGTGAATGCCAAGGGGGCGGCCCCGGCGCAGACTGGCGATGCGCCGCCGCCCATGGGTGTCGTCGAGTGGCTTCAGCGCATGCACACCGGAGCCAGGCAGCGCAATTACGTCGGCACTTTTGTCGTGTCCGCAGCTGGCGGCGACCTGTCGAGCGCTCGCATCTGGCATGTGCGGGACGGCGACCTGCAGATCGAGCGCATCGAAGCGCTGTCCGGGCCGCCGCGCTCGACGTTCAGGCGCAATCACCATGTGATGACCTTCCTGCCAGAGGCAAAGGTGGTCAAGGTTGAAAAGCGCGAGAACCTCGACATTTTTCCCAACCTGCCCGACAAGCCGGATTCGTCAATCGGCGACTTCTACGATGTGCGGGCGATCGGCAAGGACCGCGTGGCGGGCTTCGATGCAGACGTGGTGCAGCTCGTGCCGCATGACACCTTGCGTTTCGGTTACCGCATCTGGAGCGAGCGCCGCTCCGGCCTTGTCATCAAGCTGCAAACGGTGGACGGCGAATCACGCGTGGTGGAGCAGTCTGCGTTCTCCGAACTGCAGCTCGATGCGCCTGTGAAGGCGCAGGCCATTGCGCAGATGATGAACAACACCGGCGGCTATCGCATCGAGAAGCTGGAGCTCGAGCGCACCAACGCGCAAGACGAAGGCTGGGTTCTCAAGACGCCCGTAGCCGGTTTCAAGCCGCGGAGCTTCTATCGGCGCCCGGCAGGCAGCGACAAGACCGGACAGGACCGCACCGTTCAGTGGACCTTCTCCGATGGCCTGGCTTCGGTGTCGCTTTTCATCGAGCGGTACGATGAAAAGCGCGCACCGCGCGACGGCGTGCTTACCATTGGCGCAACCAATGCCATTCGCCGGCGGTTGCCGGAGCCGGCGAGCGACTGGTGGCTGACTGCCGTGGGCGAGGTGCCCCAGCAGACGCTCAATGCATTTGCCCAGAGTCTCGCGCGCACACGCTAACCCCGTCGTGCGCAGATGGCGCTGAACCAAGTCCGAATCACAGACTCATAGCTCTTCTTTTGGTCGCTCTGTTCTTTTGAAAGAAAACCGATGATGTTCAAAGTCGAGGGACACAAGCTTCGTTCCTATCTCTTCGCATTTGGCTTGGCGTGCACGGCCACCGCTGGCTTCCTGCCGGCAACGTCGGCCAACGCTCAGGCACCCCAGACACCGCAAGCGCGCGGGCTGCCCGATTTCGCCGATCTCGTGGAGCAGGTGGGGCCAGCCGTGGTCGGTATCCGCACCGTCGAAAAAGTGTCGAGCCGCAGCGGCGGTGGCGGAGAAATGGACGAGGAAATGCAGGAGTTCTTCCGGCGCTTCTTCGGACAGCCGCTGCCTGGCAACCCGCGACCCGGCCCGCGCCCGAACCGTCCGCAGCAGCCCCAGGAAGAAGAGCGCCCGCGCGGCGTGGGCTCGGGCTTCATCCTGACTGCCGACGGCTATGTCATGACCAATGCCCACGTAATTGAAGATGCGTCCGAAATCCTGGTCACGCTCACCGACAAGCGTGAGTTCAAGGCCAAGCTCATCGGCGCCGACAAGCGAAGCGACGTTGCCGTGGTCAAGATCGAGGCGACGGGCCTCCCGGTGGTGAAGGTCGGCGACATCTCGCGGCTGCGCGTTGGCGAATGGGTCATGGCCATCGGCTCGCCTTTCGGCCTGGAGAACACCGTTACCGCCGGCATCGTCAGCGCGAAGCAGCGCGACACCGGTGACCTGGTGCCGCTCATCCAGACGGACGTTGCCATCAACCCGGGCAACTCTGGGGGACCCCTGATCAACCTGCGCGGCGAGGTAGTGGGCATCAACAGCCAGATCTACTCGCGTTCGGGCGGCTACATGGGCATTTCGTTCTCGATTCCCATCGACGAGGCCATTCGCGTCAGCGACCAGTTGCGCGCTACCGGCCGCGTCTCGCGCGGCCTGATCGGCGTGACCATCGGCTCGGTGTCGAAGGACGTGGCCGAGTCCCTTGGTCTGGGCAAGGCGCGCGGCGCCGTGGTGAGCAGCGTGGTGCCGGGTTCGGCGGCCGACAAGGCCGGCGTGCGGGAGGGCGACATCATCACCAAGTACGGCGACAAGGTCATCGAAACGCCGAGCGATCTCTCGCGTTCGGTCGCCAGCACCAAGCCGGGCGTAAAAAGCACACTGACCGTGTTCCGCAACGGCAGTTCGCGTGAACTTGCGATTACGGTTGCAGAGGGCGATCCGGAGGCAAAGCCTTCGAGCAAGCGCCAGTCGGATCGCGAAGAGCCGCAGGCCAAGCCGTCTTCCACAGCCGGAAAATCGATCGGCCTGGTAGTTAGCGACCTGACCGATGCGCAGAAGAAAGAACTCAAGGTACGCGGCGTGCGCATTGACGCCGCGAGCGACGCCGCTGCCCGAGCCGGCCTGCGCGAGGGGGACGTAATTCTCTCGGTGGGCAACATCGAAGTGACGAGCGTCAAGGAATTTGAATCCGCACTTGCCAAGGCCGACAAGGGCAAGCCGCTGAGCGTGCTGTTCCGCAGGGGCGAGTGGGCGCAATATGCGCTCATTCGACCCGCACGCTGATACGGCGCCGTCGTCAAGTGGCCCCACCCGACAGTCGGGTTTGGGGCCTTTTTTTGAGGTGTTTGCGACGTTCCAGCGGCTGGCCAAAAATTTTTTTTGGAGGTCTTCAGGCTTCAATATTGTTAGTGATAACTAACTTTTCGACAAGCTTAGGACGGTTTTCGGTAGAATACGAAGCCTGGAGCGCTTGGTCTATGCATAAGGAAGGCAATTTCCTTCACCATGCGAGATGTCAGACAGCAGTCCACCGCTGCTCCACAGATCGCCCACAAGTTGTTCATCGAGTGCTCCACCGATCCTGTGGATAAGTTGTTTATATCTTTCATGTTGTGGACCCGCAACGACCCGTTTCGACCCTGTCCCCGGATGTACGTGCCTCCCTTTTTGCCTACAATGAAGTTCCAACTACTGCAGTTGCCATTGCTTGTTGGTTCAGGGCGCGTCTCCAGAAGACGCGCCCTTTTTTCTTGCCTGTCGCACTCTGCGCACGAGCCAATTCAAGTACTTAAGCGTTCCCGTTGATGAATCACATCAGAAATTTTTCGATCATTGCGCACATCGATCACGGCAAGTCGACGCTCGCCGATCGTTTGATCCAGCGTTGCGGCGGTCTCGCGGAGCGCGAGATGGAGGCGCAGGTGCTCGACTCGATGGACATCGAAAAAGAGCGTGGGATAACCATCAAGGCGCAGACCGCTGCGTTGCACTACAAGGCGCTCGATGGACAGGTCTACAACCTCAATCTGATCGACACGCCGGGCCACGTCGACTTCTCTTATGAAGTGAGCCGCTCGTTGTCGGCATGCGAAGGTGCGCTGCTCGTCGTCGATGCATCGCAAGGTGTCGAAGCGCAGACGGTGGCCAACTGCTACACCGCACTCGACCTTGGCGTGGAAGTTGTGCCGGTGCTCAACAAGATGGATTTGCCGAATGCAGATCCGGACAACGCGCGCAAGGAAGTCGAGGACGTGATCGGCATCGACGCGACCGACGCGATTCCGTGTTCCGCGAAGACGGGGCTCGGCATCGAGGAAATCCTCGAGGCCATCGTGCACAAGATGCCGCCGCCGCGCGGCAACCCCGACGGCCCGCTGCGCGCGATGATCGTCGACAGCTGGTTCGATCCGTACGTGGGCGTGGTCATGCTGGTGCGCGTGGTGGACGGCCGGCTCGTCAAGGGCGAGCGCATCAAGATGATGGCGTCCGGCGCCATGTACAACGCCGACAACATCGGCGTGTTCACGCCGGCCAACGAACCGCGCGCATCGCTCGAGGCGGGCGAGGTGGGCTACATCATCGCGGGCATCAAGGAACTGCAGGCCGCCAAGGTCGGCGACACCGTGACGCTCATCAAGCCGGGCACCGGCGGCGCGGCAGCCACTGCCACGGAGGCGCTGCCGGGTTTCAAGGAAATCCAGCCACAGGTGTTTGCCGGCCTCTACCCGACCGAAGCCAGCGAGTACGACTCGCTTCGCGACGCGCTCGAAAAACTCAAGCTCAACGATTCGTCGCTGCGCTACGAGCCCGAGGTGAGCCAGGCGCTGGGCTTCGGCTTTCGCTGCGGCTTCCTGGGCCTGCTGCACATGGAAATCGTGCAGGAGCGGCTCGAGCGCGAGTTCGACCAGGACCTGATCACGACTGCGCCAAGCGTGGTGTACCAGGTGGTGCGCAACGACGGCGAAGTCATCATGGTCGAGAACCCGTCCAAGATGCCCGACGTGGGCAAGATGAGCGAGATTCGCGAGCCGATCGTCACGGTGCACCTTTACATGCCGCAGGAATACGTCGGCGCGGTGATGACGCTGGCCAACCAGAAGCGCGGCGTGCAGATGAACATGGCGTATCACGGCCGCCAGGTCATGCTGACCTACGAGATGCCGCTCGGCGAAATCGTGCTCGACTTCTTCGACAAGCTGAAGTCGGTCAGCCGGGGCTACGCCTCGATGGACTACGAGTTCAAGGAATATCGCGCGTCCGACGTGGTCAAGGTGGACATCCTGCTGAACGGCGAGAAGGTCGATGCGCTGTCGATCATCGTGCACCGCACCCAGTCGCAATACCGCGGCCGGGCGGTGGTATCGAAGATGCGCGAGATCATTTCACGCCAGATGTTCGACGTTGCCATCCAGGCGGCCATCGGAGTGAACATCATTGCGCGTGAGACAATCAAGGCCCTGCGCAAGAACGTTCTTGCCAAGTGCTACGGCGGCGACATCACCCGCAAGAAGAAGCTGCTCGAAAAGCAGAAAGCGGGCAAGAAAAGAATGAAGCAGATCGGCTCCGTCGAGGTCCCGCAAGAGGCCTTCCTCGCCATTCTGCAAGTCGAAGACTGATCTCAAAAATGGCATTCATCACTACTCTGGTCCTTGCGGCCTTCACCGGCTACGTCGGTGCCTGGTACTTTGGTGCCATTGAAGGCAACTTCGCGCTGCTCCTGTTCTGCGCCACGGTGGTCACCGGTCTTTACTGGCTGGCCGAGCGCTTCTACTTCTTGCCGAGGCGCGAGCGTGCCGCGGCCGCGCTCGAGTCTTCGCTGAGCGAGCGCAACGCGCGCCTGGCGGGCCAGGGCATCACGCAGGTGGACACCGTGGACGCAAAGGCGAGCGAGCGCTTGCTGATGCAGCCGTGGTGGCTCGATTGGACTGCCGGGCTGTTCCCGGTAATTCTCGTGGTGTTCCTGCTGCGCTCGTTCCTGTACGAGCCCTTCAAGATCCCGTCGGGTTCGATGATGCCCACGTTGCTCACGGGCGACCTGATCCTGGTCAACAAGTTCACCTACGGGCTTCGCCTGCCGGTCATCAATACCAAGATCACGGACGGCACCCCGCTTGCGCGCGGCGACGTGGTGGTGTTCCGCTACCCGCCCAAGCCCAGCATGGACTACATCAAGCGCGTCGTCGGCATTCCGGGCGACGAGGTGGCCTACCTGAACAAGAAGCTCACGATCAACGGGCAGCCGGTTTCCAAGAACCCGATGGCCGACTACCTCGACGGCGACTCGATGCGGCTGCTCAAGCAGTTCAACGAAGACTTGGGCGGCAAGCAGCACAGGTTGCTCAACGACGACGCCGGTCCGGCTTTCGTCCAGGGCGCAAGCGACTTCCCATTCCGCGAAAACTGCCGCTACTCTGTCGAAGGCGTGGTTTGCAAGGTGCCGGCGGGCAACTACTTCATGATGGGCGACAACCGCGATAATTCGGCGGACTCCCGTTTCTGGGGCTTCGTTCCGGACAAGAACATCGTGGGCAGGGCGTTCTTCGTATGGATGAACTTCGGCGATCTGGGTCGCATCGGTCCATTCCAATAAGTAATCAGCATTGTTCGAGGGGTAAGAGGGCATGAGAACAAATCGGTTCATCCGCAGCAAGGCCGCGCACCAGCGCGGCATCTCGTTCATCGGCCTGGTGTTTGTCGCCGCGGTGCTGGGGTGCCTGGGCGTGGTCATCGCGCAGGTCATTCCGACACTGATCGAATATCAGGCCATCGACAAGGCCGCCAACAAGGCCAAGGAAGGCACCACCGTGCCTGAAGTGCGCGCCATCTTCGACCGCGCGCAAGCCATCGACGACTTCAAGTCGGTTTCGGGCAAGGACCTGGACATCAAGAAGGTCGGCGACAAGGTTGTCGTGTCGTATGCCTACGAGCGGGAAATCCCGCTGTTCGGCCCGGCCTACCTGGTGCTCAAGTACAAAGGCGAGACCCGCTGAACGCGGCGACACGCAAGGTGGACGGCGGCCTCGTAGCGCTGCAGGAGCGCCTCAAGCATTCGTTCTCCGACACCCGGCTGCTCCAGCTCGCGCTAACGCACCGCAGTTTTTCGGCTGACCACAACGAGCGCCTCGAGTTTCTGGGCGACTCGGTGCTCAACCTCGCGGTGTCGCACCTGCTCTACACCCGCCTTTCGGCCTTGCCCGAAGGCGATTTGTCCCGCGTGCGGGCCAACCTGGTCAAGCAGGACACCTTGCATCGCCTGGCGCTCGAACTGCAGTTGTCGCCATTGCTGCGCCTTGGCGAAGGCGAGGCGCGCTCCGGCGGGCCCAACCGACCCTCGATCCTGGCTGATGCGCTGGAAGCGCTGATCGGCGCTGTCTATCTCGATGCGGGCTTTGTGACCGCCGAGGCATTGGTTCGCCGCCTCTACGAATCCGTCGAGATCAATCCGCGCATGGAAGCGGCCGCGAAAGACCCGAAGACCGAATTGCAGGAATGGCTGCAGGGTCACAAAATGAAGCTGCCGGTGTACCGCGTGGCGGCTACGCTCGGGGCTGCGCATAAACAGACTTTCGATGTCGAGTGCGAGGTGCCGGAGCTGGGCCTGCGCGAACGAGGCATCGGTGGCTCGCGACGTGCCGGCGAGCAGGCTGCCGCGGCGGCCATGTTGATCCGGCTCAAGGCACGCGGGGCCGCGTGAAACCAGAATGAACGACGCTATAAATTCAGCAGCAGAAAGCCCGGAAGACGCAGCCGGTGCAACGGGGCCGCAGCATTGCGGCTTGGTGGCCATTGTCGGCAAGCCCAACGTGGGCAAATCGACGCTGCTCAACGCGCTGGTGGGCCAAAAAATCAGCATCACCTCGCGCAAGGCACAGACCACGCGGCACCGCATCACGGGCATGCGCACCCTGGGTGCCACGCAGTTCGTGTTCGTCGACACCCCGGGTTTCCAGACCTTGCACGCCAACGCGCTCAACAAGTCGCTCAACAAGACTGTGCAGGGCGCGGTCGGCGATGTGGACCTGATTCTCTTTGTGGTCGAGGCGGGTAGCTTCACGCCCGCCGACGAGCGAGTGCTCAAGCTGCTCGGCAAGGGCATTCCAACCGTGCTGCTGGCGAACAAGCTCGACAACGTGCACCGCCGCGGCGACATCGCGCCCTGGCTGCAGACCATGCAGGCGAAGCACCCCTTTGCCGAGTTCGTGCCGATGTCGGCCAAGAACCCGAAGGACGTCGAGCGCCTGTTCGGCATCTGCGAGAAATACCTGCCCGAGCAACCCTGGTTCTACGCCGAGGACGAGCTCACCGACCGCAGCGAGAAGTTCCTGGCGGGCGAGCTGGTGCGCGAGAAGCTGTTTCGCCTGACCGGCGACGAGTTGCCCTACACCTCGACCGTGATCATCGACAAGTTCGAGGAAGAGCCGCCGCAGAAAAAGGGCCAGAAACGCCTGCTGCGCATTGCCGCCACCATCGTGGTGGAGCGTGACGGCCATAAGGCCATGGTCATCGGCGACAAGGGCGAGCGCATCAAGCGCATCGGCATGGAAACCCGGGTCGAGCTCGAAAAGCTGGCCGATGCCAAGGTTTTTCTCGAACTGTGGGTCAAGGTGCGCTCCGGCTGGGCCGACGACGAGGCTCGGGTGCGGTCGTTCGGTTACGAATGAAGTGGCGACTGCCCACCGCGTCTCGCATGAGCCGGCGTATGTGCTCCATCGCTACGACTGGAGCGAGTCGAGCCTGATTCTCGAGGTCTTCACCCGCCACCACGGGCGCATTGCACTCGTGGCCAAGGGGGCGAAGAGGCCGAGCTCCAACTTCAGGCCTGTGCTGCTGCCGCTGCAGCCGCTGCAACTCAACTACGGCGGCGACGCCGAGATCCGCACGCTCAAGGGCGCCGAATGGATGGGCGGCCACGTCATGCCCACCGGCGAGGCCCTGCTCTCGGGCTACTACGTCAATGAACTGCTGCTGCGCCTGCTCGCACGGGACGACGCCCACGAAGCGCTTTTCGACGCCTACGCGGGCGTGGTGCAGGTCCTGGCCGGGGACCACGCCGGCGCGCAGGCTGCAACCCAGGCCGCGGCATTACGCGCCTTCGAACTGCTGCTGCTGCGCGAAGTGGGCCTCTTGCCCTCGCTAGATGTTCAGACCCTCACGCTCGAACCGCTCGTTGCCGAGGCGCGCTACAGCCTGGTGCCGGAAGCGGGTTTGCGGCTGGCAGGCGAGGGCGAGGCGGCACTGGCCGGCGCCGATTGGCTGTCGCTGCAGGGCGTGCTCGACGATCGCGCCCCCTTTACCGCCACGCTGCGGGAGGTCGCAACCATGAACGCCGGCAGCAACAGTGCCCTCAGAAACCAGCTGCGCGCCTTGCTCAACTACCATTGCGGTGTGTCCACGCTGCGCACGCGGCAGATGATGAGAGATTTGCAAGCCCTATGAGCATTCCCGGCCATTCCGCTACCACTTCGTTGTCGGTCAACCTCAACAAGGTGGCCCTTGTGCGCAACACGCGTCACCTGGGCATTCCGAGCGTGCTCAAGGCCGCCAGTGCCTGCCTCGCCGCAGGTGCGCAGGGAATCACCGTGCATCCGCGGCCAGACGCGCGCCACATTCGCGCGCACGACGTGAGCGACCTCTCCGCGCTGCTTGCAAAGGACTGGCCGGGCATCGAGTTCAACATCGAGGGCAATCCGTTTCACAACCTGATGGACTTCGTGCGCGAACTGAAGCCGCACCAGGCCACTTTTGTCCCCGACAGTGAATCGCAATCGACCAGCGACCACGGCTGGAGCTTTCCCGAAGACGCCGAGCGCCTGCGCCCGGTGATTGCCGAGGCCAAGGCCCTTGGCGTTCGGGTCAGCCTCTTCATGGATCCGATTCCCGGGATGATGGCTGCTGTGAAAGCCGTGGGCGCGGACCGCGTAGAGCTCTACACAGAAGGCTATGCCGCATCGCGCGGCACCCCGGACGAGCAGGCGGTGCTTGCCCGCTATGTCGAATCGGCCCGGGCGGCGCAAGCAGCTGGTTTGGGCGTGAATGCCGGCCACGACCTGAGCCGCGACAACCTGACCGCCTTTCTCCGCGCGGTGCCTGGCGTCCAGGAGGTCTCGATCGGCCACGCCTTTATCGCCGACGCGCTCGAACTGGGCTATACAGCCACCACGCGGGAATACCTGCGCTGTATCGCCGAGGCGCAATCGGCACGGCCTGCATGATCTACGGCATCGGCACCGACATTTGCGACCTGCGCCGCATCGCAGCCACCTTCGAGCGTCAGGGCGAGCGATTCGCGCGAAAAGTGCTCAGCGACGCCGAGTTTGCAGTGTGGAAAGCTCGCAGCGAGCGCTGGCCCAAGCGCGGCCTGAGCTATCTCGCGACGCGCTTTTCCGCCAAGGAGGCCTTCAGCAAGGCAATCGGCATGGGCATGCGCATGCCCATGACCTGGCGCCTGTGCGAAATCGCCAACCTGCGCAGCGGCAAGCCCGTCATCGTGCTGCACGGTGAATTGAAAGAATGGTTCGAGGCCAAGGGCCTCACGGCGCACGTGACGGTGACCGACGAGACCGAATATGCCGCGAGCTTCGTGGTGGTCGAATACAAGAACGAGGCATGACCCTGGCAACGACAACCATTCACGCGCCGCTGATCATCGATGTGGCCGGCACGGAACTCAACGATGCGGATCGCCGCCGGGTCGCAAACCCCTTGGTCGGTGGTGTGATCCATTTCGCCCGCAACTGGCGGGACCGCGCGCAGATGACCGCGCTCAACGCCGAACTGAAAGCCATTCGCCCCGACCTGCTGATTTGTGTCGACCACGAAGGCGGCCGCGTGCAGCGGTTTCGCACCGATGGATTCACGCGCCTGCCCTCGATGCGCGCCTTGGGTGAACTGTGGATGCGCGATGCGATGCGCGCTACGAAGGCCGCGACGGCAACCGGCCAGGTGCTTGCGGCCGAGCTGCGTGCCTGCGGCGTCGACTTCAGCTTTGCGCCGGTGCTCGACCTGGACCACGGTGGCAGCAGCGTCATCGGCGATCGCAGCTTTCACCGGGACCCGCGGGTGGTTGCGCTGCTGGCAAAGAGCGTGATGCACGGCATGCTGCAGATGGGCATGCGCAACTGCGGCAAGCACTTTCCGGGGCATGGCTTCGTCACCGCCGATTCGCATGTCGAGATTCCGGTCGACCGCCGCGGCCTGAAGGCGATCCTGGACGATGACGCACGGCCTTTCGACTGGCTGTCGGGCACGCTCACGGCCGTGATGCCGGCGCACGTGATCTACCCGAAAGTGGATAAACGGCCCGCGGGTTTCTCTTCGAAATGGTTGAAGGATGTGCTTCGCACCCGGCTCGCTTTCGACGGCGCGATCTTCAGCGATGACCTGAGCATGGAAGCGGGGCGTTACATCGGCGGCCAGCTGCTGAGCTATGCCGACGCCGCATTGGCAGCGCTCGATGCGGGCTGCGACCTCGCGATGCTGTGCAACCAGAGCATCGGCCAAGGCCAGGCGCTCGACGAACTGCTCGACGATTTCGGTGCTGTCGCCAAGGCCGCGCGCTGGCAGCCCGAAGCCGGTAGCGAAGCGCGCCGGCGGGCGCTGCTGCCCGACACGCCGCACCCCGACTGGAATACCCTCGTCGGCTCGACGGGATACAAGCAGGCAAGGCAAGTGCTGGCGAAGGCCGGCCTCACCAGCGCCTGAGGCTTCGCTAGGGCGCCGCGCCCGAAACCGAAGGCGCCGCCGAGTTCGCCCATAGACGCTCGCCGCCAGTGTCAAGATGCGTCAGGTACAGCCGAACATCGAATTCCAGCCGGTGATAGCTGGGCTCCATGTGTTCGCAGAGAGCGTAGAAACTCTTGTCATGCTCGCGCTCCTTCATGTGCGCGAGTTCATGGACAACGATCATCCGCAGCCATTCGAGGGGCACTTCCTTGAACAGGGTCGCCACTCGGATCTCGCGCTTGGTCTTGAGCTTGCTGCCCTGCACGCGTGAAACGGTGGTGTGCGTGCCGAGCGCATTGCGGATCACGTGCAGTTTGCTGTCGAACGCCACCTTGGAGAGGGGCGGCGCCTTGCGCATGAAGTCGCTCTTGAGTTCGCTCACGTACTCATAGAGCGCGCGGTCCGTCTGCACCTCGTGCATGGGGCCGGGATAGCGGCTGCGCAGCAGCGGCGCGAGTCCTTCGGTGTCGATCAGTTGCCGGACTTGTGCCAGCAGCGTGGGCGGATACCCCGCGAGATATTTCATGCAGCTGAGGCGGTGCACGCGAGTCCGGTGGCAACACCGCCGAACAGGTCGCCTTCGACGAGCGTTACGCCGGCAAAGCTCTTGCGCAGGGCCTGCTGGAATGGCCGCAGGGCCGAAGAGCCACCGGTCAGGTAGATGGCGTCGAGATCGCCGCTGCGCAGCCCGGCGCGCTTGACGCAGGCGTGCGCGCAGGCAACCACGTTCTCGAGCAGGGGCGCGAGCTGCTGCGCCATGTCGGCAGGCGAGAGCGACGCAGCCAGGCCAGCTTCCGCGCACGAAAGATCGATTGCGGTAGGCGCATCATTCACGGAGGTGTCGATCTTTGCCTGCTCCACTTCGCTCGCAATGCGGTGGCCGTGCCGTTCTTCGAGCACAGCCATCAACCGGTCGTGCAGCCGGGTATCGCTGTAGCTGGTGCGCAGGTCTTTTGCCTGCCGAACCGCCTTGGCGGCGTAAAGCCAGTTGATCAGGTGCCAGGACGAAAGCTCGAAGAACACCTTGCTCGGTACCTCACGTCCCTGCGGCCCCGTGTGGCGAAAGCCGAATTCCGGCATGACGCGGTCGAGGTTCAGGCGCTGGTCGAAGTCAGTGCCACCGATGTGCACGCCGCTGGTGGCCAGCACGTCATCGCTGCGGTCTTCACGCGCCGCGCGGTCGGGGCCGACCCGCACCACGGTGAAGTCGGACGTGCCGCCGCCCACATCGACGATCAGCACCAGCGACTCTTTCGTGATGCGCTGCTCGAAATCGAAGGCAGCGGCAATAGGCTCGAGTTGAAAAGCGATGTCGCGAAACCCCGCGGCGCGGGCCGCATGGCGCAAGCTTTCTTCCGCGCGCTCGTCGCGCTTCGAATCGTCGTCGACAAAATGGACCGGACGGCCGATCACCACACGCTCGGGTACCCCGCCCAGTTCACGGCCGGCCCGCGCGGCGAGTTCGCGCAGGAAGCGCGCAATGATGTCCTCGAAACTCACGAGGCCGTCGTAGACGGCTGTTTTTTCCTGCATCAGCGCGCTGCCGAGCAGGCTCTTCAGCGAACGCATCAGGCGGCCTTCGACGCCCGAAAGGTAGAGCGCAACGGCATCGCGGCCGAAGTGCGTGGTGCGGTCTTCGGCGTTGAAGAAGATTGCGGTGGGCAGCGTGGTGGCCGCACCTTCGATGGGCAGCAGGCGGGCGACGCCGTCGACCCGGCACGCCACGGCGGAATTGGAGGTGCCGAAGTCGATGCCGATCGTCGGCAGCGACGACGGTAACTTCACGCTCAAGATTCCCTGCGCAGCGCGGGGAACAGGATCACGTCGCGAATGCTCGGCGAATCCGTCAGCAGCATCATCAGCCGGTCGATGCCAATGCCGCAGCCGCCGGTGGGCGGCATGCCGTATTCGAGCGCGCGAACGAAGTCGTGGTCGTAATACATGGCTTCGTCGTCGCCGCTGTCCTTGGCGGCCACTTGGGCGTTGAAGCGCGCGGCCTGGTCTTCGGCGTCGTTGAGTTCGCTGAAGCCATTGCCGAACTCGCGGCCGGTGATGTAGAGCTCGAAGCGCTCGGTGACCTCCGGCCGCTCGTCGTTGGCACGCGCCAGCGGCGAGATCTCGGTGGGGTGTTCCATGATGAAGGTCGGCTGCCAGAGCTTTTCTTCCACCGTCTCTTCGAAATACATCACCTGCAGGCTGGCAAGGCTGCGCTGAGAGAGCTTGTCTTTTTCTTCGCTCAGGCCGATTTTGCGCAGCGCATTGATGAGCCACGCGCTGTCGTCCACACCGTCGCCGGCGTCGGTGTACTTGAGGATGGCTTCGCGGATCGTCAGGCGCTCGAAGGGCTGGGTCAGGTCGACCGGCTTGCCCTGGTAGGTGAGCTGCTGGGTGCCCACGGCCTTGTCGGCAATGGTGCGGATCAGGGTTTCGGTGAAGTCCATCAGGTCGCGGTAGTTCCAGTAGGCCGCGTAGAACTCCATCATGGTGAACTCGGGGTTGTGCCGCACCGAGATACCCTCGTTGCGATAGCTCCGGTTGATTTCGAATACGCGCTCGAAGCCGCCGACGATGAGGCGCTTGAGGTACAGCTCGGGCGCAATGCGCAGGAACATCTCCTGGTCGAGCGCGTTGTGATGCGTCTTGAAAGGCTTGGCGTTTGCGCCGCCCGGAATCGGGTGCAGCATGGGCGTTTCGACTTCGAGGAAGTCGTTGGCCACCATGAACTCGCGCAGCGCGCTCACGGCCTTGCTGCGAGCGGTGAAGCGCACGCGCGCCGATTCGTCGGTGATCAGGTCGACGTAGCGCTGGCGGTACTTCTGCTCCTGGTCGGCCATGCCGTGGAACTTGTCGGGCAGCGGACGCAGGCTCTTGGTGAGCAGGCGCAGCTTCGAGACCTTGACCGAAAGCTCCCCGGTCTTGGTCTTCATCAGCGTGCCTTCGGCACCGACGATGTCGCCCAGGTCCCAGCGCTTGAAATCGGCATACGCCTCTTCGCCGAGGGCGTCGCGCGTCACGTAGAGCTGGATGCGGTCGGTGGCGTCCTGCAGGGTCGCAAAGCTCGCCTTGCCCATCACGCGCTTGAGCATCATGCGGCCGGCTACGCTCACGGTAACGGCCTGCGCTTCGAGTGCTTCGGCTTCTGTGGCGCCGTGCGCAGCGACCAAGGCAGCCGCACGGTGTCCCGGCTTGAAGTCGTTGGGAAACGCGACACCCTTGCCCTCGGCCTGTGCGGTGCGCAGCAGCTTGAGCTTTTCGCGGCGTTCAGCGATGAGCTGGTTGTCGTCGGCAGCAGGTGCGGAAGCTGGGGCCGCAGCAGGCGTGGGAATGGAAGGGATCAGGTGGTCGGACATGGAGAGCGGAGGAGGGCGCAACTGGAGCGTGCGCAACCCGCCATTTTAGCCGATAGGGTTCAAACGGAACCGGCCTTCAGTGCCCGTCAAACCTGTGCAATACGCTATGAAAAAAGTAGCAATCTATTCAGTGATACCCGCACGCGCCAGCAGATCGCTCACCAGTTCGAGCCGCATCAACGGGCTCTCGAGCTCCATGAGCCGCTGGCGCAATTCGAGCTGCATGGGCACCAGTTCGCACCAGCGGTTGGCCACCCAGCCGCAGTCGTTGAACTGGTAAGGCTCGCCGATAGGCAAGCGCACAGCCTCAGCACCTTGGGCGCGGCGGCGTTCTTCGAGCGTATCGACCAGGCGCCGCAGCGCAGTGGCGGTGTGCTCGAGGTCGTCGGGAATCTCGAGTGCGGTGTCTGCCATGACGGCTTCAACTTCGGCAACCCACAAACCGTATTTTTGCAACTCGGTATGGCGAACCCGAAAACGCTGGGTGCCGACGCACTCGATCTGCAGCAACCCGCTCTGGGGCGAGTCGAACTCGCGAATGACGGCCAGCGTGCCGATGGCGGCAAAGCTTTCGGCATCGGCACCGGCCTTGCGTACTTCGCTGCCGCTGGTGAGGCTGACTACGCCGAACGGCGCATCGGCCTTGCGGCATTTGCCCACCATGTCGAGATAACGTACTTCAAAAATACGCAGTGGAAGCACACCGCCCGGAAACAGAACCGTACCGAGCGGGAACAATGGCAGTGAATGCAGAAGGGGCTGTGTCGTCATCGAGGAACCTTGCATGGCTATCATCGCATTCCGCTCACGACCCTGCGCCATGCTCTACCAGATCCCCTCGTTTCTTCTCGACGTGATCGTCGGCCTGCTCGGCGGCGCTTGCCTGCTGCGCCTTTACATGCAGTACCACCGGGTGCCTTTCGGCAATCCGCTCGGGCGCTTCGTGTTTGCGATTACCGACTGGATCGTGCTGCCGCTTCGCCGCATCGTGCCATCGGTCAAGCGCTGGGACCTGGCGAGCGCAATTGCGGCCTGGCTGCTGGTGATCGTGAAGTTCTTGCTGCTGTGGCTGCTGATCGGCAACCTGGGGCGGATTGCGGCGCTGCCGCTGGTCTCGTTGGTGGGTCTGATGCAGCTTGCGGTGTCGGGCCTTACCGCGCTGCTGGTGGTCTATGCCGTGCTGTCGTGGATACCGGGCGCGTCGCCGATGCTGCTCGACCTGATCTCGCGCTTGGCCGAGCCGCTGGTGCGGCCGTTCCGCCGATTCATTCCGCTGATTGGCGGCGTGGACCTGTCGCCGCTGGCCGCCATTGTGGTGCTGCAGGTAATTGCCATTGTGCTGGGCAACCTGCTGGTCTGGGCCTACCGGTTGGGCTGAGGCCCGCCCGGCAGGATTTCCCGTCTGTCAGATGACTGCGTCGGCGGGCTGACGCAGCAGCATCGCCAGCGTGCTCGCAATGGTCTTGCGAAGCTCGCGGCGGTCGCTGATGAAGTCGATGGCGCCCTTGGTCTGAAGGAACTCCGCACGCTGGAAACCTTCAGGGAGCGTTACGCGCACGGTTGATTCGATCACGCGCGGGCCGGCAAAGCCGATGAGCGCCTTGGGCTCCGCAATGACCACATCGCCCACGAAAGCGAAGCCGGCCGAAACGCCGCCCATGGTCGGGTCTGTCAGCACGCTGATGTAGGGCAGGCCCTTTTTCGCGAGACGCGTGAGCGCCGCGTTGGTCTTGGCCATTTGCATCAGCGACAGCAGGCCTTCCTGCATCCGCGCGCCCCCGGTGGCGGTGAAGCAGATGAACGGCACCTTCTGTTCGATGGCCGTTTCGACGCCGCGCACAAAGCGCTCGCCGACCACGCTGCCCATGCTGCCGCCCATGAATTCGAATTCAAAGCAGGCCACGACCACGCTGATGCTGTGGACCGAGCCGCCCATGACGACGAGTGCATCGGTTTCACCGGTGTTCTCGAGCGCTTCCTTGAGCCGCTCGGGATACCGGCGGCTGTCCTTGAACTTCAGGGCGTCGACGGGGAGCACTTCTTGCCCGACTTCGTAGCGGCCTTCAGCGTCGAGGAAGGCGTCGAGCCGTGCGCGGGCGCCGATGCGGTGATGATGGCTGCAGCTGGGGCAGACATTCTGGTTGTGTTCGAGGTCGGTCTTGTAGAGAACCGTCTCGCAGGCGGGGCACTTGATCCACAGGCCCTCGGGCACCTGGCGGCGCTCCGACGGGTCGGTTTGTGCGATCTTGGCGGGTAGCAGTTTTTCAAGCCAGCTCATAGGACTCCGAATTAGCTCCCCTTTTCCGCAATGCGGAAAAGGGGCTGGGTGAGGGCAACCGCGATTATCGACCAGCCGCGTTCTTGGGGGTAGCTGCGGGCAGGGCGTCGAGCGCCTCGCGGATTCCGGCAAGAAATTCGCGCACGGCGGGCACAACCTTTTCGCGCGGCTGCCCGTCGATCAGCTGGATGATCTTGGTGCCGATCACCACCGCATCGGCGGCCGATCCCACGGCCTGGGCCGTGCGCGCATCGCGAATGCCGAAGCCCACGCCGACAGGGATATTCACATGCTCGCGGATGCGCGGGATCATCTGGCCCACGGCCTCGGTATCGAGGTGGCCAGCGCCCGTCACGCCCTTGAGCGACACGTAGTAGACATAGCCGCTCGCAATGCGCGCGACCTGCGCCATGCGCTCGCTGGTGCTGGTGGGGGCCAGCAGGAAGATCAGGTCGATGTTCGCGGCCTTGAGTTCCGCGGCAAAGTCCTCGCATTCTTCGGGCGGGTAGTCGACCACCAGCAGGCCGTCGACCCCGGCGGCGGATGCATCGCGAATGAACGCCTTCTTGCCGTGCACGAGGTCGTATCGCTCGACCGGATTGGCGTAGCCCATCAGCACCACCGGCGTGGTCGGGTCTTTCTTGCGAAACTCGCTCACGATGGCAAGCACCTGCTTCATTCCGACGCCCATGGCCAATGCGTCTTCGCCGGCCTTCTGGATCACCGGACCGTCGGCCATGGGGTCCGAAAACGGCACGCCGAGCTCGATCACGTCGGCACCGGCCTCGACCATGCCGTGCATCAGCTCGGGCGTGATGTCGGCAAAGGGAAAGCCGGCCGTCACGTAGGGAATCAATGCGCGGCGGCCGTCTTTTTTCAGCGCGTCGAAGGTGGCGGCAATGCGGCTCATCACTTGCCTCCCTTCACGCTCAGGCCGCGCATCGAGGGACGGTCGTAGAAGTCGACACCCGACAGGTCGGCCACGGTGCCGATGTCCTTGTCGCCTCGGCCCGAGAGATTCACCAGGATCGACTGGTCCGGCCGCATGGTCTTGGCAAGCTTCATGGCGTATGCCACGGCGTGGCTCGATTCGAGTGCCGGAATGATGCCCTCGGTGCGGCACAGGTAGTGAAAGGCCTCGAGCGCTTCGGTGTCGGTGATGCCGACGTACTCGGCGCGGCCAATGTCGGCCAGGTGGGCATGCTCCGGGCCCACGCCGGGGTAGTCGAGCCCGGCGCTGATGCTGTGGGTTTCGGTGATCTGGCCGTCTTCGTTCTGCAGCAGGTAGGTTCGGTTGCCGTGCAGAACGCCGGGGCTGCCGCGGAGGATGGAGGCCGAATGCTTGCCGCTGTCCAGCCCCTCGCCGGCGGCTTCCACGCCCACCAGGCGCGTGCCTTCAAACGGAATGTAGGGGTGAAAAATACCCATGGCGTTGCTGCCGCCGCCCACGCAGGCCACCACCACGTCGGGCTGCCGGCCTTCCGCTTCGCCGGTAATGCCTTGCGCCGCGAGCATGGCCGGCATCTGCTCGATGCATTCAGTGCCGATCACGCTCTGGAAGTCGCGCACCATCGTTGGGTAGGGGTGAGGGCCGGCCACGGTGCCGATGATGTAGAACGTGTTTTCCACATTGGTCACCCAGTCGCGCATGGCCTCGTTGAGCGCGTCTTTCAGTGTCTTGCTGCCCGACTCCACCGGCACCACGGTAGCGCCGAGCAGGTTCATGCGGTAGACGTTGGGGCTTTGGCGTTTCACGTCCTGGCTGCCCATGTAGACCACGCATTCGAGGCCGTAGCGTGCGCAGATGGTGGCCGTGGCCACGCCATGCTGGCCCGCGCCTGTTTCGGCGATGACGCGCGGCTTGCCCATGCGGCGCGCGAGCATCGCCTGGCCGATCACGTTGTTGATCTTGTGCGCGCCGGTGTGGTTGAGGTCTTCGCGCTTCAGATAGATCTGCGCGCCGCCCATCTCGCGGCTGGTGCGCGCAGCGTGGTAGACCGGGGAGGGGCGGCCGACGAAGTGCTTCAGCTCGTAGTGGAATTCGGCGAGAAACGCCGGGTCGTCCTTGAACCTGGCGTACGCGTCGCGCAGTTCGTTGATTGCGTGGGTGAGCGTTTCGCTAGCGAAGGTGCCGCCGTAGTTGCCGAAATGGCCCGTGGCGTCTGGTTGCTGGTAGTTGCTTTGCATGGTTCTCGATCGTGTTGGGCCGCAGCCCGAATTCACGATCGGGTGCGGCGGCTAACTGGAGAAGGACGAGGCGTCCGCAGCTCTGACAGCTGCGACGAATTGCCGGATTTTTTCGGCGTCCTTCAGGCCCTTGTTTCCCGGGCCGTCTATTTCGACGCCCGAGCTCACATCAACGGACAGCGTCTTGCAGCGCGTCCGCAGGATGCGAATGCCATCGCTCACGTTTGCAGGTGTGAGCCCACCACTCAAGACGAGGTGAGCGTCGACGGCGGGTGGAAGAAGTGACCAATCGAATGCCTTGCCGCCACCGCCGTAACCTTCGACATGCGCGTCGAGCAGGATGGCCTGGGCGTGGGAGTAATCGGAAGCGTATTTTACGAGGTCGAAGCCGGCTCCGGCAGCCCCCAGTGGAATGCGGGCGGCGCGCATGTAGCGAAAGCGGCCCTGGCCGGCAGCTTCTTCGCATTGCTCGGGCGTTTCTTCGCCGTGGAACTGCGCAATCGAGCCCTTGACGCGCGCGAGGGATGCTACGACTTCAGGAGCGGCCTGGTTGACGAACAGCAGCACCGGTGTGATGAACGGCGGCAGGCGCGAGGCCAGATCTGCCGCGCGCTCCGCGGTTACGGCGCGCGGACTCTTGGCGTAGAGCACGAAGCCGACGGCATCGGCGCCGGCCTCGACTGCCGCATCCACATCGGCCTCGCGCGTAAGGCCACAAATCTTGATGCGGGTGCGGGGCGAGCTCATGGCGGTCCATCATAAGGAGCGCCGCCAGCTTGCAGCGTGGCCTCGGCCGGCAGACCCCACTTGGCGTCGTACAAAGGCCCCAGAAAGTACAGGCCGTCGGCGGAGAAAGTGGGCGCAGCCACCTTGCGGCTGCGCGCCTCGAGCACCTCGGTGATCCATTCAGGCCGCTCGTCGCCGCGGCCGATGCGAACCAGGCAGCCCATTAGATTACGGATCATGTGGTGCAGAAAAGCATCGGCTTCGAACTCGAAGTGCCAGCGGCAGCGATCGCCTTCGCCGTGGCGCGTGATATCGATGCGCCGAAGGTCCTTGACGGGCGAGCGCGCCTGGCAAGCAGAGGCGCGAAAAGAGCTGAAGTCGTGCTTGCCCACCAAAAGGGCGGCCGCCGCGCGCATGGCATCGGCGTCGAGCGCATGCATCGACCAGCCGACCCGGCCCGAATTGAGGCTCGGCCGCACCGGTGATTGCGACAGCACGTAGAGGTAGCGGCGGGCCAGGGCACTGGCGCGGCAATGAAACTCGTCGGGCACCGGGTGCGCCCATTGCACGGCGATGTCGTCGGGCAGGTAGCGGTTGGTGCCGCGCATCCAGGAGAAGGGCTCTCGTTCGACGTCGGTGTCGAAGTGCACCACCTGCATGAGCGCGTGCACGCCAGCGTCGGTGCGGCCCGCGCACAGCGTGCCGATGGGCTGTGCGGCAAATTTGCCGAGCGCAGTTTCCAGCTTGTCCTGAACCGTGCGGCCCGAGCGCTGGCTTTGCCAGCCCTCGTACGCCTGGCCGTTGTAGCGGATGCCTAGCGCCAGCCTCACGAATTCAGAAACAGGGAGAAAGCCGCTTAGCGCAGCTCGGCGAGCAATTGCCTTGCCTGGGACTTGAGGTCGCCGGCGCTTTCGGCTTCGACTTCTTCCACCAGCGAGCGGGCGCCTTCGACATCGCCGATGGCCTGCAGCTCGCGGGCCAGCGACAGCTTGACCGCGTGGGGGCTGTCGTCGCCGTCGTCTTGCGGCATGGCTGCAGCAGGAGGGGTTGTTTCGGCGGTGCCGGCCACCGGGCGGGCGGGAAGGCCGGCCAGTGCGCTCATGTCGAATTCGATGAAGCCCGAATCCGCCGGAAGGCTGTCGGCGCTGCGCAGCGTGGCTGGGCGGGTGTTGTCGTTGGCATCGTTCAGCCCCACGGGGCGGCTGATCGGGGCCAGCGCGCCGGGAGCGGTGTCGAAGTCGTTTTCCAGGTCGACGGGTGCCGGTGCATGCGCGTGGCCGTTGGACAAAGGTGCAGCTGAGGCGGGTGCGTAAGCGGTCTTCGGCAGGCTCGCGCTCACCGGGGCGGCGGTCGGAGCGAGTGCCGCGGGTTGGCTCAGGTCCAGGTCAAAGTCCAGCGGTGCAACCGACGGAACGAAGGCCGGCGCGGCGACAGCTGCCGCCACTGGGGCGGGCGCTGCGGCAGGGGGCGTTGCAGTAGCGGGCTTGGCCGCAGTGGCCAGCGCGCCTGCGAAAGCGGCGCTCTCGGCAGGGCTCACTCCGCCACGGGCTGTGCCCGATTCGTACAGCGGATTGCCCGGATCGAGGTCCTTGCCCATGTCGACCACGCGGTTCCAGTCGGAGCCGGTGCCGTTGGTCAGCTTGTGCACCTCGGTAGCCAGGCCTTCATAAGCGCGGACGTCGCGCCGCTTGGCGTGGATTTCGAGCAGCTTGAGGTGAATGGCCGTGCGGTCGGGGTTGACGCGCAGGGCTTCACGCAGGATTTCCTCGGCTTGCAGGTCGCGGCCATAGGCAAGGTACACGTCGGCTTCAGCCACGGGGTCGACATCGCCGGCGTCGAGCTGGCTTGGAGAATACGACAGGGACGAGACGGTGGAGTCGCCACGGTGCTTGGTGTCGACCGATTCACCGCCACTGGCACCGAAGAACGAGTCTTTCGGAATGCGGCTTTCGAGGAACACGCTTTCGCTCATTTCCTCGCGCCGGCGGCCCAGCACGCGGTACAGCAGGAAGCCGATGAGCAGTGCGATCAGTGCCGCACCAGCCAGCATCAGCGGGTTGTCCATCAACTCGTCGAAGAAGCTGCGTTCTACCGGAGGCGGCGGCGGGGCGGCCTTGACTACCGGCTTGGGTGCCGGCGCCGGAGCGGCAGCGCTTGCAGCCGCGGCGGGAGCGCCGGGCATGGTTTCGGCCGTTGCATTGGCATCAGGTGCCGCGGCGGCGGCGGGAGCGGAGGCTGCGGGCATTGCTGCCGTGGCGGGCGACGCTGCTTCTGCGGGTGCGGGTGCGGGTGCAGCAGCGGGCGTTGCAGTCGGGGTGACGGGTGCAGCAGGCGCCGCCGCAACTGGTGCCGCCGGTGCCGGGCTGGCCGCCGTTGGTGCGGCCGTGGCGGCCACGCCTGGATTGGGAACGGAAATGCCCGGGGTTGCCGGTGCCGGAGCTGCCGCCGCGCCTGCGGCCGGGGCCGCAGAACCGGTGGCTGCCTTGAGCTTGGCCAGATCGTTGATGTTCTTCGAAAGCTCCGCGACGCGGTTGTTGCTTTCCTGTGCCTGGCGGGTCTGCGCCACCTTTTCTTCGGCGGCACGGGCGGTCGCGCTGCCCTGCGAAATCGTCAGCTTGTCGGGTGCGCTTGCCGTGGCATTGCGGTCTTCGACATTGGCTTGCACCTTGCCAGAGGCATTGCGGCCGGCAGCAGCCACGTTTGCCGTGGGCGCGTTTTCGGCCAAGCGCTGGCGGTAGGCGCCGAAATCGCGGCTTTGCGCCGTAACCGTGCGCTTTGCTTCCGCGGGCGGAATGGCGCCTGCTTCAGCTGCGCCCGGAAGATCGAGCACCGCACCGGCCTTGATGCGATTGACGTTGCCGCCAATGAATGCATCGGGGTTGGCAAGCAGCAGTGCAACCAGCATCTGGTCGAGCGATATGTCGGCCGGCTTGTGGGCACCGGCAATCTTGCTGGCGGTATCGCCGCGCTGTACCGTGACCTGCTCGCCGCCGCCCGCAGCGCGAGCCGGCGCCGCAGCGCTGGGTGCTTGCGGAGCCGAATTGGCAGGCGCAGCAGGCGCGGGTGCGGCTGCCGGCGGTGCGGTAACAGGCACAACTGGTGCGCGCTCACGCCGTGCACGCGCCGCAGCCTGCCCCGGGCGTTCTGCCGGGGGCATGCTGATCTGCGGTGCAGAAGGAGAAATGGGCGCGCTCGGCGCCGCCTGCCGCGTTACCGGCGGGTCGAGCAGCACCGTGTAGTCGCGCACCATGCGACCCGAGGAGCCGTTGGCTTCGAGCAACAGGTCGATGAATGGATCGTTGAGCGGGCGGGTGCCTGTCAGGCGAACCACATACTGGCCCCCGGCGCGGCGCTGCAGGGTGGCCTTCACGTCGCTCAAGGCTGCGTTGTACGGAACGCCCGCGTTCTTGAAAGCGTCGGCGCTGGCAACGTTGATCTTCAGGCTGTCGGCTTCGGCGGCCGCCATTTCGGTGACGTCGATTTCAGCGCGAAGGGGCTCGCCCAGTGCCGATTGCACCTTCAATTGGCCCAAAGCGAAGGCGCTCGCATCGGTGCTCGCAACGCCCAGGGCGACCGCCATGGCGGCACCCAGGACAGAAAGGCGAAGGCCTTTCAGGGGCAGAGAAGGGCGAGCGGCCGATGGGCGGGCCGCGGGCAACAGATGTCTTGTCATGCTGATAGGGGGCGGCTCAGGCCCAGAAATTGTAAGAGGACGTTAGCACCAACACCGGGTACTGACAAGGCGGTGCGCCTGTTCTACCCAGTACGCGCATACTTACGCACACATCTTCCGTTGCTGTGGAGCAACATTTTGGGCTTTGGGTGAGCCGGCGCGCCCCCATCAAGCCTCAAGCAAGATGCGCAGCATGCGGCGCAGCGGTTCGGCCGCGCCCCACAACAGCTGGTCGCCGATTGTGAAAGCGCCGACATATTCAGGGCCCATTGCAAGCTTGCGGATGCGGCCCACAGGAATGCCCATGGTGCCCGTTACGGCAACAGGCGTCAGGTCCTTGAGGGTAGCCTCGCGGGTGTTGGGCACAACCTTCGCCCATTGGTTGTCGGCTGCGATCATGGCTTCGATGTCCGCCAGGGGCACGTCCTTCTTGAGCTTGAAGGTCAATGCCTGGCTGTGGCAGCGCATGGCACCGATGCGCACGCAAAAGCCGTCGACCGGGACGGCGGCGGTGCCAAAGCCCGCGCCCTGGCCCAGGATCTTGTTGGTTTCGGCGCCGGCCTTCCACTCTTCCTTGGACATGCCGTCGCCCAGGTCCTTGTCGATCCAGGGAATCAGCGAGCCGCCGAGCGGGGCGCCGAAATTGGCGGTTTCGGCTGCGCCCAGGTTCTGCTGCTTGTGCAGCACCTTGCGGTCGATTTCGAGAATGGCAGACTTCGGGTCGTCCAGCAGGGCGCGCACCTCGGCGTTCAGGGTGCCAAACTGCGTCAGCAGTTCGCGCATGTGCTGCGCTCCGCCGCCCGAAGCCGCCTGGTAGGTCATGCTGGTCATCCATTCGACCAGGCCAGCCTTGTAGAGGGCGCCCACGCCCATGAGCATGCAGCTCACGGTGCAGTTTCCGCCGATCCAGTTCTTGCCGCCGTTGGTGAGCGCGTTCTGGATCACCGGCAGGTTGACCGGGTCGAGCACAATGACCGCGTCGTTGTTCATGCGCAGCGTGGAAGCGGCGTCGATCCAGTGGCCGCTCCAGCCTGCGGCCCGCAGCTTGGGGAACACCTCGCTGGTGTAGTCGCCGCCCTGGCAGGTGATGATGATGTCGCACTTCTTCAGTGCGTCGATGTCGTTCGCATCCTTCAGCGCGGTTTCGTTCTTGGCCATTGCCGGGGCCTTGCCGCCGGCATTGGAGGTCGAGAAGAACAGCGGCTCGATGAGCCCGAAGTCGCCTTCGGCCTCCATGCGGTCCATGAGGACCGAGCCGACCATGCCACGCCAGCCTACGAGGCCGACCAGAGGTTGAGATGCGTTCGCCATTTCAGTTTGCCCTTGTGAAAAAGAAAGAAATTGTCTTTTTTGCCCCCGACTCGTCGAGCCGGGGAGGGGCGTGACGAAGCGGGCTGCGGTTAGCCGGTAATCGTCTTTTTGGTGATTGCTGCAACAACCGCGTCGCCCATCTCACGGGTACCGACGCGCTTCGTACCTTCAGACCAGATGTCACCCGTGCGCAGCCCCGAGGCGAGCACATGCTTGACTGCCGACTCGATACGGTCGGCAGCTTCGGCTTGGTTGAGTGAAAAGCGGAGCATCATGGCAGCGGACAGTATTGTAGCCAAAGGATTGGCAACCCCTTTGCCGGCAATGTCGGGGGCGCTGCCGTGGCTGGGCTCGTACAGGCCCTGGTTGCTCGAATTGAGCGACGCCGAGGGCAGCATGCCGATGGAGCCGGTGAGCATGGCCGCCTCGTCCGAGAGGATGTCGCCGAACATGTTGCCGGTGACGATCACGTCGAACTTCTTGGGCGCCTTTACCAGCTGCATGGCCGCGTTGTCGACGTACATGTGGTCCAGTTCGATGTCCGGATAGTCCTTGTGCACCTCGGTCACCACGTCCTTCCAGAACTGGAAGGTTTCGAGCACGTTGGCCTTGTCGACACTGGTCACGCGCTTGTTGCGTTTGCGGGCGGCTTCGAAGGCCACGCGGGCGATGCGCTCGATCTCGGGGCGCGAATAGCGCATCGTGTCGAAGGCTTCTTCAGCACCCGGAAAGTGCCCGTCCACAGCGGTGCGGCGGCCGCGCGGCTGGCCGAAGTAGATGTCGCCTGTCAGCTCGCGAATGATGAGGATGTCCAGGCCGGCGATGAGTTCGGGCTTGAGGCTCGATGCGTCCACCAGTTGCTCGTAGCAGATGGCCGGGCGGAAATTGGCGAACAGGCCAAGGTTCTTGCGCAGGCCGAGAATGGCCTGTTCGGGGCGCAGCGGGCGGTCGAGCTTGTCGTATTTCCAGTCGCCGACCGCGCCGAACAGCACCGCGTCCGCTTCTTTCGCGAGCTTGAGTGTCGACTCGGGGAGCGGATGGCCATGCGCCTCGTAGGCCGCGCCGCCGACCAGCGCAGTTTCCATTTCGAACGAGAGGTCGAGCGCGTCGAGCACGCGGATGGCCTCGGCCACGATTTCGGTGCCGATGCCGTCACCCGGGAGAACTGCGATTTTCATAAGTTGGTCTGAGGTTTGAAATTTGGAGATGCGAAGCTTCAGGCGATCATCGTGTGCGCGAGCCAAGGCTTCTGCGCCAGCCGCTCGGCTTCGAAGGCCTTGATCTTGTCCTTGTGGCGCAGCGTCAGGCCGATGTCGTCCAGTCCGTTGACGAGGCAATACTTGCGGAAGGCCTGCACGTCGAAAGCGAATTCGCCGCCATCGGGCTTCACGACCACCTGGCGCTCCAGGTCGATGGTCAGCGTGTACCCGGGGAAGGCAAATGTCTCGTCGAAGAGCTGCGCCACCTGCGCTTCGGGCAGCACGATCGGCAGCAGGCCGTTCTTGAAGCTGTTGTTGAAGAAGATGTCGGCATAGCTCGGCGCAATAATCGCGCGAAAGCCGTATTGGTCGAGCGCCCACGGCGCATGTTCGCGCGACGAACCGCAGCCGAAGTTCTTGCGCGCCAAAAGAATCGATGCGCCGGCGTAGCGGGGCTGGTTCAGCACGAAGTCCGGGTTCGGCTTGCGGCTGGCCGGGTCCTGGCCCGGAAAGCCGGCGTCCAGATAGCGCCACTCGTCGAACAGGTTCTGGCCAAAGCCGGTGCGCTTGATCGACTTGAGGAACTGCTTCGGAATGATCGCGTCGGTGTCGACGTTCTCGCGGTCCATCGGGGCGACAAGGCCCTTGTGCACGGTGAATTTCTGCATGTGAATCTCTCTTGTCTTTTTTTTGCTCAGGCGAAGGTGCGAACGTCGACAAAGTGGCCGTGCACCGCGGCAGCGGCGGCCATGGCAGGGCTCACCAAGTGGGTGCGGCCACCGGCACCCTGGCGGCCTTCGAAGTTGCGGTTGCTGGTCGATGCGCAGCGCTCGCCGGGCTCCAGGCGGTCGGCATTCATGGCCAGGCACATCGAGCATCCGGGCTCGCGCCACTCGAAGCCCGCAGCCTTGAAGATCACGTCGAGGCCTTCGCGCTCGGCCTGTTCCTTCACCACGCCAGAGCCCGGAACCACCATTGCGAGCTTCACGTTCTTCGCAACCTTCTGCCCGAGCTTCTTCACCACGGCAGCGGCTTCGCGCATGTCCTCGATGCGGCTGTTGGTGCAAGAGCCGATGAACACCTTGTCGATGAAGATGTCGTTCATCGCCTTGTTGGGCTCCAGGCCCATGTAGACCAGCGCGCGTTCGATGGCGCCGCGCTTGCTGGCGTCTTTTTCCTTGTCGGGATCGGGCACGCGGCCATTGATGTCGACCACCATTTCGGGCGACGTGCCCCAGGTCACCTGCGGCTGGATCTGCGTCGCGTCGAGTTCGACCACGGCGTCGAACTTCGCGTCGGGGTCGGACTGCAGCGTGCGCCAGTAGGCCACGGCCTGCTCCCACTCGACGCCCGCAGGAGCGAGCGGGCGGCCCTTGATGTAGTTGATGGTCTTTTCGTCGACCGCCACGAGTCCCGCGCGCGCGCCCGCCTCGATGGCCATGTTGCAGACCGTCATGCGGCCTTCCATGCTCAGGTCGCGAATGGCAGAGCCCGCGAATTCGATGGTGTAGCCCGTGCCACCCGCCGTACCGATCTTGCCGATGATCGCAAGCACGATGTCCTTGGCCGTGCAGCCGAACGGCAGCTTGCCTTCGACCTTCACCAGCATGTTCTTCGCCTTCTTGCCGAGCAGCGTTTGCGTGGCCATCACGTGCTCGACCTCGCTGGTACCAATGCCGTGCGCCAGCGCGCCGAATGCGCCGTGCGTGGAGGTGTGCGAGTCGCCGCAGACCACGGTCATGCCGGGCAGCGTGGCGCCCGATTCAGGCCCGATCACGTGCACGATGCCCTGGCGCTTGCTCAGGAACGGAAAGAACGCCGCGGCGCCGAACTCCGCGATGTTCTTGTCGAGCGTGGTGACCTGCTCCTTGCTTGTGGGGTCGGCGATGCCTTCGTAACCGCGCTCCCAGCCCGTGGTGGGCGTGTTGTGGTCGGCAGTGGCCACCACCGAGCTGATGCGCCACAGCTTGCGGCCGGCTTCGCGCAGCCCCTCGAAGGCCTGCGGGCTGGTGACTTCGTGCACCAGGTGGCGATCGATGTAGAGGATGGCGGTGCCGTCTTCCTCGGTATGGACGACGTGTTCGTCCCAGATCTTGTCGTAGAGCGTGCGTGCCATGTCGGTCTCTTGTCTTTCGTGGGGAGGTGAATTGTCTTGGGTTTCTATGCGGCGAGCGGCTCGGCGGCGTCGCGGGCGGCCGCCGGCGTATGCAGGTGATTGACCAGTGTGCGCGCGGCCACCGGCAGCGTGGAGAAGTCGCGCGCTACCAGGCGGATCTCGCGGTTCGACCAAGCGTCGTTGAGCGCCACGCTGCGAAGACGGCTGCCAATGCCCGCCTGCAGCAGATCGAATGCGCGCTGCGGCATTACGCCAACGCCCAGGCCGTTGTCGATCATGCGGCACATGGCGTCAAGGCCGGTCACATGGATGCGCAACTTGACGCTGCGGCCGGCTTCGACCGCCGCCTGGTGCATGGCGACGTAGATCGAGCTGTTTGTGTGCAGGCCCACGTGGTCGAAATCGAGCGAGGCTGCGAAATCGATGGGCTCTTGCGTGGCAAGCGGGTGCCCGGCGGGCACGATCAGCACGAGCCGGTCGTGGCGGTAGGGCAGCGTCTGCAATTCGTTCGTGCCGTCGGGAATATGGCAAATACCTAGGTCGGCGGCGCCTTCCTGCACCGCGCGCACCACTTCGTTGCTCAGGTGCTCTTCGAGATCGATCTTGATCGCGTCGTGCTCGCGCGTGAAGGCGCCGA
Source organism: Variovorax sp. 3319 (assembly GCF_031456585.1). Lineage (NCBI taxonomy): Bacteria > Pseudomonadati > Pseudomonadota > Betaproteobacteria > Burkholderiales > Comamonadaceae > Variovorax > Variovorax sp. 3319. The sequence continues at coordinate 490,934 of NZ_JAVDUZ010000001.1, forward strand.
GGTCTTCAGGAAGAAACTGCACGATGGCTGAGATGTTGGCGTGCACCCGCACATGGCCACGCACGCCCTCGGCGTATTCGCTGAGTTCGCCCTGCATCTTCTCGAGGCTGTAAAGCACCGAGCGCGCATGGTGCAGCAGGCTTTCGCCCGCGGGCGAAAGATCGACCCCGCGCGCATGGCGATAGAGAAGGGTGGTGCCCAGGGTGGCTTCAAGGTCGGACAGCCGCTTGCTGATGGCCGACGCCGCGATGAATTCGCGTTCCGCAGCCCGCCCGATACTCCCAAGCTCGCAAACGGCCACGAACAACTGCAGCGACGTGAGGTCGATGCGTCGGGCGAAATTGCGTTCTGAAGTGCTCATGGGGCGTTGGGCATCGCATCTGGCGATGAGTTCGCCATTTTCTCTGGGTTTTGTTCAACTTGCCATCGTCATCTGAGATGGGTTTGTTGCCCTGAGGCGAGGAGCTACGCCGGCCGAGCCCGAACGCCCATGGGCTTTTGCTGCGCCGCACACGGTAAAACGCCCCGCGCCTCGCCTTTGCAGGCGAAGGGACGGGGCGTGCGCCAGAGCGCGTACAGCGAGGTGAGCCGCCGAATGCGCCTGGGGAGGTCTCGGAAGACCCTGGAGCGGTGCCTTACTGGCGCTTCTTGGCGGCGTCTTCTACTTTTTCGCCGCCCTTTTGGATGTCCTGGCCGGCACCCCGGAAGGTGTTGCAGCCGGAGAGGGGTACGGCAAAAGCGAAGGCGACGGTAATCAGCGCGGCAATTTTCTTCATGACGGATCTCCTGAAGTCGTTGAAAAAGGCGGCCCGATCCCGGACCTCCGATGCACAACGTACCGACGCCCAATTGCAAATCCTGTCAGCCAAGACGCAAAAAAGCTGCCCGAAGGCAGCTTTCCGCAGTGAGCGAGAGTGCCGCCTTCAGCGAGCTCAGCGCTTGCCGATGGGTTGCACGTCGCGCTTGGGCGAGCCTTCGAACAGCTGGCGCGGGCGGCCGATCTTGTACTCCGGGTCGCCGATCATTTCGTTCAGTTGGGCAATCCAGCCAACCGTGCGGGCCAGCGCGAAGATTGCGGTGAACAGCGGCACCGGAATGCCAATGGCGCGCTGAACGATGCCCGAGTAGAAGTCGACGTTTGGATAGAGCTTGCGCGAGACGAAGTATTCGTCTTCGAGGGCAATCTTTTCCAGTTCCTTGGCCAGCTTGAAGAGCGGATCGTTTTCCAGGCCCAGCTCGGTCAGCACTTCGTTGCAGGTCTCCTGCATCAGCTTGGCGCGCGGGTCGTAGTTCTTGTACACGCGGTGGCCAAAGCCCATGAGCTTGACGTTCGAGTTCTTGTCCTTCACCTTCTTGATGAACTCGCCGATCTTCTCCACGCCGCCTTCCTTCTGGATGTCGTACAGCATGTTGAGCGCCGCTTCGTTGGCACCGCCGTGGGCAGGGCCCCAGAGACAGGCCACGCCGGCCGCGATGGCTGCGAAGGGATTGGTGCCCGACGAGCCGCACAGGCGCACGGTCGAGGTCGATGCGTTCTGCTCGTGGTCTGCGTGCAGGATGAAGATGCGGTCGAGCGCGCGCTCGAGCACCGGGTTCACCTTGTACTCTTCGCACGGCGTGGCAAACATCATGTGCAGGAAGTTGCCCGCGTAGCTCAGGTCGTTCTTCGGGTACATGTACGGCTGGCCGATCGTGTACTTGTAGGCCATGGCCACGAGCGTGGGCATCTTCGCGATCAGGCGGATCGCGGCGATCTCGCGGTGCTCGGGATTGTTGATGTCCGTGCTGTCGTGATAGAAGGCCGACAGGGCGCCCACCAGGCCGGTCATGATGGCCATCGGGTGCGCATCGCGGCGGAAGCCGCGCAGGAAGAACTGCATCTGCTCGTTGACCATCGTGTGGTTGGTCACGAGCTTGGTGAAGTTGGTCTTCTTGGCCTGGTCGGGCAGCTCTCCGTAGAGCAGCAGGTGGCAGGTTTCAAGGAAATCGCAGTTGGTTGCGAGCTGCTCGATGGGGTAGCCGCGGTACAGCAGTTCGCCCTTGTCGCCGTCGATGTACGTGATGGCCGACTGGCATGCGGCGGTCGACATGAAACCCGGGTCATAGGTGAACATGCCGGTCTGCGCATACAGCTTGCGGATGTCGATCACGTCCGGGCCCACGGTGCCCTTGTAGATCGGCAGTTCGACGCTGTCGCCGCCATTGCTGAACGACAGCGTGGCCTTGGTATCGGAAGCTTTCATTTCGGGTTCTTTCAGAGAGTATTCAGGAAGGCGAAGAGGAAACGGAGGCGGAAACGGAGGTCTCGGGACGCTGTGCACCGTCGGTGCGCATCAGCTGGAGCAACTCGACCACCTCGGCCCCGGCCCATCCGGGCTCGGGCTCCTTTCTTCTCAGCAGAAGATCGAGGAGGTCGTTGTCCGACAGGTCCATCAATGTCTCCATCGCTCCCGCCTGGCCGACGGTCATGTGCGACTCGTGCCGCTCGAAGAAGCGCGCGATGAACAGGTCGTTCTCGAGCAGACCGCGCCGGCAGCGCCATTTCAGCTTGCTCAGCGCACGTTCGCTGAGAGGCTGTGCGAGTTCGGCGGCGGTTTGCATTGTTTCTCTCGGAAAAGGATCAGATGGCGCGGCGCACCATCAGTTCCTTGATCTTGCCGATCGCCTTGGTCGGGTTCAGGTTCTTCGGGCACACGTCCACGCAGTTCATGATCGTGTGGCAGCGGAACAGGCGGTACGGGTCTTCGAGGTTGTCCAGGCGCTCGGCGGTGGCTTCGTCGCGGCTGTCGGCAATGAAGCGGTAGGCCTGCAGCAGGCCTGCCGGACCCACGAACTTGTCGGGGTTCCACCAGAAGCTCGGGCAGCTCGTGGAGCAGCTCGCGCACAGAATGCACTCGTACAGGCCGTTGAGCTCGTCGCGCTCTTCGGGCGACTGCAGGCGCTCCTTCTCGGGCGGCACGTTGTCGTTCTGCAGGTACGGCTTGATCGAGTTGTACTGCTTGAAGAACTGCGTCATGTCCACGATCAGGTCGCGGATCACGGGCAGGCCCGGCAGCGGCTTCAACACGATCGTGCCCTTGAGCGTGAGCATGTTGGTCAGGCAGGCGAGGCCGTTCTTGCCGTTGATGTTCATGGCGTCGGAGCCGCAAACGCCTTCGCGGCACGAGCGGCGGAACGACAGCGTGGGATCTTGCGCCTTGAGCTTCATCAGGGCGTCGAGCAGCATGCGCTCATGGCCGTCGAGTTCGATCTCGATGGTCTGCATGTAGGGCTTGGCGTCCTTGTCCGGGTCGTAGCGGTAGATCTGGAATGTGCGCTTCATCGTGAAACCTTGTGATGTTGTTCTTGTTTAGAACGTACGGACCTTGGGAGGAACGGAGTCGACCGTCAGCGGCTTGAGGTTGACCGGCTTGTAGGAGAGTCGGTTGTCCTGGCTGTACCAGAGCGTGTGCTTCATCCAGTTGGCATCGTCGCGGCCGAGCGGTGCAACCGGGTCGTCCGACGGACGCTCGTAGTCTTCCACCGTGTGGGCGCCGCGGCATTCCTTGCGGGCGGCAGCCGAAACCATCGTGGCTTGCGCCACTTCGATCAGGTTGTCGACTTCGAGCGCTTCGATGCGCGCGGTGTTGAACACCTTGGACTTGTCCTTCAGGCCGATGGCGTTGACGCGCTCGCGCACGGCCGCGATCTTGACCACGCCTTCGTCCATGGAAGCCTGTTTGCGGAACACTGCGGCGTGCTGCTGCATGACGGCGCGGATTTCGCCGGCCACGTCTTGAGCGTATTCACCGCCGGTAGCTGCCTCGAGGCGGTTCAGGCGCTCCAACGTGCGGTCGGCGGCATCCGCCGGCAGCGGCTTGTGCTCTTTTTGCTTGTCGTTGAACTGGACGATGTGGTTGCCGGCCGCACGGCCGAACACCAAGAGGTCGAGCAGCGAATTGGTGCCCAGGCGATTGGCCCCGTGCACGCTCACGCAGGAGCATTCGCCCACCGCGTAGAGACCGTTCACCACGGCGCTGTTCTGGTCGCCCTGCTGCACCACGACCTGGCCGTTGATGTTGGTCGGGATGCCGCCCATCTGATAGTGGATGGTCGGCACCACGGGAATCGGTTCCTTGGTGATGTCGACGTTGGCGAAATTCACGCCGATCTCGTACACCGAGGGCAGGCGCTTGTGGATGGTCTCGGCACCGAGGTGGTCGAGCTTCAGCAGCACGTAGTCCTTGTTGGGGCCGCAGCCACGGCCTTCCTTGATTTCCTGGTCCATCGAGCGCGAGACGAAGTCGCGCGGTGCCAGGTCTTTCAGCGTGGGCGCATAGCGCTCCATGAAGCGTTCGCCATTGCTGTTGAGCAGGATGGCGCCTTCACCGCGGCAGCCCTCGGTCAGCAGCACGCCGGCACCGGCCACGCCGGTGGGGTGGAACTGCCAGAACTCCATGTCCTGCAGCGGAATGCCCGAGCGAGCGGCCATGCCCAGGCCGTCGCCGGTGTTGATGAAGGCGTTGGTCGATGCCTGGAAGATGCGACCCGCGCCGCCGGTTGCCAGAAGCACCGTCTTGGCCTGCAGGATGTGCAGGTCGCCGGTTTCCATCTCAAGGGCCGTCACGCCAACCACGTCGCCTTCGGCGTCGCGGATCAGGTCGAGCGCCATCCACTCGACGAAGAACTGGGTGCGGGCTTCAACGTTCTTCTGGTAGAGCGTGTGCAGCATGGCGTGGCCGGTACGGTCGGCCGCGGCGCAGGCGCGCTGCACGGGCTTTTCGCCGTAGTTGGCCGTGTGGCCGCCGAACGGGCGCTGGTAGATCGTGCCGTCGGGATTGCGGTCGAACGGCATGCCGAAGTGCTCGAGCTCGTACACGACCTTGGGTGCTTCGCGGCACATGAACTCGATGGCGTCCTGGTCGCCGAGCCAGTCGGAGCCCTTGATCGTGTCGTAGAAGTGGTAGTGCCAGTTGTCCTCGCTCATGTTTCCGAGCGACGCGCCCACGCCGCCTTGGGCAGCGACCGTGTGCGAACGGGTGGGAAACACCTTGGAGAGCACCGCTACGTTCAGGCCGGCGCGGGCCAGCTGCAGCGAAGCGCGCATGCCGGAGCCGCCGGCACCGACGATCACGACGTCGAACTTGCGCTTGGTGATTTGTTCTTTTGTGTAGGTCATGGTGGGGTCAGATCTTCCAAAGCACTTGAATGGCCCAACCCGCACAACCGACAAGCCAGACGATGGTGAAAATTTGAAGGGCGAGGCGAATGCCGACGGGCTGGACGTAGTCCATCCACACGTCGCGCATGCCCACCCACACGTGGTAGAGCAGGGAAACAATCACGGAGAAGGTCAGCACCTTCATCCACTGCGCGGCGAAGATGCCGGCCCAGAGGTCGTAGCCGAGCGGGCCACGCGTGAAGATCAGTTGCGCGAGCAGGATGATCGTGAAGAGCGCCATCAGGCCGCCCGTGATGCGCTGGCTGAGCCAGTCGCGCAAACCGTAATGTGCGCCGACGACGATGCGCTTGGAGCCGTAATTCACAGACATGGTTGGCTCCTTCTCAGTACAGGCCGAACAGCTTGGCGCCGAGCGCCAGCGTGAGGATGATGCTTGCGCCCAGCGTGAAGAGCGCAGAGGTGTGGCCGAACTCCTTGGTCACGGCGGCGTGGCTCACGTCCATCCAGAGGTGGCGCAGGCCCGCGATGAAGTGATGCAGGTAGGCCCAGATCAGCGCAAGGGCAACCAGCTTGAAGAACCAGCCCGGAACGAAACCAAGGCCGCTGTTGAATGCGGCCTTGAACTTGACGAACGAATAGTCGGATGAAAGCGAGGTGTCGAACATCCAGATGATGAACGGCATCAGCAGGAACATGAGCACACCGCTCACGCGGTGCAGGATCGACACGATGCCTGCGGGCGGCAGCCGGTAGGTCGTGAGATCGGTAAAGGCATTGATGTTCCGGAATTCGCGGCGCGGCGGCCGGGGAGGGGTTGCAAGCTCTGTCATTGGGGGAGGCTTTCGTGGCTTGGTGGCTTGTTCTGATAGCGAACGCTTTTGTTTCTTCTGCGGAATGCAAACAACGCAAAATTCTATTGCAATGCACCATTGCGTGGCGGAGGTGCCCGCGTCGGCGCAGTACCGCAGTCGGATGCTATTGACTTCGGAGCGTGCTGCGCAAGGCGCGTTGGCGCAGCAATGCGGTTCAATCGTGGTTTCATCTTCGCGCAATCTCAGCCGAGCTGGTTCCGGTAGTGATGCGTGTCGGTGCGATACAGGCCGCGGCGCAATTCCATCGGCGTGTCGTGGTACGTGTGGGCCAGCCGCTCCACGCTGAGCAAGGGCATTTGCAGCGACACGTCGAGCAGTTCTGCCTGCTCTGCATCGGGCAGCACCGCGCGGATTTTTTCTTCGGCGCGCACCATGCGCACGCCAAATTCGGTTTCGAACATCGCGTACATCGGCCCGGGCCAGGCTCGCAGCCGCTCGGCAGTAAGGCCCTTGAACGGTGCGCCGGGGAGCCACAGGTCTTCGAGGATGGTCGGCACCCCGCCGTAGGCAAGCACGCGGCGCACCTGCAGCACCGCGTCGCCCGTGCGCAGGCCCAACGCGCGCGCCACGTCGGCTGAAGCACGCTGGCGGCGGCAATCGACGATGGTGCGCTCTGCGGGGCCTTCGGTGCTTGGCGTGCCGACATCCGGCACGAGCTTGAGAAAACGGTATTGCACGTGCTGCTCGGCGTGCGTGGCAACGAAGGTGCCCTTGCCCTGGCGCCGCACCACCAGGTTTTCGGCGGCCAGTTCGTCGATGGCCTTGCGCACGGTGCCCTGGCTCACGCGGTACCGCACGGCAAGGTCCATTTCGCTGGGAATCGGCTCGCCCGGCTTCCACTCGCCGGCCTGCAGGCTCTGCAGGATCAAGGTCTTGATCTGCTGGTAGAGCGGACTGAAGGAGGGCGTCGCAGAGTCTTCGAGGACGGTGGCATTCATGGCAGCGGTGGAGTGCGCCGTGGCGGAACCTCCGAGCATATCTTATATAAGACATAAGACGAGTCACATTGATTCGGCTTAAAATGCGGGCCGGCCTGCGCCGCGGGAAGGATTTCCGCCCTGCAGGACACCGGCGCCAAGCGCGCCCGCCGATACCGTTTTCATCATCTTCTGGAGTCTTCCCATGAGCAAAAAACCCGTCCGCGTTGCCGTCACCGGTGCCGCCGGCCAAATCGGTTACGCCCTGTTGTTCCGTATCGCGTCGGGCGAAATGCTCGGCAAAGACCAGCCGGTCATCCTGCAACTGCTCGAAATTCCCGACGAAAAGGCCCAGAAGGCGCTCAAGGGCGTGATGATGGAACTCGACGACTGCGCTTTCCCGCTGCTCGCCGGCATGGAAGCCCATGGCGACCCGATGACCGCATTCAAGGACGCCGACTACGCCCTCCTGGTCGGCTCGCGTCCGCGCGGCCCGGGCATGGAACGCGCCGAGCTGCTGGCTGTCAACGGCGCCATCTTCACGGCCCAGGGCAAGGCGCTCAACGCCGTTGCCAGCCGCAACGTGAAGGTGCTGGTGGTCGGCAACCCCGCCAACACCAACGCCTACATCGCCATGAAGAGCGCCCCCGACCTGCCGCGCAAGAACTTCACCGCCATGCTGCGCCTGGACCACAACCGCGCCGCCAGCCAGATCGCCGCCAAGACCGGCAAGCCCGTGGCCGACATCGAGAAGCTCGTCGTTTGGGGCAACCACTCGCCCACGATGTACGCCGACTACCGCTTTGCCACCATCAATGGCGAGAGCGTCGCCAAGATGATTAACGACCAGGAATGGAACGCCAACACCTTCCTGCCCACCGTGGGCAAGCGCGGCGCGGCCATCATCGAAGCGCGCGGTTTGTCGTCGGCTGCCTCGGCCGCCAACGCCGCCATCGACCACATGCGCGACTGGGCCCTGGGCACCAACGGCAAGTGGGTCACCATGGGCATTCCGTCGGACGGCCAGTACGGCATTCCGAAGGACACGATGTTCGGCTTCCCGGTTACCTGCGAAAACGGAGAGTACAAGCTGGTCGAAGGCCTGGAGATCGATGCATTCAGCCAGGAGCGCATCAACAAGACCCTGGAAGAGCTGCAGGGCGAGCAGGCGGGCGTCGCTCACCTCCTGTAATTGCAAATCGCAGCAACGGCATGCTCGACTGGAACCCCGCGCTCTATCGTCGCTACGAAGACGAGCGCACCCGACCCGCACAGGAGCTCCTGGCGCGGGTGCCGTTGTCCGAGGCGGCCCGTGTGGTCGACCTTGGCTGCGGGCCGGGCAATTCCACCGAGCTGCTGTTTCAACGGTTCCCGAGGGCGCGCGTCGTCGGGACCGACAACTCCGAAGCCATGCTGGGCAGCGCGCGCGAGCGCCTGCCGCAAGCGCAATTCGAGTTGAGCGACATTGCGACCTGGGCGCCGCAAGAAGCGCCCAACCTCATTTATGCCAACGCAGCATTGCAGTGGGTGCCGGATCACGAAAAATTGATCCCGCGCCTCTTTGCCGCGCTGGCCCCGGGTGGCGTGCTCGCCATCCAGATGCCCGACAACCGCCAGGAACCCACGCACCGCCTCATGCGCGCAGTGGCTTCCGAGGCGCCGTGGGCCGAGCCCATCGGCGACGCCGACCGCATGCGCACGCTGCTGCTGCCGCTCGGCGGCTACTACGACCTGCTGGCGCCCGCAGCGGCCAAGGTCGATGTGTGGCACACCATCTACCAGCACCCCATGGCCGACGCTGCAGCCATCGTCGAATGGGTGCGCGGCACGGGGCTGAAGCCTTTCGTCGACCGGCTGCCGGATGAGCTGCGCGCAAGCTATCTGGCCGAATACGAGCGCCGTGTCGACCAGGCCTATCCGGCGCATACCGACGGCAAGCGGTTGCTCGCCTTTCCGCGCATGTTCATCGTGGCGCAGAAGAAGGCATGACGAACACAGCCCATCCTGCTCAAGTGCTGCTCGGCGCACAGGCGGGTGCCGTGACGCTGCCGGTGTGCGACCACTACAGCGGCGTCGAAGCTCGCATGAAGAAGAGCCTCGCGCTCCAGGCCGAAATGGCTGAAGAGTTCGGCGCCTGCGTGTTCGACGTCACTCTCGACTGCGAAGACGGCGCTCCTGTCGGCGGCGAGGCCGACCATGCCGTGCTCGTCACTGAACTGGCGCTCGCTGCAAAGCCGGGCATGCGCGTCGGCGTGCGCGTTCATCCTGTAGATCACCCGGCGTTCGCCGGCGACGTAATCACCATTGCCGGGCGCGCCGGCCACCGCCTCAGCCACCTGATGGTGCCCAAGGTCGAGTCTGTGGCCGACGTGGTGCAGGCCGTGGCGGCGCTCGAAGCGGCCGATGCCGATGCATTGCCGTTGCATGTGCTCATCGAGTCGCCGCTGGCCGTTCATAACGCGTTTGAAATTGCGGCGCATCCGCGCGTGCAATCGCTGAGTTTCGGCCTGATGGACTTCGTTTCCGCTCATGCCGGTGCCATTCCTGCCGACGGCATGGGGGCAGCAGGCCAATTCACGCATCCGCTGGTTGTGCGTGCCAAGCTGGCCATTGCATCCGCTGCGCATGCCTACGGCAAGGTGCCTTCGCACTGCGTCGTCACAGAGTTCAACAACACCGACGCCATGCGCACGGCGGCCCGCAAGGCGGCCTCTGAATTCGGCTACACGCGCATGTGGAGCATTCATCCGAATCAGATCCGCCCCATCCTTGAGGCATTTGCGCCGGACGAGGCCCAGATTCAAATTGCCACAAAAATCATTACAAATGCCGCACTCGCGAATTGGGCGCCGACACAAATTGATGGCACATTGCACGACCGCGCGAGCTATCGCCATTTTTGGCAAGTGCTGACGCGTGCCCACGCAACAGGGCGCGCGTTGCCTCCAGAGGCAAAAGCCTGGTTTGCACTCGCGGCCTCCTGAAACCTATGAATCCAGCCTCAAGGAAACATCCCATGAAGAAAATCGCTCTGATCGCAGCCCTGGCCCTGGCGCTCCCGTTTGCCGCCACGGCGCAAACCCCCGCTGCAAAGCCGGCCGCCAAGGCTGAAGCCAAGAAGGCTCCTCCCAAGAAGCAGGTCACCCGCAAGGCCGCCAAGGCCGTCGAAGAAGTGACGCCCATTGCCGATGAAACCAACATCGTGCTGACCGACGCCGACCTCGAGGTTGCCAAGCGCGTTTCTCTTGGCAAGGCCCAATGCGAACTCGGCGCCGACGTGACCGTGGCCGCCGACGAGAAGAAGCCCGGCTTCTTCAACGTGTCGACCAAGGGCCTGAAGTACCGCATGCACCCGGTCGAAAGCCGCACCGGCGCCATCCGCCTCGAAGACCCCCGCGCCGGCGCCATGTGGCTGCAGCTCGGCAACAAGTCGATGCTGATGAACCAGAAGGCGGGCCTGCGCATTGCCGACGAATGCCAGACGGCCGAGCAGGTCGCGTTTGCCGAAGAAATGAAGAAGAACCCGCCCAAGAGCCTGTTCGAAGGCGCCGACGCGGCCAAGAAGTAATCGTACCAAACACGGGGTGCGGCGCGGCTCTTGCTTGCCGCACTGCACGCCCGCCAGCCCAGTTTCCGGAGAAAAGAAGATGTTGCAAGCCTACGTTGACCATGTTGCCGAACGCGCCGCGCTCGGCATTCCGCCGCTGCCATTGAGCGCAAAGCAAACCGCCGAAGCCATCGAGCTCCTCAAGAGCGCGAACGCCAAGGACGGTGCCTTCCTGCTCGATCTGCTCACCTATCGCGTGCCCGCCGGCGTCGACGACGCGGCCAAGGTCAAGGCGAGCTACCTGGCGGCCGTGGCCCACGGTACCGAGAAGAACGCGTTCATCACGCGCGCCCGCGCTACCGAATTGCTCGGCACCATGCTCGGCGGCTACAACATCAGCCCGATGATCGACCTGCTCGACGACGCCGAAGTTGGCGCCGTGGCGGCCGAGGGCCTGAAGAAAACCCTGTTGATGTTCGACCAGTTCCACGACGTCAAGGAAAAAGCCGACAAGGGCAACACCCACGCCAAGGGCGTGCTGCAAAGCTGGGCCGATGCCGAATGGTTCACCAGCCGTCCCGAAGTGCCGCAAAGCCTGACCGTCACGGTCTTCAAGGTTCCCGGCGAAACCAACACCGATGACCTGTCGCCCGCGCCCGATGCCACCACGCGCCCCGACATCCCCATGCACGCGCTGGCCATGCTCAAGAACAAGCGTGAAGGCACGGCGTTCGAGCCTGAAGAAGACGGCAAGCGCGGTCCGGTCAAGTTCATCGAATCGCTGAAGCAGAAGGGCCACCAGGTTGCCTACGTGGGCGACGTGGTCGGCACGGGCTCCAGCCGCAAGTCGGCCACCAACTCGGTGCTCTGGTTCACGGGCGACGACATTCCGTTCATTCCCAACAAGCGTTTCGGCGGCGTGTGCCTGGGCACCAAGATCGCTCCGATCTTCTACAACACCATGGAAGACGCGGGCGCGTTGCCCATCGAACTCGACGTGAGCCAGATGGACACGGGCGACGTGGTCGAACTGCGCCCCTACGAAGGCAAGGCACTGAAGGACGGCAAGGTCATTGCCGAGTTCAAGGTCAAGAGCGACGTGCTGTTCGACGAAGTGCGCGCCGGCGGCCGCATTCCGCTGATCATCGGCCGCGGCCTCACGGCCAAGGCGCGCGAAGCACTGGGCCTGCCGGCTTCCACGCTGTTCCGCCTGCCGCAAAGCCCGGTCGACACCAAGAAGGGCTTCTCGCTTGCACAGAAGATGGTCGGCCGCGCCTGCGGCCTGCCTGAAGGCCAGGGCGTGCGCCCGGGCACCTACTGCGAACCCAAGATGACCTCGGTCGGCTCGCAGGACACCACCGGCCCGATGACGCGTGACGAGCTGAAAGACCTGGCCTGCCTGGGCTTCTCGGCGGACCTCGTCATGCAATCGTTCTGCCACACCGCGGCCTACCCCAAGAAGGTGGACGTGAAGATGCACCACGAACTGCCCGACTTCATCAGCACGCGCGGCGGTGTGTCGCTGCGTCCGGGCGACGGCGTGATCCACAGCTGGCTCAACCGCCTGCTCACCCCCGACACCGTGGGCACGGGTGGCGACAGCCACACCCGCTTCCCCATTGGCATCAGCTTTCCGGCCGGCTCCGGCCTCGTGGCCTTCGCGGCCGCCACCGGCGTGATGCCGCTGGACATGCCCGAGTCGGTGCTCGTGCGCTTCAAGGGCAAGATGCAGCCCGGCGTCACACTGCGCGACTTGGTCAACGCCATTCCGCTGTACGCGATCAAGAGCGGCCTGCTCACGGTCGAGAAGAAGGGCAAGAAGAACATCTTCTCGGGCCGCATTCTCGAGATCGAAGGCCTGCCTGACCTGAAGGTGGAGCAAGCCTTCGAGCTGAGCGACGCCTCGGCCGAACGCTCGGCCGCCGGCTGCACGGTGCACCTGAACAAGGAACCGATCATCGAATACATCAACAGCAACATCACGCTGATGAAGTGGATGATTGCCGAGGGCTACGCCGACGCCCGTACGCTGGCACGCCGCATTGCCGCGCAGGAAGCCTGGCTCAAGGACCCGCAGCTGCTCAAGGGCGACGACGACGCCGATTACGCGGCCGTCATCGAGATCGACCTGGCCGATATCCATGAGCCGATCGTGGCTTGCCCGAACGACCCCGACGACGTCAGGACGCTGTCGGACGTGGCCGGTGCGCAGATCGACGAAGTGTTCATCGGCTCGTGCATGACCAATATCGGCCACTTCCGCGCTGCGTCGAAGCTGCTCGAAGGCAAGCGCGACATTCCGGTCAAGCTGTGGATTGCACCGCCCACCAAGATGGACGCACACCAGCTCACCGAAGAAGGCCACTACGGCGTCTTCGGCAATGCCGGTGCGCGCACTGAAATGCCGGGCTGCTCGCTGTGCATGGGCAACCAGGCGCAGGTGCGCGAAGGCGCCACGGTCATGTCGACCAGCACGCGCAACTTCCCGAACCGCCTCGGCAAGAACACCAACGTGTACCTCGGCTCGGCCGAACTGGCCGCCATTTGCTCGCGCCTTGGCCGCATTCCGACGCGCGAGGAGTACATGGCAGCAACGGGCGTGCTCGACGCATCGAGCGCCCAGATCTACCAGTACCTCAACTTCGACAAGCTCGACGAGTACAAGTCGGAAGCGGCTGCTGTCGTTGCGCCTGCCGTAGTTGCCGCCTTATCGGCGCACAGCCTGCGCTCTTGAAAAAGCCCCGCTTCGGCGGGGCTTTTTTTATGTCTGTTGCCGGCGTCGGCCGCGCTCATTTCCGACAGCCAAGGGCGCCTTCGACCGGCCGGAATGGCCGGCACGCTGGCTCAACAATGGAGTTCTATCCGCGGCTAGCCGCGAGCGAAAGAAGGAGTCCGCGCCATGTCCCTGGCCTCCCTGATCGGCCGATGGGCCATGCAGCCGTTTACCAAGGCACTGCCGCCGCTTGGCGACACGGAGCGTGCGGCGCTCGAGGCCGGCACGGTCGGCTTCGAGGGGCAGCTATTTGCGGGGCGGCCGGATTTCGACCGGCTCTCGGCCATGGGACCCAACCGGCTCACCGAGCGCGAGCAGGCCTTTCTCGACCGCGAAGTTCGCGAGCTTTGCCGCATGCTCGACGACCATGCCATCGACCAAGCGCGCGACCTGCCGCCCGAGGTGTGGCGTTACCTGCGGGAGAAGCGCTTCTTTGGAATGATCATTCCCGAGGAGTTCGGCGGGCTGGGGTTTGGCCACTACGCACATGCCACGGTGGTCACGCGCATTGCTACCGTCAATATTGCCGCTGCGGTTACGGTCATGGTGCCAAATTCACTGGGCCCGGCCGAACTGCTGCTGCGCTACGGGACCGACGCGCAAAAGGCGCACTATCTGCCGCGCCTGGCCGATGGCCGTGACCTGCCGTGCTTCGGACTGACATCGCCCTATGCGGGCTCGGACGCCGCATCCATTCCGGACCGCGGCGTGGTGGTCGAACGCGAATTCGGCGGCAAGCGCACCCGCGGGTTCCTGGTCGACTTCGACAAGCGCTACATCACGCTCGCGCCGGTGGCCACCGTTGTAGGCCTGGCATTCCACGCGGTGGACGAAAGCAGGCCCGAGGGCGAGCGTGAGCTCGGCATTACCTGCGCGCTCATTCCGGTGCCGCATGAAGGCATGGAAATCGGCCGGCGGCATCGCCCGATGGACAGCGCCTTCATGAACGGGCCGATTCGCGGCCGCCAGGTGTTCGTGCCAATGGATTGGGTGATCGGTGGAGAAGAGCGAGTGGGGCAGGGGTGGCGCATGCTGATGGAGTGCCTGGCCGCGGGCCGCGCCATTTCGCTGCCGGCACTGGGCTCGGCCATGCAGCAGACCGCGCTCTACGTGAGCAACGGCTACGGGCAAATCCGCGAGCAGTTCGGCCTGCCGGTCGGAAAGTTTCACGCAATTGCGGGACTGGTTGCGCAGATGTCGGCTGAACTCTACGCAAGCGATGCAGCGCGGCGCTTCACCGCGGCTGCGCTCGACAAGGGCGAGCGGCCCAGCGTGGCGAGCGCGATTCTCAAGGTACAGCTCACCGAGGCCGGGCGGCGCGCCGTCAATCGCGGCATGGACATCCTGGGTGGCAAAGGCATCATTGCGGGGCCATCGAATCTGCTGGGCGTGGCATACCGGCAGGCTCCGATCGCCATTACGGTGGAGGGCGCCAACATCCTGACGCGTGCACTCATCGTGTTCGGCCAAGGCGCGGTGCGTTGCCATCCGCATGTGCTGGGCGAAATGGCTGCGGTTCAGGCGCGCGACGAAGCAGCACTCGGCAAGGCGCTCATCGCCCATGGCAAGCATGTGGCAACCAACCTGTGGCACAGCCTTTTCGGTGCACCGGTGCTGGGCCAGCCACCCGAAGCACTGGCCCACGAGGCGCGGCTGATTGCACGCATGAGCGCCAAGTACGCGCTCACCGCCGACCTTGCCATGGGCATGCTCGGCGGCAAGCTCAAGCGCATGGAGCTGCTCTCGGCGCGCCTCGGCGACGTGCTCGCGCACCTGTATCTTGCAAGCGCCTGCATATGGCGCTACCGGGCCGATGCGGCCCCCGAGTTGCTGCCTTTCGCGCAGGCCGCTATACGGATGCAGATCGACCAGGCAGGCAAGATCTTGCGCGACCTTTACGCCAACCTGCCCACCGCCGGCCGACGCGTGATCGGCTCGATAGTTCTGCGCCGCACCGCTCACCTGGCGCCCCTGCGCGACGTGCAATTGTTGGCGCTTGCCGAGCTGCTGCGAACAGACCCGCGCATCGTCGAGCGCCTGGCGCCAGACCTCAGCGAACCTGCCGCCGGCGGCCTGCGCGACCTGATGCACGCAATGGAATTGAGCGCTCAGTTGGGCGACGCAAGCACCGCGCTCAACAAGGTTTTGCGCCGCACCAATTCTTTCGAAGAAGCCGCGCGCTCCGCGCCCGATCCGGCGCTTGCGCTGGCTTACCTGAAAGCTGCCGACAAGGTGATCCAGGTCGACGATTTCGAAGGGCCGGCCCAAGCGGCGCAGAAAGCCCGGCCGGACTTCAACCGGCTGGCTGCACCGCCAGCGCAGCCAGAGCCGCAGCCGTCTGCGCATCGGCAGGAAAGAACGACTCCACCGCCAGTTCCTGCAGGGTGACGTCCACCGGCGTGCCGAAGATGGTGGTGGTGCTGATAAAGCTCAGCACGCCGCTGGGAGTGACCAGCTGAAAGGGCACCACGACACCTGACAGCTCGGCATTCGCGGCGGGCGCGTCGTGGCTCACGCTCGGCGTTGGGTAAGCCTCGAGTTCGTCGTGCAGGGCCTGCAGCACGGCATCGCCTGTCGCGGCAATCTGCTGCTGCAGCCGTTCGAGCAGATGGGCGCGCCACTGGGCGAGGTTGGCAATGCGCGAGGCCAGCCCATCGGGGTGCAGGCTCAGGCGCAGCACGTTGATCGGCGCCTGCACCAGTTCCGGCGCCGCACCGGCCATGAGCATCGGCACCAGCGCGTTGTGCGCCACAAGATTCCAGTGGCGGTCGACTGCCAGCGCGGGAAACGGCTCGTGACCCTTCAGCACCAGGTCGACCGCGCGCCGCGCAGAAGCCAGCGCGGGGTCGTCGAGCGAGCGCTGCCGGTACATCGGCGCAAAGCCCGCGGCCACCAGCAGTGCGTTTCGCTCGCGCAGAGGCACTTCGAGCCGCTCGGCAAGGCGCAGCACCATTTCGCGGCTGGGCGCGGCACGGCCGGTTTCCACATAGCTCAGGTGGCGGGTCGAAACCTCGGCCTCCTGCGCAAGATCGAGTTGGCTCAGCCGGCGATGCGTGCGCCAATGCCGCAGATGGGCGCCGAACGGGTCGCGCGCGCCGGGTTGGCCAGGCTTGGACGAGTGGGAGCGGGGAGTGTTCATGGCCCGCATTCTGGCGCGCGGAGGCTGGGGCGCCATGACCTCCGAGGTTATCGACGCGATGCCCGCCTTTAGGAACCATTGGCTCCAACGCGGCAGGACAGGCTTGCGGCGTATCACTCGAAGGAGATTACTCATGTCCGTCTTTGCATCCCCCCGTTTCCTCCCCAACGTCATGTGGGCGGATGCGGCTTCGTGCGCCGCAACCGGTGCCTTGCAGGTGGCGTTCACCGGCGTGCTGGCACGGCTGACCGGCCTGCCGGCGCCGCTGCTCATGGGCACGGGCGTATTCCTGCTCGCATATGCGGCGGCCGCGGCCTTCATGGCTACGCGTCGCACGCCGCCCCGCACGCTCATCGGGTTGGTAGTGTTTGGCAATTTTGGCTGGGCCGTGGCTTGCGTGGCGCTGCTGATGAGCGGGCTGTTCGCCGTTACGGCACTGGGTATGGCCTGGGTGCTGGCGCAGGCCCTGTGCGTGGTGGTGCTGGCCGAGTTGCAGTGGACGGGCCTGCGTCGGACCCGCGGCAACGCGAACATGGCGCTGGCCTGAGCGCAGCGGATGCCGGCAACGCCCATTTACCCGGCATTCATGGCCATGAGGGCCCTGGCGCTTGGAGAGCACTGCAGGGAAGACCGACTACAACAACTGACTTCGATCCCTGCTATCTTTGAGGTGCATCCACGAACAGCCCGAACCAACAGGAGTTCCTCAATGGCCAAAGCACCGGCGCACGCCTTTGCGTCCACCCTCAAGACCTTCAAGACCCCTTCCGGCGCATCCGGCAAATATTGGTCCCTGAAGGAGTTGGCCAAGCAATATCCCTCCGTGAACCGGTTGCCGGTGTCCATCCGCATCGTGCTCGAGTCAGTGCTGCGCAACTGCGACGGGCAGAAGGTTTCGCCCAAGCACGTCGAAGAGCTGGCGCACTGGGCGCCCAACGCAGACCGCGTCGACGAAATTCCTTTCGTCGTGACCCGCGTGGTGCTGCAAGACTTTACCGGCGTGCCGCTTTTGGCCGACCTGGCCGCAATGCGCAGCGTGGCCGCCAAGCTCGGCAAGTCGCCCAAGACCATCGAGCCGCTGGTGCCCGTCGACCTGGTGGTCGACCATTCGGTAATGGTCGATTACTACGGTACGCCCAAGGCGCTCGACCTCAACATGAAACTGGAGTTCCAGCGCAACAACGAGCGCTACCAGTTCATGAAATGGGGCATGCAGGCCTTCGACACCTTCCGCGTGGTGCCACCCGGCTTCGGCATCGTGCACCAGGTCAATCTTGAATACTTTGCACGCGGCGTCTACAAGAGCTCGAGCGACAACGCGGAAGTGCCGGTGTACTACCCCGACTCGCTGGTGGGCACCGACAGCCACACCACCATGATCAACGGCGTTGGCGTGGTCGGCTGGGGCGTGGGCGGCATCGAGGCCGAGGCCGCCATGCTTGGCCAGCCGGTCTACATGCTCACGCCCGACGTGGTGGGCTTCGAGCTCACGGGCAAACTGCGCGAAGGCGTGACGGCCACCGACCTGGTGCTGTATGTCACTTCCATCCTGCGGGCCGAGAAGGTGGTGGGCAAGTTCGTCGAATTCTTCGGTCCCGGCGCGGCCTCGATCGGCGTGCCCGATCGGGCGACCATCGGCAACATGGCGCCCGAATACGGCGCCACCATGGGCTTCTTCCCGGTCGACGAGGCAACGGTTGCCTACTTCGAAGGCACCGGCCGCACCAAGGAAGAAGTCGAGCGTTTCGAGGCCTACTACAAGGCACAGGGCCTCTTCGGCATGCCCGCCCCGGGCGACATCGACTACACCAAGATCGTCAAGCTCGACCTCGGCACTGTGTCGCCGAGCCTCGCAGGCCCGAAGCGGCCGCAAGACCGCATCGACCTGGGCCACCTGTCTACCAAGTTCTCCGAACTCTTCAGCAAGCCCAACGACGCCAACGGCTTCAACCAGCCGGCCGAGCGGCTCAAGCTGCGCTATCCGCTGACAACGAGCAGCCAGGGCGACGACAACGAAGCCGCGCCCCCGCCGCCCGGCGCACCGCGTGAGTTGGTCGAGATGGTGGCCAACCGGTCGACCAAGGCCGCCGCCCATGTGAACGCAACGGCGCCGGCTGCACCCAAAGGCGGTGTGACCATTGGCAATGGCGACGTGCTGATTGCGGCCATAACCTCGTGCACCAACACGTCCAATCCGAGTGTGATGCTCGCGGCCGGCTTGCTGGCCAAGAAGGCGGTGGAGGCGGGCCTTACGGTCAAGCCGCACGTCAAGACCTCGCTCGCGCCCGGCTCCCGCATCGTTACCGAATACCTCGAGAAAGCGGGGCTCCTGCCGTACCTCGAAAAGCTCGGCTTCTACCTGGCCGGCTACGGTTGCACCACCTGCATCGGCAATGCGGGCGACCTCACGCCGGAGATCAACGACGCCATCATCAAGAACGACCTGGTCGGCGCAGCCGTGCTCTCGGGCAACCGCAACTTCGAGGCGCGCATCCATCCGAACCTGAAGGCCAACTTTTTGGCCTCGCCGCCGCTGGTGGTGGCTTTTGCGATTGCCGGCAACGTGATGGTCGACCTGATGACCGAGCCCGTGGGCAAGGGCAAGAACGGCAAGGACGTGTACTTGGGCGACATCTGGCCCACGCCGAAGGAGATCGACGAGAACCTGCGCCACGCAATGAACGCCAAGTCGTTCCGTGCCAACTACGACAAGGTAAAGACCGATCCGGGCAAGTTCTGGAGCAGCATCCAGGGCACCACGGGCCAGGTCTACGACTGGCCCACCTCGACCTACATTGCCGAGCCGCCGTTCTTCTCGGACTTCAAGATGCAGCCGCATGCATCGGATGCCGGCT
Source organism: Variovorax sp. 3319 (assembly GCF_031456585.1). NCBI lineage: Bacteria > Pseudomonadati > Pseudomonadota > Betaproteobacteria > Burkholderiales > Comamonadaceae > Variovorax > Variovorax sp. 3319. Next base: position 510,198 of record NZ_JAVDUZ010000001.1, read on the forward strand.
TCAAGGGCGCGCGCATCATGGCGCTCTTCGGCGACTCGATCACCACCGACCACATTTCTCCGGCCGGCTCCATCAAGGAAAGCTCGCCCGCGGGCATCTGGCTCAAGGCGAACGGGGTGCCCAAAGCCGACTTCAACAGCTACGGCTCGCGCCGAGGCAACCACGACGTGATGATGCGCGGCACCTTTGCCAACGTGCGCATCAAGAACCTGATGATCCCGCCGGACGTCAACGGCACGCAGGAAGAGGGCGGCGTAACGTTGTTCCAGCCGGGCAACCAGAAGATGTTCATCTACGACGCCGCCATGAAGTACATGGAGCAGGGCATTCCGACGGTGGTCTTCGGCGGCGAAGAATACGGCACCGGCTCGTCGCGCGACTGGGCCGCCAAAGGCACGCAGCTCCTGGGCATCAGGGCCGTGGTGGCGCGAAGCTTCGAGCGCATTCACCGCGCCAACCTGGTCGGCATGGGCGTGCTGCCACTGCAGTTCCGCGGCGCCGATTCATGGCAGACCCTGGGCCTCACGGGCGACGAGAAAATCGACGTCGTCATCGGCGGCGAACTCAAGCCGCAAATGGATGTGAAGCTGGTGGTGCATCGTGCCGACGGCTCGCACCAGGAAGTGACGGTGCGGCTTCGCATCGACACGCCAATCGAGGTGGATTACTACAAACATGGCGGCATCCTGCCGTTTGTGCTGCGGCAGTTGCTGAACGACTGATGGCGCAGGGCGCCGGTTCAGGTCGGCAAGACAGGAATCGGCATCTTGTCCTTTGCGGTATTCATGAGCGCCGGCGGTGACCTGGCTATTGAATGACGCTCAGCGAGCCATCGCGGGTACTGTCTGCTGTGCGGCTTGTTCGTTGCTTTGCTGAGGGGGCTGCTGCTGCACTTGCTGCACGGCTGCGAACGCCAGTGAGCTTTGAGCGACCGGCGTGTGCATCGATTCCACGGTCGGCACATCGACAAACTTGGAAAGCGCGGCGCCCGGCTTGCCTTGAATCGCAAAGATCGTGCTGTTGTCGTTGCCGCCCAGCGTCATGTGATCGATGCGGGTCAAGCCACCGCGCAATGCGGCCACTGCGATGGCGGCCGCGGCGTTGTCGGTCAACTGGTCGGGCTTGCGACCAAACTCAGCGTCGATTTTTTCGAGGCAGGCTTTCGCCTGCTTGAAAAGCGGGCTGTCTTGCAGCGACTGGCCGGGTTCTGGATCGCCGGGCTTGTAGCCGTGGGCAAGTTTGGTTTCCCACTGTGTGGCGGCGGCTTTGCGTTCTTTGAGAGAGTTCTGCCCGCCATTGATGTCCTCGGTGGCACGCGTGATGTCGTGCTGGTGGCCATTGACCACCACGCGTTCCTTCCAATACTGCACCGCGATTCTGGCCGAGTTCGCGGGCTCAGAAGCCAAATCAGGGTGATTCACGAGATCCAAGCCAAGCGCTTTGCCATAGCGCTCATAGTTGTAGCGCCCCGTCAATTGAACAAAGCCGCGGCCGTGATACTTCCACCCATCGCCCGGCTCAGTGTTGCCAAGATCGCGGCGACCACCATAGATGGCTTCAGCCACCTTCTCCGGCCCACCCGAAGCAATGGCGCTGGCGTCTTCCTGGGTCATCTCCGGGTGCCGTTTGTGCAGAGCCTTGAAAACGTTCTGGCCCGAATAGCGCAAATTTTCGTGCGCTTTGGTAAAGCCGTGCGATTCCACCTGCATCTGGCCCATAAAGTTGGCCAGCTCCTTCGCGTTTGTGATGCCCGCTCCCTGCGCGGCCTGCAACACGAAGTCGCCGTTTCCTTTGGAGTACGGGGCTGTGTGGTGCGCGTTGTGTGGGTGCGGTGCGTGACGAGTTGGACGTTGTGACATGGTGAGTTCTCCCTGGATGAATCGAACTTCAGCGGGTGCTTGGCAGGCCGTGGGCTTCGATGTCCGCGTCGGCCTTCCATTCGGATGTGATGCGTACCAGCTCAGTGTCTTTTGTCTCCACCAGAGTCGATGGCCGGCACACCATCTCGCGGGCCGCACGTAGCTGCCCGTCGCGCTGCACCAACAAGCCCGAGCGGGTGTTGGTGCCTTCGATCGAATAGAGGATGTACTTGTAGCCCTCGTTGCGGAACGATTGGGCATAGCCAAACGTGCCACCGGCATAGAACAGGCGCGTGAACGTAAAGGCCTCATGGCTGTTGCTGCTCGCCGGATACCTGAGTTCGATTCTTGAAGGTCGCCCGTACAGGTACTGGAAGCGTCTTTCACCCTGCGTCGATGCAGGCGATGCGCACAGCGAAACTATCTTGCGGCTGAAGCCTTGCAGCGTGCAGGAGAACACCGGTTTTTCATTGGCCACGCACAAGCTGGGTGCCTGCGTCTGTGTCCGCGCGTTCTGCGCAAAAGCATGAAAGCAAACCAGGCCGAGAGTGGCGCCGGCGACAAATGAGGCGATGCGGTTCATGAAGTACTTGCTATGAAAAATTGCTAGTTCGTCGCCGCTTTATCCGTGGATGTTGGCAGCATGCAGCATGCAGCAGTGGCGATTGCAGGAAAAATGAAGCGAACTGCGATAGGGCGCCTCATGGTGGCTATTGAATGCGCACTGGGAGGCTGCAAGCGGTGTAGTAGGAGCGGCAATTGGTGAATCCACCGCCACGGCATGTCTTTACGCCCGAGGCGACAGCTTGATCCACTGTCGAGGCATTGCCTACGTTGTAGGCGCCGTCGCCTACGACAATGGCAGCACATTGGTTGTCATAGGTAATGTCAATCTTGCAGTTCACGCCGCCTTTTGACTGGCAGTCCCGCATGGCTACTTGTGACGCTTCTCGTTTGCTCCGCTTGTCGGTGGCTACGCCTAAAGCGTCATTAGGTCCGTCCGTCGCAATCGCGCCCCACCGACTTTCCCACTGCGGTGCGGGTTGCTGAGGTGCTTGCTGTTGTCTGTTATCCGGCCCGCACATGTTGAGACCGGGGCCCGAGCCATAAGCAATCTGACCAGGAGGGCATTGCTGGGCAAGCGCGGTGTCGCCCAAGAAAATCCAGAGACTTGCCACGAGCAGTCTGTACAAGAGATTTGCTGACATGGGTCACGCCCCATCCACATTGAGGGCCCTTGAAGGCGGTGGTGCAGAAGCGGCCCTGATCTCATCCGCCAGGGGCTGCGCCGAGGCGCGGTTGGGACTGCCATTGAGTCCGCCAGTGCTGCCTGTTTGATTCGATGTTGTTTGCGGCGCTTGGCCGGCCGTCGGCGCATAAGGCCCAGGAGCTCCCCCACCCGGTGCCACCGCGCTCTGACCGCTGCTGCCGCCACCGAACACCGACTGGTGATAGAACTGCCCCAGCGTCCCCCCGAAGAACTGCGCCGCCGCCGCAGGCGCGGTCACCAGCAGCACCGTCAGCAGCAGCCCGATGCCCCCTTGCAGCATCGCCTGGCTGGTCAGGCCCGTGCTGCCACTGATGCCCAGAAAGCTGGTGATCGCCTTGCTCGCCCACAGCCCCGCGGCAATGCGCAGGTTCAACTCCAGCACCAGCGACACCATGAAGCTGAGCACCGCCATCGAGAACAGCAGCCCGATGCCGTACAGCAGCCACTTGTGAAACAGCGACTCGGTCTGCTTGAAGATCAGGCACAGGATGAACAGCGGCCCCAGGCTGATGAACAGAGCCAGCCCCACCTGGTAGGTCAGCAGCAGCGCCCCGGCCGTGATCGCCGGGCTGGACACGCCCAGCGCCCCCACGAGCGAGGAGGCGCCCACGCTGGCGACGTTGGAGCCGCTGGTGCTCACGTTCAGGCCCTGCGCGTTGTCGATGGCCGACATGACCACCTGGGTGAGCACCAGGTTCTTGTCGATGGCCGAGACCGGCGACTCCTTCTCGCCGGTGACCATGTAGTTGACCTCCTTGAGCAGGCCGTCCGTGAAGATCGAATGCAGGTCCGAGCCACCCAGGGCCATGGTGCTTGCGGCGATCACGATCAAGGCGTTGCGGCTCATGCTGGCCACCAGGGCGATCATCGGTTCGCGTGACTGGCCGGTGAGGATGCGAAAGCCCTGGATCAGAATCCACAGCGTGAGCAGGACGAGGGCGACCGTGCTGACCCACTGCATGGCCCGGCCCATGAAATCGGTGCCGAAGTCGCTGATCCTGCCGGACAGCCATTTGTAGATCAGAGCGAAGACGAAGGCACCGCCGCCGGCATCAGGCACTTGCGCATGCGCGGCGCTCGCCGGCACCAGCGCGGCCATGGCAAGGGCCGAGCGGAAAGCACCCCGGAGCAGGTGTGGATGGGCTTCAATGTGTTGCGACATGGGGTTCCGTGAAGGAGGGTTGTGCTCGGTGCAATGGGACGACGGCTACTTGACGGCCAGGGCTGCGGCAATGGCGGCGGCTTGAACCAATTGGCCCGCATTCATGCGCCCGAAGCTCTCGGCAGTGGCACCCCCGCCCCCTGTGCCCTTCATGGCAATCTTGGTAAGGGTGTTCTGCTGGCCTTCGTGGAATTTGATGGCCGCGTCGTAGGCGTCGATACGTGTGCGCCAGAAGCCCATTTCAGCTTGCAGCTTGGCAGTGGTACGAGCGGCCTCATTGGTGAGAGCTTGCACGTCGCCATGGGTATTGCTGGAACTGCGCTTGTTGTCGATGGAGGTGAGCTGCTGGCTGTATTGCTCGAAGCGGTTGGCCATGTCGATGGTTTCATTGAACGACTGCACGCGAAGCTGAATGAGTTCCCGGCAGATTTTTTGCGCCGCGTCGCTACCGCCGATTGCACTTATCGTGGTCAAGCTGGTGAGAGGCTGGCCGCTGGTGCTCGCCCCGGCGCTGGCGGCACTCCCTTCGCCGGCACCGGAACCAGGGCAAGCCTGCGAGATGTAGCCGGAGACGTCGCCGACTTTCTGAAGCTTGTTGTTGGGCGTCAAGGTGGCGGCGAAGCCGAGGTTTTGGGTGCTGTTCTTGAGCTGGCTGAGAATGTCGGAGGCCGATTTCTTGATGTCGCCGGTGGTCGAGTCGATCTTGTCCAGGAACTTTTCGGCCTCCGCGTCTTTGACATCCACTTGCGCATGGGCGGCACCCATCAGCACCCAGGCAGCGACGACTAGAGCGCAACGGATGGCATTGCGTGGCAGGGCGGGGCGGGCTTCAATGTGTTGTGGCATGGTGGGATTCCCTCGGGGCAAAGTTGTCGTGGCGCGGCAGCCGGTGCGGGCCTGCATTCAATATTCGGTGCGCTCGTGGCTTGCCGGTTTTTTGCCCGGCGGTGCGAGCAGAAAGCGGAAGAACCTGCTGCTGACGCGCCACCACAGCCAGAGCGTCAGGGCTGCGAACATTGCCAAGCCAAGCATCATCAGAACTCGACCGAATGAATCCGCGGCAAATTGAGAAAGAGCCTCGGGATGGACGAAAAGCTTGTAGATCACGGTGCAGCAAAGGACCGCAACGATTTCTGTTCGCCAGCCCCGCAGGCAGAGGCGTAGCTTGTTCTTCAATGAGGCCGGCATTGCGCGTGTGTGGGTGTGTTGTTGCGGTGACTGCGCTCACTCGACCCGGCCCCATTGGTCCATGATGGCGTCGGAAATATTGCTGTTGTTCTGCGTGTTGGTCGCGCCCGAGCAACTGTTCATGTACTGCTTGCGGTACTCGTAAGACTGGTCGGGCCAGAATTTGGTCACGGGGTAATAGGTCCAGATGGCAAGGCCGCCGGGGAACGGTACGTGCCAGTAGGCCAGGGCAGAGGCGCAGTTACCGGGCGGCGTGCCTTGGCCGGAGATGCTTGCCATGCAGAGATACAGGGTGCAGGGGTCTGGAGCTTGAGCTTGGGCGGACGTGCTGAGGCCGGCGGTCCCGAGCGCGAAGGAAAAGGCGGCCAAATGGATGCGCAGTTTCATTGAAAGTCTCCGAAATAATGAAGTGATCGTCGAAAGGGTGCGGGCCGGTCATGCAATGAGGCGCGAACGCGCCGCGCGCTGACCAGACTGATCTCCGGGCGCTTCGGCGCGCTTGCCGCTGCCCTTGCGCTGGTCGTAGAAGTCCTGCAGCCATTGCTCGGGCCGCAGCTCGTTGACGGAGATGCCTTCGGCCCTGGCGCTTGCGTCCAGCACGCCATGCAGGATCTCGATGTTGTCGGTGGAGGCTGAAATGACTGCCAGCGCGTCGTCCATGCCGCGCAGATCCAGCTGGCATACCGAAGACATGTGGCCCTGCTTGACGAGAAAGCGGCGCGAGCGCTCGTCGAGGCTGACCACCACCTGGTATTCGGACTCGGTGAGCTTGAGGCCCTCGATGTAGTCCTTGCGGCTCGCGTTGGGGTTGGGCAGCAGGATCATGGTCGCGGTCTGCTCGATGAGTGCGGCCGAGATGTCGCTGCCCAGCGCGTCTTCGGGGCTCTGGGTCGCGAAGATGCCCATGCCGTTCTGCTTACGGATGGTCTTCTGTTTGTTCTTGGCAAAGTCCTTGAGGGCGCCGCCGCCGTCGAGAATTTTCCAGAATTCGTCCATCACGTAGATGAGCCGGCGTCCATCGATCAGCGCGTCGAGCCGGTGCAGCAGGTAGTTGATGACCGGCACGCGCACCTCGGGGTTGTCGATGACATCGGTGTAGTCGAAGCCGATGATGTTTGCCTTTTGCAGGTCGATGGTGTCCTTGGGGTTGTCGAACACCCAGCCCAGCGAGTTGCCCGCGGTCCATTTGCGCATGCGGATGAAGAGGCCGTCGTCGCCCATGTTGGGCAGGCTCTTCTGGAAGTTGGTCATGTTGCGCAGGTGCTCGGGCGTGTCGAGCATGGCTTCGACAGCGCGGAAGATGTCGTCTTCTTCACGAGAGGTGTAGACCGGCTTGGCAGCCAGCACCTTGACGAGATCGCTCAGGAACTGGACGTTGGCCTCGGTGCGTGCGCAGTGGAAGGGGTTGAAGCCCGTGGGCTGGCCGTTTTCAAGCGAGAGGTAGTTGCCGCCGCAGGCGCGCACGAAGATCTCGGCGCCGCGATCCTTGTCGAAGAAGAAGATGGTGGGCGACGGGTCGAGCTTCTGGATCTGGCTTAGCAGAAAGTTGATGAGCGCCGTTTTGCCGGTGCCGGACTTGCCGATGACGATGGTGTTGGCAATTGCCTTTTCGCCCAGGGAGTTTTCGCCCGGCAGCGTGGCGTGAAAGTTGAAGAAATAGGGCTGGCCGTTGACGGTCTGCAGCGTGGTGACGCACGGACCCCAGGGGTTGTTGTCGCGCTTGCCGCTGGCAAAGTTGTGCAGTGGCGACATGCCCAGGAAGTTGAGCGAGCTGACGTTGGCCAGCCGGGTGCGGTATTTCCAGTTGCCGGGAAATTGCGCATAGAACGCAGCGGTAACGGCCAGGTCTTCCTTGATCGAGACGAAGCCCGCATTGGAAAGCTCGGCGCGGGTGGTGGCAATGTTCTGGGACAGCGTCGCCTGGTCTGGCGCGTAGACGGCAATAGTGAAGTGATATTGGCCCAGCACAAAGTTGCCGGACGAAATCTGGTCCATGGCCTGATCGAGCTCGACGATCTGGCTGACGGCCTTGTCGCCGGACGAAATCATCATGCCCTTGGTGCGCTCGAGCGCCTTGAGCGCATCGTGCCGCCCCACGGGGCTGAACGAATGGGTGACCACGTATTCGAAGTCGAGATACTTGAGCCCGTTGAGGATGCCGGGATGGGTGCCGTCTGGGTATTCCTTGACGTTGAGGATGGCGCCGAAGTGATTGACGCCGTTGGGCGTGGTGAGCACAAAGTCACCGGTCTTTGCTGAAAAGCGCTGGCGGCTGACGGCCAGATAGCGGTAAACGGGTGCCTTCAGCACCGGCACGGGCTCTTCAACGCGGTTGAGGAGATAGCCGAAGAACTCGAGCGTCTCCGAAAAGACGGTGCCATTGGCGGCCTCGTACATGCGAAGGCGCGTGGGCGCATAGTCCTTGAGCACGGCCTCCATGTTGCCGGCCAGTTCGAGCACCTTGTCGATAGCCTGCTGCTGCTCGGACGCCAGCCGAGAGGCATCGGCGGACTTTTCGACGAACCGCTTGCCCGAAACCACGGGGCGGTAAAGCATCGTCACATAGAGCTCGTTCTGCATGAGCTTTTGCGTCGAGAGCCCCTTGAAGTACGCGTTGGACAGCGACTGGTTGAAGGCATCCTTGAACCGGCTGCCGTCCTTCACATGCTTGCGCCGGCGCAAGTCGTGCGCCCAGAGGGCCACGTTGGTGAAGTCCGGCGCGCGCAGCGTTTGCAGCATGCGGTTGAGCGTCGGACCTTGTGGGCCTTGCGGTGCGGACTGAACCGGCGGCAGCGGCGGCTGCGCCAAGGGTATGGGTGGAGTGGGTGCAGTTGCAACCCGTGCCAGGGGCGGCGGTGGCGGCAGTTGAGGTGCCGCCGGGACGGTAACCACTTCTTCCTTGGCTTTTTGCGGCTTGTCGGGGCGCATCACGTTGCCAATGAGCCAGATGGCCGCCAACCCGAGCAATAGCACGATGCCCGCGAGGAAGCCAAGCGCGCGGCGATTCATGCGCTGCATTTCGCTGGATTTGAGCTCGGGCGCATGCGCGTCGAGATTCGGTGCAGCGGGCGCCCCCATGTCCTCGAACTGCCTCGAATAAGGATTGGCCTGTGGAGCCGGCTGGCTGCTGCCGTTGGTGGGATCTTGCCGCTCGTGGTTGTGCACGGCGTCTCCTGGCCGGGAAGGAAGATGTTGGTTCACTGGGCGGTGTTCCTGCGAAGACCCACGACGTTGTCGCCGTGGCGGATGACCAGGTAGGGATAGGTCCCGTGCGGTCGGGCTGGTACTCGTACATCTGGACTGTTTGCGCAAAGGCGCAGGGCCCCGCGCTGGCCACGAGTGCGTACGCTGCGGCCTTCAATGCCCATCGGCGACGGTTTGACTGTTGTGATTTCATCGGCGGCGCGTTCCCTGGTTGGCACCTGCAGGCGCTACGGCTGGAGCGGCCGGCGCGGGAGCGCCTGGTACGCCGAAACCGGGCGAAGAAGGAGTGGCTGGCATCACGGGTTGCGTGGGCGGCGCCATCGCCGTGGCGCTGCCTCCCGCGCCAGCAATAGCATCAGGGCCGGGCGAGAGTGCCGCGCCGGGCATTGCCGGCATGCTCTCGGCGGGCTTGAGGCTGCTTGAGACTTCTTCGGGCGGCGATGAGGCGTAGTCGGTATCCACGCGATAGTCGGTAACCTGGAAGCCGAGCGGGTTTTCGATTCGCTGCTGCTCGTCCATCGTGAGGTTCGACTTGTAGGTGAACGCCATCGTCACGATCTTGCTGTCCAGGGGCACCGAAGAACCGTTTTGCTTGTTGTAGACGTTGCGCTGAAAGCGCACGGTGGCGCCCTTGGGAACTTCGCCGCCTCCGCCACCGATCAGGGTGATGCTCAGGATGCGAACCCGAATGGCCTTGTCCTTGCCGTAAATGGTGTACGGGTTGGCCGGGTTTCCTGACGAATACAAGTTGGTGTAGCCACCGGAGACGTTGCCCGACGACATCGTCAGCACCGTGGTCCAGTCGCGCAAGTTCGTGATTGCGAGGTCGTAGGACTCGCGGGCGAGCACAAAGTGGGCTACGTTGCTGCGATTAATTGCCTCGCTGGTGGTAATGCGCTGCAAGGCGCCATCGTCGGTCAGGCGCGCGGCGGTGCTGGTGCCCGTGTACGCATCGGCGATAACCAGGTAAGGCACTTTTTCCTTCAGCGGCAGCACGTAGAAGTAGCCGCCCAGGAGCACCAGCGACATGACCGCGGCAGAGCCCGCGACCCACCATGCGCGCCGCTCGCTGCGTCTCGCGATGTCTGCAACAGTGAGTTCGAAGTTGACGGATTGAGCGATGGCTTCGTCGACCTTCGAAGCCGACGCGTTGTTCTTGAACATCAGCGTGGCCCCGGTGCAGACAGCGGAGCGGCACTTGCGGCCTGAACCAGGATTTGCTTGCCGTCCGCCGAAATGGAGACACCCTGCGGTGCATAAATGGCGCTCAGCTCACCCATGGCGGAAGGAAGGTCGTTGGTGCGAACCTTCGCTACAGGTTGGTGAAGCGTGAAGTCGGAACCTATTTGATAGGACAGCTGCAGCCCGTTGTCCGATGCCCACCGCTTCAGCATGGTCCTGAGCGTCGCGTCCATGGGCGAAACGTAGAACGTGTAGGCGGGCGAGAGCGGAATCTCGGTCGCCGCAGTCTGGAACCGGTTTACCGGTGCCCAGGAGCCACCGTATTCCTTGGGGGCAGGCGCACCGCACCCGACGAGCGTGACGGCCATGATGGACAAGGCCGTACCCGCTGAAAAGCGGGCTGTAGCGCGCACACGAGCGCCCCACGCAATAGCTTGCGTTTGGATAAACACTGCGACTCCCTGAAGTCTTTTTTATGTCTGCCCATCTTAGGTAGATGAGAGGGGCGTGCCGGCGCAGCGTCGTGCAGGAGTGCACGAATCAGCGGCATTTAGTGCCGCGGATCGTTAACGCGGCGATACGCTGACCCGTCTTGTAAACAGCTTAGGTTCTTCGTCCTCGCCGAATCGATTGGCGAGACTTCAACGTAGTCGACGCAGGGGCGGACAGTGATGCCCCGCCAAGGCCAGGGGTGAGCCCGTTTCAATGATAATAGTTCTCATTGCTGAGATGAACGAGTTCCAAACCGCATGACCATTTCTCTTTCCGTCGCCGCTGCGCCTGTCTCTATCCGCCTGGACGAATTACCCAGCCATCAGTGGGCGACGGTATTGGACGTTGCGCGGTCGGCCGATGCAGAGGGGCAAGAGTTGGCACTGCGCCTGACCGAAATCGGCTTCGTCCCCGGCGAGGCCGTGCGCATCGTCGCCAGCGGCCTTCCTGGCCGGGAGCCGCTCGCGGTGCGGCTGGGCCACACCACCTTTGCGTTGCGCCGTCATGAGGCCGCGCTGATCCATGTGGCACCTGGCGTGCCGGAGGGTGCCAGCCATGGTTGAGGCGGTCATCCAGGGCCCGGGTCGTCTCGCGGCTACCGCGCAGCCGGGGCGCATTGCGCTGCTGGGCAATCCCAACTGCGGCAAGACGGCGTTATTCAACCTGCTCACCGGCAGCCGCCAGAAGGTGGCCAACTATGCCGGCGTGACGGTCGAGCGCAAAGAAGGCACGCTCCGCACCGCAGCGGGCCGCCGCGTGTTCGTGCTCGACCTGCCCGGTGCCTACAGCCTGAACGCGCTCAGCGCCGACGAGGCCGTGACGCGCGACGTGGTTACGGGCAAGAGCAGCGAACCGTTGCCCGACTTGCTGGTGTGCGTGACAGACGCCACCAACCTGCGGCTCAACCTGCGGCTCGTGCTCGAGGCCAAGCGCCTGGGCTTGCCGATGGTGGTGGCGCTCAACATGACTGACATGGCCAAGAAGCAGGGCATCGCCGTCGATACGGCCGTGCTGTCGCGCGAACTGGGCGTGCCGGTTGTCGAGACTGTCGGCGTGCATTCGGGCGGCGCTCAAGGCTTGCTCCAGGCCCTGGATGCACCAGTGGCTGCAGCTGCGCCGCAGCCGTGGCAGGCCCCGGGCCTGGAAGACGTGCTGGCCACGCAGCGCGAAGTGCGCCGCATTCTTGGCCTTGCCGTGCGCGAGCCGGTTGGAAGCCTTGCCACCAGCGACCGCATCGACCGCGTGGTGATGCACCCGGTGTGGGGCATGCTGGTGCTTGCAGTGACCATGTTCCTGATGTTCCAGGCCGTGTTCAGCTGGGCCAACGTGCCAATGGACGCGATCAAGGCTGCAACCGAGGGCCTCGGCTCACTGCTGAAGACCCGCATGCCCGAAGGCATGCTGCAAAGCCTGCTGGTGGATGGCGTCATTGCAGGCGTGGGCGGCGTGATCGTGTTTTTGCCGCAGATCCTGATCCTCTTCCTGTTCATCCTGGCGCTGGAAGATTCAGGCTATCTGCCGCGTGCCGCGTTCCTGCTAGACCGCGTAATGGGCACCGTGGGGCTTTCGGGCCGCTCGTTCATTCCGCTGCTTTCGAGCTTTGCCTGCGCCATTCCTGGCGTGATGGCAACGCGCACCATCAGCAACTGGCGCGACCGCATCACCACCATCATGATTGCCCCGCTCATGACCTGTTCGGCGCGCCTGCCGGTCTATGCGCTGTTGATTGCGGCCTTTATTCCGGCGCGCACCGTGGGCGGCGTGTTCAACCTGCAGGGCGTGGTGCTGTTCGCGCTGTATGTGTTCGGCATCGTCTCGGCAATGGCCGTGGCGTGGGTTATGAAGCGCTTTCGCGACAACAAGCAGCACTCGCCGCTGATGATGGAATTGCCGGCCTACCGCTGGCCCAACCTGCGCAACCTGGCGCTCGGCCTCTACGAGCGGGCGTGGATCTTCATTCAGCGCGTAGGCACGATCATTCTCACGCTCACCATCTTGCTGTGGTTCCTGTCGACGTTCCCTTCGCCGCCCGAAGGCGCGACGGGGCCAGCCATCCAGTACAGCCTGGCCGGCATGATCGGACGCGGCCTGGAGCACATCTTTGCGCCCATCGGTTTCAACTGGCAGATCTCCATTGCACTGGTGCCGGGCATGGCAGCGCGCGAGGTGGCGGTGGGTGCCCTCGGCACGGTGTACGCGCTTGCGGCCAGCGGCGACGATGTGGCGGGCCAGCTCGAGCCGTTGATCGCGGGCAGCTGGTCGCTCGCCACGGCGCTCTCGTTGCTGGTCTGGTACGTGTTTGCGCCGCAGTGCATTTCTACCCTTGCGGCCGTGAAGCGCGAAACAGGGTCGTGGCGCTATGTGTGGATCATGGCGGGCTATCTCTTCGCGCTTGCCTATGCAGCCTGCTTCATTACCTACCGCGTTGCAGTGGCGCTCGGAGCAGGTTAAAACCTGCAATGAAAGGCTTGAAGAAGATATGGCACAGCAACTGATCGTCGGATTGATCGTCGCCGCTGCCGCGTTCTACGCGGTGTGGCGCTGGATGCCCGCTGGCTGGCGGCGCAGTGCCGCGCAGAAGCTCGCGGCCGGCAGCCATCGTGCGGGCCTTGTCGACCAGGAACGCGCGGACCAACTGGCGGCCTCGCTTGCCAAGACTTCAGGCTGCGGCTCCTGCGACAGCTGCGGCAGTTGCGGACCCAAGGCCGCCGACAGGAAACACGCCGAAGAAGCCGGCCGCGGCCCGCTGTCCACGCACAGCCGCTAAAGGCCGATGTCTGCACACATCCTCGTCGCCGGCGGCGGCATCGGGGGGCTCGCTACCGCGCTGGCGCTGTCCCGTGGCCGCCATCGCGTCGACGTCTTCGAACAAGCGGCTGCATTTGCCGAAATCGGCGCGGGCATCCAGATCGGGCCGAACGTCACGCGGCGTCTTCAGCAACTGGGCGTGGGCAAGGGCGTCGATGCCATTGCCGCGCGCCCCGAAGCGCTGGTGGTGCAAAGCGCCGGCAGCGGCGCCGAGTTGGCCCGCCTGCAACTGGGTGATGCCATGCACGGGCGCTATGGCGCCCCTTACCTCTGCGTCCATCGTGCCGATCTGCACGCTTTGCTGCTCGAAGCGGTGAAGTCGCAAGGTACGGGCACCCTGGTGACCGACGCCCGCATTGCGCAGATCGAAATGAGTGACGACCTCGTCTGCATATCGAGCAGCGGTGCCCGCGCCTGGGAGGGCGAGGCGCTGGTCGGTGCAGACGGACTCTGGAGCCTGGCGCGCCAGCGGCTCGAATCCGCGTCGGCGGCCGAACCGCCCCGCGTCACAGGCCACACGGCCTGGCGCGGGCTCGTTGCGCAAGCTGAACTGCCGGAGGCGCTGCGCCGCCGCCGCATCGATGTATGGCTGGGGCCTCGGCTGCACGTGGTGGCCTATCCGGTGCGCGGCGGCGATTGGCTCAACGTGGTGGCAATCGCCGAATCTGCGCCGGCCGGCGACGCACGCGATTGGGACCAGGCCAGCAGCCTTGCCGCGCTGCAGCGGGCTACGGGCCGCAGCGGCCGTGCCTTGCAAGCCCTGCTCGAAGCGATGCCTGGCTGGCGCGCGTGGACCCTCTGCGACCGGGCGCCGCTGACTTCAGCGGCGGACATGGCGCACGAGCGCATTGCATTGGTGGGCGACGCCGCGCATCCGATGGTGCCTTACCTTGCGCAAGGCGCGGGCATGGCCATCGAAGACGCTGTGGCCTTGGCAGAAGCACTTGGCAATGGTGGAGCGGCCGAAGTGCCGGCGGCGTTTGCCCGCTATGCCGAGGCACGCTGGCAGCGCAATGCCATGGTGCAGGCAAGGGCTCGGCGCAACGGGCAGGTCTTTCATGCCACCGGCCCCATGCGCCTGGGCCGCGACCTTGCCCTGCGCACGCTGGGCGCGCGGCTGCTGGACCAGCCTTGGCTGTACGGAGGCTGAGGACTGCCGCGCTGCTGGCTCTCAGAGCCTGAAAGTCTGCAGGTGCCCGATCCGCTCGGCCAACCCTTCGGGGCCGAGATAGTGGCCATGAGAGCCGTCGCGCACCTCCAGCAGCGTCGACTCGAGTTCGGCCAGCACCGCATCGCGCTCGGCAGCAAAAGCGGGGGGCACGTCGATACCGGCTTGCGCGCATGCGTCGGCGACCAGGTGTGCGCTTGCAGGCGCGCCGCAGGCCGCGCATTTGACGATGGCGGCCACGTTCGGCTCGGCCCCGTTCACGAGCAGCGCATTCGTCAGCTCGGGTGAAATCTGGCCGTCGATGTTGCGCAGGGCGTCGCGTGCCACCGGAGCGCCCGCACGGACCAGCGCCATGGCTGCGGCAAAGGCGTTGTTGCCTATTGCGACGTCCGTGGCCAACGCACTTCCCTGCTGCGGTCCGTCGAAGCTCACGCCCGCAGCGGCGAGCTCGGCCACCAGGTCCGCGTCGTCGCTGGCAATGGCGTGGTGCAGCGCCGCGCGCGCCGTGGCCGGCAGTCGGCGCAGCGTGCCGTTGGCCAGCGGTGTGCGCCAGTCGATCACCGCGAGGCAATAGAAGCTCACCAGCTTGTCCATCAGGTCGAGGTCCAGGCCATGGTCCTGGTGCCGGTCGTCCAGGTACTGGAGCAGGGCCTGGCCGGAAAAATAATCGCCGGTGGGTGCCAGCGGGTCTTCGTCGAGATGCAGTGCCCCGAAGGCGCTGTTGAGATCCGGAGCGATGGTGCTCACGCCGTCTTCATGCAGCGCATGCGTCCAGGCCGGCGGCAATCCGTGCTTCCATGCGGTGATGTGGCCGTGTTCGGGGCCGGGCTCTACCACCGCATAAACCCGGTCCAGATACTCGAAGCCCCCGAAGGGCAGGTGCGTGAGCTTGCCGCTCCAGTCGCGGCCATCTTCCTCGGCAGCCTCTTCGGCCAGTTCCTGTTCATGCGCGATCCAGCCCTGCAGATCGCGATAGCCGTCGCTGCCGTTCCAGAACAGTTCCGACCAGCTGATGGATTCGATGTTGCCGTTCATCGGCAGCGAGAGGTCGTAGTCGAGCCGGCCGCCCGCCGTTTGCTTCCACAGTTCAATCAGCGGCTCGGGAATCGGCCCTGCGCAGAGGGCCTGTATGGCGGCGATCTGCGGCGCGGGCATCGGCGGCTGCGCATCGAAGATCACGCGGTCCGCGAACAGGACAACGCCATGTTCGCGCAGGGTAGCAAGCTCTTCGGGCGAGAACTGGACATCTTTCATTGGCAGTGCCTCCGTTGATGCCAATGTAGCGCTTTGTGCAAATGGAGCAAGCACTCGCATGGCGCGCCGCGTAAGTGCGGCCTGCACTGGAGATCCGTGGCTACAGGTCGGTGCGCAGCTTCCAGATTTCAGGGAACAGCACCACGTCGAGCATCTTGCGCAGGTAGCTCACGCCGCCTGTGCCGCCAGTACCGCGCTTGAAGCCGATCACGCGTTCTACTGTGGTCACATGGCGAAAACGCCAGAGCCGGAAAGCGTCTTCAAGGTCGGTGAGTTTCTCGCCCAGTTGGTACAGGTCCCAGTGGTCGTGCGGGTTTCTGTACACCGTAAGCCATGCGGCCTCGACGCCGTCGCTCACTTCATAGGGCTGCGTCCAGTCGCGCTCGAGATGGTCGGCAGGCACTGCAAGGCCGCGGCGCGCCAGCAGCTTCAGCGATTCGTCATAGAGCGAAGGCGACCGGTAGGCTTCTTCGACCTGCGCCAGCAGATCGGGCCGGTGCGCGTGCGGCTTGAGCATGGCAGGGTTCTTGTTGCCGAGCGCAAACTCGATGCAGCGGTACTGCGCGCTTTGAAAGCCGCTCGAGTTGGCGAGGTAGGGCCGCATGGCCGTGTACTCGGGGGGCGTCATGGTCGAGAGCACCGTCCATGCACTCACCAGCTGTTCCATGATGCGGCTCACTCGGGCAAGCATCTTGAAGGCGTCGGCCAGTTTTTCTTGCGCAATGCAACCCGTGGCGGCGCGCAGCTCATGCAGCATGAGCTTCATCCAGAGCTCGCTGGTCTGGTGCTGCACGATGAACAGCATTTCGTCGTGAGCCGGCGAGAGCGGATGCTGCGCGTTGAGGATCTGGTCCAGGTGCAGGTAGTCGCCGTAGCTCATCGACGCGCTGAAATCCAGCTGCGCCTTTTCTTCGTGAACGATTTTTTCGGTGCTCATGATGCTTGCCGGCGGATCATCGCCAGACCACGGCGGTGTAGGAGGGGAGGCCCGGTACCGAATCTTTGGCGGGATAGACGAAACGCACGACATCGTTCTTGCGCTTGAACTCCTGATAAGTCTCGCCACCCGGAATCCGCCCCTTTTCAGCCGGCGCGTAGCCCGCAGCGCGCACTTCCTTTACCAGCCGCTCGAAGGCGGCCTTGTCGGTCAGCGACAGCTGGATGTTGTTTTCGCCGGCGCGGCTTTCCGCGTAGGTGGACTTCATGAAGCGGATCGTGTGATCGTCGACCACCTTGTCGTATTCGATCATGCTGACCTCGGCGGTCACGGTCTTGTCGGCGTACGAAAAACCTTGGGCCTTGACCTGTTGCCGGAACGCGTCGGGCGTGAGGGCGACAAAAGCCTTTAGCTGGTCGAGCGTGTAGCTCGTCTGCTGTGCAAAGGCCGGTGCGGCCAGCATCAGGAGCGAGCCGAAGAGGGTGATCAATTTGTATTTCATGGGTACTTGGTGCTCAGGTCACTGCGTTCTTGCGATTGAATTCTTCGCGCTGCCATTCGCCCGATTCGAGCACCTGCACCAGGTGTTCGACCGAGTTCCATACATCCTCGAAGCCAAGGTATAGCGGCGTGAAGCCGAATCGCAATATGTCGGGCATCTGCGAATCGCCAGCGCGGTAGTCGCCAATGACGCCGCGCGCAATCAGCGCCTGCACGATCGCATAGGCGCCTTCGCTTCGGCTCAGGCAAACCTGCGAGCCGCGCCGCGCGTGTTCACGCGGCGTGACGAGCGAAAGGCCCTGGCCTGCGCAACGCTCTTCGACGAGCCCAATGAAAAGGTCGGTAAGCGCGAGCGACTTTGCACGCAGCGCGGCCATGCCGCCTTTGCCGCCGTCGAAAGCTTCGGCCGCAAGCACCGTGTCGAGCCCGCATTCGAGCCCTGCCAGCGCGATGATCGGCTGTGTGCCGCAGAGATAACGGCCCACGCCGGGCGCAGGCCGATAGTGCGGTGTGAATTCGAAAGGCGCCGCGTGCCCCCACCAGCCCGACAGCGGTTGCTCGAACTTGCCGGCATGCCGCGTATGAACCCACACGAATGCCGGCGCACCTGGGCCGCCGTTCAGGTACTTGTAGCCGCAGCCAATGGCGTAGTCGGCATTGCTTTCGTTCAGCGCCACGGGCACGGCGCCTGCGGAGTGCGCCAGGTCCCACACCGTGAGGGCACCCGCCGCGTGCGCTGCGGCGGTGATGGCCTTCATGTCGTGCATGGCGCCGGTACGGTAGTTCACGTGCGTGAGCATCAGCACGGCTACCTCATCGGTCAGCACCGAGCCGGGGCCTTGCAACTCGACTGCGTCGATCAGCTTGAGCGTGAAGCCGCGCTCGCGGCACAAGGATTCGGCGATGTAGAGGTCGGTCGGAAAGTTGCTGCGCTCGCTGACGACCAGCTTGCGGCCGCTGTCTTTTTGCTGCGAGAGTGCTGCGAAGAGCACCTTGTAGAGGTTGACCGAAGTGCTGTCGGTGCACACCACTTCGCCCGGCGCCGCGCCGATCAGGCGGGCCACCTTGTCGCCGAGGCGTTGCGGCAGATCGAACCAGCTGGCCGTGTTCCACGAGCGGATGAGGCCCTGGCCCCATTGCTCTGCAACCACTTGGGCGATGCGCGCAGGTGCGGCCTTGGGCAGCACGCCCAGCGAGTTGCCATCGAGGTAGATCACGCCCTGGGGCAGGGTGAATTGGTCGCGCAGCGAGCGCAGCGGGTCTTGCGCATCGAGCGCGCGGCAGTCTTCGAGAGTCGTCATTGGGCGGGTTTTCAGCGTGGAAGTTCGCGCAGCACGGCGCGAACGGGAGAGGCATCGGCGCTGACCAGCTTGAGCGGCAGCGCGATGAGTTCGTAGTCGCCCTCGGGCACATCGTCGAGCACAAGGTTCTCGAGCACGCGCAGGTCGAGGCGGCGGATGCGCTGGTGGCTTTCCAGCGTCTTGCTGTCGGCCGGGTCGATGCTGGCCGTGTCGATGCCGATGAGCTTTACGCCCATGGCCGCAAGGCGCTCGACGGTGGAGGGCGCATAGGCCCTGAGCTGCGGATCCCAGCGGCCGACGGGCATGGTTGCGTAGGTGCGCACCAGCACGCGCTGGGGCAACCGGCTGTCGATGGCGTGGGAGATGTGCTCCCATTCGATAAGCGGGCCCTTGGCGATGGCGTGAATCACGCGGCAGGTGCCGAGAAAAGGCGCAAGGTCCACCTGGCCGATCGTCTGGCCTTTGGGGTCGTAGTGCAGGGGGGCGTCGGCATGCGCTCCGATGTGCGGCGAGAGCGTGATCTCGCTGACGTTCACCGGGCAGCCCGGTGAGATGGTTGCCGCCCATCGCTGCTGATAAGGCGTGTCGCCGGGAAACACCGGCGCGCCTTCATGCACCGGCGGCGATATGTCCCAGATGCGGGGTTGAGTTTGCAAAGAACGCATGGCGCAAAGTTAGCGCCGGGAGCGGGGTCGTGGTGTCGGTTATTTCCAACACACAGCGTGACGAGATGATCGACTCAGCGGGATAGGGCAGGCAACCCGTGCCGGGCGCGTGCCCGCTCGCAGGCGTCGCTGCCGGCCTGCAGCTCATGGCATGGGTTGGGCCGCCACTCGTAGATGCCGCATGCCACCGACTGCCCGATCTTGCCGGTCAGGGCTGCGCATCGCATGGGCGTGTGGTCGGTGCCGCGCATGCGGCACAGGGTGTGGTTCACTTCGACGGCAAGGCCCGATGGCACCTTGCCGCCGTTTTCATCGAGTTCGTGCACGCTGAAGTCGACGCGGTAGCTGGCGCAGCAGGCGCCGCATTGCTGGCAATGGGACACGCGGCCGCGCCTTCAGCTTTTCTTCAGAGCTTGCCGAGCAGCAAGAATTCCATCAGCGCCTTTTGTGCGTGCAGCCGGTTCTCGGCCTCGTCCCACACCACCGACTGCGGGCCGTCGATGACTTCGGCCTGCACTTCTTCTCCGCGGTGGGCGGGCAGGCAGTGCATGAAGAGGGCATCGGGCTGTGCGACGCGCATCATGTCTTCGTCGACGCACCAGTCGGCAAAGGCCTTGCGGCGGGCCTCGTTCTCGGACTCGTAGCCCATGCTGGTCCAGACGTCGGTGGTAACGAGGTCGGCGCCGCGGCAGGCTTCCATCGGGTCCTTGAAGACCTCGTAGCTGTCGGCCGAACGCAGGCCGGCCACTGATTGATCGACTTCGTAGCCGCTGGGCGTGCTCACATGCACCTTGAAGCCCAGGATCTCGCTCGCCTGCAGCCATGTGTTGGCCATGTTGTTGCCATCACCCACCCAGGCCACGGTTTTTCCCTGGATCGAACCACGATGCTCGATGTACGTGAAGATGTCCGCAAGGATCTGGCAGGGGTGGAACTCGTTGGTCAACCCGTTGATCACCGGCACGCGCGAATGCGCGGCAAAGCTGTCGATCTTGGTTTGCTCATAGGTGCGGATCATCACCAGGTCGACCATGCGGCTGATCACCTTGGCGCTGTCCTCGATGGGTTCGGCGCGGCCGAGCTGGCTGTCGCCCGTGGTCAGGTGCACCACGCTGCCGCCCAGTTGGTACATGCCCGCCTCGAAGCTCACGCGGGTGCGCGTGCTGGCCTTCTCGAAAATCATCGCCAGCGTGCGATCGGTGAGCGGCTGGTGCTTTTCGTAGGTCTTGAACTTCTTCTTGATGATCGCCATGCGATCGAAAAGATAGGCGTACTCGTCGGCCGTGAGGTCCGAGAACTGCAGGTAGTGGCGAATGGCGTGCGGCGTGGTGGCGGTCGTCATTGCGCTACGGGCTCCGACAAAAATGTTTTCACGATGGGCGCGAGGATGGCAACGATCTCGTCGGCCTCCGCAATGCTCAGGATGAGCGGTGGCACGAGGCGAATCACCTTGTCGGCCGTCACGCTCAGCAGCAGGCCGGCGTCGCAGGCGCGGTTCAGGATGACGCCGCAGGGCCGGTCGAGCTCGATACCCAGCATCAGCCCTTGGCCGCGGATTTCCTTCACGCCGGCCAGGCCGCCGATTTCGCGCTGCAGCGCGCTCTTAAGATGCTCGCCCACTGTGGCGGCGTTTTCGAGCAGCTTGTGCTCTTCCATGATGCGAATGGTTTCGACGCCGGCACGCATTGCGAGCGGGTTGCCGCCGAAGGTGGTGCCGTGGTTGCCTGGGCCGAAGATGTTGGCGGCCTTGGGGCCGGCTACAACCGCGCCAATCGGCACGCCCGAGCCCAGGCCCTTGGCCAGCGGCATCACGTCCGGCTTGATGCCGGCCCACTGGTGCGCAAACCACTTGCCGGTGCGGCCCATGCCGCATTGCACTTCGTCGATCATCATGAGCCAGTCGCGCTCGTCGCACAGGGCGCGAACCTGCTTCAGGTATTCCCACCGCATCGGGTTGATGCCGCCTTCGCCCTGGATGGTTTCGAAGAACACGGCCACCACGTTGGGGTTGCCTTCGGTCGCCTTCTTGAGCGCTTCGATGTCGTTCAGCGGCACACGGATGAAACCCTCGACCAGCGGGCCGAAGCCGGCCTGCACCTTCGGGTTGCCCGTGGCCGACAGCGTGGCGATGCTGCGGCCGTGGAAGGCGGCTTCGTAAACCACGATTTCGGGCCGCTCGATGCCCTTGTCGTGGCCGAACTTGCGCGCGAGCTTCAGCGCGGCTTCGTTGGCTTCAAGGCCCGTGCAGCAGAAAAAGGCGTTGGTCAGGCCCGAGAGCTCGGTCAGCTTGGCGGCAAGCTGCTCCTGGCCGGGCACGTGGTAGTAGTTGGAGCTGTGAATCAGCTTGCTGATCTGGTCTTGCAGCGCCGGCACCAGCTCGGGATGGTTGTGGCCCAGCGTGTTCACGGCAATGCCGCCAAGGCCGTCCAGATACGCCTTGCCCGCGGTGTCCCAGACTCGGCAGCCCTGGCCGTGCGACAGCGCGATCGGCAGGCGACCGTAGGTGTTCATGACGTGGGGCGAGGTGGGCTGGGCGGTAGCGCTCATTCGGGTTCTCCAGATAGGGAACCGCGGATTCTAGGCGTCCGGTCGGACGGCTTTATTGAGGATTCCGCATTACAGCAATGCCCTTGGTCCAGGCAGCAAAGTGGCGCGGATAGAATCTCTTGTTGCACCGCAGCACCCGCCTGCGGGCGCCTCATTCAACGATGATTTCCCCCACTGCCAAAGAAATCTTCATCCAGGGCATCACCCATGATGGCCGGACTTTTCGCCCGAGCGACTGGGCCGAGCGGCTGGCCGGCGTCATGTGCTCTTTTCGCCCCGGGGGCGCTTATCCGGGAAGCCACCTGAGCTATTCGCCGTGGTGCGTGCCCACCACCATCAACGGCGTGAAGTGCGTGGTCGTGAACCGGGCCCTGCGCGACGCCGAACCCATGGCATGGGACTTTTGCGTCAATTTTGCGCGGGATAACGATTTGCAGGTGGCCGAGGCCTGCCTTGTTCCCGACGCACCCGGCGTGCCCGGCACAGAGCCGAAGACCTGAACCCAGTCCCGCTCCAGAAGCGAGCGCCCATGAAAAAACCGCCCCAAGGCGGTTTTTTACACTTTGCTGCAGCGCACCCCGATCAAACGGCGGACCGGAGAATTCCGATCCGGGCTTGCCTGACAGGTGTCAGGCGGCTGCCTTTTCAGGCGCGAGGGCGAGGGCCTTGACCTTTGCCGACAGGCGGCTCTTGTCGCGAGCTGCCTTGTTCTTGTGGAAGATGCCCTTGTCGGCGACGGTGTCGACGATGCTCTGGGCCTTCGCGAAGAGTTCGCTTGCCTTGGTCTTGTCGCCGGCCAGAACGGCCTTTTCGACATTCTTCACGGCGGTGCGGTATTTGGAGCGCAGCGAGGTGTTCGCAGCGTTGAGCTTGGTGTCCTGGCGGACGCGCTTACGGCCGGAGGCGAGGCGCGGGTTCTTTTTCTTGGGCTTGGCGGATGCCATGATTTAGTTCCTTAGGTGTCTGAGGATGATGCAGCAAAGCCCTCCATTATAGGCCGGGTTGCGTTTTCTGCCGAATCGGTGCTTGCCGGGCCCTACACTCGCCCCGTGTCACTGCTCAAATCCGCCTCCACCGTTTCCCTTCTGACGCTCGCATCGCGGATCACGGGCCTCGTGCGCGACGTGCTTTTTGCCTCGGTGTTCGGCGTCAGCGCCCTGACCGACGCCTTCAACGTCGCCTTTCGCATTCCCAACCTGTTTCGGCGGGTTTTCGGCGAAGGCGCTTTCAGCCAGGCCTTTGTTCCGGTGCTCGCTGCACGCAAGACCGAGGCAGGAGAAGAGGGCGCCAAGGCGCTGATCGACCACGTGGCTACGCTACTTACCTGGGCGCTGGTGATCGTGTGCGCGGCTGGTGTGCTCGGCGCGCCTTGGCTGGTTTGGGCCATGGCCAGCGGGTTGAAGGGCTTCGACGCAGCCGTCGTCATGACGCGCTGGATGTTCCCCTACATCGGCTTCATGTCGCTCGTGGCGCTGGCGGGCGGAGTGCTGAACACGTGGCGCAAGTTTGCGGTGCCGGCCGCCTCGCCGGTGCTGCTCAATCTTTCTTTGATTCTTGCCATTACGGTCGGCGCACCGCTTTTCAGGCGCTACGGCATCGAGCCGATCTATGCGCAGTGCGCCGGGGTGCTGGTTGGCGGCGTTTTGCAACTGGCATTGCAGGTGCCCGCGTTGCGCGCGCTGGGACTGATGCCGCGCATCGGTGCGAGCTTCGGCGCACTGCGCGCCGCCTGGACCGACCCGACCACCCGCAAGGTGCTGAAGCTCATGCTGCCGGCCTTGCTGGGCGTGAGCGTGGCGCAGATTTCGCTGCTCATCAATACGCAGATCGCCTCGCACCTTGCCACGGGCAGCGTGACCTGGGTGGTCAATGCCGATCGGCTGATGGAGTTTCCCACCGCCATGCTCGGCGTTGCGCTTGGCGTGGTGCTGATGCCGCAGTTGGCCGGAGCGCGAGCCGCCAAGGACGACGAGCGCTATTCGGCCCTGCTCGACTGGGGCCTTCGGCTCGTGGTGCTGCTCGCGGCGCCATGCGCCGTCGCGCTGCTGCTGTTTTCGCAGCCGCTGGTCGCGGTGCTTTTTCACAACGGCGCCTATGGCGCCGAAGACGTGAAGCGCACCACGCTCGCATTGATGGGCTACGGTGTCGGGCTGGTCGGCATCGTCGCCATCAAGGTGCTTGCGCCTGGCTACTACGCCAAATACGACATGCGCACGCCGGTGATCATCGCCGTATCGGTGCTGGTTCTGACCCAGCTGCTCAATGTCTTTCTGGTGCCGGTGCTGCAGCATGCCGCACTCACGCTGACCATTGGCCTTGGCGCGGTGGTCAATGCCATCTGGCTATTGGTAGGGCTGATCCGACGCGGCAGCTACAAGCCCGAGCCGGGCTGGGGCAAGTTCATCCTGCAGGTGGCGGCGGGCACGCTGGTGCTGGCTGCCTTGCTTGCCTGGGGTACTTACTATTTCGACTGGATCGGCCTGCGCGCACAGCGTTTGCACCGTATCGGGCTGCTTGCGGCGCTGATTGCGGGCGCGGGGCTGCTGTATTTCGCCGTGCTGGCTGCGGCAGGCGTGCGGTTACGCAGTTTCATGCGCCGTTAAACGGTACAGAACCGGGCAGCAGGAGCCACCCCGCCACAGGTTGCCGCAGGGGCCACGTTTTCGTATTGCGCAAGCTGAAAACACCGCCTTGACGGTCCCCGAATGCTCCTCTACAAAGACACATGACGTTCAGCTTTCAGGTTCCCACGGCACTGGCGTATTTCGAATCGCTGGTGCAAAGCGACGACCACTTTCCGCTGCTCGAGGCAGCCGCCAGCCTTGCGCAGGACGAGTATCCGGATCTCGACGTGCAGCAGGTGCTGGGCGATGTCGACCAGCTGCTTGCGCGCCTCAAGCGCAGACTGCCCGCCGACGCCGCGCCGCTCGCCCGGCTGCGGGCGCTCAACCAGTTCTTCTTCAACGACCTGAACTTTGGCGGCAACGTCAACGACTACTACGACCCCGACAACAGCTACCTGAACGCCGTCTTGCGCACGCGCCGCGGCATTCCGATTTCGCTGGCGGTGCTCTGGATGGAACTGGCGCAGGGCCTTGGCCTGCAGGCGCGCGGCATTGGTTTTCCGGGGCATTTCATGCTCAAGGTCACGCTGCCGAAGGGGCAGGTGGTCATCGATCCCTTCACCGGCAAGTCGCTTTCGCGCGAAGAACTCGGCGAGCGGCTCGAGCCGTACAAGCGCAGCAACGGCCTGGTCGGCGATTTCGACGTGCCCCTGGGTCTTTATCTCCAGCCCGCCAGCTCGCGCGAGATCATCGGCCGCATGCTGCGCAACCTGAAGGAAGTGCATCGCGCCCAGGAAGACTGGCAACGCGCCATTTCTGTGCAAGACCGCCTCATTGCGCTCCTGCCCACCGCCTGGGGCGAGTACCGCGACCGCGGCATCGCGCATGCCGAGCAGGGCAATACCGCAGCCGCGGTGCGAGACCTCGAAACCTACCTCGAGCATGCGGAAGACGCGCTCGACGTCGACGTGATTGCGGAGCGGGTAGCCGCCTTGCGCCGAGCGGCCAACTGATGAGCGCGAGGAACGGCGTTGCCGACACCTCCGATCTCGGCACGCTTCACGAATTTCACGGCGTGCAGCCGGTGCTGCCGGTTTCCGACGTAACTCGCGCCGCGCGCTGGTTCCGGGACATCCTGGGTTTCGAACTCGATTTCATCGCCGGCGAGCCGCCCAGCTACGCCCGGGTGAAAAAGGGCGACCGCACGTATGGCGATCCGGTCTACCTGCGCCTGTGGCAATGCAACACGCGCGGGGCCGCGCCCTGGCGCGGCGAAATCGTGATCCACGTGGGCAAGGACATCGACGGTCTGCACGCCGCCTATGCGAAGCGCGGCGTCACCATTGTTGAACCGCCAACGTCGCAGCCCTGGGGCTTGCGCGAATTTGCGATCCGCGAACCGGACGGACATATCCTGCGTTTCTGCGGCTACCTGCCCTGAATTTCTGAAACATAAAATTACAAATGGATTGGCGCCAACGTGTCGATCCGGCTTTCCCTCGTTCGACGTGTGAACAGGAGCGCGCAATTCCAGCGGCTCCACAGTTCATTCATCAACCTTCAGGAGAAACGACATGCGATTCATGGTTCTGGTCAAGGCCAACAAGGATTCCGAAGCGGGCGTGATGCCCAGCACCGAGGTGCTCACGGCCATGGGCAAGTTCAACGAAGAACTGGTCAAGGCCGGCGTGCTGCTGGCGGGCGAAGGGCTGCATCCTTCCTCCAGGGGCGCGCGGGTGCGCTGCGAAGGCCTGAAGCGAACAGTCATCGACGGTCCCTTTGCCGAAACGAAGGAACTGCTGGCGGGCTTCTGGCTGCTCCAGGTCAAGTCGAAGGAAGAAGCCATCGAATGGATCAAGCGCAGCCCGTTCCAGGAGGGCGAGATCGAGATCCGCCAGGTGTTCGAGGCTTCCGATTTTGCGGAGTCGATGACGCCGGAGTTGTTGGCGCAGGAAGAGCGCCTGCGCGCCGAAACCGCGGCGCGCACCAAAGCCGGCAACTGAACGAATTGCATCAAGGAGACCTGTCATGCGATTCATGTTGCTGATGATTCCCCACGGCTACGAAACCGCCGCGCCCGGCACCATTCCGGACGACGTGGAGGCAGTCGGGGCCATGATGGCCTACAACGAGTCGATGCAGAAAGCCGGCATTTTGATCAGCTGCGACGGCCTGCACCCGCCCTCGATGGGGGCACGCGTTAGCTTTCCGGGCCGCAAGCCCAAGGTGGTGGACGGCCCCTTTGCGGAAGCCAAGGAAGTGCTCGGCGGCTACTGGATCATCGACGTGCCTTCGCGCGCCGATGCCATCGAGTGGGCCACCCGCTGCCCCGGCGGCGAGAACGAGGTGATCGAGGTTCGCCAGATCCAGGAGATTGCCGACTACCCACCCGACGTGCAGGCCTTGACCACCGAGTTTGCGTCGATGCAGGCAGTCAAGCGATAGATCTTCACGGGTCAGTCTTCCCGCACCAGCCGGATACCCACCAGGGTGTAGCGGGTGTCCGGTGCGTTCCAGTTGCGGTAGGCTGCGCGGGCGTAAAAGGCCCATGTGTGCCACGAGCCGCCGCGGCGTACGCGCACCTCGCCTTCGGTGGGCCCCTGGGGGTCGTCGACTGGCGACTGCGCGTAGTATTTATCGCCATGCCAGTCGGCCACCCACTCCCACGCATTGCCGTGCATGTCGTAAAGGCCCCAGCGGTTCGGCGCAAAGCTGCCCACCGGCGCGGTGAAGGCATAGCCATCGTCGCCGTCCACTGCCATTTGTTGCCAGCGGGGCCAATGCCGGGCGCTGTTGGCATCGAACACGTTGGCCACGCCCAGCAGCGAGCGGGGCTCGTCGCCCGAGCTGTAGCGGCTTCGGGTGCCGGCGCGGCACGCGTACTCCCATTCGGCTTCGGTGGGCAGCCTGTAGCGGCGTCCTTCGGTCTTGCTCAACCATGCCGCCAGCGCCATGGCGTCGTTCCAAGTCACGTTGACCACCGGGTGGTCGTCGCCTTGCACAAACCCGGGGTTGCGCCACGAGTAGCGCGGGTCGCGGCCCTCGAAAGCGTCGCCGCGCTTGGTGGTGGCCGGGTCGTAGTCGGCGCGCCAGCCGTAGCCGCCGGTTCGGTCGGACACCGACTCGGGCACGTAGCCCGAAGCTTCGATGAAGCGGCGGAACTGCCCGACCGTGACCTCGTGCTGGCCCATCCAGAACGGGCGCGTGATGCGCACCCGGTGAACCGGTCCTTCGTCGTCCAACTGCGCGAACCGCGTTTTCGGCAGTTGCGGAAAAGCACGTGCCAGCGATTCGGGCGCCTCGTCGCTGCCCATCAAAAACTCGCCAGCCGGAAGCCTGACGAAAGCCATTCCCAGGGTGTTGCGGTCCACTTCGGCAGCATGGACGCTGCCGAAGACGATGGCCAGGATCAGGATGCAGCGCTTCATGTGCGCATGCTATGGCAAGCGCCCTGCAAAGGGGAAGCACGCGCATGAACAATGGCAATGGCGGCAACCATGAAGCGGTGCATCGCACGATCGAGGCCTTGTGGCGCATCGAGTCGGCAAAGATCATTGCCACCGTTGCGCGCATGGTGCGCGACGTGGGGCTGGCGGAAGAACTGGCCCACGACGCTCTGGTGACCGCACTGGAGCAATGGCCCGAATCGGGTGTGCCAGACAACCCGGCCGCCTGGCTCACTGCCGTGGCCAAGCGCAAAGCGCTCGACCGCCTGCGCCATGGCCAATTGGCCGAGCGCAAGGCGCCCGAGATCGGCCGGGAACTCGACGCGCAGCATGAAATGGCCCAAGCCGATTTGGCCGAGGCGGTGGACGCGGCCATCGACGACGACATAGGCGATGACCTGCTGCGGCTGGTGTTTACCGCCTGCCACCCGGTGCTTTCGACCGAAGCGCGTGTGGCGCTGACGCTGCGCCTGATGGGCGGCCTCACGACCGATGAAATTGCCCGCGCCTTTCTCGTGCCCGAAGCCACCGTGGCACAACGCGTCGTGCGGGCCAAGCGCACGCTGCTCGAAGCGCGCGTGCCCTTTGAAGTGCCGCGCCGGCATGAGCTCCAGTCGCGGCTTGCCTCGGTGCTCGAAGTGCTCTACCTCATCTTCAACGAAGGCTACTCGGCCACCGCCGGCGACGACTGGATGCGGCCTGCGCTTTGCGACGAAGCCATGCGCCTGGGCCGCATCGTGGCCGAACTCATGCTGGACGCATCGGAGGTGCACGGCCTTGTGGCGCTGATGGAAATCCAGGCCTCGCGCACGGCCGCGCGCGTGGGGCCTTCAGGCGAACCGGTGCTGCTGCTCGAACAGAACCGCGCGCGCTGGGATCAGATGCTCATCCAACGCGGTTTGGCCGGGCTGGCCCGTGCGGAGGCGCTGGGCGGCGCGCTCGGCCCCTATGCGCTGCAGGCTGCCATTGCAGCCTGCCACGGCCGTGCGCGCACCGCAGAAGAAACGGACTGGCCGCGCATCGCCGCGCTGTACGACGCACTGGCCGAGCTGTCGCCGTCGCCCATCGTCGAGCTGAACCGCGCCGTTGCGCTTTCGATGGCCTTCGGCCCTGCCGCGGGGCTGGAGGTGGTCGATGCGCTCGCGGGCGAGCCGGCATTGCAGGGCTACCACTTGCTGCCGACCGTGCGAGGCGACCTGCTCTACAAGCTCGGCCGCCGCGACGAGGCGCGCAGCGAATTCGACCGCGCCGCATCGCTCACGCGCAACAGCCGGGAGAAAACCTTGCTGCTGGCGCGCGCCCGGGCCTGTACTTCGCCGGAAAGCTGAGCTCGGCGCCTTTTCGGGGCTAGGCTTTCGACGCTGAGGTGGCGACCGAAGGCGAACCCGGCAGCCCGAACTGGTGCCACGCGCGCCGCAGTTGCGTGTCTGAACCGAAGCCCGAGATTTCCGCCGCCCGCGTCACGCTGGCGCCCGAGGCCAGCGCGAGCTGCGCCGCCGCCAGCCTCAGCCGCCGCAGATAGGCCAGCGGCGCCACACCCGCGTGCTCCACGAACAGCCGCGTCAGGTGCCGCGCCGAGGTGTGCGCCACCTCCGCCATGCGAGGCACGCTCCAGTCGGCCTGCGGCTGCTCGCTGACGGCGTCCTGCACGCGGTGCAGGGCCGCGTGCAGGTGGTTCCGGTAGGCCAGAAAAGGCGAGAGCTCCGGGTCGTGCGGCCCGCGCCGCTGCGCCACCACCATCGTCTGAGCCACCTGGGCCGCCAGGGCTTCACCGCACACGTCTGCAATGCGATGAAGCACCAGGTCGATGCCAGTGGTGACACCCGCGCTGCTGTAGATCGGGGGATCAATCACGAATACCCGGTTGGCGACCACGTCGCAGCGCGGCTCTGCAGCGCGCAATTCGTCCAGGTGATGGTGGTGCGTGGTGGCACGCCGGCCGGCGAGAGCGCCCGCATGGGCTGCCAGCAAGGCGCCGGCGCAAACGGTGATCAGTTCGAGCCGGCCCGGCTCGAAACGCTGGCCCCGCAGCCAGTGCAGCAGGTCTTGCGTCTCGGGGTTGTCGATTGGAATGAAGTCGCCGGGCAGCCCGACCAACACCACCCACGTGGGACCGTGCCACTGCACCGGCAACGGCGCGAGATTGGCAAGCGCAACACCCACCGAGCCGACCGAGGTGGGGCGTGGACTCGCGAATTCGATCTCGAAGCACTCGGGCCGGCCCGCTGCGCGCAGCCGCTGGTTCGCGATGCGCAGCGCTTCCGCAGGGCCAGCCCAGTCGAGCACCAGGCTGCCCGGCAGCAGCACGAACACTACGCGGATGGGCGGTTGCCGGAGTTCCATGCATAGTCCATCTGCCGCGCGGTGCGTTCGGCCAGCGCGCGGCCGGCCAGCCGCTCGACCAGGTACAGGCTCATGTCGATGCCAGCGCTGATGCCGGCGGAGCTGACGATGCGGCCGCTGTCGATCCAGCGTTCGCCCTCGCGCACATCCAGCGACGGAAATTGCTCACGCAAGTCCGCAATGTCCTCCCAATGGGTGGTGACGGCCTCGTGCGTGACCACGCCGCTTTTCGCGAGCAGGAACACGCCTGTGCATACCGAAGCAACCAGCTGCGCGCCGGCTGCGCGTTCGGCAATCCAGCGCAGGGTGGCATGGCTTGCCATTGGCGCATCGACCACGCCGCCGGGCACGATCAACACGTCGGGCTTGGGGCTGTCGGCCAGGGCATGGTCGGCGAGCAGGCGCAAGCCGGCCCGTGCCTGCACGGGTTCGCCTTTGTTTGCGAGTGCCACGGATGCGACCTCGAACGGAGCTTGCGCGCCAGGATTCAAGCGCTGGCTGACCCGGCTTGCCGTGGTGAACACTTCAAAGGGACCTGCGAAGTCCAACGCCTCGACACCGTCGTAGGCGAGGATTTGCACACGCAACGTCATGCCGCCACCTCGGCGGGCGTGGAGGCGGCGCGTTCAAGCGCCTGTGCCACGCTGCAGACAGAGGCAAACCGGCCGTCCAGCACCGCAGCCGTGCGGGCCTTGATATCGGCCGCCGCAAGCGGGCGGCCATCGGGCTGCACCATGTCGAAGGTCAGCGTGGCATCGGTCACATAGTCGACCTCCCAGCCCAGGTCGGACGCATGGCGCGTGGTGGTTTCGCAGCATTGCTCAGTGCGGATGCCGCTTACGATCAGCCGGCCGATGCCTTGCTGCGTGAGCCAGATGTCGAGCCCGCTGTTGACCAGCGCGCTGTGCCGATGCTTGGTGAACGTAGCCGCGGCTTCGAATGCCGCCAGCCCTGCGATCGGCCGCACAAGGCCCGACTCGATGGCGAAGGGATGGCTTGCAACCGCAGGCTCGTCGACATGGAAGATCCGCACGATCGGAACGCCGGCCGCCACGCAGCCTTCGATCAATGCGTTCTGGGCGGCGAAGTAGGGCCGCGCAACGTCTTCGGACCAGTAGGCGCGCTGGCGGAATGATTCCTGCGCATCGATCACTATCAGACACGATTCTGTGGACATGGGGCTTGAAGGGCGGAGTGAATGATGCCTCCTATTCTTCAGCGCCGCCAGTCTAAAGTCCGTGCCGAAGCGGACCAGAACCGATCAAATCAGGACATCGAAGCTACACGAGGCCGGCGGCCTGGAGCTCTTTCTTGAGGTAAGCATAGAAAAGCGGTGCCGCCACCAGCCCGGCGGGCCCGAACACCGCCTCGGCCACGAACATGACCGCCAGCAGTTCCCACACGCGCATCTGCGTGCGGCTGCCGACCACCTTGGCGTTGATCACGTATTCGGCCTTGTGAATGATGATCAGGAACACGAGGCAGGCCAGCGCCGTGACGGGTGAGACCGACAGCGCCACCAGCGTGATGACCGAATTGCAGACCAGGTTGCCCACGATAGGTACCAGGCCCGCCACGAAAGTGAGTGTGATGAGCGCCGGCGTGTAGGGCAGGTGAGGGCCCCAGAGCGGCATCAGGAACAGCAGGAAGATGGCGGTCAACAGGGTGTTGAACGCCGCAATCCAGAACTGCGCCGCAACGATCTGGCCAAAGGCTTCGCCAAAAATGGTGATGCGGCGGTACAGCTGCGCAGAAAGCGGCCTGCGCTGCAGCGGGGGCGGCGCAATGGCGGCCAGCCCGCCCACGATGAGGCCGACATAGGCAAACAGCAGCCCACCCAGCCAGGCCCGCCCGGCAAGCGCCAGCGAGCCGGCCTGCGCCCGGAGGTAGTTGGCCACCACGCGCTGAACTTCAGCCGCCCCTTCAGGAAGGTACACCGCAATTTCGGGAGGCAGCTTGAGCCGCAGTTCCAGCACCGTGCGCGCCGTGTAGTCGAGCAATTCGCGGTACTGGTCGGGTGCGTCCAGGATGTACTCGCGCGCCTGCGACAGCCCCAGCGTGATCAGCGCAATGGGCGCCAGCAGCACCAGCGTGACAGCCAATATGCGTGCCAGCACATCGCCGCGGCCTTGCTGCAGCCCAAGCCGAGCAAAACCGGTGCCGATGAGGCGCGCGAACCAGCGCGTGGCAAGAAAGCCGATGCACACGCACAACAAGCCTGGCAGCAGGTGCTGCCACATCACCAGCAGCAGCGCGGCCGGCATCAGCAGATAGCTGGCCAGCACCACGTTGCGCGAGGCGGGCTGGGGCTTGGTGTCGATGTTGACGACGAGCGGTTTGGACATCAGGGTCCGGGTGCTGCGCTGATTGCGAGACTCGGAAGGGGGGATCAGCCGACCACCACCGCGGCGCCGGTGCCGCGTTCGGCAATGGTGCCGATCTCGTACACCGCTTCGCCGGCGGTGCGCAGCGTGGCGGCGCAGGCGGCAGCTTCGGCCGCGTCGATCACCACCACCATGCCGATGCCGTTGTTGAAGGTACGGTTCATCTCGATGTCGTCGATGCCGGCCACCTTCTGCAGCCAAGCGAACAGTTCGGTCTGCGGCCAGCTGCCCTTCTTGAGGTGGGCGGCCGTGCCTTCGGGCAGCACGCGCGGAATGTTCTCGAGCAGGCCGCCGCCGGTAATGTGGGCGAGCGCCTTGATCGGGTGCTTGGCCAGTGCCTCCAGCACGGGCTTCACGTAAAGGTGGGTGGGCTCCATCACGGCCTGGCGGAAGGGCTTGCCGTCGAGCGTGGCGGGCAGGTCGGCGCCGGCACGTTCGATCACCTTGCGCACCAGGCTGAAGCCGTTCGAATGCACGCCGGCCGAGGTCAGGCCCAGCACCACGTCGCCGGGCTTGACGTTCTGGCCCGTGAGGATCTTCGATTTTTCGACCGCGCCGACGGCAAAACCCGCCAGGTCGTATTCGCCCGCCGGGTACATGCCGGGCATTTCTGCGGTTTCGCCCCCGATCAGCGCGCAGCCGGAGATTTCGCAGCCTCGCGCGATGCCGCCGATCACGGCCGCAGCCGTGTCTACATCGAGCTTGCCGCAGGCGAAGTAGTCAAGGAAGAACAAGGGCTCGGCGCCTTGCACCAGCACGTCGTTGACGCTCATGGCCACCAGGTCGATGCCCACGGTGTCGTGCATGTTCCATTCGAAGGCCAGCTTGAGCTTGGTGCCCACGCCGTCGGTGCCGCTCACCAGCACCGGCTCCTTGTAGCGCTTGGGCACCTCGAACAGCGCCCCAAAACCGCCGATGCCGGCCAGCACGCCTTCGCGCAGGGTCTTCTTGGCCAGGGGCTTGATGCGGTCGACCAGGGCGTCGCCGGCATCGATATCGACACCGGCATCCTTGTAGCTGAGCGGGGTGGGCGTGGGGGAAGTCATGGTCGGACGATGTCGAGAAAGGGACGGGAAGGAGGCGAAGAGGTGGAGGCGCCGGTAACCGAAGCGGCCGGGCCGATAGAATTCCTCACGATTTTAAGGGCCCCAGCGGCCCCTTCCATGAACCTTCCCGGGATGAAACAGCTCGCGCTCGATATCGGCATTGCGACGGGCCCCAGCTTCGACGCTTTTTTTGCCGGCCCGAACGAGGCGGCGCTGCGGCACCTGCAACTGTGGGTGGGCGGCGCCGGCAATTCGGTGCCGCACTCGCCCGTGCCCACCTATCTGTGGGGCGAAGGCGGCAGCGGCAAGACCCATCTGCTCGAATCGGTGCGTGTCGCACTTCGCGAGCAGGGCGCAAGCGTGGGCTGGTTGCACGCCGGCCTCCTGGAGCCGCCCGAGTTCGACGAGCGCTGGGGCGCCGTGCTGCTCGATGACGTGCACCTCTACACCGCCGTGCAGCAGCACGCGGCCTTCAACTGGTTCGTCAACGCGCAAACCTTGCAGCGCGGGGTCGTCGCTGCCGGGGCACTGCCGCCGGCAGACCTGGCGCTGCGCGAAGACCTTCGCACCCGGCTCGGGTGGGGCCACGTGTTCCACCTGCAGGTGCTGAGCGAAAGCGAACGCCGCGCGGTGTTGCGCCAGGCGGCCGATGCGCGCGGCGTCATGCTGTCGGACGATGTGCTCGACTACATGCTGCACCGCTTCAGCCGCGACCTGGGTAGCCTGATGGAACTGCTCACGCAGCTCGACGGCTATGCCCTGCAGACACAGCGCGCGATCACGATCCCGCTCATCCGATCCATGCTCGAAAACGAATAAGAAGAGCTTCAACCAACAATGATCAAGAAATTCATCGACAAGCTGCTCGGCAAATCGGCCGGCGGCGCACAGGGCAAGAGCCGCTTCGGCAAGCGCCAGGAGGTGCCTGCGGAAGTCCACAAGATCGATCCGGCCCTGGTCGACGAACGCGCGAAAAACGTGGTTACCACGCTCCAGCAGGCGGGCTACGAGGCTTATGTGGTGGGCGGCGCGGTGCGCGACCTGCTGCTGGGCCTGCGGCCCAAGGATTTCGACGTGGCCACCAACGCCACGCCGGAGCAGGTCAAGTCGCTTTTCAGGCGTGCCTTCATCATCGGCCGCAGGTTTCGCATCGTGCACGTGGTGTACGGCCGAGGCCGCGAGCATGAAGTGATCGAGGTTTCGACCTTCCGCGCCTACATGGACAACGCCGCCGCCGAGCAGGTTGCCGGCAACGAGCGTACCAGCAAGGGCGAACTTGCGAGCATGAAGCATGCGGTGGATGCCAGCGGCCGCGTGCTGCGCGACAACGTGTGGGGCCCGCAGGAAGAAGACGCGGCACGCCGCGACTTCACCGTGAACGCCATGTACTACGACCCGGCCAACCAGATCGTGGTCGACTATCACAACGGCATCAAGGACGCGCAAAAGCTCACCCTTCGCATGATCGGCGACCCGGCCACGCGCTACCGCGAAGACCCGGTGCGCATCATTCGCGCCATTCGTTTCTCGGCGAAGCTTGCGGCGCTCGGTTTCAAGATGGAAACCAAGACGGCGGCCCCGCTGGTCGAGTCGAGCAAGCTGCTGGCCGACGTGCCGCAAAGCCGCCTGTTCGACGAAATGCTCAAGCTGCTGCAAACCGGCCATGCCATTGCCACGGTCGAGCAATTGCGCAAGCTGGGCCTGGTCACCGGCATCTATCCGCTGCTCGACGTGGTGGTGGAGCGCGCCGATACGCCGTTTGTGAAGGCCGCCCTGCAAGACACCGACCGCCGCGTGGGCGAGGGCAAGCCCGTGGCGCCCAGTTTCCTCCTGGCCTGTGTGCTGTGGGCCGATGTGCGCGACGGCTGGGCCCAGCGCATCGAGGGCCGGCACGGCCAGCGCCCGCAGCCGCCGTTTCCGGCGCTGCAAGACGCCATTGACGACGTGTTCAACGCCCGCATCGGCGACGTGTCGGGGCGCGGCAAGCTTGCGGCCGACATGCGTGAGATCTGGATGATGCAGCCGCGTTTCGACAAGCGCACCGGCTCCACGCCCTACAGCCTGGTTGAGCAGGCGCGTTTTCGCGCCGCCTTCGACTTCATGCGGCTGCGCGCGGATGTTGGCGAGGTCAGCGAAGCCATCGCTGAATGGTGGCAAGAGTTCAGCACCGCCGACGATGTGCGCCGGCAAGACCTGCTGGAGCAGGTGCGCGATGAACAAAAGACCCGCCAGCGCGTGCGCACGCGCGATCCGGTGGCGGCAAAGCCCCGCAGCGAGGCGGCGGCACGCCAGCGGCAGGACGGCTCCGATCAGCGGCAGGACGACGATGAGGCGGAGACCGAAATCCAGGCCGGCGCCGTGCCGCCCGATGGCGAAGCGGCCGCGCCCCGCAAGCGACGCCGTCGCCGCAAGCCGCGCACGGGGGGTGGTGGCGGTAGTGGCGGCGAGGGCGGCGGGAGCGCTGCGGCCGAATGAGCGCGCCCAACCGGCCGAAGGACGGCAAGAAAAGCAGCGGCGGCGATCGCACGCCACCGCGTGGCGGTCCGTCGTCCAGGCCGAAGAGCGGGCCGGCGCCTGCGAGGCGCGCGCCCAGCAGGCCTTCGGGCAAGGTGGCGCCCGGAAGCCCCGCAGCACGCCGCACGCGCGAGGACTACCCGACCGTGCAGGCCTTCGTTGCCATCGGTGCCAACCTTGGCGACGCCCAGGCGGCCGTAAAAGCCGCCATGGAAGCCATCGGCGCCATCGAGCGCACCGTGGTTACGGCGCGCTCGTCGCTTTACCGCAGCGCGCCGGTCGACGCTACCGGGCCTGACTTCATCAATGCGGTGGTCGCCGTGCGGACCGGGCTCACCGCCGAGGCCTTCCTGTCCGAGTTGCATCTTCTCGAAGAGCAGGCGGGCCGCGAGAGGCCTTTTCCCAATGCACCGCGCACGCTCGACCTCGACTTGCTGATGCACGGCAATGCAATCAAGGACAGCCCCGCGCTGACTCTGCCGCACCCCCGCATGCGCGACCGGGCCTTTGTGCTGAAGCCGCTTGCCGAAATTGCGCCCGACAAGGTACCGCGCGCGGCACTCGCCCGGGTGTCCTCACAGGTCATCGAGCGAATTCGCGACTGAGCGCAGGGAAGGGCCGGAACCCCGTGGAACGGGCGCCTTTGCGCCGCCCATTACACTTGCGCGGTTTTTCATGACGTTGTCACGCACTTGTGGCAACAGCGAACCCAGGAGAGCGCCATGTTCGGCAAGCTGCTGCCCCGCGAGGGGAATTTTTTCGAGATGTTCAACCAGCACGCCGAGCGCATCGTCGAAGCGGCGCGGGCGTTCGAGCAACTCGTGGCCAATTACAGCGACGTGCACCTGCGTGAGCAGTACAACCGCGACGTCGACAACGCCGAGCGTGCGGCCGACCGCGTGACGCACGACGTCAACCGGCTCATCCACAAGACTTTCATCACGCCCATCGATCGCGAGCAGATCCACAAGCTCATCAACACGATGGACGACGTGGCCGACCTGATCCAGGACTCCGCTGAAACCATGGCGCTGTACGACGTGCGGCACATGACCGACGAGATCGTGCGCCTCACGGCCCTGAGCGTGAAGTGCTGCGACCGCCTGAAGGACGCCGTCAAGTTTCTCGGCAAGATCGCAGACCCGGCTGTGGCCGAGGCCACGCTGAAGACCTGCGAGGAAATCGACCGTCTCGAATCCGACGCCGACCGCGTGATGCGAAGCGCCATGAGCAAGCTGTTCCGCGAGGAGCCTGACGTGCGCGAGGTGATCAAGCTCAAGGCAATCTACGAATTGCTCGAGACAATCACCGACAAGTGCGAGGACGTGGCCAACGTGATCGAGGGCATCGTCCTCGAAAACTCCTGAGCGGGTAGCGATTGATGGCAACGGTTCAGGTCGCCCTCTGGGTGGTGGTATTGCTGGTCGTGCTCGCGATCGCCTTCGACTTCATGAACGGCTTCCACGACGCGGCGAATTCCATCGCCACCGTGGTGTCGACCGGCGTGCTCAAGCCGGGGCATGCGGTGCTTTTTGCCGCGTTCTTCAACCTGATCGCGATCTTCATCTTTCACCTGAGCGTGGCAGCCACGGTGGGCAAGGGCATTGCCCAGCCCGGGGTGGTGGATGTGCACGTGGTGTTCGGCGCGCTCATTGGCGCCATCAGCTGGAACCTGGTGACCTGGTACTACGGTATTCCCAGCAGCTCGTCGCACGCGCTGATTGGCGGCATTGTGGGCGCCGTGATCGCAAAGACCGGCGCCAGCGGGCTGGTGGCCACGGGCATCTGGAAGACCGTGGCGTTCATTTTCGTTTCGCCGCTCCTCGGCTTCCTGCTGGGATCCATGATGATGGTGCTGGTGGCCTGGGGCTTCCGGCGCGCAACCCCGTCGCGGGTGGACCGCTGGTTCCGGCGGCTGCAGCTGGTTTCGGCAGGGGCCTACAGCCTGGGCCACGGCGGCAACGATGCACAGAAGACCATCGGCATCATCTGGATGCTGCTGATCGCCACCGGCTATGCCTCCGCCACCGACGCGAACCCGCCGACATGGACCATCGTGAGCTGCTATGCGGCCATTGCGCTGGGCACCATGTTCGGTGGCTGGCGCATCGTCAAGACCATGGGCCAGAAGATCACCAAGCTCAAGCCCGTGGGCGGTTTCTGCGCAGAGACGGGCGGCGCTCTCACGCTGTTCCTGGCCACCGCGCTGGGCATTCCGGTGTCGACCACCCACACCATCACCGGCGCCATCGTCGGCGTGGGTTCCGCCCAGCGCGCGAGCGCGGTGCGGTGGGGTGTGGCGGGCAACATCGTCTGGGCCTGGATCTTCACTATTCCGGCGTCGGCTTTCGTCGCCGCAATCGCGTACTGGCTCAGCCTGCAGATTTTCTGAGCCGTGCTGCGGCGCCCTGGCGCCGGCATCAAGCCGCTACTGCGAAATCTTTCGGCCTTCTTCGACCTGGTGTTCGAAGTAGCGCTGAAAGCTGAACACGATGCTGGCCATGAGCACGGTGCTGCCGAAAAAGAGCGCAAGCACCACGGCGCCGATGGTGGCCCAGCTCGTGTGGCCTGCCTCGGCGTCAGGTGGCGCGCCAGCGTTGAATCGGGCATTCCACTTCTCGGGCGTCATGAGGCCATAGATGATGGCCATCAGCGCGCACCCTGCAATGGTGAAGCCGAGCAGCGGAATCAGCACCCAGCTCCAGCCGTCGTCCACACCATACATGCGCACGCGCTCCATGCCGTAGAGGCCCAACGCCGTAGGTACGGGGAGCAGCCAGCCAAGCCAGTCGCCCATGCCGCGCAGGTAGAAGCGGTGCAGGCCCAGCGGGCCGCCCAGAAAAGAGAGCCAGGCGGCAAAGGTTTTGTTTTTCATTCGGGTTTGGTTGTGCTGCCTTCGCCGAGCACCTTTTCCATCAGGACCACATCGCGCCATTGGCCGAACTTCCAGCCGCAGTCCTTGAGCACGCCCACGTGAGTGAACCCGTTGCTGCGGTGCACGCCGATGGAGCCGGCATTGGCCGAATCGCCGATCACTGCGATCAGCTTGCGGACGCCTACCGTTTCGGCGGCTTGCGAGAGTGCGGTCAAAAGTTGCGCGCCAAGGCCCTTTCCACGCGCGGCTTCGGACATGTAGATCGAATCTTCCGCCGAAAAGCGGTACGCCGGGCGCGGCTTGAACCAGTTGCAGTAGGCAAAACCCAACACTTTGCCGTTTTCTTCGGCAACGAGGTAAGGCAGGTTCTTGCCGAGTACATCGGCGCGCCGCGCAGCCATGTCGGCGGCAGAAGGGGCTTCGGTTTCGAACGTGCCGGTGCCGTTCAGCACGTGGTGGGCATAGATGGCCGTGATGGCCGCGATGTCTTCGTCGCGGCTGGGGCGGATGGTAGGGGTCATGCAGGTTGCAAGCAGACGGCGCAAAGGCCGGAATTCGGAGAAAACGCAGGTCGAGCTATAATCGCAGGCTTTTCAGCGTGTCGCTGGCCGGGTGGCCATGTCGCGTGTCTCGACGCTGAAAGAACACTGTGAGCGGGCTTCTTGTTTAGAAAACGGGCTTGCTGCACCACCCAAGGATAAATCATGGTCGTCATTCGACTCTCCCGCGGCGGCTCCAAAGGCCGTCCGTTCTTCAACATCGTCGTGTCGGACAAGCGCGTTCGCCGCGATGGCCGTTTCATCGAGCGCCTGGGTTTCTACAACCCGATCGCCAAGGAAAACGAAGAAAGCATCCGTATTGCCCAGGACCGCCTGGCTTACTGGAAGAGCGTCGGCGCACAAGCTTCGCCCACGGTCCTGCGCCTGATCAAGCAAGCCGCTGCTGCGGCTCCCAAGGCGGCGGCCTAAGCCGTCCAGCACGGCGATGTTGCCCGCACTCGAAGCCGCCGAATTGCCGGCGGATGCGATCGAGGTAGGACGCATCGCCGATGCATGGGGCATCAAGGGCTGGTTCAAGGTCTTGCCCCACAGCGCCCAGCCCGAGGCGCTTTTTTCTTCCAAGCGCTGGTTCCTGCAGGCTCCCGGAGCCTCGGCTACCGCAGCTTTCCGGCTTGCGATCCGCGAAGCCAAAGAACATTCCGACTGCATCGTTGCATCGTCTGAAGACGTGCCCGACCGTAACGCCGCCGAGGCACTGCGTGGCGCACGCGTGTTCGTGCCGCGTTCGAGCTTTCCAACAGCCGGCGACGACGAGTACTACTGGGTCGACCTGATCGGCCTTTCGGTGGTCAATCGCGAAGGCGTGACGCTCGGCACGGTGCGCGAGCTGCTCGCCACGGGCCCGCAGACCACGCTGGTGCTCACGGCCGAAGAAGACGGCAAGACCATCGAACGCATGGTGCCCTTCGTCTCGGTCTTCGTCGACAAGGTCGATCTCGCCGGCCGGCTGATCACGGTCGACTGGCAGCCCGATTTCTGATTTCGCCGATACGGGCCTTGCGCGCATGCGCTTCGACGTCCTCACGCTCTTTCCCGAACTGTTCGCGCCCTTGTTGGCAAGCGGCGTGACGCGCCGCGCCTACGAGTCGAAGCAGGTCGAGGTCGTGCTGTGGAACCCGCGCGACTTTGCACAAGGCAACTACAAGCGGGTGGACGACCGTCCGTTCGGCGGTGGTCCGGGCATGGTGATGATGGCGGAGCCGCTCTCGGCCTGTCTCGATGCGGCGCTGGCCGCACGCGGGGCGCAAGCGCCGGTGGTGCTGTTTTCTCCCATTGGCGAAGCGCTTCGGCATGAAGCGGTCGAGCGCTGGTCGGCCAGCGAGGGCGCGGTACTTGTCTGCGGCCGCTACGAAGGCATTGACCAACGCTTCATCGACACGCGCGTCACGCACCAGATCAGCCTTGGCGATTTCATTCTCTCCGGCGGCGAAATTGCGGCCATGGCGCTGCTCGACGCGGTCGCCCGGCTGCAGCCCGGGGTGCTGGGCGATGAGGCCAGCCACGTGCAGGACAGCTTCAATCCTGCGCTCGACGGCTTGCTCGATTGCCCCCACTACACCCGGCCCGAGCAGTGGAACGGGCAGGGCGTGCCGGCGCCTCTGCTCTCGGGGCATCACGTACAGATCGAGCGATGGCGGCGCGACCAGCGGCTGGCCATTACCGCAGCACGGCGCCCCGACCTGATTGCGGCCGCACGCGATGCGGGTCGCCTGAGCAAGGCCGATGAGACGGCCCTGAAAAAAAAGCTATAATCTTCGGTTCCCCGATCCTCTGCCCGGCCGCGCCCGGCTTTCATTGCGCACCCACGGTGAGCAAGGCAATGAAACCAACGGCGCCTTTTGTGTAGCGCGAGCACGATCGAATATCAGGAAATCATGAACCTCATCGAAACCCTCGAGCAGGAAGAAATCGCCCGCCTCGGCAAGAAGATCCCCGATTTCATGCCCGGTGACACGGTCATCGTCAGCGTGAATGTCGTTGAAGGCACCCGCAAGCGCGTGCAGGCCTATGAAGGCGTTGTGATTGCCAAGCGCAATCGCGGCCTCAACAGCGGCTTCACGGTGCGCAAGATCTCCAGCGGCGAAGGCGTGGAACGTACGTTCCAAACCTACAGTCCGCTGATCGCCGGCATCGAAATCAAGCGCCGCGGCGACGTTCGCCGCGCCAAGCTGTACTACCTGCGCGACCGCAGCGGTCGTTCGGCACGCATCAAGGAAAAGCTGCCGGGCAAGTCGCAGGCTGCCAAGTAAGCTCTGTCTTCCTGCCGTGCAAAAAGCCGCCGCTCTGGCGGCTTTTTGCGTTGGTGCTCCATGCATGATTCTTGCGACCTTTCTGTAAAAAGACAGCGTCGCTTTTTTAAGCTCTACTCCTTCACTGAAACTCCGCACTTGACCGACTCCTCCGCCCCCATGCAATTTGCTCCCGTCGAACCCGTCAATGCCGTGGTGCCACCCACGCTGCTGCCGATCGATCCGCGCAAGGCACCTGTGGTCGGGGGGCCTGACGGCCTGCCTGCGGTGGCCCCTGCGCAGTTGACGCCCGATGCGCTGCGCAAGCGCTTTGCCACGCCACCGGAGTGGACGCCCGAGCTTCGGCGCGAGCCGCGCCTGACCGACCGCGCTCCCGCGCAGGCTGCCGTGCTGGTGCCTATCGTGCAGCGTCCACAGGGCGCGGCCGTGCTGTTGACGGAGCGCACGGCGCACTTGTCGAATCATTCGGGACAGGTCGCATTTCCCGGCGGCCGTGTCGATCCAGGGGACGCGAACGTCGCAGCTGCGGCACTGCGCGAGGCCTGGGAAGAAGTCGGCCTGTCAGCCCACTTCATCGAGGTGCTTGGAAGCCTTCCGACCTACACGACCGTCACGTCATTCGTCGTGACGCCCGTGGTCGCACTGGTAAAGCCGGACTTCGAACTCACCATCAATCCCTACGAAGTGGCACTGGCCTTCGAGGTGCCGCTGGCTTGGCTCATGGACCCGGCCAATCACCGGCGCCACACCGTGCCCGCGCCCGATGGCACGCGGCGCGAGTGGTACTCGATGCCCTATCAGGACGGTGCCGAAGAGCGCTTTGTGTGGGGCGCCACTGCCGGCATGCTTCGCAACCTCTATCGCTTTCTCTCTGCCTGACCTCGGCCTGAGCCGGGAACCCTGGGGGCGCTCTCGCTATCATCGAAGGATGAGCTTCTTTGCCATCCTGTGTGCGTTGCTGATCGAGCAGGTGCGGCCGCTCGCCCCTCACAACCCCGTGTATGGCGGCGTACTGGCATGGACTCGCTGGACAAGCCGCAACTTCGACGCCGGAAAGCCGCATCACGGATGGGTGGCCTGGGGCCTCGCGGTGCTGGTCCCCACGCTTTTGACGCTGGGCATCCACCTGCTGCTGGTGTACACGCTCGGGTTGCCGTTTGCGGTGCTCTGGAGCATTGCCGTGCTTTACGTCACGCTCGGATTCCGGCAGTTCAGCCATCACTTCACCGACATTCGCGATGCGCTCGACGAAGGCGACGAGCCACTCGCTCGCTCGCTGCTGGCGCACTGGCAAGGCGTCGACGCGGCAGAGCTGCCGCGCAGCGAAATCGTGCGGCACGTGATCGAGCATTCGGTGATTGCGGCGCATCGCCATGTGTTCGGCGTGCTCGCCTGGTTCTCGATACTCGCCGCCCTGGGGCTTGGTCCCGCGGGTGCGGTGTTCTATCGCATGAGTGAATTCGTTTCGCGCTACTGGATGCACAAGAACGGCGCGGCGGTGCAGCCTTCGAGCGTTTCGGTGCAGCGCGCGGCCGATCGCGCCTGGCACGCGATCGATTGGCTGCCTGCG
Organism: Variovorax sp. 3319; assembly: GCF_031456585.1. Taxonomy (NCBI): domain Bacteria; kingdom Pseudomonadati; phylum Pseudomonadota; class Betaproteobacteria; order Burkholderiales; family Comamonadaceae; genus Variovorax; species Variovorax sp. 3319. Next base: position 553,287 of record NZ_JAVDUZ010000001.1, read on the forward strand.
CGAATTACCGCGCTGGGCTTCGCCGTCGTCGGGAGCTTTGAAGAAGCGATCGATTGCTGGCGCAACGATGCGCGGCGCTTCCGGAGCGAGAACGACGGTGTGATCCTTGCGGCGACTTCCGGCGCGGTCAATGTGCGCCTGGGCGGCGGAGCGCTGAGCCCGATTCCGGTCGCCGACCCCCTGCCGCGTGCCCAGGCCGGCGATTCGATGGCCGATGGCCGCCGGCTCGACAGCGGCAGCACGCCGGGCCGCGAGCCCGAGCCCGGCCATTTGCGCAGCGTGGTCGGCCTGGTCTGGCGCTCGGTGGTCATGTGGATGGTGCTGCTGGCCTTGCTCACCCTGGCTCGCCTGCTCGGCTGAGCAAAGTGAGCCGGCCATGACCGCTTCGACATCACCGGCCTTCTGGAGCCCGCGCATCGGCGCGCTCGAGCCCTATGTGCCCGGCGAGCAGCCGCGCATCGAAAACCTCGTCAAGCTCAACACCAACGAGAACCCGTATCCGCCGTCCCCGATGGCTGTCGATGCGATCCAGCAGGCGGCCGCGAGCGGCCTGGAGCGCTACCCCGATCCCACCTCCCTTGCGCTGCGCGAAGCGGTCGCACGGAGGCACGGGTTGCAGGCCGACCAGGTCTTTGCGGGCAATGGCTCGGACGAAGTACTGGCCCACGCATTTTTCGCCTTCTTCCAGCAAGCCGAGCCGCTGCTGATGCCCGACGTGAGCTACAGCTTCTATCGGGTCTATGCGCAGCTTTACGGCATTGCATGCGAACTTGTGCCGGTGGACGAGGGCCTTCGCATCGACGTCGATGCCATTGCGGCCAGGGCACGCCGCGGCTGCGCAGGCCTGGTGATCGCCAACCCCAATGCACCCACCGGTGTTGGCCTGCCGCTGGCGCGCATCGAACAACTGCTTGCGGCATGCCCCGAGCGCGTGGTGCTGGTAGACGAGGCGTATGTCGACTTCGGCGGCGAGAGCGCGCTGCCGCTCGTCGAAAAATACCCGAACCTGCTGGTGGTGCAGACCTTGTCCAAGTCGCGCTCCCTGGCCGGCTTGCGCGTCGGCTTTGCGTGCGGCCAGGCGCATCTGATCGATGCGCTCGTGCGCGTCAAGGACAGCTTCAATTCCTATCCGCTCGACAGGCTTGCGGTGGCGGGTGCCGTAGCGGCCATCGAAGACGAGGCGTGGTTCAGAACCACACGCGACAAGATCGTCGACACCCGCGAGGGGCTCAGCCTGCAACTCGAAGACCTGGGCTTCGAAGTATTGCCTTCGCAAACCAACTTCGTGTTTGTGCGCCATCCGGCGCGCGACGCGGCCGAACTGGCGGCGCTGCTGCGCGAGCGTGCGGTGCTGGTACGGCATTTCAAGCAGCCGCGCATTGCGCAGTACCTGCGTATCAGCATCGGCTCGCGGGAGCAATGCAGCGTGCTGGTGCGGCGCCTGCAAGAAATACTGGACAGCCGCCCGTAAGCGTCAGTCTCGGCGCGTCTCAGTAGCGGGGCTGGCTGAGTTCGGCGAAGAGCTCGCCGTAGATCTTGTAGCGCGTCGCGCTGATCGGCCCCGGCTTGGCGGGTGAATCGACATTCGCGATTACACCGCAGCCCGGCTCGTGCAGATGGGTGCAGTTGTAGAACTTGCAGTCGTTCGCGTGCTCGGCAATGTCCGGCATCAGGCTGGCAAGCTGCATCGGTTCGATGTGGTTCAGCCCGAATTCCTGAAAACCTGGCGAGTCGATGAGGCCCGTGGTGCGCGCTTCGTCCACCCAGTACCAGGTGGTGCTCGTGGTGGTGTGCTTGCCTGAATTCAGCGCTTGCGAGATTTCGCCGGTCAGCGCGGTGGCGCCGGGCACCAGCAGGTTGATGAGCGTGCTTTTGCCCGCGCCCGAAGGGCCCAGCACCAGCGTGCTCTTGCCCGCGAGCAATTTCATCAGCGATGCGTAGTCGGCCTCGCCGGAGGCCTTGAGCGAGAGCGGCAGCACGCCATGGTGCATGCGGCGGTAGGGCGCGAGCTTGTTCCATGCGCGCTCGAACGGCTCCGCCAGGTCGCTCTTGTTCAGGGCGATGATCGGCGTGATGTGCTCGGCTTCGGCGGCGATGAGCGCGCGTGCCAGCTGATGTTCTGAAAACTCCGGCTCCGCTGCGATCAGGATCAGCACGTGGTCGAGGTTGGCCGCAAATGACTTGGTGCGGATTTCGTCCTGCCGATAGAAGAGATTGCGGCGCGGCACCACCTCTTCGATCGTGCCTTCGTCTTCGCTGGCCTGCCAGCGCACCCGGTCGCCAACGACGGCTTGGCTCTTCTTGCCGCGCGGATGGCAGATCAGGCGTTCGCCCGCGGGCGTTTCAACCAGGCAATGTCGTCCATGGCTTGCAATGACCAGCCCGTCGTGCAGAACGCGGGCGGATGTGCCGCCTCCCTTGGGGAGCGTGCGGGGCGGCTTAGCCAACGACCGGTTTCCTCATCACGGTGCCGAGTTGGCCACGAGGGCATCGGCCTGGCGCGCGCAATCGAAGTCGGTTATCGAGAGTCCGCCCACGTCGTGCGTATTGAAACGCACGACACAGCGGTTGTAGTGCACCGACAGGTCAGGATGATGATCTTGCGTATGAGCGACAAAGGCCAGCGCGTTCACGAATGCGATGGTCTCGAAGTAGTTGGCAAAGCTGAAGGTCTTCTCGATGGCGACGTTGGCGCCATCTCCGGTGAGCTTCCAGCCGTCGAGCTTGGCAAGGCCGGAAACGATCTCTGTGGCGCTCAGTGCGTGGCGTGGAATGGCTTTCCAGTCCTTGGGCTTGAACATGCTGCTCATTGGCTCGGCTTCCGCGGAAAAATATCGTTGTTCAGGCCGCCGCCATGCGTGCAAGACGCTCGGAGGCCGGAGGGTGGGAATAGTAGAACTTGACGAACACCGGGTCGGGCGTAAGCGTCGACGCGTTGTCCTGGTAGAGCTTGAGCAGCGCGGCCGACAAATCGGCACTGCTAGTTTGTGCCACTGCATAGGCATCAGCCTCGAACTCGTGCTTGCGCGAAAGCCGCGCAGGCAGCGGCGCGACGAAGAAGCCGAACACCGGCACGGCAAGCATGAACAGCAGCAGCGCAAGTGCGTTGTTAGGTGCCTCCATGCTGGGCTGCACGCCCAGGCCCGTGTAGAACCAAACCTGGGTCGAAACCCAGCCCAGCAGCGCGAAGCCCGCCAGGCTCAATGCGAACATCGCCACGAGCCGCTTCACGATGTGGCGGTGCTTGAAATGTCCGAGCTCGTGCGCGAGCACAGCTTCCATCTCGGCCGCGTTCAGCTGGCGCAACAGCGTGTCGTAGAACACAACCCGCTTGCTCGCACCGAAGCCGGTGAAATAGGCGTTCGCATGTGCGCTGCGCCGGCTGCCGTCCATGACGAACAGCCCCTTGGCACGAAAGCCGCAGCGCGCCATCAGCGCAGTGACGCGTTCCTTGACGGTGGGGTCATCGAGCGGCTTGAACTTGTTGTAGAGCGGTGCGATGAACATCGGATAGACGATCATCAGCAGCAGGTTGAAGCCCATCCACGCCACCCATGCCCAGAGCCACCAGGTGGTGCCGGCGGCGCCCATGATCCAAAGTATCAGCGCCGCAATCGGCAATCCGATGGCCGCGCCGATCAGCGTGGAAACCACGGTGTCCCGCAGCCAGAGGCCGAACGTCATCTTGTTGAAGCCGAAGCGCTCTTCGAGCTTGAAGGTTTGCCAGAGCGTAAAGGGCAGTTCGAGCAACCCGCCGATGGCCGCAAAGGCCGCCAGCAGGGCCAACTGCTGCACCATGCCGCCGCCGAGCAGGGCAAGCAGCAGCTTGTTGAGAACGTCCAGCCCGCCCAGCAGCGTCCAGCCCAGCAGCAGCGCCGTACTCCAGGCCATTTCAACCATGCCGAAACGCGCCTTGGCAATGGTGTAGTCGGCGGCCTTCTGGTGGGCGGCGAGCGTGATCTTGTGCTCGAAAGCGGCCGGTACGGCACTGCGATGCCGGGCGACATGGCGCACCTGCCGCGATGCGAGCCAGAACTTCACGAGCAGGCCGATGACCAGTGCGGCCGCGAAGGCAGTGGTGAAGATGAGCGAATAGGACATGGAGCGTCGAGTTTAGCCCTCGGACCCAGCCGGCGCAGACCTTCGACGACAATCATGCAATGCCCGAATCCCTTGACCCAACGATCGTCACGACCACGCCGGTCCTGAAGAAAAGCGACCAGAACCTGGTCTGGCTCGACTGCGAAATGAGTGGCCTCGACCCCGAGAAAGAGCGCCTGCTCGAGATTGCCGTGGTCGTGACCGGCCCCGATCTCACGCCCCGCATCGACGGTCCCGTGCTGGTCATTCACCAGAGCGACGCGGTGCTCGACGCCATGGATGCCTGGAACAAGGGCACGCACGGCCGAAGCGGCCTGATCGACAAGGTGAAGGCCTCCACGCTCGACGAGGCCGCGGCCGAGCAGCAACTGCTCGAATTCATCGCCAAATACGTTCCGCGCAGCGGCTCGCCGATGTGCGGCAACACCATTGGCCAGGACCGCCGGTTCCTGGTCAAGTTCATGCCCCGGCTGGAGGCGTATTTTCATTACCGCAACCTCGACGTCAGCACCCTTAAAGAGCTGGCCAAGCGCTGGAAACCTGCCGCCTACAGCGCCTTCAAGAAGCAGCAGGCGCACACTGCGCTAGCCGACGTGCACGAATCCATCGAAGAACTCGCGCACTACCGGGAAACCTTCTTGAAATTGACGGATTAGATTAGGTAAAAACCCCGAGTCGTGTCATAATCTAGGGCTTCGCTGATTTGGGCTTTCCGGTCAGCGTCTCTTGCATCTCCCTATCTTGCACACCGCGCCCGGTCACATTCGCTGATCAAAAAGGGCCGCAGCCTCCGGCGAAAGCCAGAAGTTGAACGTCGTTGGATGGTTGATGTTTTTAACCACCAACGGGGCGCCGCCTACGGCAGCGCTCGCGTTTGAGATTGATATTTACATGACCGACGCTTTTGAAGCGCAGGGCGAGTTCGCGCCTGTGCAATCCACCAACAACAACGAATTTGTCGCTGCCGCGGACACCATGTCCGAAGCGCCGATTCTCGATGCGCTCGACGCCGCTCCTGAAGCGGCCGCGGCCGAAGAAGCCCGTGTTCCCAACGGTTTCATCAAGCTCGGCCTCGCGCCTGAACTGATCGCCGCCGTGGCTGACCTGGGTTTTACCCAGCCCACCACCGTGCAAGACAAGGTGATTCCGCTTGCCATGTCCGGTGAAGCCGGCCAGGACGGCAAGGCCCGTTTTGTCGACCTGATGGTTTCGAGCCAGACCGGTTCGGGCAAGACCGCTGCCTTCCTGCTTCCCGTGCTGCACACGTTGCTCAAGCGCCAGGCCGAAGCCGAAGCCGAGGCCAAGGCCGAGTTCCAGCGCCTGGCCGCCGAAGCCGCCGCCCGCGGTGAAGCCGTGCCCAAGAAGCCGAAGCGCAAGGACCCGACCAACGCCCGCCATTTCAAGGCCGCCACCCCCGGCGCCCTCATCCTGTGCCCCACGCGCGAACTCGCGCAGCAGGTTGCGCACGATGCCATCGAGCTGGTTCGCCATTGCCGCGGCCTGCGCGTTGCCAACGTGGTGGGCGGCATGCCTTACCAGCTGCAGATCGCCAAGCTTCAGAACGCCGACCTCGTGGTTGCCACCCCGGGCCGCCTGCTCGACCTGCAGCGCTCGTCGCAGCTCAAGCTCGACAAGGTCAAGTTCCTGGTGGTCGACGAAGCCGACCGCATGCTCGACCTCGGCTTCTCGGACGACCTGGCCGAAGTCAACCAGCTCACGATCGAGCGTCAGCAGACCATGATGTTCAGCGCCACCTTCGCGCCGCGCATCCAGCAGCTGGCCCAGCGCGTGATGCGCGAGCCGCAGCGCATCACCATCGACAGCCCGCAAGAAAAGCACGCCAACATCAAGCAGTCGCTGTACTGGGCTGACAACAGCCAGCACAAGCGCAAGCTGCTCGACCACTGGCTGCGCGACACCAGCATCAACCAGGCCATCGTGTTTGCGAGCACGCAAGTCGAATGCGACGGCCTCGCCAACGACCTGCAGCAAGAAGGTTTCAGCGCCGTGGCGCTGCACGGCGCCCTGAGCCAGGGCCTGCGCAATCGCCGCCTGATGGCACTGCGCCAGGGCCAGGTGCAGATCCTGGTGGCCACCGACGTTGCCGCCCGCGGCATCGACGTGCCCACGATCACCCACGTCTTCAACTTCGGCCTGCCGATGAAGGCCGAGGACTACACCCACCGCATCGGCCGCACCGGCCGTGCAGGCCGCGATGGCCTGGCCATCACGTTTGCCGAGTTCCGCGATCGCCGCAAGATCATGGACATCGAGCAATACAGCCGCCAGCAGTTCAAGGCCGAAGTGGTCGCCGGCCTCGAGCCGCAACAGCGCATGCCGCAATCGCGCCCGCCAATGGGCGAGTACCGCGGCGGCCGTGGCGACAACCAGTCGCGTGATCGCAAGTTCGGCAATGGCGGCGCAGGCGGCGGCGGTGGCTACCGCGGCAACAACGGCGGTGGCTATGCCGGCGCCAGCGGCTTCAACGACCGCAACTCGCGCGGCCCGGCCCAAGGCCAAGGTCCGCGCGGCTTCCAGGGCGGCAACAACGCCGGCTTCGGCGGCGGCCGCGATGACGGCGGCAACGGCGGTGGCTACGGCCGCAAGCCGGGCTGGGGCGACAGCGCACCGCGCGGCGGCCATGGCCAGGGCCATCACGGCGGTGGCCGCGGTGACGGCGGTTTCGCTCCGCGCGAAGGCTTTGCACCCCGCGAAGGTTTTGCTCCGCGCGGCAATGGCGCAGGCCATGGCGGTCCGGGCAAGGTCTTTGTACCCCGCGACGCACAAAAGCGTGCGTTCAAGCCCACGCGCTGATCCATTTCAGAGCGGTCGACCGGCCGCTTTGCCCCAAAAGAAAGCCCGCGCTTCGCAAGAAGCGCGGGCTTTTTGCTTGAGGGTTTTCGTGGAGGCGATTTGCCCGGAATTTGATTGACACATGAACAGATGAAAAGTAATGTAATAAGGCATTGCTTCCCCGGTCCGTACCGCGGCTGCCGGTTCATCGACATCTGCTTTTCAAATTCCGAATATGAAAATTGCGATTCTTGGTGGTGGTCACGGCGCCTACGCGGCTGCCGCGGATCTTTCCGAAGCCGGCCATGAGGTGCGCCTGTGGCGCCGCGATGCCGCCGCGCTCGAGGCGGTTGTGCAAGCTGGGGCCATCACGCTGAAAGACGCCGATGGCACGCGCGAAGTGCCGCTCGCCCTTGCCACAGCCGACATCGCCGCGGCGCTGAAGGGCGCCGAGCTGATCGTTCTGCCCACGCCCGCCATCGCACAGCATGACATCGCACTTGCCATGGCGCCGCACCTCGTCGACGGGCAGGTCGTCTTTTTGCCGCCAGGTACCTTCGGCAGCTACGTGATGGCACGAACGGTGAAAGAGGCGGGCAGCAGGGCCGATGTTGCCTGGGCCGAAACCGGCACCCTGCCATATTTGGCGCGCAAACACGGTGAGCGCGAAGTGAACGTCACCATTCGCGCCATCCGCCTGCCGACCGGCGTCTACCCCGCCCGCAAGGAAGCCGAGGCGATCGAGGTGATCCGCAGGGCCTATCCTGCCGTGCATGGCTGCGGCGACGCGCTGTCGGGTGCGCTCATGAACGCAGGCCCGGTCATTCATCCGCCGCTCATGGTGATGAACGCCGCGCCGCTGCAGCATTTCGAGCGCTGGGATATCCACAACGAAGGCACCCAGCGTGCGGTGCGTGACGTGACCGACCGGCTCGACCGCGAGCGCATGGCCGTGCGCGAAGCCTTCGGCCACGGTGCGCCGCACTATCCGCTGGCGGATCACTACAACAACGACCAGTGGATGTATGGCGATGCGCACAAGCAGCTCGTCAAATCCGGCGACTGGCGCGAGAACATCGACCTGCACACGCACCGCTACATCACGGAAGACACCGAGCTCGGGCTTGCCTTCCTGGCATCCGCCGCGCGCCATGCGGGTGTGGACGCACCCATCGCACACGGGCTGCTTGCCATCGTCGGCGGTTTTCTTGGCCGCGACCTGCGCCGAGGCCCGCGCACTTTCGAAAGCCTGGGCCTCGCCGGCCTGAGCGCGGCGCAGCTCAAGCAAAGGCTGCACGATGGCGAATGAAAGCTCGGCTTTGCCCCGCTTCGCAGCCGTAGGCGCCGGCCGCATGGGGCGCGGCATCGCGATTGCGTTCGCCTATGCAGGCCACCGTATTTCGCTCATCGATTTGCGCCCGCGTTCCGATGAAGCCTGGCAGCGCCTGAAAGACGAAGCCACGGCCGAAATCCAGGCAAGCCTTGCAGGGCTTGCGCAGCTCGGCGTGATCGATGCGAAGCAGATCGGGCCCATCGCCGAACGGGTGAGCTTGATCGACGCCGCCGCTGCGCCGGAGGCGTTGGCCGCCGCAGAGCTGGTGTTCGAAGGCGTGCCCGAAACCCTGGAAGCCAAGCGCGAGGCGTTCGAGCAGATCAACCGCCATTGCCGCGACAACGCGATCCTTACCTCCACCACCAGCAGCATCCTCGTAACGCAGCTTGCGGCCCTGGTGCGCCTGCCCGGCCGCTTTCTCAATATGCACTGGCTCAACCCGGCCTATGTGATTCCTGTGGTCGAACTCAGTTGCCACCCCGGCACCGATGCGGCGGTTCTCGCGCGCACCAAGTCGCTGATGGAAGAGATCGGCAAGCTGCCCGTGGTCTGCGGCGCATCGCCCGGCTACATCGTGCCGCGCCTGCAGGCGCTGGTAATGAACGAGGCGGCCCGCATGATCGAGGAGGGCGCTGCCACAGCCGAGGAGATCGACAAGGCCACGCGCTATGGCCTAGGCCTGCGCTTCGCCGCGCTCGGCGTGGTCGAATTCATCGATTTCGGTGGCTGCGACATCCTGCACCATGCCAGCCGCGAAATGTCGGCCTCCATCGACAAGGGGCGCTACACCGCGCCGGCCATCGTCGATCGCATGGTGGAAGAAGGGCGGCTCGGTCTCAAGACCGGCAGCGGCTTCTATAGCTACGAAGGCCGCGACATCGCAGCCTACCGGCGCGACGTGCTCTCGCGCACGCTCGGCGAACTGAAGCATGCGGGCCTGTGGCGCGCACCGGCCGACGAGACGCTCTCATGACCATTCGCCGCGCCTTTGCCGACCTGTCGGTGGGGCAGGTGCACTACGCGGCGTGCGACGATGCAGATGCGCCGGCCGTGCTGCTGCTGCATCAGTCACCGCGTAGTTGGGCCGAATACCGCGCCGTGCTTCCACTGATTGGGGCGCGGTACCGGGCCATCGCGATGGACACCGCGGGCTTCGGCGATTCCGTTGACGGCGGCGTGCCGGCGAGCATCGAACAATGGGCCCGCGTGGCGTGCGAACTGCTCGATTCGCTGCGTATCGCGCGTGCCGATGTCGTTGGCCACCACACGGGCGGCGTAGTCGCCATCGAACTGGCGTCGGCCTTTCCTGATCGCGTGCGCAGCCTGGTGCTGTCGTCCACGCCATTCACCGACGAAGCCTTTCGCCGAGCTAGGGCACAGCGGCCGCCCATCGACGAAGTTGCGCCTAGCGAAGATGGAAGCCACCTCGCGGCACTGTGGCAGAAGCGGCAAGCCTTCTATCCGGAAGGACGGCCCGATCTGCTCGAAGCCTTCGTGCTCGATGCGCTCAAGGTAGGTCATCGGGTTGAAGAGGGCCACCGTGCCGTTGCCTCATACCGCATGGAAGACCGTATCGCGTGCGTGACGCAACCCGCACTCATCATCCGCGCAACCCACGATCCGTTCGCTGTGCCGCATGCGGCAGAGCTGCAGCACCATCTTCCGCAAGCGCGCATCGTCGACATCGAAGGCGGCATGGTTCCCTTGCCCGACCAGATGCCGGAGGCCTTCGCACGCACGGTGCTCGACTTTCTCTCGACGCTTCCATGAAGGCCGTTCGCATCCACGGCTTCGATGCAGTGCCGTTGCTGGAAGAGGTGCCCGACCCGGTGCACAGACCCGGCCGCACCATCGTCCGCATGCAGGCCGCCACGGTCGGCCACATCGATCGCACCGTGTGGCGCGGCAGTTTCCTGCGGCATCCGCCGCTGCCCTATACGCCGGGCGTGGAAGCCGCGGGCATCGTCGTTGCGAGCGGGCGCTACGCTGCCGGTCAACGTGTGTGGTTGCGCGGCAGTGGGCTGGGTACCTTGTTCGATGGCACCTGGTGCGAGCTGATCGATGCACCCGACGAAGCGCTGGGCATACTGCCCGACGCATTGCCGATGCCTCTTGGTGCTGCGTTCTTTTCTCCCACTACATCGGCGTGGGTGGCATTGCATGAAGTCGCCAGGCTGCAGCGTGGCGAACAGGTGCTGGTCACTGGCGCGAGCGGCGCCGTAGGCTCGCTGGCGGTGCAACTGGCGCGCGAGGCCGGTTGCGCCGTGGCTGCGGTAAATCCGGATGCAGAGCCTCCGCCCACGGCAAGTGCAGACCTCTTGGTCGACACAGTGGGAGGCAGCGTTCTGTCGTCGGTGCTGCCCGCTGTACGGCCGGGCGGCCGCGCGGTGCTCATCGGCTACACCGCGGGCTCAAGCCTTCAACTCGACATCGCCCACTTTCTGCAGCGCGACGTGGCATTGCTGCCGCTCAACATGTTCCGGCGCGAGCCTGCCGGCCGTGCTGCGGTGCCTGGCCTGCTCGCGCGGCTGGCCGATGGCCGGCTGAACCTCGACGTGCGGAGCTTTGCGCTCGCAGACGCCGCCATTGCACTCGAATGGATTGCGCAGCGCGGCCATCGCGGCCGCGCAGTGCTCGTTCCTTAGTCTTCTTCCGGCTCCTCGAGCGGCACATGCACGTGCAGGTCGATCATCTGCCGAAGGGTTTGCTTTAGTTCCTCGGCGCGCCGCAGGCCGAAGGGTTCAAGCACGCGCCGTTCGTGGTCGCGCGCGAGTTCCATCAGGTGCTCCACCGCCTTCAGTCCCTTGCGCGTGATGCGCACCAGCGTGATGCGGCGATCACTCTCATGGGGCAGCCGCTCGACCTGGCCGCGTGCTTCCATGCGGTCTAGCAGGCGGGTCACGGTGGGCTGCTTGGTCACCGTGACCTGCGCAAGCTGGCCAATGCTGATGGGTTCGCTGCCGGCGAGCGATGCCATGACCCGCCACTCGGAAACCGAGAAGCCTTGCTGACGCGCCACCTCGTGGAACTCCGAGGAGATCAGTTGGCTGGCTTGCGCCAGCAGTGCAGGCAGGTAGTCATCGACGAAGCGATGTGTTTCAGAAGGTTGCTCAGCCATGAACGCACCTCGTGGCCAGGCGCCTCATGCCGCTCGCAGGCACGCTGCTTGCATGTCTAGGGTAATTCATGATTGTGGATACATTCATTTGTCAACATTATAGAAAGCGTGATGTGGCAGCTGAAGCGCATCCTCCCACGAGAAAGAAGAAGGACCCACATGGCTGAGCGTTCATTCGTCGAAGAAGTCAAGAAGCTGCGGCTTTCCGGTGGAGAAGTGTTCCGCGGTGAGGGCATTCTGGCTGTCACCAAGGCCTTGCTCGAATCGGGAGTTTCCTATGTGGCCGGCTACCAGGGCGCGCCCATCTCGCACCTGATGGACGTGCTGGCCGATGCGCAGGACATCCTCGCCGAACAGGGCATCCGCTTCGAGAACAGCGCTAGCGAGGCCACTGCGGCCGCCACGCTGGCCGCCTCCGTCAACTACCCGCTGCGCGGCGCAGTCACCTTCAAGGCCACCGTAGGCACCAACGTGGCGTCCGACGCGCTGGCCAACCTGGCCTCGGGCGGCGTCACCGGCGGCGCGCTCATCATCGTGGGCGAAGACTACGGCGAAGGCTCTTCCATCATGCAGGAGCGCAGCCACGCCTTTGCAATGAAGTCGCAGATCTGGCTGCTCGATCCGCGGCCCAACCTGCCGAGCATCGTCGATGCGGTGAAAACGGGCTTCGATCTTTCCGAGGCCAGCAACACGCCGGTGATGCTGCAGTTGCGCATTCGCGCCTGCCATGTGCACGGCCACTTCATTGCAGGCGACAACAAGCGCGCCAGGTTCACCCTGCAAGAGGCGCTGGAAAACCCGCAGCGCGACGTCAGCCGCATCGTGCTGCCACCCGCGAGCTTCGTGCATGAACAAGAGAAGGTGAAAGACCGTTGGCCTGCCGCCGTGCGCTTCATCGAAGAGCGCCGGCTCAACGAGTTTTTCTCGGAAGACGCCGACGACATCGGCATCATCGTGCAGGGCGGCAGCTACAACACACTGCTGCGCGCACTTGAGCGCCTTGGGCTGGCAGACGTCTACGGCAACACCCAGGTGCCGCTCTACGTGATGAACGTGGCCTACCCGGTCATCGAGAGTGAAGTCATCCGCTTTTGCGAAGGCAAGCGCGCAGTGCTGATCGTCGAAGAGGGGCAGCCCAACTTCGTCGAGCAGAATCTCGCGACCATCCTGCGCCAGGCCGGCTCTACCACCGCGCTGCACGGCAAGGACATGCTGCCCGTAGCCGGCGAATACACGGCATCCGAGCTGCTCAAGGGTGCGCGCGCTTTCTGCGAGCGCTACGAGCGGCTTGCGCCACTGCCGGTGCCCGCGCCGGTGCGCAAGGTGATTCCGCTGAAGGAGGTTGCCGCCATCGGCGTCGATGCCGCGCCCGAGCCGGCCATGCCGTCCACGGCGCTCGGCGACGTCGTGCATGCCCGCCCGCCGGGCTTTTGCACCGGTTGCCCCGAGCGCCCGATCTTCAGCGCCATGAAGCTGGTCGAACGCGAACTCGGTGCGCACCACGTAAGCGCCGACATCGGCTGCCACCTGTTCTCGATCCTGCCGCCATTCAACATCGGCAACACCACCATGGGCTACGGCTTGGGCGGTGCCGGTGCGGCAGCGCTGAATGCGCCCGCCGGCAAGCGCGCCATCTCGATGATGGGCGACGGAGGCTTCTGGCACAACGGCCTCACGAGCGGCGTGGCCAACGCTGTGTTCAACAAGAGCGACAACCTCACCATCATCGTCGACAACAACTACACCTCGGCCACCGGCGGGCAGGACATTCTTTCGTCCAACGCCATCAACAAGACGCGCAGCACCGGCCACGAGATCGAGCGTGCCGTGCGCGGCGTTGGCGTGGAGTGGGTCAAGACGATGCGTCGCACCTACGACGTGGCCGGCATGCGCGACGCGCTGAAAGAAGCGCTCACCACCACCAGGAAGGGCCCCAAGGTGCTCATCGCCCAGTCGGAGTGCATGCTCAACAAGCAGCGCCGCGAGAAGCCGCTGGTACGCAAGGCCGTTGCCGAAGGCAAGCGCATGGTGCGCGAGAAGTTCGGTGTCGATTCGGATACCTGCACCGGTGACCACTCCTGCATTCGCCTGTCGGGCTGCCCGTCGCTTTCCATCAAGCCCAACCCCGATCCGTTGCGCATCGATCCCGTTGCCACCGTGCTCGACAGCTGCGTGGGCTGCGGCAACTGCGGCGACGTTTCGCACGCAGCCGTGCTGTGCCCGTCGTTCTACAAGGCGCAAATTGTTAGCAACCCGACAGGCTGGGACAAGCTGCGCGAACGCGTGCGCGGCGCCGTGATCGGCTGGCTGCAGCGCGGCGAGGCGCGCCGCCGCGAAGCCTATGCCTTCTGAAGCGATGACGACCAAGGCCCAACCTATCAAGATCGCCATCCTCGCCATGGGCGGGGAGGGCGGCGGTGTGCTCGCCGACTGGATCGTCGACATGGGCGAAGCCAATGGCTACGTCGCACAGACCACCTCGGTTCCCGGCGTGGCGCAGCGCACTGGCGCAACCATCTACTACGTCGAGCTCTATCCAGTGGCGCAGGCCGAAGCCGACGGCGGTCGGCCTGTGCTGGCGCTGATGCCGCTGCCCGGCGACGTGGACGTGGTGCTCGCGTCCGAGCTCATGGAAGCGGGGCGTGCCGTGCAGCGCGGGCTGGTCACCAATGACCGCACCACCCTCATCGCGTCCACGCATCGCGTCTTCTCCATCGCTGAAAAAAGCGCGATGGGCGACGGCCGCGTCGACAGCACGCAGTTGCTCGCCCATACGGCCAGGGCTGCCAAGCGCTTCATCCGCTTCGACATGGCCGAGGCCGCCGAGGCATCGGGCAGCGTGATCAGCGCGGTGCTGTTCGGGGCGCTGGCGGGATCGGGCGTGCTCCCGTTCAGCCGTGCGCAGTTCGAAGCAACCATCGAGCGCGGCGGCGTAGGGGTCAAGCCCAGCCTCAAGGCTTTTGGCGCGGCATTCGAACGCGCACAGCGCGGCGACGGCGGCGAGCCGCAGCAGGATGCATCGGTTGCTGCGCCGGCGCCGCAGCCGCGCCACCCGGCGGTGCGCGCGCTGGTCGAGCGCGCGCAGCGCGACTTTCCGCTCGCCGCGCAAGACTTTCTGCTCGAAGGCGTACGCCGCCTCATCGACTACCAGGACCCGGCGTACGCCGGCCTCTACCTCGACCGCATGGCTGCCATCGCAGCGTTGCCGGGCGACAGCGCGCACCGGCTGCTGCGCGAAACAGCTCGCCATCTCGCGCTCTGGATGTCCTACGAAGACACTGCTCGCGTTGCCGCCCTGAAGACCCGCGCCACCCGCTTCGAGCGCGTGCGCGGCGAGGCCCGCGTGCAGCCGGGCCAGGTGCTCGCCATTAACGAGTACATGCATCCGCGGCTGCAGGAGATCTGCGAGACGCTCCCGGGCAGCGTCGGGCGCTGGCTCATGAACTCCACGCTTCCTAAGAAGCTCGTCGAGCGCTTCACGCAGCATGGCCGCGTGATCCAGACCAGCTCGCTGCGCGGCTACCTGATGCTGCGCATGGTTGCGGCATGCAAGCGCTGGCGTCTTTCGACGACGCGCTATGCCGAGGAAAACCGCCGCATCGAGGAATGGCTTCAGCGCATTGCCACCGCCGCCAGGCACAACCCCGAGCTGGCGGTAGAGCTCGCGCAGTGCCAGCGCCTGGTCAAGGGCTACAGCGACACGCACGAGCGCGGCATTCGCAACTACGACACCGTGATGCGCGCGGTGGAACGTGCCGGCGCACGGCTCGCGCCTGCCACCTTGCGCGAGCTGCGCGACGCTGCGCTCGCCGACGAACACGGCCACAAGCTGCAGGCAGCGCTGGCGCAGCACGCACTGGCCTGAAGAGAGACAACGGACACACGATGACCGCACCCACCGCCACGCTCCAGCTTCGCATTGCCGAGGCACGCGCACTCAATCCGCTCATCCGCATGCTGCGCCTGTGCGCGGAAGACGGCCGCCCGCTGCCCGGGTTCGCGGCCGGCGCGCACATCCGTGTGCAAGTGAAGCTGCCCGATGGCAAGACCGACTGGCGCCACTACTCGCTCATCAATTTCGCGACCGCGCGCAATGCCACCAACGCACCGGTCGAATACGTGATTGCCGTGCGCAAGGAAGCCGAAGGCCGCGGCGGTTCGCGCTTCATGCACGAGCAGCTGAAAGAGGGCGACACCCTCAGCATCGAGGCGCCCAAGAATGACTTTCCGCTGCATACCGGCCCTGGCGGCTCGGTGCTGGTGGCGGGCGGCATCGGCGTGACGCCGCTGGCCACCATGGCCGCGCGCCGCCGCGCCGAAGGGGCGCCGGTGCGCATGCACTACGCAGGCCGCAGCCGTGAGCTGATGGCCTTCCTGCCCGAGCTGCAGGCGCTGCTCGGCGACGACCTGCGCGTGCATGCCGATGCAGAAGCCGGCGCGCCGCTCGACATCGATGCGCTGCTGGACGAGGTGCCCACCGGAGACCGCCTCTACGTCTGCGGCCCCAAGGTCATGCTCGACGCCGTGCTGGCCCGCACCCGGGCGCGGGGCTGGGAGCATGACCGCGTGCATTTCGAACTCTTTACGGAGCCGGTCGCGGAAGAGGGCGACCAGCCCTTCGAGGTGGAGCTCGCCCAGTCGGGCCAGCGCTTCACCGTCGCTGCCGACCAGAGCATTCTCGACTGCCTCGTCGACAACGGCTGCGACCCGATGTTCGACTGCAAGCGCGGCGAATGCGGCGTGTGTGCCGTGCCCGTGCTCGAAGGCGAGATCGACCACCGCGACTACGTGCTCACGGCCCGCGAGAAGGCCGAAGGCAATGTCATGCAGATCTGCATCTCGCGCGCCAAGGGTGCGCGCCTGGTGCTCGACATGTGAAGGAGCCACGAGAACCATGCCTTCGTACCGAGACAACCCTGATGCCATTCGCGCGCTGGTGCAGAACGACCGCGTGCACCGCGACCTGTACACCAGCCAGGAGCTCTTCGAGCTGGAACAGGAGCACTTCTTTGCCAACACCTGGAACTACGTGGGCCATGAGAGCCAATTGCCGAAGCCGGGCGACTGGATCAGCAACGAGATTGCCGGGCGTCCGCTGATCGTCGTGCGCCACACCGACGGCAGCGTGCGCGCAATGATGAACCGCTGCGCCCACAAGGGTTCGCGCCTGGTGAGCGCGCCCTGCGGCAACACAGGCAAGTTCTTTCGATGCCCGTATCACGCCTGGACCTTCAAGACCGACGGTTCGCTGCTGGCCATTCCGCTGAAGACAGGCTACGAGAACACCGCGCTTCATGAGTGCGAGTCGGCCAAGGGCCTGACCACGCTGAAGCACGTGCGCAGCTACCGCGGTTTCATCTTCGTGAAGATCAACGATGCGGGGCCGGACTTCGACGAGTACTTTGGCGATTCGCTGAGTTCGATCGACAACATGGCCGACCGCTCGCCCGAAGGCGAGCTCGAGATTGCCGGCGGGTGCCTGCGCTTCATGCACCAGTGCAACTGGAAGATGTTCGTCGAAAACCTCAACGACACCATGCACCCCATGGTCGCGCACGAGTCTTCGGCAGGCACCGCCAAGCGCATGTGGGCCGACAAGCCCGCCGATGAGCCCAAGCCCATGGCGGTGGAGCAGTTCGTGCCCTTCATGTCCGACTACAAGTTCTTCGAGGACATGGGTATTCGCACCTACGACCACGGCCACAGCTTCACCGGCGTGCACTTCAGCATTCACAGCAAGTACAAGGCAATTCCCGAGTACGACGATGCCATGAAGGCGCGCTACGGCGAGGAGAAGACCGCGCAGATCCTCGGCATGGCACGGCACAACACCGTGTATTACCCGAACCTCACCATCAAGGGCGCGATCCAGGCGATTCGCGTGGTCAAACCCATCTCGGCCGACAAGACGCTGATCGAAAGCTGGACCTTCCGCCTGAAGGGCGCGCCGCCCGAGCTGCTGCAGCGCACCACCATGTACAACCGGCTCATCAACTCGCCGTTCTCGGTGGTGGGGCATGACGACCTGCAGGCGTATCGCGGCATGCAGGCCGGGCTGCACGCGAGCGGCAATGAATGGGTCAGCTTGCACCGCGACTATGACCCGTCCGAGTTGAAGGGCGGCGAGATCACCACCGGCGGCACCAACGAACTGCCGATGCGCAACCAGTACCGCAGCTGGGTGCAGCGCATGACGGAGACGATGTGATGGCCGGCACCGATATCACTCGCCAAGACCTGATCGACTTCGTCGTGAACGAAGCGCGCCTGCTCGACACGCGCCGCTATGAAGAGTGGAACGCGCTCTTCACCGACGACGCCTTCTACTGGGTGCCCCTTGTGCCCGACCAGGAAGACGGACTCAACCACACCTCGCATCTGTACGAAGACAAGCTGCTGCGAGAGCTGCGCATTGAGCGCCTGAAGAGCCCGCGTGCCTTTTCGCAGCAGCCGCCGAGCCGCTGCCACCACCTGCTGCAGGTGCCGGTGGTCGAGACCTTCGACGTCGAGGACAACCGCTTCGTGGTGCGCACAGAGTTTCACTACACCGAATCGCAAGGCGACGAGCTGCAGTTCTACGTCGGCACCTTCTTCCATTACCTCACGGTGCAAGACGGCGCGCTGCGCATGACGCTCAAGCGCGTGAACCTGCTCAACTGCGACGCGGCGCTTCCGGCCGTGCAGCTCTTCATCTAGGGACGCGATGCAAGACTCCACCGTTTTCGCGAGTGTCCACCAGGTGTTTGCGGCCACTGCCAGGCGCACGCCGGAGGCCGAGTTTCTGTTCACCGAGTCGGTGACCGCCGCCGCCTATGGCATCGCAGCCGGCGGCATCCGCTGGGGCGAGGCAGCGACCGAGGTCGACCGACTGCGCGCTGCCTATGCGCAGGCCGGCTATGGGCATGGCCACCGCGTCGGCCTGCTGCTGGAGAACCGGCCGGCCTTTCTCTTCCACTGGTTCGCGCTCAACGCGCTGGGTGTAAGCGTGGTGCCGATCAATGCCGAGATGCGTTCTGCCGAACTGGTCTATCTGATCGGCCATAGCGAAATCGGCCTCGCGGTCACGCTGCCTGAGCGTGCCAATGATCTGCGAGCCGCCGCCGCACAAGCCGGCGTGCCGTTCGAAACCATGGGCCCCGACGACGCGGTGCCCAGCGCCAGGACCGCTGCGCCGCGAGCCCACGAACCCGTCGGTGTCGACACCGAATGCGGCCTGCTCTACACATCGGGCACCACCGGGCGCCCCAAGGGCTGCATCCTGAGCAACGCGTACTTCCTGCGCGCTGGCGAGTGGTACGCAGCGCTCGATGGCGTGTGCAGCATCCGCCCTGATGCCGAGCGCGTCATCACCCCTCTGCCGCTCAACCACATGAACGCAATGGCGTTCTCCACCATGGTGGTGCTGGTGGCGGGCGGCTGCCTGGTGCAGCTCGACCGGTTCCACCCGAAGACCTGGCTGGCGAGCGCGCGCGAAAGCGGCGCGACCATCGTTCACTACCTGGGCGTGATGCCCGCAATGCTGCTCTCGGCCCCGCCGTCCGCCGCAGACCGCGACCACGCAATCCGCTGGGGTTTCGGGGCCGGCGTGGATCGCAAGAACCACGCACCCTTCGAGGAGCGGTTCGGTTTTCCGCTCGTAGAGGCCTGGGCCATGACCGAGACCGGCGCGGCCGCCTGCATCATGGCCAACCGCGAGCCGCGCCTCGTGGGCACAAGCTGCTTCGGCCGGCAGGAAGATTTCGTGCAGATCCGGCTCGTGGGCGAAGACGGCAGCGAGGTCGGCACCGACACGCCGGGAGAACTGCTCGTGCGCTCGGCCGGCGACGACCCCAAACGCTACTTCTTCTCCGGCTACTTGAAAGACGAAGAGGCAACGCGCGAAGCCTGGGCCGATGGCTGGTTTCACACGGGCGACCTTGTGCGCCGCGACGCCCAAGGCAACTTCTTCTTCGTCGATCGCAAGAAAAACGTGATCCGCCGCAGCGGCGAGAACATTTCGGCGGTCGAGGTCGAGAGCGTGCTCAATCAGCATCCGGCCGTAAAAACCTCGGCCGTGGCGGCCACGCCCGATGCGGTGCGAGGCGACGAGGTGCTTGCGTGCATCGTGATGCGCGAGGAAGTCGCCGACGCATCGCAGCGCGAGGAGATTGCAGCGAGCATCGTTCAGCATGCGCTCGCGCAGCTCGCCTACTTCAAGGCACCGGGTTACGTCGCATTCGTCGATGCACTGCCGCTCACGCCGTCCCAGAAGATCCAGCGCGGTCAGCTGCGCGAGATGGCTCAGTCGCTGCCGGGGCAGGGCCATTGCATCGACACCCGCTCGATGAAGAAAAGACAAGTGGGGCAGGCATGACCAGGCAACGGCTCTCCTACGAAGGCGTTGCGGTGGCCGTGCCCATCACCGTGCCCTACGTGCGCTATTCCACCCGCACGGCTCACTGGTTCATCGGCCAGGCTATCGAGGCGCTGGTCCAAGCCAGCGGTGTAGCCAAGGAGCAGATCGACGGCCTGTGCCTCAGCAGCTTTTCGCTTGCGCCCGACACGGCCGTCGGCGTTACGCAGCACCTGGGCATGTCGCCTCGCTGGCTCGACCATGTGCCCACCGGCGGTGCCTCGGGCGTGATGTGCCTGCGACGGGCTGCGCGCGCCGTGCAGGCGGGCGATGCCGACATCGTCGCCTGCGTGGGCGCCGACACCAACCATGTCGACTCCTTCCGCCAGACGCTCGGCAGCTTCAGCAACTTTGCGCGCGACGCGAGCTACCCCTACGGTTCGGGCGGGCCGAACTCGATCTTCGCGTTCATCACCGCCAACTACATGCGCACCTACGGGGCCAGGCGCGAAGACTTCGGCCGCATTTGCGTGGACCAGCGCACCAACGCGCTCGGCAATCCGAACGCGATGTTCAAGAAGGCGTTGACGCTCGATGAGTACATGGCCGCGCGGCCGATCTCCGACCCTATTCACCTCTTCGACTGCGTCATGCCCTGTGCCGGCGCCGACGCGTTTTTGGTGATGAGCGAGGAACGCGCGCGTGACCTCGGCTTGCCGCATGCCGTGATCCGCGGCGCCATCGAGCGGCACAACGCATACGCCGAAGACCCGGTGATGGTGCAGGGCGGCTGGCGCATGGACCGTGACGATCTTTATGCGCAGGCGGGCGTCCAGCCAGCGCAGCTCGACTTCGTACAGACCTATGACGACTACCCGGTCATCGTGATGATGCAGTTCGAAGACCTGGGCTTCTGCGAAAAAGGCGAGGGCCCGGCCTTCGTGCAGGCCAACACAATGACTTTCGACGGCAGCTTTCCGAACAACACGAGCGGCGGACAGCTTTCAGCCGGGCAGGCCGGTGCGGCAGGCGGCTTCCTCGGCATGGTCGAGGCGATCCGCCAGTTGACCGGTCAAGCGGGCAAGCGTGCGGTGCCCGATGCGCAGCTCGGCCTTGTCGCCGGCTTCGGCATGGTGACCTACGACCGCTGTCTGTGCACAGGGGCGGTCATCCTGGGGAGACCCGCATGACCATGCCCCTGATGCGCCCCCCGCGCAAGAACCCGGTGCTGCGCACCCGGCAGATGAACCTGCCGCCAGGCGCGCGCGGCCGCGTGGCGCTTGGCCTCACGGCAGCGGCTGCCGAGGGCCGGTTCGAGCTTCAGACCTGCGAAGACTGCGGCACCGTGCAGTACCCGCCACGCGAGGTTTGTCACAAATGTCTTTCGGCTGCGCTGCGATGGCGTGCGCAAAGCGGCGAGGGCGAGCTGCTCGGCAGCACCACGCTGCACCACAGCAACGACCTTTTCTTTCGAGAGCGGCTGCCGTGGCGGCTGGGCCTGGTGCACCTGGATGCCGGTCCGACGCTCATGGTTCACCTGCACGGCGAGGTTGGCGATGCGCCCCAGCGCGTGCGTGTCGGCGCCCGGCTCGATCGTGCGGGCCAAGCCGTTCTCATTGGTTTTCCGAATGAAGGGAGTCCCCACATGGCCGACGACAAGATGCTGCGCGAGATGACCAGCGACCCCAAGTTCCGCAAGGTGCTGGTGACCGACGGCAAGACAGAGACCGGCCAGGCCATCGTGCGTGCGCTGGTGAAGGCCGGCGCCGACATCGTCTGGGTCGGCCACGCGGAACCGTGGAAGAAGATGGGTGACGGCCTGGACGACATCTCGGCGCTGCCGCAGGTGACGCTCGTGCCGCTAGACCTGACCAACGGCCGGCAGGTAACCGAGCTCGCAGGCTCCATCGGCGGCAAGGTCGACATCGTGATCAACAACGCCGAGGTGCATCGCACCTTCGGCATTGGCTCGCGCCGCGGCACCGATGTGGCCAAGGCCGAGATGGACATCAACTACTTCGGCCTGCTGCGCCTCGCGCAGGAGTTCGGCCCTGCGCTCAAGGGCCGCTCGGCCGATGGTGCGACGGGGGCCACGGCGTGGGTCAACCTGCTGTCGATCTACGCGCTCAGCAACTTTCCGCCGCACGGCACGTTCAGCGCCTCGAAGGCGGCGGCGCATTCACTCGCGCAGTGCCTGCGCGCAGAGATGCGCCCCGCCGGCATCCGTGTGATCAATGTGTTTCCCGGACCCATCGACGACGAATGGAACCAGCACACACCGCCACCCAAGCTCGCACCCACCGCGCTGGCCAACGCCATCGTGAAGGCACTGCGAGACGGCGTCGAAGACGTGTACCCCGGCGATGTGGCGCAGGAGTGGCTGGAGCGCTGGCGCGACAACCCGAAGGTACTGGAGCGCGAACTGGCCGCAGGCGGCTGAAAACAGGAGCCACACGATGACGACAACCACCGAACTGATGTCCGCCGCCGAAATTCTTGGTGGCCTGGTGACCGCGATGGCCAGCGGCCGCATCCGCGTGATCGACCTCACGCAGACGCTCACGCCCGAGTTCCCGCAGATCGCATTGCCGCCTGAGATGGGCCAATGCTGGCCATTCCGCATCGAGGAAGTGTCGAAGTACGACGAGCGCGGACCGGCCTGGTACTGGAACAATTTTTCGTGCGGCGAGCACACCGGCACCCACTTCGACGCGCCGATCCACTGGATCTCGGGCCGCGACCTGCCGAACAACTCGGTCGACACCATTCCCGTGCAGCACTTCGTGGCGCCGGCCTGCGTGATCGACTGCTCGGCCGATGTGCAGGCGAACGACGACTACCTGCTGAGCGTGGCCGACATCGAGCGCTACGAGGCCGCGCACGGCCGCATTCCCAAGGGCGCGTGGGTGCTGATGCGAACCGACTGGTCCAAGCGCAGCGACCCCGAGGCGTATCAGAACTTCGACGAAACCGGCCAGCACACGCCGGGCCCGAGCACCGAGGCCGTGCGCTTCCTGGTCGAGCAGCGCGACGTGCTGGGCTTCGGCTCCGAAGCCATCGGCACCGATGCCGGCCAGGGCTATCACCTGCGCCCGCCGTATCCGTGCCACTACTACATGCACGGCGCGGGTCGCTACGGCCTGCAGTGCCTGAGCAACCTCGACCTGCTGCCACCCGCCGGCGCAGTGCTGATCTGCCCGCCGCTCAAGATCGAAAAGGGCAGCGGCAGCCCGCTGCGTGTGCTCGCACTGGTGGGAGCGCAGGCATGACGC
Organism: Variovorax sp. 3319; assembly: GCF_031456585.1. Lineage (NCBI taxonomy): Bacteria > Pseudomonadati > Pseudomonadota > Betaproteobacteria > Burkholderiales > Comamonadaceae > Variovorax > Variovorax sp. 3319. Next base: position 576,236 of record NZ_JAVDUZ010000001.1, read on the forward strand.
CGAAGGTCGCAGCGGTTACCGGTGGCAGCGCCGGCATCGGCAAGGCGATCTGCGAAGACCTGCTCGCGCAGGGTTACGAGGTGGTGTCGCTCGCGCGCCGCAGGGCCGAGATCGATCACCCGAAGCTGCACAGCATCGAGGTCGACTTGAGCGATCGCGCGGCGACGGGTGAGGCGGTGCGCGAACTGGTCGAGCGCTTTGCGCCGACCACCATCGTGCACAACGCCGGCGTGATCCGCGCCGCGCTGCTGCCCGAGGTGAAGCTGGACGACCTCGATGCTCTCGTCGATCTGCACCTGGGCTGTGCGATCCAGCTCGTGCAAGGTGCATTGCCCGCAATGCGTGCACAGCGCTTCGGCCGCGTGGTGCTGTTGTCGTCTCGCGCGGCGCTGGGTCTTGCCACCCGCACCAGCTATTCCGCGACCAAGGCCGGCATGCTGGGCATGGCGCGCACCTGGGCGCTCGAGCTTGCGGCCGACGGCATCACGGTGAACGTTGTCGCACCCGGACCGATTCGCACCGACATGTTCTACGACGTCGTTGAAGCCGGCAGCGAGAAGGAGCGCGCGCTCGCGGCCTCGGTGCCGGTCAAGCGCCTGGGCGAATCGGCCGACGTGGCACGCGCCGTGCGTTTCTTTGCCGCGCCCGAAAACAGCTTTGTCACCGGGCAGGTCTTGTACGTGTGCGGCGGCACCAGCGTCGGCAGTCTCGCCCTCTAGTTCTCAGCGTTCGTCTAGTTCATTACCCATAACACCCTGGAGCACCGCCATGAAAGTCCTGAACCGAATTCGCACCCTCGCGGCAATTGCCGCGGGCCTCGGCGCACTCAGCGCCGCCAGCGCCTGGGCCGCAGACCTCAAGGTCGGCTTCATCACGTCGCTGTCCGGGCCGGTGTCGTCGCTCGGCATTCCCTATGAAAAGGGCATGAAGGCCGCGCTCGCCTACAAGGCCGACCTTGGCGGCCGCAAGATCCAGCTGGTGCAACTCGACGATGCGTCAGACCCGACCACCGCTGCGCGAAATGCCCGCAAGATGATCGACGAGGACAAGGTCGACGTCATCATTGGCACGGCGGGCTCTCCGGGAGCACTGGCCATTGCCGGCGTGGCGCGCGAAACGAAGACGCCGCTGATCTCCATCGCCAACGCCAACCTGCCGGGCGAAGAGGGTGCATGGATGGTCACACTGCCGCAGCCTGCGCCGCTGATGGTGAGTGCGGTGGTCGAGCGCATGAAGAAGTCGGGCGTGAAGACGGTCGGCTACATCGGCTTCTCGGACGCGTGGGGCGACCTGGTTTACGGTGCGCTGCAAAAAAGCGCCGAGCCGGCAGGCATCAAGATCGTGTCCAACGAGCGCTATGCGCGGGGCGATTCGTCGGTCACCGGGCAAGTGCTGAAGATCGTGGCGTTGCGCCCCGATGCGGTGATTACCGGCACCTCGGGCACGCCCGGTGCGCTGCCCTACCTGGCGCTTGCGGAGCGCGGCTACAAAGGCCAGATCTACGGCATGCACGCGCTGATCAACCCCGACTTCGTGCGCGTGGGAGGTGCCTCGGTGGAAGGCCTGCTGGCTCCGACCGGGCCGGTGATCGTGGCTGAGCAGTTGCCGAGCGAGAACCCGATCCGCAAGGTGTCGATGGACTTCCGCGCGGCCTACCAGAAGGCCAACGGCGCACCGCCGACCGATGCCTTCTCGGCCTACACCTTCGATGCATGGCTGCTGTACTTGGACGCCGCCCAACGCGCACTCGCTACCAAGGCCGAGCCCGGCACGCCGCAGTTCCGCGAAGCGCTGCGCGATGCCATCGTGAGCACCAAGGAATTGGTCGGCACGCACTCGGTCTACAACTTCAAGCCGAATGACCGCTACGGCTCCGATGAGCGTTCACGTGTCGTCGTGAAGCTCGAGAAGGGCCAGTGGAAGCTGGTGCCCTGAGATGAGGCCTTGTTTTTCCCACGAAGCAACGCAAGCCGGAGCAACCAAGATGAAACAGAACCTAGTTCGAGTCCTCGGCCTCGCCAGCATCGCAATGGCCGCCGCACAAGCCATGGCAGCCGACCTGAAGATCGGCTTCATCAGCTCGCTTTCAGGCCCTGTCGCGGCGCTGGGCGTGCCGTACGAAAAGGGCATACGCGCAGCCATTGCGGAGCATCCGGAAATCGGCGGCCGCAAGGTCCAGCTCATCGTGCTCGACGATGCATCCGACCCCACGACAGCCGGGCGCAACGCACGCAAGCTCGTGACTGAAGACAAGGTCGACGTGCTCATCGGCACGTCCGGCGTACCGGGCGCAATGGCCATTGCCTCCGTGGCGCGCGAACTCAATACACCGCTCATCTCGCCCACGCCCGTGACCATTGCCGGTCCCGAGGGCGCGTGGACCGTCACTGTGTCGCAGCCGTTCCCGCTCATGGTGGCCGGGGTGGTCGAGCGCATGCAGAAGTCCGGTGTGAAAACCGTGGCCTTCATTGGCTTTTCCGACGCGCTCGGCGACCTGGCCTACGACTCGCTTGTGAAGAGCGCCGACAAGGCCGGTATCAAGGTGGTGGCCAACGAGCGCTATGCGCGCAGCGATTCGTCGGTGGCAGGACAGGTGCTGAAGATCGTCGCGGCCCGGCCCGATGCCGTCTTTGCGGGCAACTCGGGCACACCAGGTGCGTTGCCATACATCGCGCTTGCCGATCGCGGCTACAAGGGCAAGATCTACGGGACGCACGGGCTCATCAACGCCGACTTCGTACGCGTGGGCGGCGCCTCCATCGAAGGCCTCCAGGTGCCGAGCGGCCCTGTGCTGGTGGCCGACCAGCTGCCCGACAGCAATCCCATCAAGAAAGTGTCGATGGGCTTTCGGAACGCCTACCAGAAGGTGAACGGAGCGGTACCGACCGATGCCTTCTCCTCCTACACATACGACGCCTACCTGCTGCTGGCAGATGCCGCCTCGCGTACCAAGGGCGAGCCGGGCACGCCGCAATACCGCACGGCCCTGCGCGACGCGATCGTCAGCACGAAGGAGTTGGTGGGCACGCACGGCGTCTACAACTTCAAGCCCGACGATCGCTATGGTTCCGACCAGCGCGGCGTGGTGATCGTGCAGATGAACAAGGGCCAGTGGAAGCTGGTTCCCTGACAACGAGCAGAGCCTCCGCCGATGACCAGCTACCGCCATCATCCCGAGCGCATTGCAGCCCTGGTGCAGGACGATCGCGTGCACCGCGACCTGTACCTGAGCGACGAGATCTTTGCGCTCGAGCAGGAGCGCCTGTTCGCGAACACCTGGGTCTTCCTCGGCCATGCGAGCCAGGTGCCGGAGGCGGGCGATTTCGTCACGCAAGAGGTGGCGGGCCGGCCTTTGCTGATGGTGCGGCAGCCCGATGGCGCCGTGCACGTCATGTACAACCGCTGCGCCCACAAGGGCACGCAGCTGGTCACAGACGAGAGCGGCAATACCGGCCGGTTCTTCCGCTGCCCCTATCACGCGTGGACCTACAAACTCGATGGCGCGCCGCTCGGCCTGCCGTTGAAGAACGGCTACGAGGGCACCCAGCTGAAGGCGTGCGAATCGGGGCAGGGGCTGTCGGTGGTGAAACACGTGAAGGTGTACCGCGACTTCGTGTTCGTGCGACTTTCCGATGCCGGCCCTTCGTTTGAAGATTATTTTGGCGAGGTGCTCGGCGCCATCGACAACATGGTCGACCGTTCGCCCGAGGGCAAGCTCACGGTAGGCGGCGGCGTGTTGCGCAACATCGTCCATTGCAACTGGAAGATGTACCTCGAGAACATCAACGACACGGTGCACCCGATGTCCACGCACGAATCGGCCACCAAGGCGGCCGAGGCGCTGTGGGAGGGGCATGCGCCCACCGACCCGAAGCCGATGGCGATGGAGCAGATATTGCCGTTCGGCTCCGGCTACGAGTTTTTCGACAAGATGGGCGGGCGCGTGTTCGCCAATGGCCACAGCGTTCTGGGCGTCAACTTCAGCATTCACTCCAACTATGCGCAGTTGCCCGAATACGAAGCCGCCATGCAGGCCGCGCACGGTGCGGAGCGCGCAGCCGACATCTTGCAGCGCTCGCCGCAGAACTCGGTTTTGTATCCGAGCCTGTCGGTAAAGGGCTCGCCGCAGGCCATTCGCGTGATCAGGCCGCTGGCTGCCGACCGCACGCTGATCGAGGCCTGGAGCTTCCGCGCAGCGGGCGCGCCGGCGCTGCTCTTCGAACGGGCGATGAGCTACAACCGTCTCGTGTTCTCGCCGATGTCGGTGGTCGCACACGACGACGTTCACCTGTTCGAGAGCATCCAGCAGGCCCTGCGCGCCGGCGGCAACGAGTGGGTGAGCCTGCATCGCAACTTCGATGAAGCCGAACTTGCGCAGGCCACCGTCACCACCAATGGCACCAACGAGCTGCTCATGCGCAACCAGTTTCGTGCCTGGGCGAAGGCGATGGCTTCAGAGGTAACGGCATGACCGGCGACCCGCGCGATTTCGTTGCGCATGAGGCCGCGTTGCTCGACGAGCGGCGCTTCGGCGACTGGCTGGCACTCTTTGCCGATGACGGCCACTATTGGGTGCCATTGCTCGGCGCAGCGCAGGCCGACCCGTTCTCGCACAACTCGTTGGCCTACGAAGACCGCCTGCTGCTGCAGCTGCGCGTGGACCGCCTGAAAAACCCGCGCGCGCATTCCCAGCACCCCGCGAGCCATAGCCAGCATGTGCTTCAGCCCTCACGCATCGAAAGCGAGACGGACGACGAGGTGCGCCTGCGCACGCCGTTTCTCTATGTCGAGGCGCGCGGTGAATCCCAGATCTTGCTGACCGGCACGGCGCGCCACCACCTGGCGCGAACGCCCCTGGGCTGGCGCATCCGCGAGAAGCGCATCGACTTGCTCAACGCGGCGCGCGCTCTGCCGGCCGTTCAGTTGTTCATCTGAGTTTTCCGTTCCTTCCATTCTTTCTCACTGGAGCTACGACATGAAGAGCCTGATGCTGACCTTGACGCGCGGTGCCATCGCCGCGGCGCTGACCGCCTGCGGCGTTGCGAGCGCGCTTGCCGCCGACCTCAAGGTCGGCCTGAGCGTGTCGCTTTCAGGCCCCAACTCCTCGTTGGGCGTGCCGTATGCGAAGGGCATGCAGGCGGCCCTGGCCTACAAGCCCGAGATCAACGGCCGCAAGGTGCAGCTCATCGTGCTGGACGACGGCTCCGACCCCACCACGGCCGGGCGCAACGCGCGCAAGCTCGTCGAGGAGGAGAAGGTCGATGTGCTCATGGGCACGTCGGGCGTGCCGGCCGCCATTGCGATGGCGCAAGTCGGCCGCGACGCGAAGACGCCGATGATCGGCCTCACGCCCATCCTGCTCGACCCTAACGAGAACCCGTGGGTCGTGACGGTTGCGCAACCCACGCAGCTGATGATCGATGCGGTGGTCGAGCGCATGAAGCGCAACAACGTCAAGACTGTGGGCTACATCGGCTTTACCGACGCCTGGGGCGACCTGGTCTACAACGCACTCATGAAGGCCGCGCCCGAAGCCGGCATCAAGGTGGTGAGCAACGAGCGCTATGCGCGCGCCGATGCTTCGGTGACCGGGCAGGTGCTGAAGATCGTCGCGCTGCGGCCCGATGCAGTGATGACCGGCGGCGCCGGCACGCCGGGCGCATTGCCGTTTCTTGCGCTGCAGGAGCGCGGCTACAAGGGCGGCGTATACGGCCAGCACGGCCTCATCAACCCCGACTTCGTGCGAGTGGTCGGCGCTTCCGGCCAGAACGCGCTGATGCCCACCGGCCCCGTGATCGTCGCCGAGCAGTTGCCGGCCGACTATCCGACCAAGAAGATCGCGACCGATTTCCGCGCCGTGTTCCAGAAGGTCAACAACGCACCGACCAGCGATGCCTTCTCGGCTTATTCCTTCGACGGTTGGCTGGTGTTTGCCGACGCCGCCTCGCGCGCCATGAAGAAGGCCGAGCCGGGCACGGCGGAGTTTCGCGTGGCATTGCGCGACGCCATTTTCAGCACCAAGGAGGTGGTGGGCACGCACGGCGTGTACAGCTTCAAGCCAGGCAGCCTCTACGGCGTGGACGAACGCGCCCGCGTGATCGTCAAGCTCGACAACGGCCAATGGAAGCTCGCACCTTGAACCGCTTGACGACGATGTTTTTGCCTGAGGTTTTCCTATGACGTGGGACGTCGCGCTGATCCTCATCACCGATGGCCTGGCCAACGGCGCCGTCTATCTGCTCGCCGGGCTCGGGCTGGTGCTGATCTTTTCGGTCACGCGGGTGGTGTTCGTACCGTTTGGCGACATCGCGGCTTTTGCCGCACTCTCGCTGGCCGCCTTCGAAACCGGCCGCGTGCCGCCGACCATCGGCATGGTTGCCGTGCTTGCGGCGCTGGCATTGGCGACAGAAGTCGGCAGCCTGCTGCGGCGCGGCGAAGCCGCTCGCGTTCCCAAGGCGGTGCTCATGTGGGGCGTGCTGCCCGCGATTCCGTGCGTGCTTGCCTGGCTTGCGGCGCGGCCCGGTGTGCCGGTGGCGGTGCACATCGCGGTGGCGGTGCTGCTGGTGGTGCCTATTGCGCCGCTGCTCGCGCGCGTGGTGTTCCAGCCGATTGCCGATGCGTCGGTGCTGGTGCTGCTGATCGTGTCGCTGGCACTGCACTTTCTGCTCTCGGGGCTGGGCCTGTTGTTCTTCGGCCCTGAGGGCTCGCGCACCACACCGCTTACGAGTGCGGTGTTCACGCTGGGCGACGGATTCACGGTCAGCGGCCAGGTGGTGCTGATGGTGGGCGCGGCCATTGTGCTGAGCGGGCTGTTCTTTCTGGTGTTCGAGCGCACGGTGGCCGGCAAGGCGCTGCGCGCCACGGCCGTGAACCGGGTGGGGGCGCGGCTGGTCGGCATCCGGCCGGTGCGCACGGCGCTGCTGGCCTACGGCTGCGCATCGCTGCTGGCAGGGCTCATCGGCGTGCTGATTGCGCCGGTAACGACCATGTACTACGACTCGGGTTTCATCATCGGCTTGAAAGCATTCGTGGCGGCAATCATCGGCGGGCTCGTGAGCTACCCGATGACGGCTGTGGGCGCTCTCGCAGTAGGCGTGGTGGAAAGCTTCGCATCGTTCTGGAGCGGTGCGCTGAAAGACGTGATCGTGTTCAGCCTGCTCATACCCGTGCTCATGCTGCGCTCCTTCATGGCCGCGCACTCCGAAGAGGAAGAAGACGAGGTGGACCAATGATTAACGGCAACCGCAAACGCATGGGCCTGATCGCCCTGGTGGTCGTCGTGCTGGCGCTGGTGCCGGCGGTGGCGGGCAGCTTCACGGTTTCGCTGCTCAATGACATCGGCATCGGCGCGCTGGTGGCGCTTGGGCTGGTGCTGCTCACCGGCGTGGGTGGCGCAACCTCGTTCGGGCAGGCGGCCTTCGTGGGCATTGCGGCCTATGCAACCGCGTGGCTCACGACCACGCAGGGCATGTCGCCGTGGATCGGCCTCTTGTTCGCGCTGTTGCTCACCGGGCTCTCGGCGCTTGCCATCGGCATGCTCACGCTGCGGCTCGGCGGGCACTTTCTGCCGCTGAGCACCATCGCCTGGGGATTGTCGATTGCGATGCTGTTCGGCAATGTCGATGCGCTTGGGCGCCATACGGGGTTGTCGAACATTCCGGCGCTGCACGTTGCGGGCTGGTCGCTGGCCGATCCGCGTTCGATGTACTACCTGATCTGGGTGGTGGTCGGGCTGGCGTGCCTCTTCAGCCACAACCTGCTGCAGTCGCGCCCGGGCCGGGCGATTCGCGGACTGCGCGGCGGCGCCACGCTTCTGGCGAGTGTGGGGGCCGATGCATACCGCGTGCGGCTCACGCTCTTCGTCACGGCCGCGCTCTTTGCGGGGCTCGCGGGCTGGCTCTATGCGCACATGAACCGCTTCGTGAGCCCGTCGCCGTTCGACGTGCGCGCAAGCATCGAGTACCTGCTGATGGCGGTGGCCGGCGGGCTCGGGCAGCTGGCGGGCGCACTGGTGGGTGCGGCCCTGGTGCTGGTGCTGAAGAACGGCCTGCAAGACGTGCTGCCCATGCTCACCCAGCGCGCCGGGCAACTGGAAGCCGTGGCGTTCGCAACGCTCTTCATCCTGCTGCTGCACTTTGCGCGCGGCGGCCTCATGGGCCTGCTGAGGCGCTGGACGCGCCGCAAGGGCGGCACCCAGGGTTCGTCGCGCTACGAAGCGCCTGCGGTCGATCCCCTTCCGCATCGCCAGCTGCCCGCGCGCGGCACGCAGGTGCTGTCGGTGAAAGGTGCGGTCAAGCGCTTCGGCGGGCTGGTGGCGGTGAACGATGTGAGCTTCGAGGTGAACGCGGGAGAAATCATCGGCCTGATCGGACCCAACGGCGCCGGCAAATCGACCATGTTCAACCTGCTGACCTGCACCCTGCCGATGAGCGCAGGCCAGGTGCGTTTTCTGGAGCACGACATCGCCGGCATGCCGCAGCGCCAGGTGGCGCGGCTGGGGCTGGCGCGCACCTTCCAGCACGTGAAGCTGCGGCCCCACATGAGCCTGCTCGACAACGTGGCTCTGGGCGCCCATTCGCGCACGCGCTCGGGCGTCTTGAAAGCGGGTTTGCGGCTGGACCGAACCGAAGAAAGGCAGATCCTGCAGGAGGCGCAGCGCCAGCTCGACCGAATCGGCCTGGGCGACCGCGCGCACGAGCTCGCAGGCAGCCTGCCGCTGGGCACACAGCGCATTCTCGAAATTGCGCGCGCTTTGGCTGCCGACCCGGTGCTGCTGGTGCTCGACGAGCCCGCGGCGGGCCTGCGCCGCAAGGAAAAGATGGCGCTCGGCGACTTGCTGCGTAAGCTGCGCGAAGAGGGCGTGACCATCCTGATCGTCGAACACGACATGGACTTCGTGATGAAACTGGTGGACAGGCTTGTCGTGATGAACTTCGGCTCCAAGCTCGTAGAGGGCGTGCCGTCCGCGGTGCGCGCCGACGAGCGTGTGCAGGCGGCTTACCTTGGGAGTGTTGTATGACCGCGATGCTGGAGATTGGCGATCTGCACGTGTCTTATGGGCAGGTAGAGGCTGTGCGCGGTGTATCGCTCGACCTGCAGCCCGGGCAGATCATCTCGGTGATCGGGCCCAACGGCGCGGGCAAAACGACGCTGCTGGCCGCCGCCATGGGCCTGTTGCCCTGCAAGGGTACGCTGCGCTTCGAGGGTGAAGACCTGCAAGGCCTCGACGTGGAGGCGCGCGTGGAACGCGGCCTGTGTCTTGTCCCCGAGAAGCGCGAGTTGTTCGGCGAGCTCAGCGTGCTGGACAACCTGCAGCTTGGCGCCTATGCCAAGCGGCTGCGCGGAGACGCGATGAAGAAGCGGCTGCAATCGGTGTATGACCGTTTTCCGCGGCTCGCAGAGCGACGTGCGCAGCGCGCCGACACACTCTCGGGCGGCGAGCGGCAAATGCTGGCGGTGGGGCGCGCACTCATGTCGGCGCCGCGGCTGCTGATGCTCGACGAGCCCAGTCTCGGGCTTGCACCGCTGATCGTGCGCGACATTCTCACCATCGTGCGCAAGCTGCGCGAAGACGGCGTGTCTATCCTGCTGGTCGAGCAGAACGCGCGCGCCGCGCTCGAAACCTCGGATCACGGCTACGTGCTCGAAACCGGCGAGATCGCGCTTTCGGGCGCTTCAGCTGAATTGGCAAGCGATCCGCGGGTGCAAGCCACATATCTTGGCGGAGGTACGCACGATGACGAGTGAGCCGCGCGCGATGCCGCCAGCGCAGCGCACGCTGCCAGGCATGCTGCAGCGCCAGTCGGCAAAGTTTGGCGCACGTCCGCTGCTGCGCATTGCAGGCACTCGCTGGTCGCACGCCGACGCGGCAGAAGCGGCTGGCATTCGCGCCGGCGCGCTCGCGCAAGCGGGTGTCGAGCGGGGAGACCGCGTTGCCGTGATGTGCGGCAATCGCATCGAGTTTCTTGAAACCTTGCTCGGTGCGGGTTGGATCGGAGCCTCGACGGTGCCGATCAACACTGCCTCGATGGGGCCGCAGATCGAGTACTTTCTTGCGCACAGCGAAGCAAAGCTGCTGGTCATCGAAGCTGGTTTTCTGGGTCGGCTGCAGGCGGCGGACCTGGGGCGAACGAAGCTCGAGCAGATCTGGATCGTGGGCGAGGCAGCCGAAGGCGACCCAGCTCCGTGGCTGGCGCCTGTCAGCGTGCGCGTGCTGGCGTATCCCTCCGGCGGTGCCGCCATTGCACCGGCAGACGTGCAGCCCGGCGACCCGCTGGCCATTCTGTATACGTCTGGCACTACCGGTCCCGCCAAGGGTGTGGTCTGCCCGCATGCACAGTATTTCTGGTGGGGTGTGAACAGCGCCGAAGTGCTCGGCGTGGCGGCGGACGACGTGCTGTGCACCACCCTGCCGCTCTTTCACATCAACGCGCTCAACACTTTTGCGCAAGCCGCGCTCACGGGCTCTGAAGTCGTTTTTGAAACACGCTTCTCGGCTTCGGGCTTCTGGCCTTCGATGCAGGCGAACGGCGCCACCGTGGTCTACCTGCTAGGTGCCATGGTGCCGATACTGCTCGCACAACCCGCAGGCGAAGGCGAGCGCAACCACCGCGTACGCATCGGGCTCGGGCCTGGCGTACCCGAAGCCGCAGGCAAGGCGTTTTTCGAGCGCACAGGCGTACGGTTGCTGGAGGGGTATGGCTCCACCGAGACCAACTTTGCAATTGCCACCGCACCCGATTCGCCGCGCGGCGGCGTGATGGGATGGCTGCGGCCCGGCTTCCAGGCGCGTGTTGCCGACGAAAGCGACGCAGAGTTGCCAGCCGGAGAAGCCGGCGAGCTCCTGCTGCGCGCCGACGAACCCCATGCTTTTGCAAGCGGCTACTTCAGCATGCCCGAGAAGACGGTCGAGGCCTGGCGCAATCTATGGTTTCACACTGGCGACCGCGTGGTGCGCGAAGCAGACGGAGCCTTCAGGTTTGTCGACCGCATCAAGGACGCGATCCGCAGGCGCGGCGAAAACATCTCCTCGTTCGAAGTCGAGCAGGTGCTGCTGAGCCACCGCTGCGTTGCGTCGTGTGCGGTGTACCCGGTGCGCTCCGAGCTGGCCGAGGACGAGGTCATGGCCGCATTGGTTGCCCGTGATGGTGAGCGGATTGATCCCGCGGAACTGATGAGCTTCTGCGAGAGCCGCTTGCCGTATTTTGCGGTGCCACGCTACGTCGATGTGCTGCCCGACCTGCCACGCACCGAGAACGGCAAGGTGCAAAAGTTCAGGCTCCGCGAGCGCGGTGTCAGCGCGCAAACCTGGGATCGCGCGCTGAACAAGCGATAAGCCGCATTCGCTAGAATAGTTCAGAACTAAACATTTCAGGTATGCATGAAAATTCATTGAGCGGCCGCCACGCCGTGGTGACTGGCGCCGCGCGCGGCATTGGAGCCGAAATCGCCCGTAGCCTCGCTGGCGAAGGCGCTACGCTGACCTTGCTCGGACGAGACATCGACGCCCTTCAGCGCGTAGCCGCCGCGCTCCCGGGCCAGGGCCACGGTGTTGCCGTTGCCGATGTGGCCGATGCGCAAGCCGTGCAGGCAGCCTTCGCGCAAGCACGCGCCGGGCGAGGGCCCGTGGCAATCTTGGTGAACAACGCAGGCGCGGCAGAGAGCGCACCTTTTCTCAAGACTTCGGTAGAGCTCTGGCAGCGCATGTTGTCGGTCAATCTGACCGGCAGCTTTTTGTGCGCTCAAGAGGCGCTGCCCAACATGCTCGACGCGGGCTGGGGCCGCATCGTGAACATTGCCAGCACCGCCGGCCAGAAAGGTTATGCCTACGTGGCCGCCTACGCTGCGGCCAAGCACGGCGTTGTTGGCCTCACGCGTTCGCTTGCGCTCGAAGTGGCCCGCAAGGGGGTGACGGTAAACGCGGTATGCCCCGGATACACCGATACCGACATCCTGCGCGCGAGCGTAGCCAACGTGGTGGGCAAGACCGGCCGCAGCGAAGCCGATGCGCTGGCCGAGTTCTCCAACGTCAATCCGCAGCGGCGTATCGTGCAGCCCGCCGAGGTGGCCGACACGGTGCGCTGGCTTTGCGGCGAGGGCGCGACGTCTGTTACCGGGCAGTCGATATCGGTTTCGGGCGGGGAGGTCATGTAATGCGCAACGACGCCTCGCACGCTGCGCTCAGCGACGCCGAAGAACTCGGCCACGAGGCACGCGCTGGCCGCGAAGACCACGCCATGCTCAAGCTGTGGCTGCGCATGCTCGCGAGCACCACGCAGATCGAGGCTGAAATTCGGCGCCGGCTGCGTGAGCGCTTCGGCATTTCGCTCGCGCGCTTCGACTACATGGCACAGCTCTATCGCTACGAAGAGGGCCTGAAGATGCGTGTGCTGTCGCGCTACCTGATGGTGACGGGCGGCAACGTGACCGGCCTGACGGATGAGCTCGAGCGCGACGGCGTGGTGGCGCGCGCGCACAGCCCCGACGATCGGCGCTCGTGGATCGTGAGCCTCACGCCCAAGGGCCGCGCCAGCTTCGAGACCATGGCCAAGGAGCACGAGCAATGGATTCTCGAGATGTTCTCGGGCCTCGACATGAAGACCGTCAAGCAGATGCATGCGCAACTCGGCCAGTTGCGTGTTCATGTGATGCGCGGCGAGCCTTCGGGCGAGGAGGGCTGATGAGCGCAAGCGAGACGAAAGCGCCCGGTGCCGAGTTCCGCCGCGCGCGGATGATCCGCTTTTCTGACTGCGACCCCGCGGGCATCGTGTTCTATCCGCAGTACTTCGTCATGCTCAACGGGCTGGTGGAAGACTGGGTGAGCGAAGGCCTTGGCATCGACTATCACGCGCTCATTTCCGAGCGGCGTGTGGGCTTGCCCACCGTGCGGCTCGAAGCCGACTTTCGCGCGGTGAGCCGCATGGGCGATCAGGTCTCGCTTGGCCTTTCTGTGGAACGGCTGGGCTCTCGCTCGATGTCGCTCGTCTTGCGTTGCTTCGAGCCTGTGAGCGGCGAAGTGCGCATGCAGGTGAAGCAGGTGCTGGTAACTACCTCGCTCGTGAGCCATCGCGCTGTGGAAATTCCGCAAGACCTGCGCGCAGCCATCCTGCGCGAGGCGCCTTCTCCGGCAGCCTGACGAAACGGATCAGGAGGGCTGCGGGCTTTCGCCCGTTGCGCCCGATCCATCTGGCGAGCGTGCACGCTGCTTGAGCCAACCGCTCAGTTCTCTTTTTTCCTTTGCATTGGCTTGGCGCCAGGCTTCGCGCGCGGCCGCAATGAAGCGTTCTTCGGCTGCGTCGGGGACCTCGGAAATGCGGTCTTCCTTGTCGAGCCAACCGGCCTCCACCTCGCAGTGCCGCTCAATCTGCCGCGCCAGGTTGTCGCCAATGGGCCGCGAGCTTTTGATCTGGCTCCACATGCTCGGGGAGATTTCGATCTTCTTGGCGAAGGCCTGATCAAGTCCCTTTGCGGGCCGGCCCGCTGCAATGGCCTCTTCGAGAAAACGGCGGTGCAGCGCAAGAACATTGCGACGACGCGCGACGGTGATATTGGGCACTGTTTGAAAGCAACAACAAGAAGACGAGAAAAGATTGTCCGGGTTGTTGACGGTGCCGTAAACACTATTTACAGTTCGCCTCATTCGCGGCCTAGGCCCGCAGCGTTTTCATGATGCGGCACCTGTGCCGCACAGGCAAAAAACTTCAACCAGGAACCACTGTGACCACCGCCACCACGCCGCGCATCAGCAGCATTCGACCTGCTTCGGGCCGATCGCTCGCGCGCGTCGCCGTCGCGTTCAAGAATCACATTCCGGGCGGAGGTTGCGCGTAGCGCGCACTTCCCCAGCTCTCTTCAGCAGAGGCCCGGAGACCGCAAGGTTCCGGGCCCTTTTTGTTTTTACTTCTCTTGTTTTTTTCGGCTTTGCCATTTCGGGTGTGCCTTCGCAACACCGCCAGTTTCAAGCCGCGTGCGCGGTCTGGCGGGATGTGCAGGAAAGTGGACCGTTCCTGTGCGGCGACGTCGTACGGGGCAGCACCTATGTGCTGTCCGTCGCGCGAGGACACAACCGAAATGGAAAGACCAGCGAGAGCCGCCCCTGATGGGCAGGCTCAGCGGCTGAAGCCTCCGAAAACGCCGTAGGCGATGATTCCGGCGGTTGCGAGGCCGCCTACGATCAGGCAGAGCACCTTGGTAGCGCGGCCGCTGCGGCGTCTCGAACGTGCCCAATGCTCCGGGCCGATCAGGTCGATGGGAACAGTGGGTTTGCCTAAGTCTGACGCCTTTTCCATGGCCGGAAATATAGCGTAGCCGGCGAGGTTGTTGGTCCTCCGGACTTATCCAGTTGACCTTCATCCGCCGTGTCGACAGGAAGAGCAGGACAAAAAAATACCCGCCGAGGCGGGTGCAACGAGCTTGAGCTTCGAGCTTATGGGCCCCTGTCGTCGGAGTTCTTGTTTTTCTTGCGATGCATGACAGCAAACCGCAAGATGCCACGCCAACGGCCCTGTCCGTGCGGGACAGGGCCGGATGCTAGTGAAATCACTTTATAAAAGTGTGAAATATTGCCGTATGGACAAAGAAATCATCACCAAGAGCCTGATGCGGGCGTTGGAAAGCTGGATCCGCCACGCTTCCGCCGAACAACTGTGGCGTGTGCTCCAGGCGGGTGGCCTTGGCGCCACCATCGCGGTGGAGGGCGACGTCGTTCACGTCCGCATCGAGCTTGGCGGCCCGCCAAACCCGCTATCAGAGCTGGGGAGAACGGATGGGCGCTTGCCCGTTACGGAGGCTTTTCTGGGCGAAAGTGCCATCTGGGGCAAACCGCCTCCGACAGGCGATGAAACACGGGAACAGTGGTTCCTGGCGAGCGAACTGGCTCAAGGGCATGCAAGGCAGTATCTGCTTGCGGAGGTTGGTGAGAAGCGCGAAATGTTGTTGCGCTTTGTCGAAGGGTGGATGGTGAACTGATCGATTTGAAGAAATCCGCAGTGCCCCTGTCACCACGCCGATGCGCTGGCGCTCGTAGAAACCGCCGCCTGCGCATTCTGAGCGGGGCCGACAGGCGTTCTGCCGATGCTGGTCGCGAACCATCGAAAGGTGTTTACCAGGTGGTCGCCGCGGCCCGTGGTCCGCACGAAGAGGTATCCGCAGGTCGCATTGCCCAGTTCGTCCACTGGAATCCCGGCAGATCGAAGCGCCGCAATCTCGGCGCTGGCGCTCATGTCGAGCGGCAGTTGCAATGTGATGGTCGCGTTGTGAATGACTTGATTGAGCATTGCCTTGGCCTCCGATGAAAGCCTTCAGCATCCGCCTTGGAGCGCTCATCCATGTCGCGGCCCATCGTAAAAAATGTGACTTTCTCACATTTCGAGCGGCTCCCCGAGAAGTACGCATCGAAAACTAAAGTTTTCGGCGCCGCTGCCGATAAGCAGGTGTATTCATCTCCTGTTGTCCGATGCGCTCCATGAAGCTCCGAACCCGAATTCTCCTTTTGTGCGCTGCGGCGCTGCTTGGCATGGTTGTGCTGGCCTCCGTTTCGCTGTCGACATTGCGCCACTCGATGATGAAGGAGCGCACCTCGCAGCTCTCCACGCTCGTGGTGCTGGCAAATGCCTCGCTGGAGCGCTTGTACGAGCAGGAAAAGTCGGGCGAACTCACGCGCGACGAGGCACAGAAAGAGGCGAAGAAGCTCATTGGCAGCCTGCGCAAGGACGAGCTCTATTTTTTCGTTCGCGGCTACACCAATGACGTGAACTATGTGCACCCCAACCCCAAGCGTGTGGGCATTGTGGACGCCAAGGGTGGCAAGGAAGCCGGGGAGCGCTATCGCGCGGCGCTTGCGGGGCAAAAGGTTGCCACGCTCACGGCCTACGGCACCCGCCCCGGAGCCAAGGAAGAAGTGCAAAAGCTCTACGCCATCATCAAGTTCGAGCCTTGGGACTGGATCGTGGGCTTTGGCGACTACATCGATGACATCGATACCGTCTTCTGGCGCAACACGGCCATCCTGCTGGCAATTGGCGGTGTGCTCATGGTCGTTGTGGGAAGCATGGCCTGGGGCATGGCGCGAAACCTTTACCGCCAGCTCGGCGGCGAGCCCAGCTACGCCTCCGAAGTGGTGCGCCAGATTGGCGCAGGCGACCTGGGCATTGAAGTGCGGCTGCGCCCGGGCGACACGGGCAGCCTGCTGCACGCCATGCACCAGATGCAGCGTAGCCTGGCCGGCACGGTGACCGAGATTCGCGGTTCCACCGACACCATTGCCACAGCCAGCGGCCAGATCGCGTCGGGCAACCTCGACCTGTCGTCGCGCACCGAAGAGCAGGCCAGTTCGCTGCAGCAGACCGCCGCATCGATGGAAGAACTCACCTCCACCGTGAAGCAGAACGCCGACAACGCGCGCCAGGCCAACCAACTGGCCGTTACGGCCTCCGAGGTTGCGGTGCGCGGTGGCGACGTGGTCGGACAGGTGGTCGACACCATGGGCTCGATCAATGCGTCGTCCAAGAAGATCGTCGACATCATCGGCGTGATCGACGGCATTGCTTTCCAGACCAACATCCTTGCGCTGAACGCGGCCGTTGAAGCGGCGCGCGCCGGTGAGCAGGGGCGCGGCTTTGCGGTGGTGGCTTCCGAGGTGCGCAACCTGGCGCAGCGTTCGGCCGGCGCAGCCAAGGAAATCAAGACGCTGATCGACGACTCGGTCGACAAGGTGGGTACGGGCAGCGACCAGGTGGCCGAGGCCGGCAAGACGATGCAAGAGATCGTGGCCAGCGTGCGCCGGGTAACGGACATCATGGGCCAGATCATGGCTGCGAGCCAGGAACAGACTTCGGGCATCGAGCAGGTCAACCAAGCCATCTCCCAGATGGATCAGGCCACGCAGCAGAACGCCGCGCTGGTGGAGGAGGCCGCGGCTGCGGCGGGCTCGCTGCAGGAGCAAGCCGACAGCCTTGTTCAGGCGGTGCGCGTGTTCAAGGTCTGAGCGGGTCGTCGTTGCCGTGGCCCTGCGCGAGCAGAGGGCCATGCGTAGGATGAGGGGCTAACGAAATCCGACGGGCCCGGCTTGGGGCACAAATTAAAAAACCTCCCTGCTTTGCGGCGGGAGGTTTTTCTATTTGCGAACTACGCGTCGCAATGGCGGCACGGTACTCACAAAAAAATAGCGCGGGAACCGCGCTATTTCTGGTGTTGGTGGTGGGCCCTGAGTGACTCGAACACTCGACCTACGGATTAAGAGGCCAGCGGTTGAATCGGGCCGCAGGGCGCGCCAGTGTTGCGTTTGCGGCTCCGGCCGTCACATATTCGGTGTTCTCTCTCACTCTTTGTTCCCTCGGACGATTTCGGGAAAACCACTGTATATGAGACGGGTTCTGGGTCGCCCTGAACCCGCGCCGCCGAAACCCACGCTGGAGTAGTTCGCCCAAAACGAGGCGGTCACCTTATGGCGCCAGGGGGATTGGCCGCCACGCTGCGCTCTCACTAAATTCCGCATGGCAACGTGGACAGGCGAGAGCATCCATTGGAATTAACGCTTCGCAGTTGGGACAGTGACCGTGAGGGCCACTTAAGCTCCCATCCGGCGAGAGCTTGGCGAACCGGCGCGCATCTTCCTTGCGTCGTGAGGCCGCAGCTGCATTGCTCCATATGGAAACAGCGGCGCCGCATGCAGCTCCGGCTCCCGTTCCAGCCAAAATAAATTGAATCACGCCGTTCAATTCAGGAAGTAGGCTGCCAAACTTGACGAGGCTCCACGCCATCATGCTCACTACTCCGCTGAAGGCCCCGAGCGCACATCCGAGAAAGAAGCCGATACGGCGCAATCGCAAAACGCGAAAGCACAAAAAGCCGAACAAAGAGTAGAGGCAGCCCGAAGCCAGTGCCGGCAGCGCGCCGATGGCGTAGGCAACAATGAGGGCGAAGAATAGAACCGGGGAACCGGCTCTAATTTCACCTGCAATCAGGATGAAAAATCCAATTGGCGGGCCGACTGCACCAAAAATCAGGGGGGCGAGGCTCAGCTTGTCCAACCTGTCGGCTGTTTGCTGGTCCTTAACATCCGTCTTGGGCTGTCTCATGAAGGAACTGTACTCGGTCGATAGCGCTTGAGCGCCAGTCCGCTAGAGCTCGACGCCATTCCGTAGCATCGCCACCTGGTTGGGCGTGGCCGTTTCCGACCATCGGGCCTTGATGTATTTCTCGGTCGTGGCCTTGTCGGCGTGGCCGCACAGCAGCTGGATCTGCTCGATGGGGATGCCGGCGCGCCACATGTCCGTTGCCCCCTTGCCTTTGAGGTCTCGAAATCCGAAGCTCGGAATTGGCGCCAAGCCCTTCTTCGCTCGCTTGGCATTGATCCGCGAAATCTGAGCGGTGAGCATCGAATGGATGCCCGAGTACGTGTAGCCCTCGCCCTCGCGGTTGTGGACGATGGGCTGATGCAGAACCGGCACTTCGCCGATGGCTTGATCGACCAGACGTGCGAGGTCGGGGGTCAGCTGGATCTTGAGCAGCACGCCGGTCTTGTGCTGGCGGTGCTTGATGATCCGGTGCCCGTTCTCGTCGCGCATGACGTTCGCGGGCGTCCACTTGAGGATGTCGCTCTCGGGCCGTTGGAGCGTCCGGTAGGTCAGGTCCATCAGCAGGCGCACCTGCCGGCCGGCGGCCTCGTGGACGATCCGGTATTCCTCGTGCGTGACGTACCGGTCCCGCTTGCTCTCGGGATTGCTGACGGTGCCCGATTTTTGCATGCACGGATTCACCTGGAGGGCGGTCTTGTGCGTGCGCAGCAGCCAGCTCAGCATGCTCGAGAGGCAGGCTTTCTCCCGATTGCCGCGGACCGGGCGGCCGGCGCGGGCCTGGAGCTCGAGGTAGCCCTGCACGATGTTTGGGGTGATCGACTCGGGAAGCATCGAGCCGAAGTAGATCTTCAGCGGCACCACGTTCTGCCGGTAGTCGTCGAGCGTGCGCTGCGAGAGCGTCTTGGCCTTCACGCGGGCCTCGCAGTCCACGAGGAACATGTCGAGCCAGTAGCCGGTGGTGCCGTAGACGCCCGAAGGGTCGTTGTACAGCGCCGCGCGCGTCTTCGCCGTCTTGATGTCAGTGCCGACGCGCTCCCAGCGACCGTCGCTGTGGCGGTAGTAGAAGGCGTTGTTCTTGAAGGTCAGCCGAGTGCCCGCGAGGGCCATCGGGTCACCGTCCTTGCGTTTTCTGCCCATGTTTCTTTCGTTGTTCCAGGTGAGCCATCATTCCGACGACGTTGGGGGCGTTCTGTGGGGTGCTCTGCTGCAGGCCGAAGCGCTCGGCACCCAGCACCCGCTCGAACTCGCTGCGGGCCACCAGGGGGCGCCCGTTGGGCTTTTCGTGCACCTGCAGCTTGAGTACTTCAGCCAAGTAGCGGCGCTGCGCGCCGGGCTGCGTCAGGGGCTCGCAGATCTGGTCGATCTCGGCCTGGGTGAGGAAGGGCAGTGCGCTCATGTGCATTCCTTCAGCGCGTCTTCCCGCGCCTGGTTGAGTTCGGCCATCTTTGTGGCGTCGCCACCGGCGCGGTCAGGGTGGTGCTTGCTGGCCAGCCTGCGGTAGGAATACTCGATGGCCTCGCGCCCGGAGTTCGGGCTGCAGTCGAGCACAACCCACCAATCCCGCTTCATGCCAGCCACGATGGGCGCCGGCAGCGCCGTGAAGCCTGTGAACGCCCGCTCGAGCACGATGGCGCCGCCATGGCGCTCGATGGCGCGCATGGCCTCGATGGTGGCTGCCAGCGCGGCGATGTTCATCTCGACCTTGGTGTAGCGGTCGATGGCCATGCAGCGCGGCGCGCCGGCCCACGGGTCGTTCCAGTAGACAGCCGCGCCCGGGTCGGCCGGCTGGGCCTGGTCGCTCCGTGGCAGGCCGTCGAGGCGCAGCTTCAGGTTCGTGCTGAGCACCAGGTCGTCGCCGCGCACCGCCATGCGGTCGAGTTCAACGCGCAGGCGCTGCGTGGCCGCCGCCACGGTGATGTTCTGCACCGAACGCCAGCTGCCCATGCTGGATTGCTTTGTGGTGCCGAACCGGCCGTAGGCGCGTTCGCCGGTGGGCGTGCGCTTCCAGCCGGGCGGCCAGGCGAGAGGGAAGGCGGTGATCGTCATGTTCAATCCGTCCACTTAATGCAGCCGGCGCTCGTGCAGCGGCCAGAAGTCCGGCCATCGACAGCCGAGACCGTGAAGGTGAGAAGCCCGCGGCACTTGGTGCAGCGGATCGAGCCGCGCTGCGTCTGGGCAGGGCGGTAGTGAGGAGGCTGGCAGTGCTGCTTGCGCACCTCGGCCATTGCGCGCGCCACTGCGCTGGAGAAGGCGCCGAAGCCGGGAGTAGTCATACTCGTGCCTCTTTCCTATGGAGCGAGACATGAACGACGCCCACTTCCGAGACAGCCACGACATCATTGAGTTTTCGGTCTACCCGGATGGCCAGCGCAAGATCTGCTGGATCAGCTTCGAAGCTCTCAGCGATCATTTCGGAGCAAACCGAGACAACGCGGTGCAGCTGCTTCTGCAGCACATGGACCGCATTGCTCCTGTGGCAATACGTGTCGCGTCCAGAACCCCTGCAGGTGAACTGATACTGGTCAAAACGGCGGACTTTTGAGCAGTTCATAGTGGCCGGATCCTCCGGAACTCGACCACCCATACCCATGGGTTGGCTGCCCAGCTTTCGGCGCCGTTGATTCGCTCCCACAACCGCTGAAACGATGCGCGGTAGGACCATTGGTAGTCGTCGCTTGGAGGCGGCTCATCAACGCCTTCTTCGTATCCCGGCGCGCCCTCTGCCCGCGCGTCAGCCTCGCTGATGTCCTGAAGGCGTTCGATGCGCACTCCAGTCACCTCGAGGTCGATTCGGCTGTAGCGACGTGGCACGTGAATGCTCGGAATGCCTCGATCCGGCATCTTGTCGTCTTCGCTGTAGGCGTCTCCGAACACTTCGCACAGGTACTTTCCGTCAGCCCACTTGTGGCCCCATTCAGGGTCGTAGCCGAGACTCTCGCGCACCCACAGCCGGTTGCCTCGCTCCCGCGCATAAGGGCAGATGCATTGATCATCCTTGCCGTCCGGCCAGTCGGGCGCATGCTCGATGGCTACCCATGGTTGTGCCCAGCCGCCGCAGCGCTTTGCCTCATCGTCCGGGTGCCCGCGCTGCCCGAACAACGTGTAGTCGGTGAACGCATGCTGCTTCTGACGCGCCATCACGCGCCGCGTCTGCGTTTTGCTGCCGTCGAGCAGCGCGCGCACCATCGGCGCCGAGAAGAGGATCGGCCGCTCCTTGAACGCCGGCACCAGCGGGCACGCCTTCGTGCTGACGAATTCAGGAGGTGCCATTGCGAGCCTCCCGGATGTCGATGACGTGGCGGTAGTTGCGCGCGGCGAGCGGCTTCAGCGACTCGAGCGCGATGGTCACGACGATGCCGTGCGAGGTGGCGTAGTCCACCAGTTGCTGGGCGGCCATTTGCACGGCCTGGATCTCGTGCGCGCGCTCGCGGGCAGGAGAGGTGTCTAGGAGGTTCAAAATGCAGCCCTCGGAAGAAGGAGTTGGAAATGCTGAAATGGATCGAGCGCATTGATGGCGACAGGACCATTCGGGAAACGACGTACCAGGGCTATGCGCTGGAGGTGACTGCGGTGCCGGTCGGGAACGGCGAAGATTTCGCCGCGACCGTCTACCGTCTGCTGCCGCATGGAGGTAGCGAGCGCGACAACCAGCCGCATTGGGGAAAGTCGGCGGGCGAGTCGCTGGATCGCGCTTGCTGGGCAGCGAAGTGCCAGGTCGACGCGGACGTGCTCGCGTAAATGGCCAAGCCAACCCGAACCGCCGAGCAGCTGAAGCAGATGCTGCTGATGCGCATCGAGGCCTTGCCGGGCCTGCGAGGCCAGCAGACTGACGTGCACCGCGGTGGGGTGATCGGTATGCCCTCGGAAGAAGGCGGCCCGAACTGGACCGTACGCGTGGTCAGCGACCGCGGCACGCACCGCGCCGACATCGCCCAGATCATCCGGACGCTGCAGATGCAGTTCGACCTGGAGGATTGAGCCAAGCGATACTTCGGCTCCAAAACAATAGAGGAGTCGGAAATGTTTGATGGACCGTGGCAGACGTGCATGCTGGTGCGCGGGCTGAATCCAAGTGAATGCGCGTCTTGGGTTCAAGCTTGGGGAACCATCTTGGCAATCGTTGCGGCTGGTTCCTTCACTTGGTGGCAACTTCGCACTCAACGTCTGAGCACATTGAAGGCGAGGCGTGAGCGCTTGGGAGCATTGATCGAAACGGTGTCTACGCTCTACGATTCGCTCGCACGAGAGGTGATCGGTGTTGAGCCATTCTTGAAACGTCTTCCAGAGGCCAAGATGCTCCGAACGCGGTTCGCCCAGAGCCCAGCTTTCTCTGATATCGAGCGATCGGCGCAATCTCTTCCCCTGCACGAGTTTTCTGATCCGGCGTCGGTGAAACTCGCAGTCGACTTGGTGGCGGTAACCCGCCTTGCGCGGGCTGCTGTCGAATCCGTGTTTGAGCAGTTGGACGGTGATCTTGCGGAATTTGTGCTCACGCAAGAGCCGTTGAAGCCCGTGCTCGCCAGCATTGGAGTTCTCCTTAAGAGGTGTGCATCTGCGCGCGAGCGAGCAGCGACTGCGACATGACTTCATGTCGATCTCTCCATGGTCAAAGCCATCGCGACCTCGCGCACCCAGATCGGTTGGGATGACAGCATGAAGGTCTCGCCGCTCCACGCGAGTAGCAGAGTGGTGCCCATCACGCCGGCAATGGCGCAGGCGGCATCGCTAGGTACGGCATTCCCGATGCGCTCGCGCCAAGCCTGATCACTGAGGCCGTCGAGCTCGAAGCGCTCCTCCGGATCGAACAGCGACTGCAGGGCGGCCAGCTCAAGGGTGGTGAACGGGCGGTGCCAGGTGCCGTCGAGCGCCTGGATGCGACACACCACCTTGTCGGCCGGCGCGGGCATGCGCGGATCGGCAACGCTCCACCGACCGTTGTCGTGGCCAGCAGCTGCGCTCACGGCGCCGGCAGGCTCGTTCCACGGCATCACGCCGTAGTGGCCGGCCGTCAGGTAGTTGTCGCCCTTGCCGCGCTGGATGCCGCTGCGAGGATCCGCGACGGCGAAGGCGCCTTGACCGGTGGTGCTGCCGCTGATCACAGTTCCAGAGGCTTCGTCGAAACGAGTCACGGAGTACTTGCTGAAGGGCAGCCCCGGCTGGCGCGGGTCAGCTACCCCTTGGCCAGTGCCGTGGGCGCTGGTGACCGCCATGCTCGACCGCTCCCACGGGACGATCCGGAATTCGTTGCTGTGCTTTGCTGGGCCTGAGTGGCGCGGGTCGGCCACGCTGAATGTGCCCTGGCCGGGCGACTTCACGCCGATCACCGCGCCCATGGGCTCGGCCCAGTCGAGCACGCCATACTGCTGATACTGCAGCGCGGCTGCCGGCGCGCGAGGATCGGCTACCGCGAACTTGCCATTCGACGGCAGCGATTCGCCCGCCACGGCGCCGCTGGGTGCATCCCAATCGGTCACGCCGTAGCCTGCGGCATAGAGCTGCTGACGGGGATCAGCAACGGAGAAGGCGCCATTGGTAGGTGTGTTGCGCCCAGCAACCGCGCCAGTCGCTTCTTCCCAAGCCCGCACGCCAAGCACACCACGATGCATCGAGGGGACGATCAGGTAGTCGCGCAGATGGCCGTTCTCCACAGCCAGCTTGTTTAGGCTGCGCCAGTCGCTGCCAGCTTCGACGAACGCCAGACGAACCCACGTCTTCCACTGCAGCGCGGGTATGCGATGCATCGGGCCTGCGCGCTGATCGCCAGGCATGAGCATCTTGCCAAGCACGTCGCCGACTGCGCGCAGAGGTCGCTTCTCCGGTTCGTAGAGGAATGGCGGCACCTTCTCGATGTGCCGCGCGACGAGCAGGAAGCGCTTGCGGCTTTGCGCCAGGCCGCCGATCTCGCCGCAGTCGTGCGTCGTCTCCGCGACGGCGTAGCCGTAGCTCCGCAGCAGGCTTGTGATCTGGTCCAGCAGGTGCCGCCCGCGGGTAGCGATGCGCGGCACGTTCTCGAACAGGATCATCTCGACGGGATCGTCTTTCCAGGCCTCGAGCATCAGCCAGACGCCGCGCAGCGTGAGCCGGTTGAGCGCCTGATACTTGTCGGTCTTGCTTTTGCCTTCGGACAGCAAGCCGCTGAATCCCTTGCAAGGTGCCGAGAGGAAGATGATGTGCGGCCGCTCGTGGCCGGCGGCGCGGTGCACGTCGGCCACGGTGGCTTCCACCCAGCCTGCCGGCGGCGTGCGGCCGTGGAAGGCCTCGTACTGGCTGCGGTCGAAAAGATCCAGCACCGTGCCCTTCGCGTCGGCCAAGCGGTCGAAGTCGCGAATGGCAGCCGCGTCAACATCGATGCCGCCAATGCAGCGGAATTTCGCCTGCGTGGTCCCCACGCGCGGATTGGCCTTGTTGAAGCCGCGCGCGCCGCCGCCGAGGCCGACGAAGGCGTGGAAGTGCCGAATCTCGACTGTGTTCATGCTGTTTCCGTGGTGTGAGCAGTGACGACATCGCGTACCGCTTCGTAGGTGATTCCGAGGGTTTGCGCGGCCACGCGCATGGCAGCCTCGCGGTCGGGGTGCAGGGCAACGGCGCGCGCGAACGCCGCCATCACCTTCTCGATGGGAATGACGGTGAAGTCCATGCGCTCAGTCGCTCCCGTCGCCGTGGGTGTCGGTGAACACGTCTTCCGGTGTGAGTGGCTTCTTGGGCTCGCTCGGCTCGGCGTTGGGGAACACGTCGCCTTCGGTGAGCTGCTTTGCGGGCTGCTCGACCTCGGGCATGTTCAGCTTCAGCGAAATATCGCGCTGCTGCAGGATCGACAGCGTGCCGATGATGTGGTCATCGATGTCCGCCGAAGACGACACAGCGAACTTCACTTCGGCCGAGCCACCCTCGATGGGCGTCACGCGGAACTTGTGCACCTTGCACAGTTGCAGCACGATGGCCGTGGTTTCGTCGATGCCGTAGGCGACCTCGACGCGTGCGCCGACCTGCTGGAAGTCGAGCTTCACCGGGTAGTCCATGCCGGGCACGCGCACGTTCGGCATCTCGTCGACCGGCAGATCCATTGCGGCCTGCGCTCCATTCGACTCTTGCGCGCCGCCAGACTCCTGCGCCAGGTTGCAGAACAGCGCGTTGCGCAGCTGCTTCTGTATCGCCGTCAGCGAGCGGTTGTTGGTATTCCAGGTCACGGCGAGGTCAATGGCCATGACCTCTTCGTCGCCGTGCTTCTCCACGCGCGTCTGGACGTTGGAGAGCTTGACGGTGGTTGGTTCGAGTAGTTCGAGCATGAGTACCTTTCGGGTGAGGGGATGCGGGAGAGATCTGGGGCGAAGGAGGCTTAACCGCCGGCCTGCCACGGCATCGGCTGGATGCGCTGCGCAATTGGGTCGGGTTCGCCGTTCAAGATCGCGGCTGCGCGCTTGGCACCGGCGCTCGGGCACGGCGTGCCGGCCGCTTCCATGGCCTTGGCGATGTCGGCCTTCTGGCAGAGGCGAGCGCGGGCAGCGAGCTGCAGGCCGGCGGCGCGGAGCGCTTCGGCGTCGTAGCGGATGTCGCAGCTGCTGTCGGTCCACGTCGTGGCGAAGCTGATGCCGATGGCGGCACCTTGGCCGCCGCCGCTGGAGGAGCCCATGCAGGTGCCGTTCGAGGCAATCACCGGCGCGGCATAGGCCGTGGCCACAGGGTTGCGCTCTTGTGCTGGCGCAATGTAGGTGTCGCCCTTGGCACCTTCGACCGTCACAGTGACCGCGCCGCCGCTCAGCGTGTTGCCACCCGAATTGCCGCCAGCCGCCGTGGCCTGGCCACCTGCGCCGCCCGCTGCCGTGTTGGTGTTGCGGCTCGACTGGCTCTGGCCTTGCTGCTGCCCCTGCACGTTGGTGTTGTTGTTGGTGTTGCGGATGCTGTTCGTGCTGTTGCCCGAACCGACGACAGCAGCACCAGACGAGCTCGAGCTGTTGCCCGAGCCAATGACCGCTGCGGCCGCACCCGACGTGCTGCTGGACGCTGCTGCGGCGCCAGCGATGCCCACGCCTACACCAACGCCGGTGCCGCCTTGGCCGCCAGCACCACCGGCGCCGCCGTTGTAGACCGGTGCCGGAGTGGGCGTCGTGCCGCCGCAGCCGTTGGTTTGCTGACCAACGCCGCAACCGCCATTGCCGCCGCCGTTGTTGCCGGGCTGCGTGGCATGTGCACCGGCCGCGAGGATCGCCAGCACAAGGCCGGCAAGCATGGAATTCAGGATTGATTTCATAGAAGCTTTCAGTGGTTGAGGAAGGGAAAGAAAAAGGGCGGCCGCTCTCGCGGCGCTGGCTGGAAACGGAGGGTGGGAGGAGGAGGGTTCAGTCCAGTCAGCAGCGCCCGGAAAAGGGTCAGGCCACAGCCGGAGCGGGAGCGCGGAACTTCTCGAACGGCAGCTGCTTGATGTGCTGCCCGAAGTACTTGCCGATCGACTCGGCGCCGACGAACTCGGCATGCACCTTCGCGTCGACGTTCGGGTAGTGGTAAATCGAGCCGTTGCCGCGGGTGAAGGTCACGGCGAGGGTCTTGCGGGCGGCGTCATAGCCGATGGCGGCGACCTGGTTGGAGGTCACGGGTGTCATCGGAATGGCGACGTACTCGGCTTCGGAGAAGGCTTGCGGTTCGGCAAAAGGCTTGGACATGGTGGTGGTTCTCTGGTGGTTGATGAATCAGGCGGCCTGCTTGGCCTGGATGGACTGCACGTGCGTGGCGATGGCCGCCAACATGTGCGCGAAATCGCTCTCGTGGTACCGGGGCGCGGCGCGCTCGCGGCCGGCGGCTTCGAAGCCCAGGCCGCGCAGGCCCGCTTCCGTCACCGTGAGGTGCTGCAGCCGTTCGTTGATGGCGCCGATGCTCAGCGTGGGTACGACGGTCGCGGCCGGCTGCAGCCGCGGTTGCAGCGGGATCACGGCAGGAGCCGGCGCGGCGGCGGGTGCGTTGCTTGGTGTTCCCGACAGCGGTGCAACAGCGGCGCTAGCCGCACTGTGCGAAGCCGCAGGCGCTGGCGCGGCGGCCGTGGCGGCCACTGCGATGCGCTGCTCGGCCTTGGAGAGCAGCGCGCGGATCTCGGCAACTGCCGTTTCCTTGGCTTGCTGCGCCATGCCGGCGAGGGCCCCGAAGCGCTCGGCGTCGATTGGCCAGGCCTCGGTTTCAGCGAGCGTGTCGCGAATGCATTCGATGGTTCCGCCTACGCGATTGCCGCGGCCGAGCGTGGCGATCATCACTTGCTGCTGGATGCCCTGAATCTCGGACGACGCCAAGTCTTTGCGGATCTTTTCGCGCCGCTCTTCTTCCTTCTTCTCCTCGGCGGCTTGGTGCTCGGCCACGCGGTTCTTCACCAGCGCAGTCAGGTCTTCAGGCGCCTTTTGAACGATCTGCGCCGTATCGGGGAACAGCTGCGGCAGGTCGGATGCGAGTCCGCGCAGGGTGCCGAGGTTGATCTGAATGCGGTCGGCTGCGGCGCTGGCCACGATCTTTGCGTTTGCCAGCGCCGTGTCGACGGCGTTCTGCATGCTGTCGAACGAGCGCATGCCCTTGATGGCGCCGCCGAAGTCGACGGACACGGCCGGCATGTAGGGCTTGCCAAGACGCGTGTTCAGCGCCGCGATGTGGTCGGCCAAGCCCTTGACGCCGCCGGCGACGATTTCACTCTTGCGCGCAAGCTTCCGTGCCTCCACCAGCCTGTTCAACTCCAGCCGCGTGGCACGCGCTTCTTCGGTGATTGCGTCGATGGTCTTGAAAAGCTTGTCGATGCTTTCGGTCTGGCTGAGCGCGTGCTCCTTGGCCGCCTTCAGGCGCGTTTCAACCTCGCCGCACCATGTGACCGTCTTGGCGGCATTGGCGAAGTCCTGATCTGTCTGCAGGTCGCGGTTGATGCCAGCGAAGACGGCCAGCGCGTGCTCGCGGTACTGCTCAAGGTTGCTGTCCGTCACCTCGCCGGTGACTTCGATGCGCAACGCGGGCAGCGTCTCAGGCGTGCGGCCCACGACCTCGGCGACAGGTTCAGTCGGCACGTAGGTGGCCAGGTCGTGCTCGAATTGCGCCCAGCCAGCGCGGATGCGCTCGAACCACTCCTGGCTTGGGAACACCCAGACGTAGACCATCTTCTCCGGCGTGCCGTCGGACACCACGAAGATCAGCTTCTCCGCGCCCGTCACCATCAGGATCTGCTGGCACTGGGGCATGTGCTCATCGGGAACCACGCCCGAGGCGACCAGCGCTGCCAGCGATTCATTCCATTGCTTGTGCTCCATGGCAATGCGGTCATCCATGGTCAGCCCGTCGCATGATGCCGAGGGCTTGCCGTCCGAGCAGGTGACGGCGTAGAGCTCTTCCCCGATCAGCTTCTCGATGTGCGGCCGCGCCAGCGCTTCGACTTCGTGGCCATGGTCGAGTACGTTCACCTGCAGCCATTCGC
This sequence comes from Variovorax sp. 3319, assembly GCF_031456585.1. Lineage (NCBI taxonomy): Bacteria > Pseudomonadati > Pseudomonadota > Betaproteobacteria > Burkholderiales > Comamonadaceae > Variovorax > Variovorax sp. 3319. Next base: position 604,745 of record NZ_JAVDUZ010000001.1, read on the forward strand.
TGAAGGTCTTGGCGATGCCCGTCTTCTTCATGCGCAGCAGCTCGTTGCGCGTGGTCTTCTTCGACAGGCCCAGCATGGCTGCTGCCTCGCTGGCGCCGAAGTGCTCGAGTCGGAACAAGTCCCAGGGATCGGTGCCCTGCACCAGGTCGTGTGTTTGCTTCATGGTGGTGGCTCTTTCAGGCGTTGAGTTCGGCGCGGCGCTTGTCGAAGAGCGCATTGAGTTCGGCGCGGTGGGCGGCGTCGGCCACGGCCTTGATGAGGTCGGCGGCAACGTTGAGGGCGTCGTCGTTGGCCGCCTTGTTCAGCTGGTCAGCGACATGCGCGTAGGTCGGGCCCGCGGCGCGGGGGGACGCGTGAATGGCGCGCTTCTGCTCTTCGGTGAGAGGGTGCTTGGTCTGCGCCATCGAAATGATTTCGGCAGGCGTCTTCCGGCCTGCGGCGATAACCTCGCGCCACTTCGGCACGTTCGCGTCGAACTGCGCTTGCGGGTAGGTCGTCGGTGTGGCCGGCGGGGGAGGCGGGGCGCCTCCGCCCTGGTCGTCATCGCCGCCTCGGCCGTCGTCGTCGGAATCGTCCTTGGCGGCCAAGCCCGTGGCGGCGAGCAGCGTGTAGCGCTGCAGATATGTGACGGTGGAAGCGACCTGCTGGATGCCGTTTTTCTTGCCGCTGTTGTCCGGCGCGCCGTCGAGCGCTACCGACTCGGAATGGCCCAGGCGGTGGGTGATCGTGCAGGTCACCACGATGCGGCCGGCGTTCTGTTGCAGATCCCATCGGTGCGAGAGGCCATGACGCGCCATCGCAGGCACAACTACATCGGTGATGTGCGCAAGTTCCGCGTGCTTGTAGCCGACAAAGTCGCCGTCTTTCGTCTCGTAGCCGACCTTCTTGCGCTTGAAGATCTCTAGCGGCTCGGCCTTGAAGTCGGCCATGGCCTTCACGAAAGCCTTGCGCGCCTCATTCGCCTCCCAGCGCTCCTGCAGCTTCATTGCGCTCTCTACCAGTTCAAGCGACGCGCCGCGGCCGAGCGCCGTGAGCATCATTCCGAACGGCGAGGTTTCGGCCGCCTGGGTGCTGGCCAGCGCGCCACTGGATTGGACAGAGGGAACCGGTGCGGCTGCGCGCTCGACGGGTTCGAGGTCGAGGACGCGTGCGTCTTCGATGGTGGTTGCGTTCACTGTGGACCTTTCAGCGGAAGAAGAGGAAGAACGCCCCATAGCCGAGCACTGCGCCCGCCATGAGGATGAAAATCAGCGCGCGGCCCATTTGCAGCACGGGGCGCAGCAGGGCGTCGATGGCGTCGTAGGGCATTGCCACCGGTTCAGGCGTGTCGTCGGGGAAGTAGTGAGGGCGGGCGCGGCTCATCGCGGGCCTCGCATGGCGGCGTGCTCGGCCGCGCGGTCGTCCACGACCTTGGCCGTGAGTCGCATGGCCTCGGTTTCAGACTGCTTGTGATCCATCCATGCCATGAGGAAGAGCAGCGCGAAGCAGGCGAGGGTGCCGAGGGCCCAATCGACAAGGCGTTGTGTGAGGTTCTGACGGGAGGAAGCGTTCAAGTGGTCCTCGCTTTCACGGCGGCCACGACTGCAGCGCACTGCGCCACGTCGAACCAGGCGATGTGGCATTGCTCGACATCTGCGATACCGAGAGCGCTGGCCAGCCAGGCATATGCGTCACTGCGCGTCATCGGTCCGTCTTGCCAGAGCGGGTTGAATGCGTCCTTGGCTGCGCTGCGGGCGCGCCGCATTTCTGGGGTGGCCAGGGTGCCGAGCGGGATGCCCGTGAACGGATGCAGACCGACGTAAGAGTCGCAGCCGGTGCACATCAATGCCCACGGCCATTCGCCGTACTCGCGTCCGTAGATGCAGCTGTTCGAGTCGATGAAGACCGGCGAACCACAGTGCGGGCACTTTTCCGGCACCGGCAGCGGGTTCTTGACCCGCGCCACTGCACGGCGCGATGGCGCCCATGGCGATACCGGCTCGGTTCTCGGCGGAAGCGCGGCGCGCAGCTGATCACGCATGCTGCGGCTCACGACACCAGCTCCAGTTCGCGCTGGGCGAAGTGCTGTGCGAAGAGCCGTGCCGCCGGCTCACCGTCAACCACCTGCACCTCAAGGGCTTGCTTCGGGAACGCCGGCAGCACGTGCTCGGCGTCGAAGAGGAAGTGAGGGCCGTTCATGCGGACCTCACTTTCAGCATGGCGTCGGCCTGCTGGTAAGCGCACAGCGCGTTGTTCTCCATCGCCGACAAGCCGTTGACGGGCTTGAATTCGAGATCGCGCCAGCTTGCGCTCGCGACGACGGCGGGCAGCGCCTGGGCCGCGAAGTAGTCGCGCAGCGTCATGCCGATGACGGCGGCGGCGCGCGCCAGGATGTAGGCGCGCTCGCGTTCCACCGGGTCTTCGATATGGATCGAAGCGGCCATTGCCGTGGCGTGGGTGCTCTGCGGGTCGCTGATCGGAAATGCGGGGCCGCCGTCGTCGTGCGCTGCAGGCTTGAACTCGACTTGCCCGTTCATGACGTGCTCCCAACCGCCTTGGCAACCGAGCCCAGCGCGGCGTCGCCTGTGCGGTGCGAGTCGATCAGCTGTTGGGCGGTGAGGGAGAAGCCGCTGATCGCCTTGGAGATGGCTGCATCCAGGTCATCGCGGGCGGCGTTGCGACGACGGAGCAGGACACAGTAATCCTCGGCGTTCGGCCCTTGCAACTCGCGGTTGTCGAGCGCGTCCTGTGCCTGCAAATAGGCTTCCGTCGCCTCCAGAAGATGGGGCGCGGCGGCGATCAAGAGCTTGTTTGCGGCCCGCTCGGCCGTCTCTTTCGCAAATCGGTCGTCTTGGCCTTCGTAGCGCTGCGCGGGATTCGTATGACAGATGTACCCACCTCTGTCGCGAACGCCAGAACCTGTCGTCCACCACGGGCCCGGCGTGTGCTGCCCGCTCATGCTGCCCGCCCGTTCTGCTGCTCGAGCGCGAAGTGGTCGGAGAAGGCGTAGTACGCCTGCGTGCTCTTGGCTTCGTTGACGGCCAAGTCGCTGCCCAGCGCCTGGTCTTCGGTCGGCACGAACACCGCTTCGGGGTGGTGCTTGGCTTCAACGCGCTCGCGGCGTTCGCTGCGGCGGTTCCGGCTCCTCTCGACTCGTTGTGTCTGCATGCCCATCTCCTGTGTTGATGGGTAAATTACATCAAACGATGAAATTCATGTCAACATCAAATGATGTAGTTTCCAAAAATATTTCATCAAAAGATGACGGAGGGGCGAAGCAGACGTGAAAAAGCCCGCGCGAGGCGGGCTTGGTGGGTCGATGCGGCGCGGCGGTTTAGTGGCTCAACGGCAATCGAAATTTCCGGGCACCCCAGGGGTCGGGGTGCACGTCTTCCCGTCGTTGCGCTGGAGGTTCTCGCCGCTGCGCATGTAGCTTCCGCCACGGCTGTCGTAGCAAAAGTCTCCGCTGCAGTTGCTGATCTGGCGTCGGCCGATTGAAGCTAGTGGTGGGGGAGGTGGGGCGGCCCTGCGGCGCTCTTCTCGTTGCGCCCGCCGCGCTCGATCAGCTTCTAGTTCGCCAAGGCGGCGCTGCATGTTTCGGTCATCCTGAGCACGGATGCGCTCATTGGGATCGCTCTGAATGATGCCGCCACCAGCATCGCCCACGGCGTCACTTGTGGGCTCTCGCAGAAGACGGGAAGCACCCTCGATGCTCTCCATATTCCGTTGTCTGCCATAGGCCTCGTTTTCCCAGCGCCGATCAGTTGCATCGGCGCCGAGTACTCGGGCAGCCTGTTTCGCAGAGCTCGGGCATGCGGTGTCGCTGAAGGACACTTTCCCCGCTGCGTCAGTGCAGCGATGGACCTGTGCGCCTGCGCCGAGGGCCGCTGCGGCAAAGGCAGCCGCCACCAATGCTTTTGAGTAGGCCATCTCTCGCTCCCTTCACAGTTTTTTCCCGTTCCAGGCCCAGACTACGCGCCCGCGCACTTCCACCGGCTGCGAGCCGTCGAGCACGTCGACAGTTTTCACTGTTGGATTGTCACTGCTGATCTCGTACGTGCCATCGATCCGCTGGCGCACGCGCTTGATGTAGATCCGGTCGTTGGCCTCCATCACGTAGACGCCGTCGATCTTAGGTTCGCTCACACCGACATCGACAAGGAGGATGTCGCCATCGGCAAAGGTCGGGTCCATCGAGTCACCGTAGCCGTGGATGAATCGCAGGTTCTCCAACTTGGTGAGCGGCTTAATGGTGCGGCTGACCCATTGGGGCGATACGGTGAGTCGGCCAATGACGACCTCCTCGGGCATCGCGTCGGAACCCGGCCCCATGGACCCGGCCACGGAGAGCAGGGGCACATCGAATGTGTCGTGATCGACTGAGCCGCCTGCGCCCTTTATCACGGCGCGCGTGACCTCTCCGCCCTCGTCTTCGTCCAGCCAGCCTGCGGGCAGACCGGCAAAGCTTTCGATGCTGCGGGCGACCTTCTCGCCGAACGACGCCCGACCAGAGACAAGGTCACTCGCCTGATTGGTCTTGCGGCCGATGGCCTGGCCCAGCGCCACTGGTCCTTCGATGCCTCGTTCTTTGGCAAATTTTTTAAGCCGGGAGATTCGAATGAGCTTGGCGGTCATGGCCGCCGAGTGAATCAGTGCGACTACATCATTTGATGTTGACAGCTCTTTCATCATTCGATGTAATTCAGGGTATGGACATAAAACCGTACTTCTTCGGGCTCAGCGCGGAGGATCGAAAGATCTTCGCCGACAAATGCGGCGCCACTGTCGGGCACATTCGCAACGTCTGTTACGGCGACCGCAAGGCCACCACGGTGCTCGCTGCGCAGTTCGAACTGCATTCGAACGGTGAGGTGACGGTCGAGGAAACACTACCCGCGCACCAGTGGCACCGCGTCAAGGACCGGACTTGGCCTCACGCCAAAGGCCGCCCGCTGTCGGATGTAGCGGCTGAGCCAAAGCTCGAGCCCGCGAAAGAGGGCGCCTGACATGCGCAGCACCCAGGAGAAGGCGTCACGCAAGTCCGCGCAGGTTCGAGCGCATGAAGCCGAATCCCCGAGAGGGTTGGCTAAGAGATTCAAGCCGACAGGGCGGTCCGCCGAGCACGAGATCCTTGTTCCCGCGGTATCAATCAGCGCGGCAGAGGTGATCAGGGCTTCGGGTTGGATGCCTCGTGCCGAGCCTTCAATTCCGTCCGCATCACGTCCAGCCAGTCCTCGTAGCTGGCTGCAGCGATTTCGTTCGTGGCTTCTGACCAGGAGGCGTACATGAACTGGATGGTCAGCTGTTCCGAGAGATCGTCGAAGGTCCGCTCCAGTGCGGCTAGTTCCCTGCTCGGGAGTACGGCAACGAGGCTTCGCAGCAATGCGAAGTTCGCCATGGCGCGAGCCTTCGCTCCTTCCGCCTCCTGCTCCAGCAAGTCGATGCGCTGTTCCATCAGCGCGAAGCGGTGCTCGTCCTCTGGTGTCATTTTGTCCGCCCCTCGCGGGGTCCGTGTTGAGGAACTCGGACTCTACCCCGCGGGAGGGTGGGCACCCGCCACCGAGCGCCAGGCCATCGTCGTCGCGCTGGTCCTGGCCTACGCACTGTTCTTGGTGGCGGCCGCGCTCGCCTTGAGCGCCTTCTACATCGGCCGTCCGGCCGCTGCTCTCGTCGCATTCGCCGCTGGCGCGGTCGCCATCTGGCTCGTGCTGAAGGGCGAGAGCGCGCTCGACACGCAGGCGCTCGACGAGTTCAACGGCTAGTTCGTGAAGGCTTTGAAACATAGGACCGATGGTCTTTTTTTTGGGCTGAACCCACACCCCTTTTGACCCCTAACGATTAGGGAAGCATTGATGAAGCTCTTCTACGACGACGAATTCGACGCCATCGCCACCGCGATTGGCGACAGCGGCAAGACCTTCAAGGAGGTGGCCGCATTCATGTTCCCGGACATGAAGCCCGAGAGCGCATATGCCCGGCTGAAGGCCTGCTGCAGCCCCACCGGCGACCAGCGCCTGACATTCGGCCAGGTGCTGCGCCTGATGTCTTTCTGCGAGGCCTACGACCCTCTGATGCATGCGTGCGACGAGACCCTGCATGCGCGGCCGGATCGCAAGACGGCAGCCGATGAAGAGGTGAAGCTGGTCGAGGTGCTCAATGGCGCGGCGAACACGATGAATCGCGCGATGAAGGCGCTGGAGCAGCTGAAGAACCGCAGCGCGGTGAGGGCGGCCGAATGAACGCCGACACCAAGATGATGCGCACGCTCGCAGCGATCGGGCAGTGCACCACCTACAGCGAAATGGCCTCGGTCACAGGCATCGACGCCAAGCTGCTCATGACCAACGTTGCGCATCTCAAGCGCCGCGGCTATGTCGAGCGCATCAACGAAGGCGCGCCGAAGTGCGAAATCGCGTATTTCCGCCGCACAGCGGCCGGCGATGAGTTGATCCAGGGTGAGCCGGAGCCCGAGATCGAGCCGTTTCCCGTCGTCGTGATGACCTCCGTGCAGCGCGCGATTCAGCGCCGGCATGCGCTCGCTACCGTCTGGAGCGCCGCGTAATGGAGTACGCGGAATTCCTCAAGTCCAAGGTACAGATGGCGCAGTCGCTGGGCTTCGAGATCGACGCCAGCGAGGTCAATCCGCTGCTGGCGCCGTTCCAGATTGCGACGGTCCGGTGGGCGGTGGCCGGCGGCCGGCGCGCCATCTTCAAGCGCTTCGGCTTGGGCAAGACCTTCGACCAGATCGAGATCGTGCGCATCGTCCGCGCGCGCGCCGGCGGCATGGGTCTGATCGTGCTGCCGCTGGGCGTGCGACAGGAGTTCATCCGCGACGCCGAGAAACTGGCGACCGGCATTGATCCGAAGTTCACCGATGACCAGAGGGCGCAGCTCCGCTCGTGGCAAGCCGGGCGGCCCGACCGCATCCCGAAGTTGAAGTTCGTCCGCTCGGCCGCGGAATGCGATGACCCCGAGGGCATCTACCTCACGAACTACGAAACGGTGCGCGACGGAAAGCTTGACCCCGAGTTGTTCTCGGTGGCCAGTTTGGACGAAGCCGACTGTCTGCGTGGCTTCGGTGGCAGCAAGACCTTCCGGGAGTTCATGGCGCTGTTCGCAGGCGATGACCGCCGCAACATGCACGAGCGCCTGCGCAGCGGCGGCGTGCCTTATCGGTTCGTGGCCACGGCCACGCCCAGCCCCAACGAGTATGTCGAACTGCTCGCGTATTGCGCCTACCTCGGCGTCATGGATGTCGGCCAGGCGAAGACCCGATTCTTCAAGCGCAACAGCGAGAAGGCCGACCAGCTGACGATCCATCCGCACAAGGAACGCGAGTTCTGGTTGTGGATGGCCAGCTGGGCGCTCTTCGTGCAACTGCCGTCGGACCTTGACCCGAGCTTCTCCGACGAGGGCTACGTCCTGCCGGAGCTCGACGTGCGCTGGCACGAGATTCCTTCTGACCACAGCGACGCTGGCGCTGATATGCGCGGCCAGGGCCTGATGTTCAAGCACCAGGCGATCGGCGTTGTGGACTCTGCCCGCGAGAAGCGCGAGAGCCTGCCGGCGCGCATGGCCAAGCTGCAGGAGATCCGCGCCGAAGACCCGGCTGCGCACCGCGTGATCTGGCACGACCTCGAAGCCGAACGTCATGCGATCGAACGCGAAGCCCCGGGCGTGGTCACCGTCTACGGGACACAGGAGCTTGACGAGCGCGAGGCGGCGGTCATCGCCTTCTCCGACGGCCAGATCCAGGAGCTTGCCGGCAAGCCCGTGATGCTGGGCTCGGGCGTCAACTTCCAGCGGCACTGCCACTGGTCGGTGTTCCTCGGCATCGGCCACAAGTTCAAAGACTTCATCCAGGCAATCCACCGTCTCCAGCGCTTCCTGCAGGAGCACACGGTGCGCGTCGACCTGATCTACACGGAAGCCGAGCGGGAGGTGCGCCGCAACCTCGAGCGGAAGTGGAAACAAGACATCGAGTTGAGGCAAAAAATGAGCGAAATCATCCGTACCTACGGGCTGTCGCGCATCGCGATGGCGCAGACCCTGTCGCGCGCCATGGGCGTTGAGCGCGTGGAGGTGACCGGCGAGCGCTACACGCTGGTGAACGAGGACTGCGTGAAGGAAACGCAGCGGATGGCCAGCGACAGCGTCGGCCTGATCCTGACCTCGATCCCTTTCTCGACCCAATACGAGTACTCGCCCAACTACGCCGACTTCGGCCACACCGACAACAACGAGCACTTCTTCGCCCAGATGGACTACCTGGTACCGGAGCTGTTGCGCGTGCTGCAGCCGGGCAGGGTGGCTGCCATTCACGTCAAGAACCGCATCGTGCCCAGCGGCATGGTGCCGGGCGTCGGCTTCCAAACCGAATACCCCTTTGATCTCGACACGGTGGCGTGCTTCCGTCGTCACGGCTTTCACTTCATCGGTCGCAAGACCATCGTCACCGATGTGGTGCGCGAGAACGCGCAGACCTATCGCCTCGGGTGGACCGAGCAATGCAAGGACGGCTCCCGCATGGGCTTCGGCATGAATGAATACCTGCTGCTGTTCCGCAAGGCCCCGACCGACGGCAGCCGCGGGTATGCCGATGTGCCGGTGGTCAAAGACAAGGCGCAGTACTCGCGGGCCCGCTGGCAACTTGACGCCCACGGCTTCACGCGCTCCAGCGGCAACCGGCTGCTGCAGCCTGAGGACCTGATCAACCTGCCGGCCGACGAGATCTTCAAGCTGTTCAAGCAGCACTCGCTGACTCAGGTATTCGATTTCGAGCACGACGTGGCGCTCGGCGAGGCCTTGGCCGCCCGCGGCATGCTCCCGCCTTCGTTCATGCTGCTGCAGCCGCAGTCCTGGCACGACGAGGTGTGGACCGACATCACGCGCATGCGCACGCTCAACGGTGCTCAATCCGCGGCCGGCCGGGAAATGCACTTGTGTCCGATGCAGTTCGACATTGCTGACCGCGCAATCGCTCAGTACTCGAACCCGGGCGACGAGGTCTACGACTGCTTCGGTGGCTTGATGACGGTGCCTTACCGGGCCATCCGGCTGGGCCGGCGCGGCCGTGGGTGCGAGCTCAGCCCGGGCTACTTCGCAGACGGTGTCATGTACTGCGAATCGGCGGCTCGAGAGATCTCGATGCCCAGCCTGTTCGACTTTGAAGAACTCCGGACCGAAGCGGAGGCTGCATGACCCCCATCCAGAAGCTGGTTCACCGCCAGCGCGCGCACCTGATCCTCGCCGAAGGCTTGGGCATCGAGATCTGCATGGCGCTGGGCGACCGCGAAGGTGCCCACCGGCACCGACGGGAGATGGAGGCTCAGATCGCCGCGCGCGATGCCGCCATTCAGCAGGCAGAAGAGGAGGGCGAGAGCTACTTTTCTGCTGCTGGTGCCGCAGCGCACGTGCAGGCCAAAGCGAAGGAGCTGGTCGGGTGACAGATTCCACCGCCACGAAGCGACCGGCGTCCCAGTACTACTGGGGCGACTGGTGGAAGGACAAGGCGCTGCATTCCTGTTCGCAGCCGGCCCGGGGACTCTGGCACGAAATGAACTGCCTGATGCACGAAGGTGAGCCGTACGGGCACCTCACGCTCAACGGCAAGCCCATGGCGCCCGCTCAGCTGGCGAATCTGTGCCGCATTACGACGGGCAAGTGCAAGTCGATGCTCGACGAGCTCGAGGACGCCGGCGTGTTCTCCCGTGCCGAGTCGGGGGCGATCTTCAGCCGCCGCATGGTGCGCGATGAGGCCTCGCGCGAACTGCGCGCGCAGATCGGACGCGAGAACGGTCACAAGGGGGCCGAGCACGGCGCGAAAGGTGCCGGACACGGGGTTAAAGGTGGGCGTCCTGCCAAATCGGAAACCGGGGCAGAAACCCCCCCAGTGAAACCCGGGCAGAAACCCCCCCATAACCCCCACCCTTCATCTTCTTCTTCGTCTTCTCCTACGGGGTTATTTCCGGAAGCTGACGCTTCCTCGTCGACAGCGCGGCTGCCGACCTGCAAGCCGGACCAGATCGTCGCGATCTACCACGAGGTTTTGCCTGAATTGCCTGGCGTGCGGGTCATGGACAAGGCCCGGGAGAAGGCGATCCGCGACCGCTGGCAATGGGTTCTGACATCGACCAAGCCTGACGGCTCGCGCCGTGCCACCACTGCCGAAGAAGCGCTGGACTGGCTGCGCAGCTACTTCCAACGTGCCCGCGAAAACGATTTTCTGATGGGCCGCACGCCGCGAACCGGCGAGCACGCGAACTGGAAACCCGACATCGAGTACTTGATGAAGTCGCAAGGGCTGAAGCAGGTGCTGGAGAAAACCAACCTTGAGGCGACCACATGAACGACCGCGTCGATGAACAACTCCTGGCGCCTGTGGTGCTGTGGAGCCCTGAATCCGAAACATCGCTGCTGGGCGCGCTGCTGCTCGACAACGGCCTTTGGGACCGCGTGGGCGACATGGTCGTTGAAGCGGATTTCTTCAAGAATGAGCATCGGCTGATCTTCGGCGCGCTGAGCAGCCTGCTGAACGCCTGCAAGCCGGCAGACGTGCTCACGGTGTACGACCAGCTGCAGCGTGATCGCAAGGCCGACATGGTCGGGCTGACCTTCCTGAACAGCCTCACCCAGTACATGCCCAGCGCCGCCAGCGTGCGGCAGTACGCGCTGATCGTTCGCGACTTCGCGCTGCGCCGGAAGCTGATGACCGCGAGCAGTGAGATCCACGGCTTGGCGTGCCAGCGCGGGGTCGGATTCGAGGAGACGCTCGAGCAGGCGACGTCGCTGCTGACCCACATGTTCGATGGCGGCACTGGTGGTGAGTGGCAGGGAATGGACGTTGGCGTGGTTCAACTGCTGGACCGCATCAATGCGCAGGCCGAGGGCACTGCCGTCGACGACTTCACCCCCACCGGCCTGATCGACTTGGACGCTCGACTGGACGGCGGCCCACGCGACGGCGAGCTGGTCGTGATCGGCGCGAGGCCAGGCATGGGCAAGTCAGCGCTGGCGCTGTCGATGGGCATGCACATGGGTCTGAACAGCGGCAAGACCGTGGGCATGTTCTCGATGGAGATGCCGAAGGCCCAGGTGGTGAGCCGCGCCATGTCGCTGCTGTCGCGCATCCACCTGAGCCGCATCAAGCGCGGCGAGCGACTGAAGGATTACGACTGGCCCGCCATCACGGCGGCCGTCGAACGGCTGCGGAGTGTGAATTTCCAGGTGAACGACCGCAGCGGCTTGAACATCAACCAGCTGCGCGCTGCCGCGCGGGGCCTGCGCCGACGCCACGGCAAGCTGGCTTGTCTGATCGTCGACTACCTGGGACTGATGGCCGGTACCGATCCAAAGATGCCGCGGGTCTACCAGATCGAGGAAATCACGAAGGGTCTCAAAAGCCTGGCCAAGGAACTCGGCTGCCCCATCTTCCTGCTGTGCCAGCTGAACCGGAAGGTCGAAGAACGCGTGGACCAGATGCCCGTGCTGTCCGACCTGCGCGACTCGGGTTCCGTCGAGCAGGACGCCGACATCGTGATGTTCGTGCACCGCCCCTTCAAGGCGAACCCCACCCTTGCCGACGAATGGAAGTACTTCGCGAAGCTGTCGGTCGCCAAGCTGCGCGATGGTGAGCCGGGCTATGTCGACCTGATGTATGTCGGCGAGAACACGCGCTTCCAGAACTGGCCCGCAGAAACGCCTATCCCGACCAGCCAGGTCCGCGTCGCCCGTGGCTCGAAAGGCGGTGACCTGTGATCAACATTGGCATCGATCCCGGCATCACGGGCGCCGTAGCCTTCGTCGACAGCGCGACCGGGCGTGCCTCGGTTTTCGACCTTCCCATTCATCCGAAGGAGCGGCGCATTGATGGGCTGGCGCTGGCGCTGCTGAAGCGCGAGCACGCGCCGGCAGCGGTGGGCGGCCGCGTCTTTCTCGAGAAGCTGCATGCGCGCGCTGGTGGCGGTGGCATGCAGCAAATGGGCTCCATGATGAAGACGGTCGGGATCATCATCGGCGCGATCGACTGCACGAAGTTCCCTCTGGTCGAGGTCATCCCCCAGACGTGGAAGCGGACCTTCGGCCTGATCGAGGCTCCCAGTGCGTTCCGCGCGAAGAAGACGGACGCCGAGCGCAAGGCTGGCTCGCTGGTTGTTGCCCGCCGGCTCTACCCATCCCTCGAAGCTGAGCTGCGGCGCGCCAAGGACGACGGCCGCGCCGAGGCGCTGCTCATTGCCCACTGGGGAAGGGTCACGCAGTCATGACCATCTGCGCCCGTTGCCATCGCGCGCTGTCGCGCCAGCCGGTCTACTTGGCCGGCTCGGCCTACGGCCCGAAGTGCGCCACCGCCATCACCGGCTCGAAGCCGCGCCGCGGCCCCGGCCGCTTGCCGGCGTCAGACGCTCGCCAGCCAGACCTTTTCACCGAGGCCACACCATGAAGACAGTCACCATCACCAGCCCGGAGCAATACAAGTCAGTCGTGCGCGCTTGGTATGCGTCCGACGTCTCCGAAGACCTGCAGGCCGGCCACTCCATCGAGCTCACCCTCAAGCGGCGCAAGGACACGAAGAGCCGGCTGCAGGAGGAGAAGTACCACGCGATGCTCAACGACATTGCGAAGCAGTGCCGTCTGTTCGGAAAGCAACTGCCTCCGATCTCGTGGAAGCGCGTGCTGGTCGACGCCTTCAAGCACGAGACCAAGGATGACCCACAGTTCCGTGACCATTGGGCGAGGTTTGGTGACATCGAACTGGTGCCGGCGTTGAACCACCCAGGCTTCGTGATGGTGGGTGAGCAGACGCGCAGCTTCAACACGACCTTGGCGGCCGGCTTCATCGAATGGCTGCTGGCGTACGGCGCCGAGAACAGCGTGCAGTGGACGCCTTCGCGCGCGCAGCGGGCTCAGTACGAGGCGATGCAGCGATGAGGCAGCGCAAGCGCAACCCTATGTGCCCTGTGCATGGCGTTTTCAAGGGCGGAGCGCTCGACGGTCAGCGGGATGCCTTTCTCCGCGCCGAGGTGCTGCCGAACATGGACACGCTGCTGCACGTGCGCGTGTCCGATGGCGTCTGGCCGTTCCCGCAGGACCGCGCCATCCCCCTGGAGCAGTTCGACGGCGTGCTGTGGGTGCCGATCAAGGGTGATCGCGCGCGGCGCTTCAACATTGACGGCGTACTCGAAGCGGCGCACGTCGAGCACTACGAGCGCATTGTTGCGACGGAGGTGGCGGCATGAAGCGCTCGCCCATGTCCCGCGGCACCGGCTTCGCACGCCGCGCCTATGTTGCGCCGCCGGCAGCGCCGCTGCGCCGCGTCGAGCGCGCTGGCGTTATCGCCCGGGTCTCCGCCGCGCCCACGGCTCGACCAAAGTCCGAAGCGCACCGCAACTCGCATCTGCTGAGCATGGCGCGCGGCCGCTACTGCCTGCTGCGCGTGCCCGGCGTGTGCATCGGCGGCACCGAAACAACCGTGGCATGCCACTCGAATCTCTCGATCCACGGCAAGGCCGGCGCTCGCAAGGCCAACGACGAATACCACGTGCCCGGATGCTTCGCCTGCCACCGCTGGCTCGACCAAGGGCCGGCGGACGGCGTGCTGAAGGCAATGACCTTCATGCGCGCGCACCTCGAACAGGTCGGCTACTGGCGCGCCGTGGCCGCCGACATCACCCAGCCGCCTAAGGATCGCGCTGCCGCGCTGTGGGCACTGGACCACCTGAATGCAACCCCTGTTGGGAAAGGAGAGACGCTATGAACTGCGTACCTGGAGACACGGCGTACATCGTGGCGCCGTACTTAGACATCGCCATGCGAGGGCTGCCGGTGTACGTCGTGTGCGCCGAAAGTGGGCATCGCCTGGTCGAGGCAAAGAATGGCGCGCGCAGCCACGGCCGCGGGCATCAGTGCTGGCTGGTTGACGGTCACGATGTCCGTCTGCCCATGGTGATTGGCGACCAGTACCTGCGACCGATCCGCGACCCCGGCGAAGACGCTGTGGACGAAGTACTCCAACGGCTCGGCCTTCCGGAAGACGTGCCGGCATGAGCCACGACCTCACACCGAAACAGGCGGCCGTGCTCGCCTACATGGTCGAGTTCGAAGCCGCGAACGACAACATGCCGACCATGCCCATGATCGCGCGGCACTTCGGCTACGCCAGCGCCAACGCAGCCAGTGAGCACATCCAAGGCCTGCTGCGCGCCGGCAAGCTGGAGCGCCTGCAGGGCCAGGTCGGCTTCCGCTTCAAGAGGAGCACGGAATGCGCAAGCGCACCCGCCGCCAGCACTACGCGCTGACCAATCCGGTGGCGCTGGCCATCGCCGGCGCGCGCATCACCGAAGACCGCCTGCTGGACCAGTTGCGCCTGCGCGAGCTGTCGGCGATCCAATGCTTCGCCACCGGCGCGGCCACGGTCGACGACTGGCGGACCATTGCCGACCTCACGAACCTCGCCCAGACGTTGTGCGCCATGGGTATCGGCCCCGAAGTACTCCCGGCCGCTATGGCTGTCGAGGAAGTGCTGAACGAGGCACACCAGCGCTACCTGGCCACGAGCCGCATGGGCACCACCGGCCCAGGTCTGCACGCCATGCGCGACCTGCAGGAGTGGCACCACCTTCAGCGCACCAGTGTCGCGCGCTCCGTCTACGAAGCCGCGATTGTGCGCACAAGCAACCGGATCCGCAGTGCGCACCCCAGCGTCAAGGTGTGCATCGCCACCCAAAGTCACACAGGAGCCCGATGAGCCAAAAGCCTCAACCAGCCCGCCGCGGTGTCGGTGAGCTGGTTTTCCAGACGATCTTGGACCTGCACAACGCCGGTCGCATCGCCACGCGCCCCGTCGTGGTCGCGATGACCGGCCAGAGTTACAGCGTCGTCGATGACCACGTCAAACGGATGCTGGAAGACGGGAGGCTGCGGCGTGTCGCACCTGGTGTCTTCGAGCCGGTGGAGGAAATGCCGCCGGCGCAGGCCATCTCGCTCACCGTGCTGCCGAGCGGCATGGCCAAGCTCGAGGTCGGCGATGCGTGCCTCGACCTGAACCCGGCCGACCGGCGCTGCATCGGCAACCTGTTTCGCGGCAGCTCCGAGGAACTGACCAGCCTCCAAGGGGCCCGCGAACTGGCAGATGCCGTCGCCGAGCTCAAGCGCCAGCTCGCCGTCGCGCAGCGGCGCGTCGACCAGCAAGACGAAGTAATCCGCCGGCTGCAGCGGCAGCCCAAGCAAGACGAGATCCCGTTTCTATAACCGGCCGCGAGGCCACCACCCGGGCGAGAGCCCATTACCTCAGGAGCTTCAGTGAACCCTTCCACCATCAATCCCACCGTGGGCCGTGTCGTCTGGTATTTCCCGGCGACCAACGCGGCAGAGTCCGGTTTCGCACGACCAGACGAAGGCACGCCGCTGGCCGCAATCATCGCGCGTGTGTGGACCGACGCGTGCGTGAATCTCACCGTGTTCGATGCCAACGGCGTGCCGCATCCGCGCACCAGCGTGCGCCTGATCCAGGACGGCGAAGATGCGCCGGTGTGCCATGGCCACTGCGAATGGATGCCCTTCCAGAAGGGGCAGGCCAAAGCGCAGATCCAGACGCGACAGTACACGGACGGCACGACGGCGACCGGGCCGGGCACTCTCCCCGTGATGTCGCCCGCACAGCAGGACGCGACGAGCGAGCAGATGCTTGTGGCCAAGGGCAAGACCGCGCCCCGTATCACGCCTGACGACCTTGCCGCGAACATCGTTGACACCGAGATCGTGAAGCACGTGAGCCCCTCCGGCCAGATCCTGCGCTGGGCCGTGCTCACCACGCGCAGCGGGTTCGCTGTCACTGGCCGCCCGTCGGCCGCAGTATCGGCGGAGAACGACGATCCAGAGATTGGCGTGGCAAATGCCATCGCAAATGCGCGCGACGAACTGTGGCCGCTCATGGGCTACGAACTCAAGTGCCGCCTGGCGTCTGCGGCCGCCTGATCGAGATCACCTCCATCCACTCCACATAAGCACCATGATCCCCAGCATCGAAGAAATCCTCGCCATGTTCGCAAAAGGCGAGTGCACCCAAGAGCAAGCCCTCCAGTGGGTCGGCAGCCACATCGACTCCGCCACGCGCGACGCCGCGCTGCTCGACCATTTCGCCAGCACCGCGGCTATCGGCCGCGATGCCAAGGGCAACATCTCAACGCTTAGCGCCACGGCGGTGATGGGCGAAGACCCGCCGGATTGGCCGGCGAACCCCGGTAAAGCCATCCAGTGGTGGTGTGACGCCGAGGCGCGCATCCGCTACCTGAAGGCCGAATCGATGATGAAGGCGCGGATCCTGTGAACGTCAAGCCCATCAGTCCGGTGGGCACGTCGACGCCGGCCGTCGCGCAGACAAGCGAGTGCGCCGTGTCGGGGACGCCGGACCCGCGCGACGCTGTGCTCGAGCGCTGCCATTCAGACCCGGCCTACCGGCGCTGGGTGCTGGCCTGCCTGCAGGTGCGGATCAGCATCCAGGCCGACCAGACTTTCCCGCACCCACCGGACCGGCGCGCGCAGGTGGCGAAGATCATCAGGGCTTCGCTGTCGACCGGCTGAGCCTTTCGATGCTGGAGAATCGTCCAGCATGAAGACATCGGAAATCGGCGGAAAAACTCTCGATGCGTGGGTCGCGAAGGCTCTGGGCGAGCTACCTGGCACGGCCTACACCAGCGCCTGGCCCAACTTCGACCAGCTTCTTGAGCGCGATGCAATCCATGTCGCCCCGATGCCTGGCAAGAACTTCACGTGGTGCGCCATCGTCGTCGGTCGCCCCAATGGCAAGTTGCCGGAAGGCCGCGGCGGGTGGGTTGAGGGAGCGACGCCTCGCATCGCGGTAGCCAGGGCTATCGTCTCGGCACGCTACGGTGCCGAGGTCGCCGGCACAAGCGAATAGGGGTTGGAAGAGGCGTTGACCAGCTTACGGGCGCTTTACTCGATGCTCAAGCCCAGCTCAGCGGCCAATGTCCAAAGATAACTGCAGAACGCAGAGCAAGCTACCAGCATGAATTTTGCATCAGCGTAAGTCGGCTCAACCGCGTTTTCGGTTAGTGCGTGTCGAATGCCGCCAGCGTCATTTGTATACGCGTACAGCTTAATAAGCGCTTGCTCGAACAAAGGTTGCACGGGTTTGCTTTGTTTGATCAGCTTCAAGGCGTCCCCCAAGGTCGCGCCTGACTTGCCTGTGATTGTTTTGCAGACGCTTTCAACGGCAGAAATCGATTCTTTGATGGAATTTCGAAAGTCCGGCTTCTTTCGATCTGCAAGCATGCTGAGTGCTTGCTGAAAGTGCTCTTTGGAGCTTCTGGAACCGCTCGTCGTCGCGGTCTCAATCGCTTCAATTTCCTGTGGCTCAGTGATTTGCACGAGTTCATCTCCCACGAACCTGTAGCCGGCGTTCTCTCTCGCCAGAACTCCATTGAGCATTTCGAGAAGATGTTCTTGCATATATTCGGGCACGTTCTGCGCTATGAATTCGACAAGGTCGTAAACCTCATGCCATTCGCTCTCGAGCACCATTTGTCTCAACACAAAGTATGAGGACCGCTTGCTCTGAGTGCTAGGTTCGAACTCCGGAACTGAGTCGATCGGCAGCTTGAACAGGTGGACGTAGATCATCTGAATCAGGAGCCGAACGTCCTTTGCTTGTCTCTCCGCCACTTGCGAGCCGAGGTACGGTTTGAAGTAGTCCCAAACGCCAATCTTGAGCACCGTCCAAAGCCCGTTCCTCAGTTCAGTGTCGATCGCCTCGGTTTGAATCGGTTTTTGCAAAGGTTTTAAGCCGATGCGTTGGGAAAACGTGGCCATTGGCCCTCCTCAATGTATTTGCCCGGAGTGTGCCACCGTGTGCCCTTGAGTCTGGATATACAGGAGGTGGCCGTAGCCAAGTTCCAAAAGCGGCGCTACGCACGGTCGCCAATCGGATTGCTCTATGGGTGCTACTACGCACTCGCCTTGGGCAAGTGCCAACGCCCGGTTGTGACGCCCGGCTGACGCATGTGCCCCTCTGCTTGACCTGATTCGCCCTCTCCAAGGGCAAGCCGCTGCCGAGAGAGCAGCGCAAGGGTCAACTGGCACCACAATTGAGTGGCCTTCTGTCATGGGGTGAACCCGAGGGTTCTGAAGTGTCACAACTCGTAAGATCGGGCATGGCAACCAAACCTCCATCCCCTCCGCCGCCACCTCCGCCGCCTCCCCGCCCAAGTCGCCCCCGCACGGGAGGTAGCGTAACTGGCGGTCTGAGCCAGAAGCGCGACACGACGGTATTTCAAACGCGCCCGCCACCTCCCCCTCCGCCGAAAAAGTAGCGTGACGCAAGAGACGCTCGCTTCCTCTCGCTATTCGCCGGAGGCATGGGACCTCTATTGGCGGGTCATGCTTTCTGCGCTGTACCACCAGAAACGTGAGCGGTTCCTGGATGGTGTGGACCGATGCGCGCAATGCGTCGGCATCTTGGGCGGAGCCGCTGCCTTTTCCCAGATTATTGGCAACGTCCGATTCGGCTGGATTCCTGCCGGGTTGGTCGCGATCGTGAGCGCAGTCGCCCTTTGCTATGGCCCGGGTGCGAAAGCTCGAAAGCACTCCGAGCTTGCACGCGATTTCAAACGGCTCCATGCGCAAATCATGCTCGCGGGCCGGTTGGAAGCCGGGGAGACGCTGAACAAATTCAACGCCGAAGTCCTATTGCTCGAAGCCCAAGAGCCCGGCGCCCTGCGTTGCTTGGTCAGGCAATGCGAAAACGAGCTTTCTGAAGCGTTCGGCAGCGACGGGGACATCCGGCCGTTGACCCGCTGGGACCGTCTATGGATGAACGTTGTTGACCTCGACCCTTCAAGGAGGGAAAAGAAAGCTGCGAACAAGGCGAAGGCCGAAGCTTTGAGTCGTCAGGCAACCACGTCAGTAGCTTCACCGCCCCAAGGCGAAAGCCCCCAGTAGGGTTCGCAGAACAGGTACGCACCCGGAATCATCCGGGTCCATGACAGACGCGCGCGTACCCGAAGCAGACAAGCCCACGGCCCACTGGCCGACCATCGAAGCCGACTACCGCGCGGGCGTGAAGAGCGTTCGCCAGATCGCCAGTGAGCACGGTATCTCCGAAGGAGCCGTGCGGAAGAGGGCGAAGGCGCAGACGTGGACCCGTGACCTCTCCGCGCAGATTCAAGCCAAGGCTGACGCGCTGGTACGCATGGAAGCGGTACGCAATGAGGTACGCACGAAGGAGCGCGTACCTGATTCCGTGGTCGTGGACGCCAATGCCAACGTGGTCTACAAGGTCCAAATGGCCCATCGCGCGGGCCTGACCAAGCTCTCCAGCCTGCGGGACTCGTTGCTGCTCGAACTCGAAACAGCGGCCACGCCGGATCCGAAGACCGCCGCGGCGCCGCCCGGTACCGAGAACCCGACCGAGCCCGCCACCGGCCTGGCGTTGCCGATCCGCATCGAATCGCTGAAGAAGCTGGCCGAGGTCGACGAGAAGATCCGCCGCGGCGAGCGCGAGGCCTACGGCATCGACAAGCTGGTGCCGGACGAAGGCGGGATCGTGAGCAAGCTGAGCGACGCCGAGCGTGCCAGCCGCCTGGCCGCGCTGTTCGCTGCCGCACGGAAGAGGGCAGCCGATGGCGCCTGACATCTCTGCGCCCGAGCTGGTGAAGCTCATGCCGTTCCTCACGGACATGGAGCGCGCCGAGCTCGACATCCTGCTGACCGAAGGCCTGCCGCTGTGGATGGCGCAGGTCGGGCCGCAGTCGATGGCGTTGGAGTCGCTGGCCGACATCGTCTTCTACGGCGGCTCCGCCGGCGGCGGCAAGACCGACCTGCTGCTCGGCGCCGCGCTCACCCAGCAGGAGCACAGCATCATCTTCCGGCGCGAGTCGGTGCAGCTGGTCGGCATCGAAGAGCGCATGACCAAGATCCTGGGCACGCGCAAGGGCTACAACAGCCAGGACGGTGTCTGGCGGCTGCCCGGCAAGCGCGTGCTCGAACTGGGCTCGGTGAAGGAGCCCGATGACTGGATGAAGTACCAGGGCCGGCCGCACGACCTGAAAGCCTTCGACGAGATCACCCACTTTCTGGAAACCCAGTTCCGCACGCTGATCGGCTGGATGCGGACGGACAACCCGAAGGTGCGCCAGCGCGTGATCTGCGCCGGCAACCCTCCCACCAGCAGCGAGGGCGAATGGGTCATCCGCTTCTGGGCGCCGTGGCTCGACCCGAAGCACCCGAAGCCGGCCAAGCCGGGCGAGCTGCGGTGGTTCGTGACCGACGAACTGGGCAAGGACATGGAAGTGCCCGGGCCCGAGCCGGTGATGGTCGGCAAGGAGCTGATGAAGCCGATGAGCCGGACGTTCATCCCCTCATCGGTCGACGACAACCTCTATCTCAGCATGACCGGCTACAAGGCCACGCTGCAATCGCTGCCCGAGCCGCTGCGCTCGCAGATGCTGCGTGGCGACTTCCTGGCCGGCCGCAGCGATCCGGTCTGGCAGCTGATCCCCACCGAGTGGATCAAGGCCGCCATGGCGCGCTGGAAGCCGAAGGACAACAAAGGCCCGATGTCGGCCGTTGGCCTGGACGTTGCCCGCGGCGGCATCGACAAGACCTCGGCCGCGCGCCGGCACGGCAGCTGGTTCGATGAGCTGTCCACCGTGCCCGGCATCGCCACCAACGACGGGCCGAAGGGCGCCGCCTTCGTGGTGGGCCTGATCCGCAATGGCGCGCCGGTGGCGGTGGACGCGATCGGCGTGGGCGTGTCGGTGCTCGACTTCCTGCGTGGCCTGAACGTGCTGTGCGTCCCCGTAGTCGGCTCGGAGAAGAGCGACATGATGGATAAGACCGGCAACCTGCGCTTCCGCAACAAGCGCGCCGAGATGTACTGGCTCATGCGCGAGGCGCTCGACCCCACGGCCGAAGACCCGATCTCGCTGCCGCCCGACGACGAGCTGCTGGCCGATCTGTGCGCTGTTCGCTACAAGGTCGTGCAGCTCGGCCGCTTCGCCGCCATCCTGGTGCGCGACAAGGACGAGATCCGCGAGGTGCTCGGCCGCTCGCCCGACAAGGGCGACTCCGTGGCCCAGACCTTCCTCTCCGACATCCCTGAGGTCGTGGCACTGCACGAAACCTCTCCCCGCGAGGCGCCCGACTGGCGCATCTGAGAACCACCATGAACGCATCCACACTCGAATTGAATGGGCCCGAGCCTCGCACGGCCGACAAGGACGCGGAGACCGGCGCGCTGACGCTCGACGAGTTCAGCCAGTACTTCCACGAGATCGAAGAGCAGCCGGCCTGGCGTGCGAAGGCCGACCGCGAAATGGAGTACTACGACGGCAACCAGCTGAGCTCCGAGATCCTGCAGCGCCAGCAGCAGATCGGCATGCCGCCCGCCATCGAGCCGCTGATCGGTCCCGCCATCGATGCCGTGCTCGGCCTGGAAGCCAAGACGCGCGCCGACTGGCGCGTCCAGCCGGACGCCGAGGATCCGAGCGGCGACACGGTCGCGAAGGCGCTCAACTTCAAGCTGAACAAGGCCGAGCGCAAGAGCAAGGCCGACAAGGCGTGCTCCGACGCGTTCAAGACGCAGGTTGCCGCGGGCATCGGCTGGGTCGAAGTCTCCCGCAACCCCAACCCGTTCCAGTTCCCGTACCGGTGCAAGGCCATCCACCGCAACGAGATCTGGTGGGACATGCTGGCCACCGAGGAAGACCTGAGCGACGCCCGCTACCTGATCCGCCGGCGCTGGACGCCCACCTCGCAGGCCAAGCTGATGTTCCCCGACAAGAAGGAGCTGATCGGCCAGGTGGTCAGCGGCTGGCCGATCTACGAAGGTCTCGGCACCACCGAAGGCGGCACGTCCACCGACCTGGTGAGCGCATGGGACCAGCAGCGTGGCTGGAGCGTGGAAGAGCAGCAGTGGCGCGACATGACGGGTAAGCGCGTGTGCCTGTTCGAAGTCTGGTACCGCCGCTGGAACCGCGTGCTCGTTCTCAAGATGCCCGACGGTCGGGTGGTCGAATACGACCGCAAGAATCCGCTGCACGTGCAGTTCGTGGCCATCGGCGCTACGGTGCCGGAATGGGCGATCGTGCCGAAGATGCGCCTGTCGATGTGGATGGGACCGCACCGGCTCTCGGACATGCCCACGCCATACCGCCACCAGAAATTCCCGTACGTGCCGTTCTGGGGCAAGAAGGAAGACCGCACCGGGGTGCCGTACGGCTTGGTGCGCGGCATGATGTACATGCAGGACAACGTCAACGCCACGAACAGCAAGCTGCGCTGGGGCCTGTCGGCCGTGCGCACTGAGCGCACCAAGGGCGCGGTCAACGGGACCGACGAGCAGTTCCGCAGGGAAGTCGGGCGCGTGGACGCCGACATCATTCTCAACCAGGAGCACATGGCCAAGCCGGGCGCTTCGTTCAAGGTGCAGCGCGACTTCGAGCTCAACCAGCAGCAGTACCAGATGCTGCAGGACTCGCGCGCCGGCATCCAGCGCGTCAGCGGCATCTCGCCCAGCCTGCAGGGCGCCCAGAGCGGCGCGAACTCCGGGCTCCAGGAAGCCACGCAGCTCGAGCAGAGCACCCAAGCGCTGGCCGAGATCAACGACAACTTCGCCACGAGCCGCGCCGAGGTCGGCGACCTGCTGCTGTCGCTGATCGTCGAAGACACGATCGGCCGCGAAGAGACGGTGGTCATCAAGGGCGATCCGCTGCGCGAAGAGCAGGTGGTGAAGCTGAACGCGCCCGTGCAGGACGAAGACGGCATCACCTACCTCGACAACGACGTGGAGCGCACCATGCTCAAGGTCGCGCTGAACGATGTGCCCAGCACGCCGAGCTACCGCAGCCAGCAGCTGTCGGCCATGTCCGAGGCGTTCAAGGCCATGCCGCCGCAGTTCCAGCAGGTGGCCATGCCGTACCTGATCGCTCTCATGGACCTGCCGAACCGCGAGGACATCATCAAGGCCGTGCGCGAGGCGGCCAAGCAGATGACACCGGATCAGATCCAGGAACGCATCGACGAGGCCGTCAACCAGGCGCGCCTTGCCGACGCCCGCGACCTCAAGCTGCAAGAGCTGTCGATGCGTTACCCGAAGGAGAAGCTGGATGCCGAGATCGGCGAGATGCTGGCCAAGTCCTTCAAGACCTATGTCGAAGGCCTGTATTCCGCCAACCAGACGGCTGCGACCATCGCGATGAACCAGGCGATTGCGCCGGTGGCCGACGTCGTGGCGCAGGCCGCTGGCTATCGGCCGCCGTCGCCGGGTGGAATCGATCCGAACCTACCCGTACCCGCCGGGCTGCCGCCCCCGGCCTTGGTCGACGTTGCGGGCACGCCGGGAGTCGCGGAGAACACCAGCCCGGCGCTGCCACCGGTGCCGCCGGGTCCGGGCTCGCCGCTGGATGGTAGCGGTCGAGGCATTGAGACCGAGAGGGCTACAGACAACGTTCCCGCCTAAACGAGTGTCAACTGGAAGGCGCCGGCATTGTTGAAGTCCATCGCTCGGAGGCCGACTTCCGGCAGTTCCATTGTCATTCTCATCGCCGAAGTGAAGGTGCCCGCGAAGTTCTGTCCTCGGAGGTGTCCGGCAGCCTCCCAAATGACCTGCATGCGGATGTCCACAGACGCGATGCTGTGCTTCCAAGTATTGATATCGATGGTTGGCGTTCCCTTCGGGATCACAAATTCGCGCGCTGCTCGAAACATCGTCGGTTTCGCGGGATCAACCGAAAGGGTGTTGTCCTCAGTCAAGAGCTCGACGACGTTCAGACCGATCTGCTCGTTCATCGCCTGCAAAACCGCGACCCCGATCTCCGACCTATAGGTGACTGCAATTCCACCCTCGGGTCTGCGGGCAGCGAAGCCGTCAACGATGTTGACTGTCATCTGATCGACCGGCGCAACCCTGGGCTCGAGCCGGTGCACCCGCAGGCGGCCGCTGCTGATTCGCACCCTGGACCTCAGCCCTGGGCCGAGTGGCTCTCCGTAATCGATCACAACATCAGGGAAGTCACGAAGAATTCCGCCGGGACCGAGTGTGTTGGTGATGGCGCCAAGTCGCGCCGGAATATCTTCGTAGGCGAATTCCAGTACAGCCGCGCTGTCGGGGCCGCGAGACGTGACATAGAGCTGGAAGTGTCGGCCGTTCGTGACGAGAAAATACACGGCGCGAACGTCTGGATGGTTGGCGTATGACCACGCCTGAGCCGCTACTGCTTGGTCCAGTGGTGCGGATGGTGCCTTGGCCTCAACCACCCATCGAACTCTTCTACCCGCCTCGAGGATGTAGTCGGCCTTGCCTCTCAGGGGTGGGTCCGTGGCCTTCTCTCGTCCAAGCTGCACTTGGCTGTAGGTCAAGTTGAGCTCGCGTAGTACGTTGTGTTCTGTGCCGGTTCGGTATCCCAGCTTCCTGATGAGGGGCGCAATCACCTCCTCTCGAACATCCGTCTCGTTCATTGCGTCGAAAACAGGCGCTATCGGTTCCATGGGTTGTCCCTCCTAACGGCAGCGTAGCGCACAGCAGCACTCCCCCCCAGTAGGGTTCGCCCGCTTCGTTCCTCCTCGACACCATCACGCCCAGCAACGCCATCCCGGCGAAGCACCCACCAAGACCTTTGGCGGCCACGGCGAGATGTGGCAAGGAACTGGAACACATGGCAAACATTGAGCAGTTTTTGGAGAAGCACGCGGACGCCGACGGCAACGTGAGCGAGGAAGCGATGGCCCGCCTTCTGACGGGCGACATCGAGGGCGATACCACGGCAGCACCTGCCGCGGACACCGGCGCGCCCGCCGCCGGCACCGAAGCGACGACCGACGCACCCGCAGCCGCTCCGGCTGCACCAGCACCCGCGCCTGCCGCGCCGGCACCGGCCCCTGCGGCTGATGCAACGGCAGCAGCACCAGCACCCACGCCGGCACCGGCTCCCGCAGCAGCTCCGGCTGCCGAAGGCGCCGACTCTGTGATCCTGGCCAAGGATGGCAAGCACACCATCCCGTACCAGAAGCTGGCGAGCGCGCGGGAGGAAGCGAAGGCCGAGAAGGCGAGAGCCGACCAGGCCGAAGCGGAAGCGGCGCAACTGCGGGAGCAGCTGGCGAAAGCCACCACTGCCCCTGCGGCTGCGCCGGCATCGGCACCTGCAGATGCCCCGGCACCGGCCGGGAAGGTCTTCGGGGACTACTCCGACGAGGCAATCGAGAAGGGCTTGAGCACGCTGGTCGCGAAAGCGATGGCGCCGTTCAAGGAAGACCTCGCTGCTCAGTTGGAGCCGGTGAAACGGCAGGCCGCAGAGACCGCGGCCGAAGCGCACTTCCGGACCATCTACACGCATCATCCCGACATGGATTCCATCGTCGACAGCGCGGAGTACCAGCAATGGCTCACCGCGCAGCCGTCGCTCGTGCGCCAGACGTACGAAGCTGTGTTGGCAAAGGGGACCGCGGGGCAGGTGGTCGAAATGCTGGACACCTACAAGGCTGCTCAACCCGCCACAGCGCCCGCGCCGGCGCCTGCACCTGCCGCGGCTCCCGCCCCAGCAGTCGACCCGCAGAAGAAGGCCGACGAAGTCATTGCCTCGGTAAAGCCGAAGACGCCCACCAGCCTGACGGATGTTCCGGCCGGCTCGCAGGCGCATCACGACGAAGCCGAAGCCATGGCCGAAATGAGCCCGCTCGACCTCATGGCCAAGTTCGAGGGCAAGACGCCCGCGCAGATCGAAGCCTTGATGCGAAAGCTGGTGTGACCAATCCCGCCACGGAGTTTTGAATGCCAACCACCAATATCCCGTACGGCTCGCCGCTCGCGCTCAAGGCGCAATCGGTCGGGCTCTTCGCTGCCACCATGCAGCGCCTCACCAACCTGAACCGCCTGACCGGCCAGATGCCGACCCAGAGCGACGCCGAGGGCAAGCTGCGTGTGCAATCCAGCACCGACATGCCCATCGTGCGCTGCATGGACCTGACCAAGGTCGCCGGCGACGAAGTGACCTTCGACCTAGTCAACCCCATCGGTGGCAAGCCCATCATGGGCGGCCGCATGGCCGAGGGTCGCGGCGAGCGCCTTGACCTTCAACAGGACAAGCTGCGCATCAATCAGTCGCGCAAGCCGATCTCGGCTGGCGACACGATGACGCAACAGCGCACGCCGCACCAGCTGCGCCAGCTGGCCCGCGCCGCTGGCCAGGGCTACATGCTGCGCCTGGAAGACCAGCGCACGCTGGTGCACCTCGCCGGCGCCCGCGGCTTCCACGACAACATCGAATGGGCGATGCCCTTGGCTTCGGATCCGGACTTCGCGGAGATCGCCGTGAACCCGGTGAAGGCGCCCACGCGCAACCGCCACTACATGTCGACCGGTACCGGAATCGAGCGCATCGCGGCCACGGGCAACGAGATCTCGATCGCGACCACCGACGTCATGAACATGGACGTGGTGGATTCGATCGCGACCGTCATCGCTTCGATCCCGCTGCCGCCGCCGCCCGTCAAGTTCGAAGGCGACGCGATGGCCGACGATGCACCGCTGCGCGTGCTGCTGCTCTCGCCCGAGCAGTACACCTCGTTCGTGAAGTCGGGCAACTTCCGCACGCTGCAGGCCTCGGCCATGGCGCGGGCTCAGCAAGCGAAGGGCAACCCGCTCTTCACCGGCGACGCTGGTCTGTGGAACGGGATCCTCCTGGTCAAGATGCCGAAGCCGATCCGCTTCTACGCAGGCAACTCGCTGCGCTGGTGCCCGAGCCTCACCGACGAGGCGGAAACCGCAACGGACCTGGTGCCGGCCTCCTTCGGGACGGGCTTCGCTGTCGACCGCGCCATCCTGTTGGGTGGCCAGGCGCTCGCCGAGGCCTGGGGCAAGAACAGCCGCTCGGGCAACCCGTTCTTCTGGAGCGAGAAGGAGCTCGACCACGGCGACAAGCTGGAAGTGCTCATCGGCTCCGTCGGCGGCAAGAGCAAGGTGCGCTTCGACGTGAACTACGGCGGCGACACCTACCAGCCGACCGACAACGGCGTGATCGCGATCGACACCGCGGTTGCCATCGCCGGCCAGTGATGCAACGGGCCGGCTCCGGCCGGCCTGCTTGACACAACCCGTTCAACTCACTTCAGGAGCCTCAAATGGCAACCATCAACGTCACCAAGCCGCTGGCCGCTCCGGCCTTCGGCGGCACGCCCTACGGCAACATGCTGCGCCGCCAGTTCGTGCTCGAAACCAACGCTGCGGGCGTGCTGCTCGGCGGCGACGCCACGGCAGCGATCGGCGCCACCGACAAGGTGCGCCTCGGCCTGCTGCCGGCTGGCACGCGCCTCGACGATGCCCTGGCAGTCATCTCTGACGCCTTCACGGCCACCATCACCGGTGACCTGGGCTTCGAGTACGCCGACGGCGTGGACGATGCCAGCGTGCCGCAGGACGCCGACTACTTCTTCGCCGACCTCGCTGCCGCCACGGCCGCGCGCACCCGCATGACGGCCGCCAACAAGCCCGTCACGCTGCCGAAGGATGCCTACCTCATCTGGACCAACCAGGTGGCGGCGCACGCCTCGGCCGGTCGCGCGGACTTCTTCATCGACGGCGAAGACCGCGGTCCCCTGTAACCCATCCCTCCTTGAACCCCTTCGGGGCGGGCTCCGGTCCGCCCCTTTTTCCATCCAAAGGAGCAAGAGATGAATCGAGAACAGATTGCACAGGTCGCGCACGAGGTCAACCGGGCCTACTGCGCCTCGCTCGGCGACACCACGCAGCCCGCGTGGGCCGACGCACCGGACTGGCAGCGCGCGAGCGCAGTGGCGGGTGTCGACATGCACTTGGCCAGTCCCGATGCCACGCCCGAAGAGAGCCACATCAGCTGGTTCGAGCAGAAGCTGGCCGACGGCTGGGTCTACGGCGAAGTGAAAGACGCCGAGAAGAAGGAACACCCGTGCATGCGGCCCTACGAAGAGCTGCCGGCCGAGCAAAAAGCGAAGGATTACCTGTTCCGTGGCGTGGTGCATGCGCTGGCCGCCGTGGCTGCCGCACAGGCCGCAGAACAGCCGGTCATCGGGAACATGACGCTGCCAGCCGGGCAGGGCGTGCAAGCCGTGGGCGTGCAGTACATCGGACGCCGCGACACGCACGCTGAGACCCTGTACGGCTCCGGCACCTGGGCCAAGGGCCAGATCAAGGCTATGAGCGCATTGCTGGCGCGTCAGCTGCTGAAGCACCGCGACATGTTCGAGGAAGCGCCGCTCACGGTTGGCGACGTGGTGCATGCCGCGAAGCTCGGGGAAACCGAGGATGAGCAGTCGCAGGACATGCGCGACCAGGTCCAGAACATGGACAAGGCCGCGCTGCGCGAGTTCGCGATGACGCACTACCGCCAAAAGGTCGACGGTCGTCTCTCGCTGCCCGACACGCGCGCCGCTGTCACTCGCCTCATCGACCAGTACGGCCCGCAATGACCCTCGTCGACCTCATCGCCTCGTTCCGGTTCGACGCCGACGACCTTCCGACAAGCGAAGGCGGCGGCGATGGGGATCTGCTGTGGAAGGACGCGGAGCTTGCGCGCTTCTTCGGCGAGGCCGAGGAAGAGGCCTCCATCCGCAAGAAGCTGCTGTTCGACGACTACACGCTGGCCATTGTGCAGATCAGCGTGGTGGCCGGCCAGAGCTCGTATCCGCTCGACCCGCGCATGTTCGAGGTCACGAAGGCCCGGCTGCTCAATGCCGACACCGGGCGCTTCGTCGAAGACCTGTACATCACCACGCGCGACGAACTCGACGCAATCGACCGGTGCTGGAGGGATGAGCGCCGCTGTCCCGAGCGGTTCATCCAGGACGACAAGCGCATTGTTCTGCCGGGCATTGTCGATCGCGCCTACACGCTGCGGCTCGAGGGCTACCGCACGCCCCTGACGCCCATCACCGCGGACAGCGACGGCAGCACGGAGCCGGAGATCGGGTCGATCCACCATCGCTTCCTCGTGCACTGGGTGCTCCATCGCGGCTACAGCAAGCCCGACAGCGAGGTGTTCAACCCGCAGAAGGCCGCCATCGCACTCACTGCCTTCGAGCAGTACTTCGGGCTGCGCCCCGATGCCGACCTGCGCAAGGACCAGCGCACGAACCGGCCGCATCACAACCAGGCGTGGTGGTGACATGGCCGGTGTCAGCCCTACCAAGCTCGGCTCGTTCGCTCCCGGCGTGAATAACCGGCTGGAGCCGACGCGACTGGCGCGCACGCTCCCCGACCGCACGAAGGCGACCTACCTTTCTGCCGGCGACAACATCGATCTCACGTCTCGCGGTTCGATGAAGCGCCGTCGCGGCTATGTGCTCGCCGCCGCTGGTGTCGCCGCGCACTCGGTCTGGGGCGACGAGACGGAAGGCTACTGCGCCATCGCCAACGACCTGATGCACCTCGAGCCAACCGGCAGCGGCCTGGTGCCCACGAGCGTGCTATCCGGCCTGCCTGAGCTGGCGCCGATCAGCTATGCCCGCATGCCCGATGGCGACGTGGTGTGGTCCAACGCCCAGCGCATCGGCCGGCTGCGCGGCACCAGCGCGCTGCCCCTGGCCACGCCGCGGCCAGCGGTGACGCCTTCCGTATCAGCCATCGCCGGCAGCCTGCCGCCTGGCCGCTACCAGCTGGCCTTCACCGAACTGGGCCCGCTGGGCGAGTCGGGCTCCACGCCACCGGTCGCGATCACGCTGCCCGAGAACGGCGGCCTGCACATCGTCGGCCTGGGCCCGAACACCATGATCTACATGACCGGCCCGAATGGCTCGGTCTTCAACGGAACCTTCGCCGACGGCGGCGACATCGTGGCGCTGTCGAACAATGGCCCGGTGCCGCGCTCGCTGCTGTTGGCCGACATGCCGCCCGGCTCCAGCGTGCGCCACTACAAGGGCTCGCTGCTTGTGGCGGCCGGGCCCGCGCTGATCATCTCGGAACCGTACTACTACGGCTTGTTTTCGCCCTCGAAGGGCTACATCCCGTTCCCGGCACCGATCACCGTCGTGGAGCCCTGCGAAGGCGGTGTCTTCGTCTGCGCCGACAAGACCTACTGGCTGGCCGGCGGCCTGCTCGACACCGCACCCGCCGTGGTGCTGCCGTATGGCGGCCTGCAGGGCTCCGGCGGCTCTGTGCTGACGCCGGACGGGCAGGGCACGCAGCAGGCCTTCTGGCTGTCTCCGCGGGGGCTGGTCATCGGCGCGCCGGATGGCAGCGCCTCCAACGTCCAGGAGCACGCGCTGAAGTTCGGCAAGGCCCGCGCAGGCGCCACGCTGTTCCGCGAGCAGGACGGCGCCCACCACATCGTCGCCGCGCGTCAGGAGCCTGCGCGCCCCTTCGCCGCGGCCGCTGCTTCTTCTTCCATCGCATCCATCGTCAAAGGAACCGAGCCATGAATGCCAACCAACCGCACCGCGGCCTCCGCTGGGACTTCGAAGTCAGCAACAAGGCAGGCGAGGTGATCGACCGTTTCCACGCCTACAACCTGGTGCCGACGGAAGGCCTCAACTTCCTGATGAGCCTGGCCTTCAAGAGCGCCAGCGCGGTGCCGGCGTGGTTCATCAGCATCTTCGAAGGCGACTACACGCCGACCGAGGATGTGACCGCCGCCACGCTGCCCGGCCTTGCCACCGAGATCACGGCCTATACGCCCGCCACGCGCCCCGAGTTCGTAGACGGCGCCATTACCGACGGCGCGCTGAGCAATGCCGCTTCGCTTGCCGAGTTCACCTTCACCCAGAGCAAGACCGTGCGCGTGGTGGCCCTGACCTCGGCCTCCGCCAAGGGCAGCACCGCGGGCGTCGCGCTCAGCGTGGTGCGGCTGCCCTCTCCGAAGGAATACGAGATCGGCGACGTCATGCGCGTCTTCGCCGGTCCCAACGTCACCCCAGTTGCCTGAAAGGAAACACCATGTCGATCAAACTCTCCACCGGCCTTGTCAACGCGATGCTCGTATCGGGCTCGCTCAAGTCCATCTTCGATGCAGGCAGCGAGATCCGCGTCTATGCCGGCGCGGTGCCCGCGGACGCGGATGCGGCCATCGGCGGTGCCACGCTGCTGGTGACCATCAAGAACGGCTCGAGCGGCATCACCTTCGAGGCCACGCCGAGCGGCGGCATCCTCGAAAAGAACGCGAGCGAGACCTGGAGCGGCACCAACGCGGCCACGGGCACGCCCACGTTCTACCGCCACGTGCTGACGGCCGATGACGGCACGCTGAGCACCACGGCCCCACGCTACCAGGGCACGGTCGCCGTCGCAGGTGCCGACATGAACCTGACGAACTCCACGCTGACCAGCGGCGCCACGCAGACCTTGCCTGCGCACGCGGTCGCTCTGCCGCGCGCATAACGCCTCCCATCCAGCATGACTCCAGCCTGGTGCGTCCCGATCAGCGACCCTGGCACCCCGACCGAGGGGTCGACGGGGACGAACACGCCCGACACCTCCACGCCATACTTTGCCGGCGTGGCGGGCGACACGTCGGGGCTGATCTCCGGGGACGTGGTGTGGGCGGGGCAGTGGAACGGTGGCGCCACCGCGCCAGTGGTGTCGAGCGGGAGCTTCACCTACCCGTTCGCATGTGAAGTAGCGCTCTCTGGCGGCCTTCCCGACGACGGCACGCTGACTCTCACCTGCTGGATTCTGGGCGTCGCCCAGGCGGTGCAGCTGTACGTCACCTTCTCCGCGGCCGGGACCGTCGCGACCTGGGGCATCGCGGGCACGCCGACCTCCCTGCGCGACGACTTCACCGGCTCGGGCACGATGACCGACCGCCTGCCGGACCTGGAGGGATGGATTCCCGGCGGCCAGTGGAAAAAGTCAGGCGTTAACGACATGACCGTTGCCGGCGGTGTCGTCACCAGCGCTTTCACTGGCGCTGAAGCGCAGTACCCCCTGCCCAGCTCGAGCGTTGATTCTCCCGCGATGCCAGGTTCGGAAGACGGCTTTGTGCTCGAAACGCGGTTTCGAGTGCTGACGTCCACCCCGGTCACGAGCTACTGCTCATTCGAGCTCGCCGACCACAACGACTTCAACTGGATTCAGTTCGGGCTCTATTTCGACGCTGGAGAACACTTTTTCTTCGGCGAGGCCTATACCAACAACTTCGCCAACGACTCCTACGGTGAAATCGGCGGCGTGGTGGTACAGGACGCGTGGGTTGTGCTACGCGCCGTGGTCTCGCCTAGCGGCACAGTGGAAGTGTGGCTCGACGGGGTGCTGCGCTTCACACTGGATCTCACCATCCCGTTCGTGGACCTCAGCCTGAAATTCGTGAAGCTGAATGTCCCTGTCACCTCAGAGGTGGACTACCTCTATGTCTCCCCGGGCGCAGCGCCCGAAGCCGATTCCTTCTGGACTGGTTTCGTCAACACCCGCGAGGTCGTATGAGCTTCCGCCCGATCCGCTACCGCGACGGGTTCAACAATCAGGGCGGCATGGACGCAGCCTTCCTGGATGATTCGTCGCGCGTGCCCTTCCTGAAGAAGCGGCGTGCGGACGGTGCCGGCGGCACGGTCATCGCGCACAAGCGGGGCGAGTTCCTGGAGGTCACGCGCGAGGCTCAGCTGGCTGACGGCTTCTACAGCGTGGGCTTGATCGGTGACGAACTGCGCGTCGTCGGATCCGCCACTGCGCGCGGCCGCTTCACCAACCGAGGTGTGTTTGCCGACGATGGCGACCTGGTGGGCGTCACGGCCATCCTGAACTACGGCCGCGGTCTGGGCTTCGATCAGTCGGCCGAGTTCGTCGGCGAGGCCATCGACTTCGACGGCAAGCCCTGCAACGTCTTCCGGGTGACGATCCACCGCACCCGCAACGGGCGCGAGTTCGTGCCGTTCTACGACTACCTCGCGGCGGCACCGTTCGGGGCGGCGACCTTCTTCTCTTTCCTGTTCGGCGAGGTCTACGGGCCCGCCGGCGCGCGCAAGGCCTTCAACAACCACGCGTACATGAGCCTCGATGAGGCAGGGCAGCACTTCATTGCGTTCGTGCGCGACGACGGCACCACGCAGACCTTGGGCACCACGCTGACCATGCCGAACCAGCTTGCCGCGGCCGCGCGCGTGAACCGGATGGCGCCGGGCTCCTACGTGATGATGACCAAGTACCTGCGGCCCGACTATGTGGGCAGCAGTGTGGTGGTGGCCGACTGCCCGGGCCTCGACTTCACCTTTTCGGCGGATGCCGGCGAG
This sequence comes from Variovorax sp. 3319, assembly GCF_031456585.1. Classification (NCBI taxonomy): domain Bacteria; kingdom Pseudomonadati; phylum Pseudomonadota; class Betaproteobacteria; order Burkholderiales; family Comamonadaceae; genus Variovorax; species Variovorax sp. 3319. Next base: position 637,922 of record NZ_JAVDUZ010000001.1, read on the forward strand.
ACATGGAGCGCGGCCAGCGCCACCGAGCTCTTCGCCGAGTTCTTCGACACCGTGCAGACGCTTCCCGAGTCAGGCTACGCGACCAAGTTCAATCAGGCCGTGACGGCCGCCAGCATCAACGTGGCGCCGCGCGCCGCCGGCATCGGCATTGCCCATGCGGTGGTGCCCTATGCGGCGGTCGATCCCGACATCGGACCCGAGTTCCAGATCTACGCCAAAGTCAAGCTGGGGATCGTGAATTCGGCGAGCCGCACGCTCCTCGGTACCGTGACGCTGTTCGACGGTTCGCTCGCGGAAGCCGTCGCGTTCTGGGAGGGCGGCTGCACCGGCGTCGAGGGTGGCGCGGTCATCGTCTCCAAGCCCACGGACGGCACCGGAGTGGCCGGGCTGCCCGCTGTGCCGCCTGAGATCCTCTTCACGCCCGACGCCGTGAGCGTGGTTTCCATGGGCACCATGCCGCAGCCGAACTACAAGACCGGCATCGTCACCGCGCTCGCGCCCAACCTGCTGGTGTGTCCGATGTACGACGGCGAGCATTCGCTGTTCGAATCGCGCGACCGCGGCGCCACGTGGCAGAAGCGTGCGGTGCTCACGGACCAGGCCGCCGCGCCCGTCCTAGTGCCCGAGGCGCGCCGGCTGCTCGAGTTCGGCGTGCTGACCTTCCTACGCCGCAACAACGAGCCGGCGAACTCGACGCCTGGCACGCCCTGGGCCAGCGACTCGCGCATCGCCGCACCGATCCTCTGAGGCCACCATGACCAACCAGCTCGTTCGCATCGGATCGACCTACAGCGTCCCGGCAGTTCGCTACCAGCCGGCGCGCCCGGCCTACACCTCCGTCGAGACAGTCTATGGCCGCGTCACGCCAGCGCAGGCCGGTGGCTGGGTGATTCTGCGGCGTCAGGTGTCGGCCGGCACGCCGGGTTCTTTCGTCGACGCATCCGGCACCTATTACATCGAAGAGCGCGCGTGGCTGCCCGGGACGCCGGCCAGCCAGCAGGTTTTCTCCATCGTCACGAACCACCCGGCCACGCCCGAGGTTCAGGGTTCGGGCGCGCAGCGCATCGACAACCCGCCGGCAGGCTGGACCTCCTTTGCGCGGTCCAAGGCCGCCATCGGCGCCGGCTATGCGGAGTTCACGGCTCGCGAGGGCAACGCCGGCGTGGCCATCGGCATGTCCACGATGGTCAGCCCGACACCCGGCTATGGCCACATCCCGCACGGCCTGCTGCTGTCAAACGGCACGGTGCGCAACCTGCGCACGGGCGCCGACCTCGGCAGCTTCACCGCCGCCGACGTGCTGCGCATCGCGGTGCAGCCGCAGGGCGTGACCTTTCAGAAGAACGGCAGCGACATCGGGACGGACCCGAACAGCTACGCGCCGGGCGCGCAGATGTACCTGTCGGCCGTGATGTACGGAGCGCTGGACTACGTCGATAACCCGGTGCTGGTGAGCGAGCCCTCCGGCACCTCGCTGGCGACTTTTCCGAAGGCCGAGGCGCTCAGCGCGGATTTCGACTACAGCGAGTCGGTGGCGCGCTTCCCGAAGATGGAGGCCACCTCGCTCGAGCCGGAGGGCGGCACCGCCACCTTCCCCAAGATGGGTGCGTTCTCCAGCGACACGCTCGACTCGGGCAGCTCGTTCGCCACCTTCCCAGCAGCGACCGCGTACAGCTACGGCGGCACGCTGGTGGTGGTGCCCGACAGCGACTCCTTCGCTCAGTTCCCGAAGATGGAGGCCGCCTCGCTGATGCTGGTCGGCGGCACCGGCGAGAGCCTAGCCACCTTCCCGACGATGTTTGGCATCTCGGCCGACTATCCCTACGGCGAGTCGTTCGCGGCCTTCCCCAAGGTCGAGGCCTACAGCTACGACGAGTCCGACCCCACGCTGGCCGTGCTGCTCGACGGCGTGGTGCTGGGCGTGCCGATGACCGCCGGCAAGGTGAACACGGTGCAGGTGCTGGACGGCATTACGTTCGATGTGCCGATGACCGTGGAGCGCATCAGCCAGGTCGACGTGCTCGATGGATTCGCGTTCGGGGTGCCGATGACGGCCCAGAGCGAGCAGACGGTGCGCGTGCTGGAGACCTTCGGCCTTGCCGTGCCGCTCACGACGCCTGGCGCCGACCTCGAAGTGCATGCCGTGAACCTCGATGGCTTCGGCAGCACGACGTACAGCAACTATCCCTTCAACAGCTTCGCGCGCATCGGCGACCGCTACTACGGCGCCAGGCTGGACGGTCTATTCGAGTTGAGCGGCGCCAACGATGCCGGCGCGCAGATCGATGCTGCGATCTGCCCTGGAAAGCTCGACTTCGGTAGCCCTCAGCAGAAAACCATTTCCGAGGCCTTCATTGGCGCCGCGTCGGAACGCCCGCTGAAGGTCAAGGTCGCGGTTCCCGGTGGCGAGTTCGTGTACCAGGCGCAGAGCAGCTCCGATGACCTGAAGCAGCACCGCTTCAAGCTCGGCAAGGGTCTGAAAGCGAACTACCTGATCCCCGTTTTCTACAACCAGGATGGCTCCGACTTCGAGGTGGACAGCCTCGAGTTCGAAGTGGCTGACCTCTCTCGAAAGACACGCCCATGACCACGCCCATCAACCCAGGCGACATCGTTTCGATACCGGACCCGAGCACGGGCGGCGCGGGCGCGCCGGTCGTCACTTCGCAGATCATCAATGCGAAGTGGCGCAATGCGGTCACCCTGTTGAATGCGTCCTCCGAGCGGGCCGACGATGCCATCGCGATGACCGACCCGGCGCCGCAGGTGCCTCTCGTTGACCTCGACACGAGCTACTTGATGCCGGTGAAGCCGGTGCTGCCCGACAACAACCCGGCTGATGCGAAGGCAATCTTCGACGACGCCCGCGCCGACATCCACGACGAGATCACCACCGGGTACGTGGACTACCTGCAGACCTACTTCCCCGATCGCTCCTACTTCGACAACGCCATCGCGTGGATCAACCGCGCGCTGACGACCGGCGGTACCGGCATCAATATCAACGTCGAGCAGCAGATCTGGGAGCGCGGCCGCGCACGGCTGCAGGGCGAGGCCATGCGCGCCGAGGCCGACGCCATGCAGGGCTTTGCGAACCGTGGCTTTCCGCTGCCGCCGGGTGCGCTCGTGCACCAGCTGCAGCTGATCCAGCAGGATCTGCGCAACAAGCTTGCCGAGCAAAGCCGCGACATCAGCATCGAGGCTTTCCGCGCCGAGCTGGAGAACGCCCGTTTTGCCGTGCAGCAGGCGCTGGACCTTTGGATGAAGGCCATCGCGAGTGCCGGCGACTACATCCGCACGCTGCTGCAGGGCGACCAGGTGGCGGCCGGGCTGGCCACGGCCATGGTGAGCGTGCGCAGCGACCTGGCGCGCAATCTCGTGGCGCTCTACCAGGCCGAGAGCGCCGCGCTCGAGCCGCGCGTGCGCCTGGCCATTGCCGACGCCCAGATCAAGCAGTCCGGCAACGAGGCGAACCTCCGCTCGAAGAACCAGACGCTGAACGATCGCGTGCAGGCGGCGATTGCGGCGTTGACGACAACCACCCAGGTGGCCGCGGCATCGCTCAACGGGATCAATGCTGGCGCCAGCGTTAGCGGGAGTGACAGCAGCAGCATTTAAGTTCGGGCTGCCTTCTGGCATGCTCCGGATCTTTGGGAGTGGGGACCAGAATGAAGTTCACGTGGAAACTTGAGATGGGCGGGGCCTTGCTATGCCTCGCTGCGCTTCTGCTCGGAGTCTATTTGGGGTGCAGATATGACGCAACGTGGCTCAATCGCGCCGGCTCGGTGATCATTGTCATCGGCATAGTTCTTGGGGCAATTCGAATACCCGATCTGCTCCGCCGGAGGATGTCAAAGATGATGAAAGAGGTTCTCCCGAAAGCGATGGAATCGGCTCGCACGGCCTTCGAGCAGGAGTCGAGCCGGCGCTTTTCTGAGGACGAAATCAAGGTCCTCCACGACAAGGTAGGGGCCGACACGGAAAGGGAGTTTGCACGGGTCGCAGCAGAGTACTGGACACGTGGCGAGGGCAAGGCGCTCACGGCACGATTCAAACTCTTCGAACTGACGATGCTGGTGACAGGCACGTTGGTGAACGGCTTCGGAGATTGGACCCTGAAGCTTCTTGGCTGGGCTCCAGCAACATGAAGGTTTAGGCACACCCCAGTAGGGTTTGGCACGCGCCACGTGCGTCGGCAAAGTGCCGACCCATGCCCGCAGCCAAGCTCAAGCTCTCCATCGACCAAGGCGCCACGTTCACGAAGACCGTGACGTGGAAGACTGGCAAGCCTGCCGTGCCCGTCGACCTGACGGGCTGCTCGGCACGCATGCAGGTGCGCGAGAAGATCGATTCGGAAGACGTGCTCCTGAGCCTGTCCACCACGGACGGGCGGATCGCTCTTGGCGGTGCCGCGGGGACCATCGTCCTTCGCGTGGAAGCGGTGGACACCGCGGCAATCACATGGAAGGCTGGCGTCTACGACCTGGAGGTCCAATTCGCCGACGGCACCGTGCGGCGCCTGTTCGCAGGATCGGTGTCGGTCTCGCCCGAGGTCACGCGATGAGCAACTGCGCACCAGAGATCATCGAGGTTGGCGAGAGCGAGCTCATCGTCGATGAGCAGATCGTCGTGGTGGTCGATTCGGTCGAGCAGCCGGCCGACGTGGTCGAAACCGCGTCCGACGAGATCGTGACAGTCGACGGCGAAGACACGGTCATCGTCACGCGCGAGCCCGAGATCACCCTGATTGACGTCGGCACACAAGGACCGCCCGGACCGCCGGGCGAGATGGGAGCGGCTTACGTCGAATTCCCTGCCGCAGTCCCGCTCGGCGGCAACCGCGTGGTGAGGGTACTGGCCGGCGAAGCCGTCTACGCCGACCACACCACTGTGGCCGACGCCAACCTGGTGCTGGGCATCACCCGCGGCGCGGTCGCCGCAGGCGCGCTGGCGCAGATCCAGACCGGCGGCCTCATGACCGAGCCCTCGTGGGCCTGGACGCCGGATGCACCGGTCTTCGTCGGCCCTGTGGGCACGCTCACCCAGGTGCCTCCCGCCACCGGATTCAACTTGATCGTAGGCGTGGCCACCAGCCCGACCCAGATCTTCATTGGGGCGCGCATGCCCATCGTTCTTCAGGAGTAAGCCATGGGCACCGCATCAACCAAAAAGTTCCTCAAGAACAACGCTGGAACGATCACCGAAGAAGCCGCGCTGCTCGACAGCGCCGGCGCGGGCGATGCCAACAAGATTCCAGCGCTGAACGCCAGCGGCGTTCTTGATCTGACCATCACCAATGGCAAAAACGCCAGCGCAGGTGCTGGTGATGCGGGCAAGTTGGTGGCTCTGGATGCTGCCGGCCGCATCGACAGCACCATGATGCCGGTCGGTATCGGCGCCGACACCGCCTCAATCCTGACCAGCGAGGCACTTGCTGCGGGCAACCTGGTGAACGTCTACAACAACGCAGGCACCGCCAACGTGCGCAAGGCCGACGCCACCACGGCTGGCAAGGAGGCGCACGGCTTTGTCTTGGCCGCCGTCGGCTCGGGTGTCAACGCAACGGTGTATTTCGAGGGCACAAACACTTCAGTCACTGGCCTGACGCCAGGTGCCCAGTTCCTCCACACTACAGCTGGGGGCGCTACGGTGACCGCTCCCAGTGCCTCGGGCAACGCGGTGCAGCGCGTGGGCCTCGCCACTTCGGCCACCTCTCTGAACTTCGAGCAGGGCACGCCCATCGTGCTGGCGTAATGACGGACCGCCGCCCGCTCGTCGTCGTTTCCGGCACACCGCGCGAGATCGCCACGGGCGATACCGTGCCCGTCGCCAACGGCGGAACGGGCGCGATCACGGCTGCTGCGGCGCGAACGAACCTCGGCGCGGTGAACATCGCTGGCGACACGATGACGGGAAATCTGAGTGTCGCTCACGCTGGTTCGACGGAACTCCGCATCGACTCTTCCAACGACAACGCGGTTCTCATTTTTGATAAAGGCGCGTCCGGCAAAACCAATGCGATCAACGCGATGTCCAACAACGCGATCCGTTGGCAGATGCAGTTCGGCGACTCGACAAGTGAGTCTGGCTCCAATGCTGGCTCAAATTTCTCTATCGGTCGGTTCAGTGATGCCGGTGCAGCGCTCGCCAACGCATTCTCGATCCGCCGTAGCGACGGTCAGGTAGATATTGCAGCGAGCGTGATCGCTCAGTCGTACGGAATTTTTGCTGGTACGCAAATTCTGGGTGGCGCACAGGCCGTAGCCAGCTCTAACTACGGCACCAGTGGCTCGACCAATTTCAACAATTTCTTGACGGCGACTGTCAATGGATCGGTGGGTGTTCTGAGCTACCAGCACACCCCCGGCACGTCAGCCGCCTGGCAGTTTCAAGTCAATAACAGTACCGCTAACTTCACGTTCTTGAACAACGGTCGCGCCCAAGCTGCGGTAGCGTGGGATGTGGTGTCCGATGAGCGCCTGAAGACGAAATTCGAACCCATCACTGATGCGCTGGATCGGATCGACCATGTGGATGTTGAAACCTACGAGCGTGTCGACGAGCCGTCTCCCATGCATGGGCCTTCCCAGCGGACGCGGTATGTCGGCGTTCGTGCACAGAGGATGCGTGTTGCTCTGCGCGAAGGCGTCACCGTGGCCGGAACCGAGGCGATGCCCGGCCGACTGGTAGTTGCGTCGGACGCAGCAGGATTGCTTGCGCTGGCCGCCGTCAAAGAACTGAAGGCGCTCGTGATGGCGCTGCAGGCCGAACTCCACGCGCTGCGAAACCCAACCCCCAGCGCGAGCCTCTCCGGAAAGACGAAATGAACCCGCACTCTGCACGACCAACAAAACCCCCGCCACGGATCGATGACCGGTCCACCATCTTGAGGATTGCCGAGTCATGAGCGAAGAGCAACAAACCGAACGCACCACCCGGATCATTGATCTGCGCATTCCATTGCCGTGGGTGCTCACGGGACTCATCACGGTGGGCTTCACCTTGGTGAGCATGTATTTCAACGTGAACCAGCTGGTGCGCGATGTCGGCGAGCTGCAGATCACCGTGAAAGCAGGCAACACCCAGGTCACCACTCTGGCCGGCGAGCAAGCGTTGCTGCGCTTCCGGATGGAAAACATCGAAGGCGAAATGCGGGCCTTCAAGTCGACCCAGAGCGCCCCCGCGGCGCCCACCTATGCTCCAGCGAGGAAAGTCCCATGAACTTCGACCAAGCATTCGACCGCCTTATCGGCCACGAGGGCGGTTACGTCAACGACCCCAACGACCCGGGTGGAGAGACGAACTGGGGCATTAGCAAGCGCTCCTATCCCAACGTCGATATCAAGGCGCTCACGCGGGACGGCGCGAAGGCGATCTACCTGCGCGACTTCTGGCAGGCCCTCGGCGAGGCGCATCCTGCGATCAAGTACCAGGTGTTCGATTTCGCCGTGAATGGCGGTCTCCCGACGGGCCTGCGCAAGCTGCAGGCAGCCATCGGCGTTGCCGACGACGGGCGTTGGGGGCCGCTGAGCGCCGCGGCCCTGGCCAAGATGGAACTGAACGACGTGCTGCTGCGCTTCAACGCACAGCGCCTGCGCTACTACACGTCGCTCGGCAAGTGGCCGAACTTCGGCAAGGGCTGGACCAACCGCGTGGCCGGCAATCTCGACTACGCAGCACAGGACAACTGATCATGGCCGATTTCGACTGGAAGAAGATCGTGGGCACCGTTGCCCCCGCAGTGGCTTCGGCCTTCGGGACACCCGCCATGGGGGTGGCCGTGGCCGCGTTGTCCAACGTCATCTTCGGCCGCGTGGACGCCAGCGCCGAAGACGTGGCCGGCGCCATCGCGAATGGACAGCTCACTGGCGAGCAGCTCGTGGCCATTCGCCAGGCCGACAACGACTTCAAGGTGAAGATGGGCCAGATGGGCCTCGACCTGCAAAAGCTCGAGGCTGACACCGAGCAGGCATACCTCAAGGACGTGCAGGACGCGCGCGCTCGCCAGGTCGCCACCAAGGACTACATGCCGCAGGTGATCTTCTTCATCCTGCTCAGCGTGTATGTGCTCGAAGTCTGCCTGTTCTTCTTTGGCCAGATGCCCAGCGACGAGTTCGTGCGCGCGCTTATGACCCGGGCATTCAGCACCGTGGAAATCGGCCTGACGGGCGCCATTGCCTATTTCATCGGCTCGAGCCGTGGAAGCAAGCAGAGTGGTGACGCGGTGCGCAAGATTGCCGAGCAAGCTGGAACGAAGTAACCGGCTGGAGGCTTCCTCCGATAGGGCTCGCCACGGTCGCCCCGCGCCACGAGCGGCTTGCGAACCTCACTGGAAGCACATGTTGTCAGCATCGCCGCCCATGGGAGATACGCAAGTCATGCCACCCACGAGTGGCACCTTCACCGCAACTAGGCAGCAAACGCCTCCTTGAGGGCGCAGTGCGCCGCTGAGGTGCGCCTTGATCGCCGTTTCATCGGCGAACGACAGCTCGATCTCTTGCGCATTGATGCCCTTGATTTGATCTGCCGGCAAATAGTTCTCGGGATTCGAGCGAACCTTTTTTGTCCACTCATCTTTGAAGTTTTCGACGTCGCTTGCCATGGCTGCGCTCCGTTTCAGGTAGGTTGAGGAAAGATGCACTGTGAGACTTGATGGAGGCGGGGTAATGCGTGGAAGTCCTCGCCCTTTTTCGCCAGTGCGCAGTGCTCGCGTGCTGGCAGAGAACACGGTCGGCTATTTCGCGGGAGGCGCGCCGGTTTCCGCGGTGAGGATGTACTGCATCGCTGACTCGTATCCGGCCCCGAGATCCTTCGCCTGACGCTTCATCGTGCTGTAGCAGCGCTGGTACATCTTTGCTCGATTGACAGTCGACTGAAGCTCCTTCGCTCGTGCCTGGATGCTCTCTGGATTGCCAGATGCCAGTGCGTCGTTGAGCCTGCAGTGCGCCTTCGAAAGCACGCGCCACCGTTCGGCCTTGTCTTTCTTCGATTTGCCACAGTTTGGATGGGACGCGAGCATGACGGCGCGTTTGCCGTCTCCGGTGTCGCACATGTAGGCCGTCTGCACCCCTAGGGCCTGATTGAGGTCGAACGCCGACGCGGCGTGTGCGCCCGCTACCGCCACTGCAGCGACGCAGAGGTTGAACAAAATCCTATTCATTGGTACTCCTCACGTTGGGTGATGCACGCCGCAGGAGTAGTTCTTGATGTGAGCGGCCAGATGATCTTCGAGGTCCAAAGCCGTTGCTCCTACAGCGTCAACCCTTTCGCGCGTTTGATCTACCTAGTTGAAGGTACCCAGGGTAGGGCGACGCCAAGGGCCGATGGAGCTCCCCCCTGTAGGGTTCGACCCTTCGAGCGAGCGCGCCAAGAATGCCGGGGAATCCCAGAAAGGCGCCTCATGGCTACTCAACTCTTGCCCGACGAAACCGGCTTCGGCGTGCGCCCGCGGCCGCTGCCTCCGGCGACCACCTCACTTGGCGCTGTACCGCCGCCGGAGTCGGGGAGCGTGATCGGTCGGCGACCCCCCATCAACATGGGCATGGCCGACGTGGTCCCGCCGACGCAACTGCCACCAACGCAGCCTGCAACTGCCGTTCCCGCGCAGACAGTACCTGCTCAGCCAAGCAGCGAAGTGATCGGACGCCGGCCAGCAATCAACATGGGGGCGGCGGATGTCGTGCAACCAGGTCGCGTCACGGCCGCGGCGGCACCAGCCGCATTGCCTGCCGCAGAAGCTGCCGCGTCCCGTTTCCCGATGGCGCGCGCCGTGGGAGGTGCAGGTGCAGCATTGGGCGTCGGGCTCGAAGGCAAGCAGATCTACGACGTGGCGAACAACCCGGGTTCCAGTGGACTCGACGTCGCCACCCAGACCGCTCAAGGCGTGGGCCGGCTCAGCGCGGCAGGCGCGGGTGCCGGGGCAGGTGCCGCAGCAGGTTCAGTGCTCGGTCCGGTGGGAACTGCCGTGGGCGGCGTGCTGGGCGGCGGGCTGGGATATTTCGCCGCTGAGCGCGCCATCGCTGCTGGACGTTCGGCGCTGGGCAGTGATCCACGCTCGCCTGCCGATCAGATCCCGCCTGTACCGGCTGCGCCGGCAGCACCGACGGAAAGCGGCGGCGCTGTGTTCGGCATTTACCCACGCCCAAGCAGCCGGTTGAGCACAAACGCCAACGATGCCGCCCTGCAGCGCGGCGTGCAGGCGACCGGACCTTCGACATTCGTGCCGGCCACGCCCGCGGTCGCTGCTGCACCTGAGCCGGCACAGCGCTTCAACAACTTGACGGATCCGCGCAGCACGCAGTTCCAGGGCGGAGTCGGCGCTGCGGCGCCTGCGGCAGCGCCGCCCGTCGACGGCGAGCCTCGAGCGGCTGCGCCGGCAGGCTTCGGCGCAGTGCCCGCTGCGGCAGTTCCGGCACCGGCATCGAACCTGCCGCTGGGCGTCACGCGCACCGACAACAGCTTTTCCGGCAGCAACGTGGGCTCGCCGGCCGGTGCAAGTCCTGGCGCACTCGGCGGCCTTGAAGACACGAATGCGCGCCTCGCCCGCCTGCAAGCATCGAACGCCTCTTTGCCGCAGGGCGGACTGACGATGATCGACAACCCCGGGCCCACGGCCGCGCAGGCCATGTTCGACGGTGCGGCGCTGCGCACGACGCTCGCGCGCGGAGCGCCTCCTGGCCGCAACGGTGCGCAGGCTTTCGCGCAGCAGGTCGAGGGTGCATTGAGCCCGATTCAGCAGCGCAATGCACTTGCTGCACAAGCGACGAAAGAGACCGGCGAAACGCAGCGCTCGCTGATTCAGGAGCGCGCAGCTGATGCGCGCACGCGGGCCCAGACCACGCAACAGCAGGAGGCGAACGCTATCGATCGCGCGCGATTAGGCATCGATGCGATTCGCGCTGGCAACACGGGAGTACCCGCTGGCTACCGCGTGAAGACGGATGGCACTGGGCTTGAGCCGATTCCCGGCGGCCCCGCCGACCCCAACACACCGAAGGGCAAGAACGCGCTGAATGACACGCAGGCGAAGGCGCTTCAGTTCGGCAGTCGGATGCAGGCGTCCGAGGGCATCCTGGACAAGCTGGCAGCGCAGGGCGTCAATCAGCCGGGTCTGATCAAGCGAGCTGCAGAGACGGTAGGCCTGGGCGCCGCGGCGAATTTCACGCAGAGCGCGGAGCAACAGCAGGTCGAGCAGGCGCAACGCGACTTCATCAACGCGGCGCTGCGGCGCGAGTCCGGCGCGGCCATCGCCGATTCCGAATTCGCCAACGCGCGACAGCAGTACTTCCCGCAGCCAGGCGACAGCAAAGAGGTGATCGAGCAGAAGAAGGCCAATCGTGAGCTCGCGACGCGCGGCATCTTGGCCGAGGTGCCCGACTCGGAGAGGCGGCTGGCCCAGGTGCGCGAGGCAACCCCCGGGGCGCCTACGCCAGCCGCGGCATTGCCAACCGGCATGAGCAAGCAAATTGGCACCTCCGGCGGCAAGCCGGTGTACGAAGACGCGCAAGGCCGTCGATTCATTGGAGCCTGACCCATGGCACTGCAACCCTTCGACGGTCAACTCGATCCCGCGCCAAGTGCGCCCGCTGTCCTGCAGCCCTTCAGCGGCCAGCTCGACACTGCACCTGCCGCGGCACCTTCGGTCAATCCGGTGGCCGGGTTTGTGGCAGGTCTCGGCCGCGGTGCGCGAGATGTTGTCGACACCGGCGCGCAGCTTCTGGCCAGCGGCTTCGACAAGATCGCCGGCACTGCCGAGGGCGAACGTGTTGCCGCCATCAACAAGACCGGTGTCGATCAGTTCAAGCAGGAGTACGGCGGCAGCACGGCAGCCGACATTGGCCGCGTCGGCGGCCAGATTGCCGCCACGCTGCCGGTCGGTGGGGCGCTGGGCGCTGGCGTGCGAGCCGCTGGTGCCGCCGGTCTCGCGCCGCGCGTAGCGGTGCCGCTGGGCGAAGCCATCGCTTCCGGCGGACTTGCAGCACCTGGTGCCGGCCTAGGCGTGCGTGCAGCGGGCGGCGCAATCTCAGGCGGCGTGACTGCGGGCCTCGCGGATCCCGAGCAGGCCGGTACCGGTGCAGTGCTGGGCGCCGCGCTGCCGGTGGTCGTGCGCGGTCTCGGCGCAGTCGGCCAAGCGATCGGCAGCACGCTGCGCGGGCCCGAGGTGCCGCTGGGCGTCCGCCAGGCTGCACAAGCCGCCCAGAACGTCGGGTATGTCATCCCGCCGAGCCAAGTTGCGCCAACGCTGACCAATCGCGTCATCGAAGGCCTGGCTGGAAAGATCTCGACCGCGCAGAACGCCAGCGCCCGCAATCAGGAGGTGACCACGTCGCTCGCCAAGCGAGCCATTGGCGTGGCCGACGACGAAGTGCTGACACCTGAGCTGCTGCAGAACATCCGGCAACGCGCAGGCACGGCGTACGAGGCCGTGGGCAGCACGGGGACCATCACGCCCACGGCTGCCTATGGTCGCGCGCTCGACCAGATCACGGCCCCATACCGCCGCGCTGCCGCAGGCTTCCCTGATGCGGCACCGAATCCAGTGATTGCAGAGATCGACTCGTTGCGTTCGCCCACCTTCGATGCTCGCAGCGCGATTGACAAGATCCGCGAGCTGCGCGGCATGGCCGATGCGGCCTACCGTCGTGGCGAGGCCGACATGGGCCGCGCTTTCAGGAGCGGCGCCGGTGCGCTGGAGAACGTGATTGAACAGCACCTGGCGACGAATGGATTCCCGGCGGCGATGCTCGACGAGTTCCGCAATGCACGTCAGCTCATCGCCCGCACGTACAGCGTGGAGCGCGCACTCAATCCGACGACGGGCAGCGTGTCGGCCAAAGACCTCGCAGCGCAGCTCAAGCGCGGTAAGCCACTGTCCAACGAGTTGCGCCAGGCCGGCGAGTTCGCAACGGCTTTCCCGACTGCAGCACAGGTAACCGAGAAGGTGGGCAGCCGCCCGCAGTCATCGCCTCTGGATTGGGCACTCGCTGGTGGCTTGGGTGCAGCAACGGGTGGAAGCCCGCTGTCTTTGATCGGGCTTGGAGCGCGGCCCCTTGCTCGAGCGGCAGCGTTGTCAGGCCCAATTCAGAGGGCGCTTGCCGCAGCGCCCGCGGCGGCCATGCAGCCAGCTCTGGGTGTCAACCGCGCTCGCCAGGCTCTGGGGCGCGGTGCACCGGTCGTCCTGACAAATCGCGACCTTTGAGGCCGCAGTAGATGCCCCAGATCAACGCAGCGATTCCGAAGAGCGCGAGCTTTCCGATCTGGTACGCAGTGAAGGTCATTTCCGGAATGTAGCAGGCCGAATGGAGGGGTAAAACAGGAGGAGTGCGTCAGCCCTTGAGGCACTCCCAAGACACGACGGCGCTGCATTCGCTGGGCTATGGATAGCTCTTGCGTGGCTTGCTGGGCTCTCTCACGAGGGGCATCTTCGCTCGAACTTTGCGCAGCCACCACAAGCACCCTGCCAGAAACAGAGTGATCGGCAGAGCTATACCAGCGCAGATCGTCCCGACCACGACAAGCACCTGAGCGAGCGTTTCGTTCGGCCTCGCGAGGTCATAGTAGCGTTTGAGTTCGGCAACAGAGGGATCTCTGGTGTCGAATGCAACCTGCTGCGCAGTTCCGATATAAAACTTCACTCCCTCTTCGTCGGTTTTGGATGTGCTTATCCGGTACGTTGAGCCGCTCACCTGGTATTTGTATTTGACCCAGTAGGAGACGTGGCCCTTGCGTTTGCCCTCGTGCTTCGATATGCCGTCAAGGATCGCGGGCGCGAAGCCAGGCGATTGAGCAATCTGCCTGTGGGTCAGGTGCCTTTCAATTTCCTCTGCCCCGAAGAGATAGTAGGAAAGGGCAAAGAGCGCTACAAAAATGGCAAGAAGCTTCATGTGGAACCTATGGTGCGGCAAATCGCGTGCCGATTCTGATGCATGCGCGCTCCTGCGCTAAGGTCGCTCTGTACGGCCCATCTGCCGCCAGTTCCATGGGGGCATTGGATCTTCGTCCCTCCACAAGCCGACCCGCTTGGCTTTCGCTTCGAATTCGGCAAACTCGTATTGCCCGCGTTCTTCGGCGGTCTGCTCTCGCGAATAGGCGCGATACCACCAGGCCATGCCAAGCGTGACCATGGCCAGGCCCACATCGAGCGTCTTGCGGCCGGCTGGCGCGGAGGCTGGCGCCACCATCACCTTGCAGACGCTGCGGCCGTAGCGGTCGACCTTCGGGCAGTCGAGCTGGGCCTCCTTCATGTAGACGAGATCCGACAGCGCTTCCTTGGATCGCTGGCCGAACGGCTGCTTCCTCTCGGGCGCGTCGATGCCATTGAAGCGCACCTTGATCTGTTCGTAGTCGCCCGCGGCGCCGCAGCGCGCGGTGATGGTGTCGCCATCGCTGACGCCGACCACCAAGCATGTGCGCGGCTCCGCCGCTTGGGCCAGCACCGGCAGTGATAACAGGCCGGCCAGAAGGAGAGGGCGGAGCACCCTCACTGCAGCGAGACCTCGCTGCCGTCGGCGGCCACCATTACGCCGGGCGTGCCTTCGGAGATCTCGATCGGCACGCCCATGTGGACACTGCAGTCGGTCTTCGGGCCGCCAATGCCCGTGCGACGGGACTCCGCGTATTCCTTGTGCTGGGCCGGCGTGAGGATGAACTTTTGAGGGTAAGCGTTGCCGTGCGCTTTCCAATGCTTGATCAGCGCGTCGGTCATCGGGAGAAAAAGGGTTGCCATCGTCTTCTGCTCAGGCCGCTGAGCGCTCGCGCAGGATCTCGACAGGGCCGATTCCGTCGTAGACGATCTCATTGGTCTTCAGGGAGGTGACGGTCCAGCGGTCGCCAGGCGTCACCTTGTAGTCGCCTAGTGCCAGCGGCAGTTCGCGGTCTTCGTGCACCTTGCGGCCCAGCCAGGATGGCGTGCGCAGGATGGTGGCGGGCTCAGGAAAGAATTCAGTTTGGCTCATGACTTATTGTCGAGGCTGCTTGCACCAGCTCGAGGGAAAGCGCCGGCGGAAGGTTATGGGCCTCGCAGAACCAGACTTGATAGCACCAGCGTCCGTCGACCAGTTCGGTCCCAGCGAAGCTGATGGTGTCATTTGCACATGCGACCACTTCGGGGCGCCAGAGGATGCCAAGGGGCGGCGGTATGGTGTCTGGACGCGCCTCCCACAGCCCGAGTTGCATTCTTCCTTCCACGTCCCGCAGCGTCAGCATTCCGCACGCCCATGGCTGATCAACGAACTCCCGCTTGCTGAGCTGGGTTCCGCCGCGGTAGCGGCGCCTCATCTTTACTCTCACGTGAATGCCAACGTCGATTCAGGCGGGGCCATACACCGAGCGGATGTGGTCTCCGGCGTTGCCATAGGCTTTGTCACCGTAGCGGTCGCCAATTGCTGCGCACAGGTCGACCACGCCATAGGCGAACTCCATCTGCACATCGTCGAGCCGGTCCCCCGGCTTGATGATGCCGAGATCTGCCGCGAGGTCGGTGAATGCACCCTCGGGATCGCGCGCAGGGTCTTCCTGCTCTTCGTGGTTCTCAAAATATTTGGCCACGATTGCTTCGGGAGGTTGATCGCCGACCACTCGTGACAGCGTCCAGCCGATCTCGTGCACTGCTTCCAGGTCGCAGTGACCTTCGACAAGCCGATTCCACTCTGAAGCGAACGCATTGACCCATTCGTGAGGGGCCAGCTTGGGGGAGGGTTCAGTCATGGTGAACTCCGGAAGGCATTGGATGGATATTCAGTATTTGGCAGGGCTGGTCGCCCGTCAATTTGTTGCTCAAGGTCGTCTCCCGCGCACATCCAACAACGTGCAGTCCCACTCCTGTACGCACCAGCACAGCTCGGGCGTAATTTCCCAGCCCATAAAGCGGATCACGTCCCCCGAGACCTCCGTCACCCTGGCTTCAAAAAGCTCGGGGCCCGGCAAGCAAGGTCCTGGGTGGCCCTGCCGAGGCTCCAAATTGATCGTGAGGTACGGCACTTGCCGGTCCCAGACCATCTTTCGCATGGTCGTCAGATCGCCAGTGAACCCCTCGGTTTTCCGGAAGCGGGCGATGAAACGGCCCGCCTGCCGGCGCAGCTCAACTCGGACTCTCATGCTGGATGAATATACAGTAAATTGGGCTACACAGCGACGTGGACAGCGGCGGGCCGCCGCGCCCAAAATGCGCCATGTGCTCCCACTACCAAGCCGAAAAGCGACGCCGCCAGCTGGAAAAATTCGGCATCAAGCTGCCGCCCGACTGGGTGCCGCCGCCGGGCGGCATGCACATCTATCCAACTCAGATGGCGCCGTTTATCCGTCGGCCGCCCGAGCGCGAATCAGGCGACGACGCCGTGCCGGATCTGGAGATGGTCGACGGGCACTTCGGCCTGTTGCCTGGCTTCGCCAAGGACGTGAAGTACGGCCTGCGGACGTACAACGCTCGCACCGAGACGGTCGCTCAGCTGGCCAGCTTCAAGAACGCATGGGCGAAGCCGCGGCACTGCATCATTCCTTGCGAGGCGATCTATGAGCCGGATTGGCGGACTGGCAAAGCCATCCCGACGCGGTTCACTGCCGCCAACGACGACGCGATTGGCGTGGCCGGCCTGTGGTCGCCGTGGAAGAACCCGGCGACGGGTGAGTGGGAGTCGAGCTTCACGATGCTCACGATCAACGCCGATACGCATCCGCTGTTCATGCATATGCACCGGCCGGACCCGAAGCGGCCGCCTCACATGCAGGATAAGCGCATGGTCGTGATTCTGCCGCCCGCGCAGTTCGAACCGTGGCTGGATGCGACGCCGCAGGAATCGTTCGAATTCATGCGGGAGTATCCGGCCGAGCTGTTGACGATGACTCCCGAGCCATTGCCGCCGAAAGAGAAGAAGGCTGCGGCCGCGCCGAAGGCCTCACCACCAGAGCAGCCGTCGCTCCTGTAAGCCCTGGCTAAAGTGGGATGCCGATTGGAGGCAGGTCTTCATCCTCTCCGTCTGCGCGCGGGCCGATGCGCTCGTCTGACACGTACCGCAGCAGCGCTGCCGAGCCGGCCTGAAACGCGTCGATCCACATCTCGGTGGGCGCATCGGCCGATTCGAGTTCTACCCATTGGCTGGCGTCGTCGCCTTCTTCCATGAGCACCCAGAAGAAGTGCCCAGGATCCGGCTCGTCGACGTGGACAGCGATCCGCCGGAGGTGGCTCATTTGGTTCTGCCGGCCAGGTATTCGCGCACCGCGTCGGCGGAGTTGCCGACGGCCTTCACGGCGTCGCGCAACTGGGTCTCCGAGCACTTCAGCGATTCGGTCCACGAGCGCACCTCGTGAGGCTCTTCAAGCGAGATCAGCTTGCGGTCAAGCCCGGTCTTTTTAGTATCGTCTGCCATTTTGTGTCTCCAGGTGATCGCGCGGAAGGCCCGTCGCATTACCAAGATGACAGCATTGATGAGCCGGAGCCATGCCGGTTTACCGCCTTTTCCTGACAGTGGCTCTCCTACGCCGGCCGCTCCAGCAAGGTCAGGAAAAGACCATCGCCAGAACCACGAGGAACGCCAAGAGAAGTACGACGCCAAGCTCGCTGACTAACGTGAAGCCGAGGGCGACGAAACGCGGCAAGCTGCCGGCAAATGCTCGCAATCGGTCTGCCGACGGGTGGCCGCGGGGAAACATCGCCGCGGCGACAAGGCAGCTGATGATGACCAGCCCGGCGAGCACCAGCGCTCCGGCCGCAC
The DNA here is from genome assembly GCF_031456585.1 of Variovorax sp. 3319. Lineage (NCBI taxonomy): Bacteria > Pseudomonadati > Pseudomonadota > Betaproteobacteria > Burkholderiales > Comamonadaceae > Variovorax > Variovorax sp. 3319. The sequence continues at coordinate 655,630 of NZ_JAVDUZ010000001.1, forward strand.
ACGCCAGCAGAAGCCCGAACACAGGGAAGTAGTTCATCGCCAGTGCAATGCTACGCGTATCCGGTCAAGTAGAGCTTCGGACTTACAACCAGCCGGCGGATTCCGGAGCAGCGTGGCTGCATGCTCAAGCTGGACGAACTTCGACCTATGCTGCTCGACGAGAGGCCGCTCGACTTGGAGGCGCCGGGGTGGATTTGCGAAATCAAGTTCGATGGCTACCGGCTGCTCGCGGAACTGGATGACGGTGTGCGGTTGATCACGCGCAACGGGGCTGACGCGACGAAGTGGTTTCCCGAGGTGGCGGCGAGCTTGGCCAAAGTGCAGGACGGCCCGTATGTGATCGACGGTGAGGTCTGCGTGCTCGATGACCGAGGCCGGAGCGATTTCAACCTGCTGCACGAGCGCGCTCGCCGGCGGCGCCGGTATGCGGGTGGGCCCGATGTCGTCTATTGCGTGTTCGACCTGCTGATGAACCGAGGTGTTGACGTGACACAGCAGCCGCTGGTCAAGCGCAAGGCCGCGCTGGCCAAGCTATTCAAGCGCCCGCTGCCATCGATCATGTACGTCGGGCACTTCGAGGGCAAGGATGCGGCACGCATCTTCGAGGATGCGGTCGTCCCAATGAAGCTCGAGGGATTGGTGGCGAAGAGGGCGGCCAGCTTCTATCAGCCGGGCGTGCGCTCAAGCGACTGGGTGAAGGTGAAGCGGAAGGGCGCAGTACCGGCTGAGCGGTTCAAGCGCTGACGCAGCGCTGCACATTCGACGAAGCGACGCTGAGGGTGTCGCCGGTCGAGGATCCGGCTGCGGCGCCGGTGACACCAGCTTGAGGGCGCGTCGGACCAACTGCTATTTGAGAATCAAAATTCCGCCTTTGCCGTACCGCAGCACCATTGAATCAGATTCGAAAGAGAACTTGGGCTCTTCTTCTTTGGATGATAGGGATGTGTACGAAATCATCGTAAACAGGCTGCAGGCGGTCCGGTCACAGGCGTAGTACCACGCTTCCACCTGTTCGATGCCGGGTCCTCGTGAACCGTAGAAGCCGTAGATCTTGCCGAAATCTCTGGGGGCGTTTGCCACGGCTTCTTCGCGCATTGCTGAGTCGGCGTAAGACTTCGCAAACCATGCCTTCGCAGCACTGACGTTCCGAAACTCTATAGGCGCGTTAAGGGCGCTGGCGCTTGTTGCGACAGCCACCAAGAGGAGGGCGGCTATTCGAAGCAGTCGGCTTCTTTGCATGTCTTGAGTACTCGCGTGTTGCAAGAAGTACAGCATAGCGTGCGCCGGTCTTCGGCTTCGGGTTTGGGCTGCCGGGCAGACCACTGGATATGAGACGCGTCGCATATCTCGTCTCATATTCGAGCGCAATGAAAAAAGCCCGCTATCAGGTCGATAGCGGGCTTTCCCGCATTACTGCGCTTGTTGGTGGTGGGCCCTGAGTGACTCGAACACTCGACCTACGGATTAAGAGTCCGCTGCTCTACCAACTGAGCTAAGAGCCCTTGCGCTCAAAACGTTGTGCGTTTTTAGGCAAGACCGCAAGTATAGCGTAAAAATTCTGGTGCTCAACGATTTTGTACGGGGCGGCGGTACGATTCGTCATCATCGACGGGCCTGCCCTCAACCAAGGAGATTTCCATGATCGACACCATCACCGACATGCGCCATGTCGTGATCACCGGCGCCGCAGGTGCGCTGGGCCGGGCGGTGGCCCAGCACTTTATCGAGCAGGGCGCCCGCCTTGCGCTGATCGATCACCGCGCCGACCGTCTGGCCGAGGTCTTCCCAGGCTTGGACAATTCGCAGCACTTGCTGCTCGAAGGCGACGTGACCTCGCCATCCGACATGTCCGACCTGGCCACCCAGGCGCTCAAGGCTTTTGGCCGTATCGACGCGCTGGTCCACATTGCCGGGGGCTTCGAGATGGGCGAGGCAACCCATGCGCTCTCACGTGCAAGCTGGGACCGCATGATGAACCTCAACGCGTGGTCCTTCGTTGCGGTCACGCAGGCGGTGTTGCCTTCGATGATCGAGCGCGGCGCGGGGCGCATCGTTGCCGTAACCGCCAAGGTGGCGGCGCGCGGCCTGCCCGCCATGGCCGCGTACATCGCGTCGAAGAGCGCGCTGCAGCGTCTGGTGGAAGCCATGGCGGCCGAGGCCGCGCCGCATGGCGTGTGCGTGAACAGCGTTGCGCCCAGCGTGCTCGACACGCCGGCCAACCGCCAGGCCATGCCTGATGCGAACCCGGCGGAATGGGTGTCGACTTCAGTCGCTGCGCAAACCATCGCCTTTCTTGCATCGCCCGCCGCTGCTGCGTTGCATGGGCAGCATCTCGCGCTCGATACCTGAAGCGCGGCATCTGATCCAAGAATGAACAAACGCCCTGGCGCAATGCCAGGGCGTTTTGCTTTGCGCCGCCGCAAAGGCACGCGCTGCCGAGGGCAGGCGCTTTGTCATGGGTGCGGTCGGCGGGAGCGGGGCGATTGTCTCCCTCCAGAAGGTGCGCATCGCTCATGTGCGCAGGCGGCGCAATTTCTACAGTGACTCCACGGCAAAACGCTGCTGGTCCGCTCCGGTCCACAGGCTGCGCCGGTTGGCTACCTCACTGGGGACACGCATGGAACCGCTCGAAACGCTGCCGAGAAGCTTCACGAACCTGCTGCGGGAAGACACAGGCAAGTCGTTCATGGAGTTTGCGCTGATTGGTGCGCTGGTGGTGGTGGTGTGTCTTCTCCTGCTGCTTGCGGTACAGCGCAGCGCCTGAAGTGCCACAGACCCTCTTCATACGGAGCACAGACCCATGACGGAATTCGAAGCCTTTCTCGATCTTCTGATGTTGCTTGCATCGGACTTCCGCATGGGCGGGCTCTTCGTTCTGCTCGTAATGGCCGCGGTCAGCGACGTGCGCTTCTATCGCATTCCCAATTGGCTCACGTTCGGCGGCATGGTGTTCGCGCTCATCTACGGCACCTTCGCAGCGCGTACGCCGATGGCTGGCGCAATGAACGCCCTGGGCGGGCTAGGCACCGGCTTCGCGATCATGCTGCCGTTCTATGTGCTGAGGATCATGGGCGCGGGCGACGTCAAGCTGATGGCGATGGTCGGCGCCTTTCTCGGACCCTACCAGACGCTGCAGGCCATCCTGTTCACCTGCATTGCCGGCGGCTTTGCGGCCGTGGCGGTGGCCATTCACCGGCGCCGGCTCGGCCACATGCTGGCCAACGTCAAGGGGGCAGCGGAGGGAATCCTCGTCTCGGGCCTTGCCGGCATCCGGCCGGACGGAACGATCGACGCGCGGCAATCCATCGGAAAGCTGCCTTACGGCATCTGCATTTGCGTGGGGACGATTGCACAGGTCCTGGCGCATCAGTTGGGCTTTGTCTAGCCCGTCCCATCCTTCATCCATCCATCCACGGCGGAGATTCGCATGAAAAACATCAAGGCGCTCGGGCTGCTTCTGCTGGCCCTCCTGACCGGCCTGGCGGCCGCGGTCTACGCAGCGGGCTGGGTTTCCCGGCAGGGCGGAATCGCTTCCAACAAAGTGGTGGTCGCCGCTGTCGACATCGAGCTGGGCAGCCGGGTCAACCCGCAGATGCTCTCGCTGGTCGACTGGCCAAGCGGCTCGTTGCCGCCAGGTTCGTTCACGGATGCCAAGTCGCTCGAAGACCGCGTGGTCAAGGTCGGCGTGTTGCGCGGCGAGGCCATCCTGGAGGGCAAGCTTGCGCCCGTCGGCACCCAGGGCGGGCTCTCGGCGGTCATTGCAAGCGGCAAGCGCGCCATGACCGTGCGGGTCAACGACGTGGTCGGCGTGGCGGGCTTTGCGCTGCCGGGCAATTACGTCGACGTGATGGTCAATGCGCAGCAGGACAAGAACAGCGGCGAAGAGGGACGCCAGATCAGCAAGACAGTGCTCGAAAAAGTGCTGGTGCTGGCCGTGGCGCAAGAGGCCAACCGCGACGACACCAAGCCCAAGGTGGTCAGCGCCGTCACGCTGGAGCTCTCGCTCGAAGATTCCGAAAAGCTCGACCTGGCCCGCAGCGTGGGAACCCTCTCGCTGGTGCTGCGCAACCAGATGGACAAGACCACGGTCGCCACCGCTGGCATCACCAAGGGCCAGCTGTTCGGCGAGAAGGAGATTTTGCCGATTGCCACCACGGTGGCAGCGCAGCCGGCCCCGGTGCGGGTGGCGCGTACCGCCCCGGTGGCGCTGCGGCAATCGGAGTGCGTGGAAGTGATCCAGCACGCAGCCCGCTCGCTCAACTGCTTCTGATCACCCTGTCCGGAGGAACCACAAGTGCAATATCTCTCTTCTTCACCCGCCTGGCTGTTGGCGGCGCTCACAGCCCTGGCGATGCCCGGGTTTGCCGCGGAGATCGCAGCCCCGGCTCCGGCACCTGCTGCGGCGCAATCGGCGACCGCGCCGGCCGCCGCACCTGCCACGCGCCGCTGCACGGCCATCATTCCCGATGACCAGCCCACCTACGCGGTGCTGGGCAAGTCGGTAGTCATTCCGCTCAAGGCCCGGGTGGCGCGCATCGTGGTCAGCGGGCAGCCGCCGAACCGCGCGCCGGCTGCAGCCGCTGCGGCTCCGGCAGGGCAGGCCGCACCGGCGGCGCCCACTGCCGCAAATGCAGGCGACGGCGTGGCCGATGTCGACGTGATGCTGCTGAGCCCCAACGATCTCTTCTTTCGCGGACGGCAGGCCGGCTCGATGAACGTGGTACTGCAAAGCGCCGACGGCACCTGCTACATCAAGGACGTCATCGTCACCATCGACCCGGGCGCACTTCAGTCGAAGCTGGCCGAGTTGATGCCTGAAGAGAGCCGCATCCGCGTGCGCAGTGCAGAAAAATCGATCGTGCTCACCGGCGAGATCAGCGATGCGCTCAAGCTCGACGACGTGATGAGCCTGGCCATGGCCTACGGCGCCGATGGCAAGAAGGTCGTGAACCTGCTGCGGGTTACAGCGCCGCAACAGGTCATGCTCGAAGTGAAGATTGCCGAAATCAGCAAGACGCTGCTCGACCGGCTGGGCGCACGTGTCGGCCTGAGCCGCACAGGCGGCGGCGGGCGCGACAGCTACTCGCTGATTTCCAGCTTCCTGAGCGGCGGCGGAGGCCTGATCGAGGCACTGAGGATCGGCCGCACGTCGATCGGCATCGATGGCCAGAAGGACGATGGCCTGGTGCGCATCCTGGCGGAGCCCAACATCATGGCCATCAGCGGCCAGCAGGCGAGCTTCCTGTCGGGCGGAAAAATCTTCATTCCGGTTGCGCAGAGTGCCGCCGGCGGCGGCGGAACGAACATCACGCTCGAAGAAAAAGAGTTCGGCATCGGGGTCAAGTTCACCCCCACCGTGCTCAACGGCGGCCGAGTCAATCTCAAGATGATTTCCGAAGTGTCGGACCTCTCGCAGACCGGCTCGCCATTTACCACAGTGACCGGCGTCACCGCCGTGCTGCCCTCGCTGACGGTGCGGCGCGCCGACACCACCGTTCAGCTCAACGACGGCCAGAGCTTCGTCATTGCGGGGCTCATCAAGAGCAATGTCACCGAGTCGATCAAGCGCTACCCCGGGCTGGGCGAAGTGCCGGTGATGGGCGCGTTGTTCCGCAGCACCGAGTTCCAGAACGACCAGACGGAACTGATGTTCGTGATTACGCCGCGCCTGGTTCGGCCGCTGGCCGAGGTGCCCCGCGTTCCGACCGACAACCACGTCGTTCCGAGCCGCGCCGAGGTCTACCTGAACGGCAGCCTCGAAAGCGCCACCCCGGCACCGGCCGCACCCGCCGGCAACACCCAATGACACCCGCGAGGAGCACCACCATGTTCATCAAGTCGACCACTCTCGCACTCGCGCTGCTCCTGGGCGCCGGATGCTCACACGTCACGCCCAACTACGACGCGCGCTTTGGCGATGCGGTGCGCGACGCCAGGAAGAAGATGACCCTCAATCCCGACGCGGGCAAGGACGGGAACCCGATTGCCGGCATGGACGGCCGCTCGGCGGGCGAGTCCATGAAGCAGTACCACGAGTCGTACAAGGCGCCGCCTCCGGCGGTGAACGTCATCAACATCGGCGGTGCGATTGGCGGTGGAGCCAAGTAACCGCTGCTTGCATTACCAACCCCGTTCTGAAAGGAGCGCGCCACGAACTGCAACAACTCATTCTCCCAACCTGCTTGACGAACCAACGAAATCCATTCGTTCATTTCAAAATTTTTAAGGAAGAACTCATGAACAACGTCCTGACGGCCATTGGCCAATACACCCGCAACTTTCTGCGCGACGACGATGGAGCCCAAGTCATCGAGTACGCGCTGATCATTGCGGTCGTCTCGATCGCCCTGGTTGTTGCCTTGAAGGGGCTTACCGCAAATGGCGGCGGCTTCTCGACCTTCATCGCAACAGTGACCAAGTGCCTCACGACGACCACTTGCCCCTGAGCAACTCGAGGGCGAAGCGGGCAGAACGTTGCCCGCTTCCGCTGTTCCCACCGTCCATTCAATCCAGAAACGAGGTACTCACCATGTTCAAGTCATTCCTGAAGGACGAGAGCGGCGCTCAAGTCATCGAATACGCGCTGATCATCGCCGTCGTCTCCATCGCGCTGGTTGTTGCACTGAAGGTGCTCACCGCCAACGGAGGCAGCTTCTCTACCTTCATCACCAACGTAGGCGACTGCCTCAAGGGGACCGGACCCTGCGCATAAACGGCTGGAGGTGGGCGGCTTGTTTACCCGCTGCTCACCCTTCAAGCGGCATTCAGTAAAAAAAAGCGAGGTACTCATCATGTTCAAGTCATTCCTCTGGGAGGAAACCGGCGCCCAGGTGGTGGAGTACGCACTGCTCATTGCGGTGATCTCGATCCTGCTGATCATCGCACTGCAGCCACTGGCAACAGGCACCGGTCTGAGCGACGTCGTCGATCGCGTTTTCATCTGTCTCGCCGGCGTGGACTGCGACTGAAGCGTCGAGCTTTTCCGAACCGACACCACCGCATAGGAAGCCGATCATGCAAGCCCAAACTCCCGGCCGGCGCCAACGCGGCGCGATGATCATTACTACTGCATTGGTCCTGCTGTTTCTCCTCGGATTCATGGGCATTGCATTGGACTTCGGCCATCTGTTCGTCGTCAGGACAGAGTTGCAGACCGCTGTGGACAGCTGCGCATTGGCTGCCGCGCGCGAGCTCGACCAGCAGGGCACCGCAATCACGCGGGCCCAGAGCGCGGGCCAGACCGCGGGCAACGCGAACCGGGTCAACATGCAATCTGCCACCTGGAGCGGGCAGGGCCAGCTGATCGTCGCCGACATCACTTTTCGCGACGCCTCCTATGCGCCTACAGTCAACTCCGCGGTCGCTACTTATGCGCAGTGCGTGCACACGCAGCCCAACATCGCCATCTGGCTCATGAAGGCCATGGGCGCCTTCTCCGGCAACGCCGCCGCCTATCCAGCGACTGGCAGTGTCCTGGCCAGCGCAGTGGCCACACGCGCCAGTGCACAAACCACCTGCCCGATCCCCGTCGCACTCAAGCCGAAGGCAGGAGGCGTAGCACCGAACTACGGGCTCAACGTCGGCGACTGGGTCAAGCTCATCCAGGCGCAGAACGCATCTGCCGGCGGCGAGATCGGCTGGGCCAATCTCGACGGCAGCAACAGCGCGTCGGAAACCGAATCCGAACTCGACAACCACTGCGGAACGAAGGTAGGCGACAAGCTAGGCACCCCCGGTGTGCAAACCTCGGTGGTCGACGTGTGGAACCAGCGCTTCGGCATCTACAAGAACAGCGGCGATCCGAGCGTGCAACGGCCGGACTACACGGGCTACGCCTATACCGCGGCCACCTGGCCCGCCCAGTCCAACGCCTTCGGCGACTTTCAGGCCAAGCGCGCTGCCTTTGCCTCCTGTGCCGCCACCGGCAAGGTGAAGGACTGCGAAGACCTCACCGGACTCTCGCTCAACAGCTTCCAGAAGCTGGCCGCGTCAGGCAACGTTGCCGGAGGCCACAAGCAGTATGGCCTCGACCGGCGCATCGTCACGGTTCCGGTGATCGACGGCAGCGGGCGGGTGGTCGACTACGCCTGCATGCTGATGCTGCAGCCACTGACCATTCCCATGAGCGACACATGGCTGGAGTTCCGCGGCAACGCCGGTGCAGCCGGCAGCCCTTGCACAACGAGCGGGCTCGCCGGTGGTACGGCGGGGCCGCTGGTACCCGTTCTGGTGAGGTGAAGCGATGAAAAGAATTTCGAACCACAGGCAGCGCGGCGCCGCGCTGATCGAGTTGGCGCTCATCACGCCGCTTCTGCTGCTGCTCACGTTCATCACGACCGAGTTCGGCCGGGCAATGTACGAATACAACCTGGTCGTCAAGTCGACACGGGACGCAGTTCGCTACCTGTCGGTCCAGACGCCGGGCACCCACATCACCGAGGCGCGCAACCTGATGGTGTTCGGCAACATTGCCGGCACCGGCACCCCGCTTGCGCGTGGCCTGAGCCTTTCGAATGTGCCTGCAGGCACCTGCTGCACCTGGCAGGCAGCGGGGGCGAGCCCGCTCATCACTACCGTGACGGTGCGCATCAGCAGCTACAGCTTCCATTCGCTCTTTCCGTCGGTGATGGGCGTGGTGTTTGCCAATGCGAACGGCAACATCGTTTTCAGCGACATCACCGCCACCATGAGGGCTCCGTCATGAGACACCGCACATCAGGGGCAACCACCGTCGAGTTTGCCCTGGGCCTGCTCATCTTTCTCATGCTGCTGCTGGGCATTGTGGACTTTGCACGCATGCTGTTCACGTGGAGCATGGCCAGCGAGGCCACGCGCGCCGGCGCGCGCTACGCGGTGGTGTGCGACGACACCGCCCAGCAGGCGGTGGTGCTGGCCCGCATGCAGGCCTTGCTGCCGCAGATTACCGCGGTGAGCGTGGCCTGGACGCCGGCGAGCTGCACGGCCGCCACCTGCCAGGGCGTCACGGTGGGCATTACCGGACTCAACTACCAATGGATTTCGCCCATCGTCGGGGCGGCCGCGCCGCTGATCCCGATGCCGAGTTTTTCGACCTTCCTGCCGCGCGAAGTCATGCGCAAGGACCCTCACAGCCCGACCATCTGCTCGTAGTGCGAAACGGAACCAGCCATGAAGATCTCCATCATCTCCCCCAATCCCAGCCACCTGCAGGACATGCGCAAGGTGCTCGAAGCGCGCTCCCATGTGGTCTCGTCCTTCGAAGGCGGAAAGAGCCGCATGCAATGGGTGGTCGAGCGATCGGCGCCTGAGCTCCTGCTCGTGGACGGCATGTGCTGCGACCCCCAGGAGATTGCAATGGTGGAGCAGCTCACGATGCGCCATCCCTCGATTGCGGTGGTGCTGCTGTGTGCGATGCAGACGCCCGAGTTCCTGATTCTTGCCATGCGCTCGGGCGTGCGCGAAGTGCTGCCTTCGCCGCCGGAGCCTGCCGCGCTCGAGGCGGCCGTGGAACGCATCGCACTCAAGATGGCCGGCACGCAGGCGCGCGAGCCCGGCCAAGTGGTTGCCTTCATACCGTGCAAGGGCGGTAGCGGCGCCACCTTTCTTGCGACCAACATCGGCCATCAGCTCTCCATGCGCCGTTCAGTGCTGCTGATCGACCTGAACCTGCAGTTCGGCGATGCGCTTTCCTATGTGTGCGACCTGCGCGCCACCTCCACCGTGGCCGACGTCGCAAGGGACATCGGCCGGCTCGATGCCTCGTTGCTTGCTGCAAGCACGGTAAAGGTGGCGCCGGGCTTCAGCATTCTTGCCGCCCCCGAAGACCTTTCGCGCGCCCTGGAGGTCAAGGCCGAGCACATCGATGCAATCTTGCAGGTGGCAGTGGCGCAGTACGACTTCGTGCTGTTCGACCTGGGCCTGCGCATCGATCCTCTCGCCATCCGCGTGATGGACCGCGCGGACCGCATCTTTCCGGTGCTCCAGCCCAGCCTGCCGCACATCCGCAATGTGACCCGGCTCATGCAGATGTTCAAGTCGCTAGGCTACGCGGCCGGCAAGGTCGAGCTGCTCGTCAACCGCAGCGCCGGCGGCACGGAAATCGGCTTGTCCGACATGCGCCGTTCGCTCGGCGGAGCCACGCTGGTCAGCGTGCCCGACGGCGGCAAGGACGTGGACGCCTCGATAAACCGCGGCGTTCCCCTCGCGGAAATGGCACGCGGCAGCGCACTTTGCAAGCGGCTGGTGGAAATTGCCCACACGCTCAGCCCACGCCAGAAGGAAGCGCCGGGCTTCATCGGCCGGCTCTTCCGGCGGGCCTGACCCCGCAGCGTCCTCACGAATCTTCTTCCTCCTCCAACAGCAAGGCAGGTCCACATGTCATTCAGAGAACAGCTCAATGCGATCGAAGCCGAGCCGGTCGCGCGGCCGACGGCCCTGCCAGTGGCCGACGCACCGCTTTCGTCCTTTGCCTCGGACGCCTACAAGCTCCTGAAGGAGCGCATGCACCTGAAGCTGCTCGACAGGTTCGACCTGGCGGTGCTCGAAACCCTGAAGCCCGAGGTGCTGCGCCAGGAAATCTCCACGATGGTCGCGCGGCTGCTGCAGGAAGAGCCCGAGGCGCTGAACGACATCGAGCGGCGTACGCTGATACGCGACATCCAGCACGAGATGCTCGGCTTCGGCCCCATCGAGCTGCTGATGGCCGACCCCACGGTGTCGGACATCCTGGTCAACTCCCACGACCAGATCTATGTCGAGCGCAAGGGCCGGCTGGAGCTGACGGACGTGAGCTTTACCGATGAGAAGCATCTGCTGCGCATCATCGACAAGATCGTCTCGCTGGTGGGCAGGCGCATCGACGAATCCAGCCCGATGGTCGATGCACGCTTGCCGGACGGATCGCGCGTCAATGCGGTGGTGGCGCCCGTTGCGCTGGACGGCCCGATGATGTCGATTCGGCGCTTCGCGAAAATTCCGCTGAAGATGGAAAACCTGGTGGACGACCTCAAGACGCTCACGCCGCAGATGGGCCTGATGCTCGAAGGGCTCGCCAGCTCGAAGATCAACATGCTGATTTCTGGTGGCACCGGTGCCGGCAAGACGACGCTGCTGAACATTCTCTCGGGCTTCATTCCCGCCACCGAACGCATCATTACCATCGAGGACGCGGCCGAGCTCCAGTTGCAGCAGCCGCACGTCGCCCGTATGGAAACCCGCCCGATGAACATCGAGGGCAAGGGCGAGATCACGCAGCGCGCGCTGGTGCGCAACGCACTGCGCATGCGGCCCGACCGCATCGTCATCGGCGAGGTGCGTGGCGCCGAGGCGGTCGACATGCTGCAGGCCATGAACACCGGCCACGAAGGTTCGTTGACCACCATCCACGCCAACAGCCCGCGCGATGCCCTGGCACGGCTGGAGAACATGATCAGCATGGCCAACCTGAATCTTCCTCATCATTCGGTGCGCCAGCAGATCGCATCGGCCATTACCGTCGTGGTCCAGGTCCTGCGCCTGGTGGACGGCCGGCGCAAGGTCACCAGCATCCAGGAGATCACCGGCATGGAAGGCGAGGTGGTCACCATGCAAGAGATCTTCGCTTTCCGCCAGACGGGCATGGGGCCCGACGGCCGCGTGCGCGGTTACTTCCACGCCACGGGTGTCAGGCCGAAATTCGTCGAGCGCCTGCACTCTTTCGGCGTGGTGCTGCCCGACACCATGTTCGATCCCGACAAGCACTACGAATAAGGAGGCCGTCATGTTCCAGAACCTGGTTGGCGACACGCTCATTACCCTGTCCGTGCTGGTCTTCGTGACGGTGCTGCTGGTGATCGAAGGGCTCTATATGCTTTGGCGCGCGTACCGCGGGCCCGAGGCGCAGAAAATCGGCAAGCGGCTGCAGGCGCTTTCGGCAGCTACCGACCGCATTGCGCAGGCAAGGCTTGTGAAGGACCGCGTGCTCAGCGAGGCACCATGGATGCAGCGCGTTCTGCTCAAGCTTCCTCGAGCCCACCGCCTGGACCGCTTCATTCTCCAGGCCGGGCTGGAGTGGACTGTGTCGCACGTGCTGCTCGCATGCCTCCTGTCCGGCATGGTCGTTTTCATGGCGATGGTGTCGCTTGCAAACCAGCCTGCCTGGATTGCCATGCTGGTAGCCGTCGCTGGCGCGACGGTGCCCCTGTTCTACCTGAACCATCGGCGCGGCCGCCGCCTGGCGCATCTCGAGCGGCAACTGCCGGACGCACTCGACCTGGTAACGCGCGCACTGCGCGCGGGCCATTCGTTCGCAACCAGCGTGCAGATGATCGGCGAAGAAATGTCCGAGCCCATCGCGGGAGAGTTCCGCATGGTGGCCGACGAGGTGGGCTTCGGCGTTTCGCTGCAGCAGGCGCTCACCAATATGAGCGAGCGTGTGCCGCTCACCGACCTTCGCTACTTTGTTGTGTCGGTGCTGATCCAGCGCGACTCGGGCGGCAACCTGACCGAGGTGCTCGGTAACCTGAGCAAGCTCATCCGCGATCGCCTCAAGCTGCTGGCGCGGGTACGGGTACTGTCTGCGGAAGGGCGCTTGTCGGCCTGGATTCTTGGCCTGATGCCTCTTGCCCTGGTGGCGCTCCTGAACGCCTTCAATCCGGAGTTCATGTCGCCGCTATGGACCGATCCGATCGGCATTACGGCCGTCAAGTACATGCTGGCCCTGATGGCGGTTGGCGTGCTGATCCTGCGCAAGATCGTGAAGATCCGTGTCTGAAGGAGAAATGCCATGCTGCTTCCCATCCTCGTTTTTGTTGCCGTGTCCCTTGCCGTCGGCGGATTCGCAGTCTGGATGCTGCCCACGCGCACCGAGCAGCGCTTGCGGGCCGTGACGCCTTCATCAGGCAAGTCGGCCTGGACCGAAACCGCCGTGAAGATCGTCGGCCCCTTCGCCCAGCTGTCTTCGCCCACGGGTGAGGGCGAAACGTCGCCCCTGCGCCTGAAGTTTCTGAACGCGGGCATTCGCCATCCGGACGCGAGCCTTTTCTACTTTGGCTTGAAGACGCTGCTGCCGCTGGGCCTTGCGGGCTTGGCTTTTGTTGCAGTACGCGCGGCAGGCGCGGACGATGGAGTCACGACTTTGCTGTGGCTGGCTATGGTGGCCTTGTTCGGTTGCTACCTGCCCAACATCGTGCTGCGCATGATGATCAGGGGACGCCAGCGCGAGATCTTCGAGAACTTTCCCGATGCCGCCGACTTGATGCTGGTGTGCGTCGAGGCGGGGCTGGGGCTCGACGCCGCGTTGGTCAAGGTGACAGAGGAGATCCGCGTCAAGAGCGAGGCCCTGGCGCAGGAACTGCACTGGACCAATCTCGAGATGCGTGCGGGCGGCACGCGCGAGAAGTCATTGCGCAACCTGGCGCTTCGCACTGGCGTGGAAGAAATCGGAACCTTCGCCACCATGCTGACCCAGGCGGACCGGTTCGGCACCAGCATTGGCGAATCTCTGCGCGTGTTTTCGGGCGACCTGCGCCACAAGCGCCAGGTTCGTGCGGAAGAGCTTGCGGCGAAGGTACCAACCAAGATGCTGTTGCCGCTGGTGCTGTGCATCTTTCCGTGCATCTCCGCGGTCATCCTCACGCCGGCGGCCATTCGTATGGTCCGCATCATCGGGCCCATGCTCGGGGGCGGAAACTGAGCCCCGGCGCCCCGCGCTCAGTGGGGCACGGCGTCCAGCTGGTGCTTGATCGCGTAGATGTACAGCTCGAGCCGGTTCGCCACGCCCAGCTTCTGGTAGATCGAAGTGAGGTGATTGCGAAACGTGTGCTCGGTAACGAAGAGGCGCGAAGCCAGCGTCTTGTTCGCCGCGCCGCTGCCCTGTACCACCGCCTGGATGACCTGCCGCTCCTTCTGCGTGAGGCTGGCCAGCTTGGCCGCTTCGGGGTTGACCTTGGCCGGCTTCTTTGGCGCGGTCAGTTCCGAGAAGACCCGGCTCATGGCTTGCGGGTCGACACACAGCTCACCCTTGTGCACGCGCTCGATCGCATCGAGCACCTGCTCCGCCGAAGCATCCTTGTGCAGCACGCCCCTTGCGCCGCGCAGCACCGCGAGATCCAGCGTCTGCTGGCTGCGCTCGCCCGTGAGAATGAGCGCACGCGATACGTCGTTCGACAGCAGCATCGGAAGAATGTCCAGGGCCGACTTGCCAGCCAGGTCCAGGTCGAGCACGATCACATCCGGCGAGAGCTGCCCCGTTCGCTCCAGCGCGTCCTCGCAGCAGTTGGCCGTGGCAACGACCTTCATGCGTGGCTGCTCGCCGTCGATCAGTCTCGAGAGCCCCCAGAGCATGGTCTGGTGGTCGTCCACGAGCATGACGCCGATAGGCTGGCTTGTTGTGGGTTGCATGGTTGCACCTGCTCTTTCTTCATCATCAGATGGGTATTTCGACCAGAACTGCCGTGGCGCCGCCGGCGCCCTGGCTGACTTGCGCTCGCCCGCCAAGGGCGGCCGCGCGTTCGCTGATGGAGCGGGGGCGGAAGTTTGAGAACTCCGTGCCGCAGCTCTCGTTTTCAATCCGGATGTGCAGCTTGCCGCCCACGCAGCTGATGCGGATGCAACCGCGATGCGCATGCGTGTGCTTGCAGATGTTGTTCAGCCCCTCGCGCACCAGCTGGAGCACCTCGGCGGTCATACGGTCGTCCAGGTGAACATCGCTTTCGAGCAGGATCGCAATGTCGATCCCGTAGAGTGTCTTGATGTGTGCCGCTTGCCGGTGCAGGTGCGGAAGGATGAACTCGCAGCGGGTGTCCGCGCCATGCTTTACAGCGCCCGCATAGCGGCGCAGGTCGGTCACCACGCTTTCGGCCATGCTGGCCAGCTTGTCCAGGTCGTCGATCAGCGGGTTGTCTGCAGTGGCCTTCTTGCGCAGGGCGCTCAGCCCCAGCTTCAGGCCGATATAGGGCTGGATCGCCGTGTCGTGCAGGTCGAGCGAAATCTTCAGGCGCTCCTTCGAGGCGGCCTCCGAAGCCATGCGGTCCAGTACCTCGATGGTTTCGATCACCGGGAAGACGTGCCCCATGATGTGCGCGAGAAACAGCGCGTCGGACTTGCGGAATTGTCCGTAGCGCGACGACACGAAGACCCGCCCTTCGCCCAGCCGCATGGGCAGCGGCGCGCTCATGAAGGAGCGCGCCTCCAGCATTGCGGCAACGGCCGAGCTGCGACGCGCACCGTGTTCGTCCAGCGCAAACCAGCGGTGGTTGCGCTGGTCGCAGGCGTGGCCCTCCGCCCGAAACCAGTTCAGCGGCCAGGGGCGGCGGTTGTTCAGCACGATGCGCTCGCCAGCCAACGCCATGAGGGGCGAATCTGAAATGCGGTTGATCGTCTCGACGTCGACGGAGTCTGCCGAATCGCCTTCCTTGAGCGTGCGCATGACCCAGGCGCCGGTTTCGGAATTGCGCATTAGCAGGATGCAGTGGCTCGCCGCGAAGAAATCGAGCGTTCTTTCCATCGTGCTGGCAATCGTGCGGTTCACGCCGAACCGGGGGTTCGACAGCCGGCTCACCTGGCCGAGCAGGGAAAGGCGCCGCCGCAGCTCGACCTTCGAGCCGCCCCAATGGCCGATCATGTGCCCCAGCGCCAGCAGGAACGTGGTGCGCATGAGCAGTTGCGGCGTGTAGGTGTCGGTGCCCGTGGCCAGCCCGCAGACGGCAAATGACGCAACGGAGGCCATCGTTACCCTGGCGCCTTCTTCATAGCCCCAGCGAAACGACGACGTGAGGATGACGAAAAAGTAGAAGAGGAAGTAAAGGCTCGGGAGCCCGCCCGTTACGAAGACAAGAAGCGTGAACCAAAGCACGTCGAACCAGTGGATGGCCTTGCCGCGGAAATACTGCTGGCCCGCGCGTGTGCAGATGTACACACTGACGCTGTAGACCAGGTAGCTGGCAAAGGCCAGCCAGGTGATATTGCCTATGTCCTCTTGCGCCTCGCCTGCGTCAACCGCGACCGCCAGCAGGGCGGAGATCGACAGCACCAGCCGCATCCTTGCAACCATGACCGCATCGGCGGTAAGGTTGAAGTCGGTCCCGCAGTCCGGGTCGAAGGAATTGGCTGGCACGGCGTTTTTCCAGTACGTTGAGCAATGTCATGCTCCGCTGGTGTGTCCGGAGGCCCGCCAGGCTTGGCGCTCCGGAAGATTGAGTACTGGGGCTGCTCTGTTCACGTTTGAAACCAAAGAACTAATGTGAAGATTTCACCTTACTACTTTGGTAGTCAAATGCAATACTTTGTTTCTGGTGTTTCTCTGGCATTTTTGTTACCAAATGAAAACTTTCTACTGCCTTTGTGTAACAGCAACCAATGGGCAATACCGTTCCAGGCAAGAAAAAAGGGACCCGGAAGAATCCGAGTCCCTTTGTATGGGTGGTGGAGAGGATGAGGATCGAACTCACGACCTCCGCATTGCGAACGCGGCGCTCTCCCAGCTGAGCTACCCCCCCAACGCAGGCCGGATTTTAACCAGAACACCCCTCGCAGCGCATGCGCCAAGCCGAAGATGCGCCAAGATGCGCATCTTCAAAAAAGAAGGAATCAGGAACCGAATGGCCTCGTACGACCCCGCCTGGCTGGAAGGCATGTACAACAATCTCGCGCGGGTAAAAGACCACCCCGCGTACTTCGAACGCTGGGCCAGGGATTCCGCAGCCGCGCGCGAAACGCTTTCCGGTCGCATCGATGTGCCCTATGGCCGGGGCATCAACGAAACGCTCGACATTTTTCCCGCGCCGGTGCCCGGTGCGCCGGTGCTGGTGTTCATTCACGGTGGCTACTGGCGCGCGATGGACAAGCGCGATCATTCCTTCATTGCGCCCGCCTTCAACGATCGCGGCATGTGCGTGGTCATGCCCAATTACGCGCTCTGCCCGGGAACAGCGGAGCAGCCGGTGACGGTGCCGGGCATCCTCATGCAGATGGTGCGGGCCCTCGAGTGGACGTGGCGGAATGCCGCAGGGTTTGGTGCCGACCCGTCGCGCATCACCGTGGCCGGGCATTCAGCTGGCGGCCACATGGCGGCCGCATTGCTTGCCTGCGCGTGGAAAGCCGTCTCGCCCGATCTTCCGGCTCAGCTGGTTCGCAATGCGCTGTCCATTTCTGGCCTGTACGACCTTCGACCGCTGCAGCGCACGCCTTTTCTGGAAAACGTGCTCAAGCTCGGCGACGCCGACGCATTGCGTGCAAGCCCGGCGCTGTGGCCGGCACCTGCGCGCGGCCAGCTGCATGCGGTGGTGGGAGGCGATGAAAGCGAAGAGTTCTTGCGCCACAACGCCTTGATTCGTGAGGCATGGGGCCGAAACGCCGTGCCCGTGTGCGAGTCGCTCCCGGGGCTGAACCACTTCAGCATTGTGGATGCGCTGGCCGATCCGGCCCACACATTGCACCGCCACGCGGTGCAGCTCCTGGAGGCCTGATTTCAGGCCCCCGGAGGAGGGCGCCTACATCAGCAGGTGCTCGCCCGCGTTGTCGCCGCCCAGCGTGACGTAGTTGACCTTGCGGATGTCCATCAGCGTGCGGCCGCCCGCGTAGCTGATGGAGCTCTGCACGTCCTGCTCCATCTCGACGAGCGTGTCGGCCAGCTTGCCCTTGATGGGCTCGAGGATGCGCTTGCCCTCGACGTGCTTGTATTCGCCCTTGTTGAAGTCGCTGGCCGACCCGTAGTACTCCTTGAAGAGCACGCCGTCGACTTCGACAGTCTTGCCCGGCGACTCTTCGTGGCCAGCGAACAGCGAGCCGATCATCACCATCGACGCGCCGAATCGCACGCTCTTGGCAATGTCTCCGTGGTCGCGAATGCCACCGTCGGCAATGATCGGCTTGGTTGCCACGCGCGCACACCACTTGAGCGCACTGAGTTGCCAGCCGCCCGTACCGAAGCCCGTCTTGAGCTTGGTGATGCAGACCTTGCCCGGACCGATGCCGACCTTGGTGGCGTCCGCGCCCCAGTTCTCCAGGTCGATCACGGCCTCGGGCGTGCCCACGTTGCCGGCAATCACGAAGGAGCCCGGCAGCTTCTGCTTCAGGTAGCCGATCATGTTCTTCACGCTGTCGGCGTGGCCGTGCGCAATGTCGATGGTGATGTATTCGGGCACGAGCCCCTGTGCCACCAGCTGGTCGACCGTGTCGTAGTCGGGCTTCTTCACGCCCAGCGAGATGGACGCAAACACGCCCTTGCCCTGCATTTCCTTGACGAACTTCACGTTGTCCAGGTCGAAGCGGTGCATCACGTAGAAGTAGCCGTTCTGCGCGAGCCAGAGGCAGATCGACTCGTCGACCACCGTCTTCATATTGGCCGGCACCACCGGCAGGCGGAAGCTGCGCGCGCCCAGCGTTACGCTGGTGTCGCACTCGGAACGGCTTTCCACGCGGCATTTGCGCGGAAGCAAAAGGATGTTGTCGTAATCGAAAATCTGCATGACCAGGCTCCTGAAAAGGAATCGTTGAAAAAAACGAATGAGCGCTTGGTCCGGCCGGTTTCCGTGGCGCTTCGAAAAGAAAACGCCCACAAAAAACCGGACGCAAGAAACTTGGGCCCGGTGATTGATTTTACGCAGTCTCGCAAAGGGGGGTCTTCCGGTTCTTCATATAACCCGCATACGGGTTGGTTTCTACAATCGACGGATGTTGTTTAACGAACCTGCGGCTGATGCCAACCCCCTGGAACTGCCGTTGCTGCAGAACCTGAACCCGGAGCAGCGCGCCGCGGTCACTCTCCCCGCGGGCAACGCCCTCATCCTGGCCGGTGCCGGATCGGGCAAGACGCGCGTGCTGACCACCCGCATCGCCTGGCTGCTGCAAACCGGCCAGGTTTCAGCAGGCGGCATCCTGGCCGTGACCTTCACCAACAAGGCCGCCAAGGAAATGATGACGCGGCTCACGGCCATGCTGCCCGTCAATGTGCGGGGCATGTGGATCGGCACTTTCCACGGCCTGTGCAACCGCCTCTTGCGCGCGCACTGGAAGCTGGCCAACCTGCCTTCCACCTTTCAGATTCTCGACACGCAAGACCAGCTTTCGGCCATCAAGCGGCTGATGAAGCAGTTCAACGTGGACGACGAGCGTTTTCCGGCCAAGCAGACGCAATGGTTCATTGCCGGCGCCAAGGAAGACGGGCTGCGCCCGCGCGACGTGGAGATCCGCAGCGACGACGACCGGAAGAAGGTCGAGCTGTACCAGCTCTATGAAGAACAGTGCCAGCGCGAAGGCGTGGTCGATTTTGGCGAGCTCATGCTGCGCAGCTACGAACTGCTGCGCGACAACGATCCGGTGCGCGAGCACTACCAGCGGCGGTTTCGCCACATCCTGATCGACGAGTTCCAGGACACCAACCGCCTGCAGTACGCGTGGATCAAGATGCTCTCGGGCAACACCGTGGCCGGCCAGTTCACGCCGGGCCAGAACAGCGTGATTGCGGTGGGCGACGACGACCAGAGCATCTACGCCTTTCGCGGTGCGCGGGTGGGCAACATGGCCGACTTCGTGCGCGAATTCGATGTGCAGCACCAGATCAAGCTGGAGCAGAACTACCGCAGCTACAGCAACATTCTCGATTCGGCCAACGAGCTGATCAGCCACAACAAGAAGCGCCTGGGCAAGAACCTGCGCACCGACCAGGGCCCGGGCGAGCCGGTGCGCGTGTACGAATCGCCCACCGACCTGGCCGAGGCGCAGTGGATGGTCGAGGAAATGCGCCAACTCGTGCGCGATGGCTTCGACCGCAAGGAAATGGCTGTGCTCTACCGCAGCAATGCGCAGAGCCGGGTGATTGAAACGGCGCTCTTCAATGCCTCGGTGCCGTACCGCGTGTACGGTGGTCTGCGCTTCTTCGAGCGCGCTGAAATCAAGCATGCGCTTGCCTATCTGCGCCTGCTCGAGAACAAGGACGACGACACCAGCTTTCTGCGGGTGGTCAACTTTCCACCACGCGGCATTGGCGCGCGCACGCTCGAGCAACTGCAGGACGCGGCGCGCACGGCGGGGCGTTCGCTGCACGACGCGGTGCATGCCGTCGGCGGCAAGGCGGGCTCAAACCTGACGGCCTTCGTGGCCAAGATCGACGTGCTGCGCGAGCAGACGCAGGGCGTCAGCTTGCGCGAGATCATTGAACTGGTGCTCGACCACAGCGGCCTCGTCGAACACTACAAGGCCGATCGCGAAGGCGCCGACCGCATAGAAAACCTGGAAGAACTGGTAAACGCGGCCGAGAGCTTCGTCACGCAGGAAGGCTTCGGCCGCGACGCCGTGGCGTTGCCGGTCGACGAACTGCGGCAGTCCCCCGCAAGCCAGGGCATCGACCTGACCCGCCCCGTTGTCGACGAGCCGCTCGCGCCTGATGCAGAAACCGGCGAAACGCTGAGCCCGCTGGCCGCATTCCTCACGCATGCGGCGCTCGAGTCGGGCGACAACCAGGCGCAGGCCGGGCAGGACGCCGTCCAGCTGATGACCGTGCACGCGGCCAAGGGGCTGGAGTTCGATTGCGTGTTCATCACCGGCATGGAAGAGGGCCTGTTTCCGCACGAAAACTCGATGAGCGATTTCGAAAGCCTCGAGGAAGAACGACGCCTGATGTACGTGGCGATTACGCGGGCACGCAAGCGCCTGTACCTGAGCCATTCGCAAACCCGCATGCTCCACGGCCAGACGCGCTACAACGTCAAGAGCCGCTTCTTCGAAGAGTTGCCTGAAGGCGCGCTCAAGTGGCTTACGCCGAAGAACCAGGCGTTCACGCCGTCGGCCTTCGGCTACGGCGGCGGCTATGCGAGCACGCGCGGCGGCGGCGGCGGCGGCAGCTACAGCGGCGGTAGCGGCTATGGCAGCAGCAAGGACACGTTCGCCAGCCCGCCCGTGCCGCCGCAGAAAACTGCGCCGTCGCACGGCCTTCGCTCGGGCATGCAGGTGTTCCACAACAAGTTCGGCGAAGGCACGGTGCTGTCGCTCGAAGGCACGGGCGACGACGCACGCGCGCAGGTCAAGTTCACACGGCACGGCGTGAAGTGGCTCGCGCTGTCGGTGGCCAAGCTCACGCCGGTGTAAGAGCTGTCAGGTTTGCTATTAAACAAATAGCTGACCTTGCAATAGCCACGGGCGTTTGCGGCGGTTTCTAACAAGGCAATCGCCGTACACTCCATGCTCGCCAAAACAAGGGGAGCTGAGGATGTGGTTCATTGGCATGATTGCCGGCCTTTTCATAGGGGCCTTGGCCGAGTCGATTCCGGCTGCGCTGATATTGGCGGTCGTCGGCGCGTTCGCATTGCCGAAAATCGTCGGCAAGAAGAGCACCGCGGAGCCTGAGCGCACCGAGGCCGAGCGCGCGCAGCCTCCCGGCATTGCATCCCCGTCCGGCACCGCTGCGTCAACGGCCCCGGCGGGCGGCATGCTGAAGCTGCAGCAACGCGTGGCCGAACTCGAACAGCGCGTGAGCATGCTCGAGCGGCGGCTCACGCAGGGCGCTGGCGAGGCGATGCCCGACGATGCGCAGCCTGTCTCGGCAGCAAGCGCCGCTGCCACGTCGGCAGCGCAGCCGGTTCCGCAAGCGATGCCGGCCACCCCAGCCGCCCCTGTCACGCCAGCCACGCCGAACCCCATCGCCCGGCCCGCCCAGGCGGCCGCAGCCGCAGCCGCCGCAGCACGTGCCTCGATTCCGGCCACGCCGCCCGCAGTTGCCGAGCCAGTTCCCGCGCCTGTCCCAACCAAACCACCGGTTGCCGTGCCAGTGCCCCGGCGCCTCCCGCCACCGCCGCCCCCACCCGCAATTCCGCTGCGCGACCGTCTGCCCGCACCCATCGCCAACCTGATCTTCGGCGGCAACATGCTGGTGAAGCTCGGCGTGCTGATCCTGTTCCTGGGGCTTGCCTTCTTGCTGCGCTACACCGCCGAGCGCGTGACGGTGCCAGTCGAGCTGCGCTATGCAGCCGTCGCACTGGTGGGCGCGGGCCTGCTGGCCCTGGGCTGGTTCCTGCGCCGCAAGCGCACCGGCTACGCTCTCATCCTGCAGGGTGCCGGCATCGGCATTTTCTATCTCACGACGCTCGCGGCCATGAAGGTTCATGAGCTGCTGCCACCCACGGCCGGCTTCGCTTTCCTGTTCGGCGTGGCCGTGCTCAGCGCGGTGCTGGCGCTGCTGCAGAACGCGCCGGTGCTGGCCATTGTTGCGGCGCTCGAGGGCTTTGCTGCGCCGGTGCTCGCATCCACGGGGCAGAACCGCCCGATGGGGCTCTTCACGTACCTGCTGGTGCTCGACGTCGGCATTGTGCTGATCGCCTGGTTCAAGGCCTGGCGGGTGCTGAACCTCATCGGCTTTGTCGGCACTTTCACGCTTGCCGCGGGCTGGGCGCACAAGTACTACACAGACGACCAGTACGGCATCGTGCAGCCTTTCCTGCTGGTGTTTTTCCTGATGTTCGTCGCGGTGGGCCTGCTCTTCGCGCGCCGCACGCTGTTCGACGCACCCGTGCAGCCCGCACAGCCGCTGGCCGCCCGCGCGCTGGACACGCTGCGCCGCGCGGGCCGGGTCGACAGCTCGCTGGTGTTCGGCACGCCCATGGTCGCGTTCGGCATGCAGTACCTGCTGATGCAGCCGTGGGAATACGGCGCCGCCTTCTCGGCCATGGCGCTTTCAGCCTTCTACCTGGTGCTCGGCCGGCTGGTGTTCGCCACGCAACCCAAGGGCCTGGCCTTGCTTGCGGAGGCCTACGCCATCGTGGGGGTGATCTTCGGCACGCTTGCCATTCCGCTCGGCTTCGAAGGCCGGTGGACGGGCGCGGCCTGGGCCGTCGAAGCGGCAGGCATGTACTGGCTGGGCGCACGGCAAGGGCGCATGTATGCGCGGGCCTTCTCGTTCCTGGTGTTTGCCGGCGCGGTGTGGAAGCTGCTCGAAGCCACCCAACTCGATGCGGCGCCGGGGCATCCGCTGCTGCAGGGCTCGGTGATCGGCCCGCTGCTGGTGGCGGTGAGCGCCTTTGCGATGTGGGCCATTCACCGGCGCGCCAGGCTCGATGAAGGCAACGGCTGGGAAGCGCTGGTGGGTACTGCCTTGCCGTGGCTCGGCATGGGTGCGCTCACGCTGCTGTTGTGGCAATGGTTCACTCCGCCGTGGGCGGCCGCGGCAACGGCGGTGCTGGTGTCCATCACCTTTGCGGTGGCGGTGCGTTTCATGCTCAGGCCGCTTGCTTTTGTGACCTACGGAATGCAAGCGCTGGCGGTGGCCGGTTTCATCGCCACCCTTCATCGCGCGGCCGATGTAGCCGGCAGCGGGGAGCAGGTGCTCGCAAGCGGCTGGCAGGGCGCCGTGGCGGCAAGCCTCATTGCACTGAGCCTGCTCGGCAGCGCCGCGTGGTCGATGCTGCAGGCGCACCGCGCCGCGCTTGCGCGGGGCATCCCGCCGGTGTGGTCGCTCGGCAATGCCATTGCTGCAATTGTCGGCGTGAGCTTGCTGCATCTCGCGATGCTGTTCCAGGTGAGCCTTGCGCAGGCCGCTCTGCTGTGGCCGCTTACGGCCACGGTCGTGCTCTGGGTGGCGCTGCGCATTGCGCACAAGCCGCTCGCCGCACTGGCGGGCCTGCTGCAGGTTGTCTCTGCGGTGCTCTACGTTTTCGACCAGGTCCTGATCTACCACGGCAATATCCCGCCATCGGCTTTTGCGCACCTGGGTTTCTGGACACCGGTGGTGCTGGGGCTCGCAGCCTTGCTGGCCGGCGCATGGATGAGCAGCGAGGCATGGCGGCGTGCGACCGAAGGCACCACAACCGCCAGGCGCACGCGCTGGATCAACGACTGGTGCGCCAACCCGGTCGTGCTGTGGGCGCCGGTGATCTGGGGCCTGGGCTGGTGGCTCTTCGGCTGGCTCGGCGAAGCCGCCGAGGTGCTGCGCCGCAACGGCTTGGCCGCCTATCTGGCCGCGGCTGCGCTCGCCATCGTGCTCGTCACCTCCGTTATTTCTGCGGTGGTGGCGCACCGGCGCGGCTGGCCACAGCTTGGCCGCGCCACGCTGGCAACGTTGCCTAGCCTTGTGCTGATCGCCGCCTGGGGCGTTGCCCTGGCCGCACCGCTCGTCTATGTGCCTTCGGGCGCCCTGGGCTGGGCGGCCTGGCCGCTGGCTCTGCTGTGGCACCTGCGGTTGCTGCACGCACAGAAGCGCTGGCTTGCTCCTGCGGCGCTGGTGCCGTTCCACGTGGCGGGCTTCTGGTTCTTCTTGCTGCTTGCTGCGCGCGAGTGCCAATGGCAGCTCGGCCGCATCGGCGCAGAGTGGTCGAGCTGGCAGTTGCTTGGCTGGGCCATCGTGCCCGCGGTTGCGTTGTGGCTGCTGCGTTCGCGCGCCCTGTTGCAGCGGTGGCCGCTGGCCGAGTATCGGGCAGCGTACCTGGAATTCGCGGCGATGCCGGTGGCGGCCTACCTGCTCGCGTGGGTCTGGGTCACCAACGGCACGAGCCCGGGCAACGCTGCGCCGCTGCCCTATGTGCCGCTGCTGAACCCGCTCGAACTTGCGCAGTGGCTGGTGCTGTTTGCGCTGGTGCTCTGGTGGCGAGCCTTGCCCGTGGGGTCGTTCGCGCGCGTGCAGCCGATGGTGGCCAGGGGTGTGCTCGGCGTTACCGGCCTTGCGCTGCTGACCGGTGCAGTGCTTCGCAGCTGCCATCACTATGCGGGCGTCGAATGGCGTTTCGATGCGCTCTATGCATCGTGGCTCACGCAAGCGGCGCTGTCGATTACATGGGCCATCTGCGGCGTGATCGCAATGGTGCTCGGCCACTCTCGCGGCGTGCGCACGCTCTGGGTCGGCGGCGCCGCGCTGCTGGGCGTTGTGGTGCTGAAATTGTTCTTCGTCGAACTGGCGGACAGGGGCGGTCTGTTCCGCATCGTGTCGTTCATTGCGGTGGGTGCATTGCTGCTGCTGGTAGGTTATTTCGCCCCCGTGCCGCCTAAGAAAATCGAAATGGAGAAAGATGTGTTGCCGCAAGGAGATGCAGCATGAAGCCGGGGGCGAAACGATCGCGCCACGTGGCGCAACTTGGTCTTGCCGTGGTGCTGGCAACGGCGTGGTTCGGTGCTGCCCGCGCGCAGACTGCCGCGACCGCAACTGCGCCCGTTGCCTTGCAAGGCAACGGACCGTACTACCGGCTCACGCTGCCGCTCGGCATTTATGCCCACGCCGCATACGGCGATCTGCGCGATCTGCGGGTGCGCAATTCAGCTGGCAGCGCGGTGCCTTATGCATGGCTGCGCAGCGAAGCCGCTGAGCCCCGCCTTGCGTCGAAGGAGGTGCCGATCTTTGCGCTGCCTGCAAGTACCGCAGGCTCGGCGGACGCATCCGACGATGCCGCGCTGAGCTTCAGGGTGCGGCCCGACGGCTCCCTGGCGCTTGCCCGCAAGCCGGCGCGCAAGCAAGCCGAGGCGGCCCAATGGCTCATCGACGCGAGCCAACTAAAAGGCAGCCTGCTGCAGGCGCGCTTCGACATGGCGCCCGAGGCGCGCGGGTTGTTCGCATTCAGGCTCGAGGCCAGCGACGACCTGCGCCACTGGCGACCGATCGGGGGCGAAGAGCAACTCATCCGGCTGGCCCATGGCGGACAGACCATCGAGCGGTTGGCCGTCGAGCTGGACAACGTGCAGGCGCGTTTTCTGCGGCTGCGGTGGAGTGACCCGAATAACGGCGCACCGTTGACCGGCGTTTCGATCGACAGCGTGCAAGAGATCGAACCGGTTGCTCCGCTCGAATGGTCGGCCGCGCTCAGGCCCGAGCGCTGCGGCACCGACCATTGCGACTATGCGTTGCCGCGCGGTGTTCCGGTCGAAAGCCTGCGCATCGACCTGGCGGACGTCAACACGCTGGCCCAGGTCGGGATTTCGGGCTTGCTCGCTGCCATTCCCGCGCCTGCCGCCGAGCCGGCGCGCGTTCCGCGCAATCCGCTGTATGCGTTGCGGCACCAGCAGCGCCGGCCGCCGTCGTCCTCTACGGGCATGCCGGGTGAAGTGCCGCTGCTCGACACCGTTGTGTATCGCCTGGCGCAGTCGGGCGGCGAAGCGCGCTCGCCGGTGCTGGCGCTCGACGGCACAAGCTATTCGCACCTGCGGATTCGCACCTCGGGGCCGGTGAGCCTGCTCGGCGCAACGCCTCCGGCGATTTCAGTTGCGGCCACGCCGCGCACGCTGGTGTTCCTTGCGCAAGGTGCCGCACCGTTCTCGCTCGCATGGAGCACGGCGCCGCTAAAGAACGCGGTGCAAGGCGGTGTGCCCGGCGCGGCCTTGGCCTTGGCTACGCTGCTGCCGGGGTACGACCCGAGCAAGCCCGTCGCGGCAGACCGCGCCACCGTCACATTGCCGCCGCCGCCGGTTGCAGTGGTCGATGCCGTGGTGGCTGCGGCCGCGCAACTGCCGGTGCCCACGCAGCCGGATCCCTCTCGCAAGTGGTGGCTGTGGGGAGCGCTGGGCGTCGGCTTCCTGCTGCTGGCCGCCATGGCATGGTCGCTTTTTGCGAGCTTGCGCAAGGACCGGGCGGCAACCGGCTGACTGAAAGCTCAGGCCTGCGGGCCTGAGATCGCCTCAGTTCGGGTCGAAGCTGTCCCGAAAGGTGAACCAGGTGGAGCTCATCGACATGGCTGCGAGCACCAGCGCAGAGCCCACGATCAGTATGTTGCCCATGGCTGCGGCGGCGCCGCCTCCCCCCCCGGAGCCGACGCCGATTAGCACCGTGGCAACCAGGCCCATTCCAATGCCGGCGAGAAGGAACACGCCAAGCCAGGCCAGGCCGAACAGCGCATAGGCGCCGAAGTTGCGAAACACCGCAACCACGCTGAAGAAGATGCTCTTTACCGGCTCCACCCCGTGCCAGTGCACAAGCGCCGGTGCATGCCACATGGCCAGCGAAAGCGGCAGGTTGAGGCACATCAGGAACATGCGCGCTACCTGGAAGTCGCTGCTTGCCATGATCTCGGGCGTCAGTGCCTCGTCGAGCAGATACGCCTTCGCCAACTGCCCGCCGTCGATGAACGACGTCAGCAGTACGGCGAACACGAAGTACACCGCCGAGATCACCCCCAGCTTGACCAGCGAGCGCCATTCGGTGCGCATGGCGGCAACCACCGCCACGAACATGGCGGAGCCCGTGGGGCGCTGCGCGTGGCCGGCGGTGCCAACGCCTTCTGCGTTGTCGGTGCAGGCGACCGAGGTTGCCACCATCAGCCCGAGCGTCATGAAGGGCAGCAGCACCGGCGCCAGCACGCTGCCGAGCAACGGCAGCAGCGACACCGTCGAGATCAGCGCCATCAGCAGGAAGAACAGCGAAATGAAGGCGAGCGGTTGCCGCCAGAAGGTCTTGAGCCCGAGGCGGACCCACGTAGCGCCGGTTCGCGCCGGCACGAGATTGAGTTTCATCTTTTAAGGTCAGGCGGCCAGCGGCTCGAGCGATTGCGCCATGGCATGCGGATGGGAGGCGCGCCCGCGCAGCACGCGCTCGAAGTGCGCCGGATCGTGCGGCTTCAGCATGCTGGCTTCGCGCGGGAGATGAAAGTCCCAAAGCCGCGAGATCCAGAAGCGCAGGGCCGCGGCGCGCAGCATGGCGGGCAGCAGCGCGCGCTCGGACGCATTCAGCGGGCGCACGGTTTCGTAGGCGGACAGCAGCGAATCCGCGCGTTCGGCATCGTGTTCGCCCGTCGGCAGGTCGATGGCCCAGTCGTTCAGGCACACGGCCAGGTCGAACAGCCAGGTGTCGGCGCCCGCAAAGTAGAAGTCGAACACGCCCGTCAGGCGAGGTGCCGCGCCGGCGTCTTCGCCGGTTGCGAACATCACGTTGTCGCGGAACATGTCGGCGTGCACCGGGCCTCGCGGCAGTGCGGCGTAGGCGGACGACTCGACCACGTGGTTCTGGTAGGCGAGTTCTGCGCGCAACAGTGCTGCTTGCGATTCGTCGACGTATGGCAGCACGACCGGTACGGTTTCGTTCCACCACGCAAGGCCGCGCAGGTTGGGCTGGATGCGCGGAAAGTCGCGCGCCGCGATGTGCATGTGCGCCAGCATTTCGCCCAGTTGGGCGCAATGCGCGCTGCCCGGCGCCAGTTCGCTGCGGCCCGAGAGCCGCTGCACCAGCGCGGCAGGCTTGCCAGCCACCTTGAGCAACAGTTCGCAGGGGGCGTTTGCGGCAATGGTGAGCGCATGGCCCGAAGGCGGCGCAACGGCGGGGTCGGCCACGGGCTCAGGCACCGGCAAGCCGCGGCCGGCCAGGTGCTTCATGAGACAAAGGTAGTAGGGGAGCTGCTCGGCGTGCAGTCGCTCGAACAGCGTCAGCACGAACTCGCCGGTTTCGGTGGTTGCGAAGTAGTTGGTGTTCTCGATGCCACCCTCGATGCCGCGCAGCTCGCGCAAGGGGCCAAGGCCCAGGCGCTGCACGAGCGCGTCTGCCTCGCCGAATTCGACTTCGGTAAAAACTGCCATGGCGGTGCTCAGCGTTGTGCTGCCGATTGAAGGCGCAGCACGGTCAGAACTTCATCACGTTCCAGACGCGCGGGCCGTTGCCGTTGGAGTCGGCCGAGCCCGGGCGTGCGCTGCCTGCGTCGTTGGGCAGCACTTCGTAGCCGGGCACGTTGGCCTTGGGCTTCACATTGATGCTTTGCGTGCGGCCGCCATAGCGGACTTCATCGACGGATGCGCCGCTGTCTTCCGTGTGGATGTGCTCGACCTTCTGGTTGCGTCGGCCGTCGGGTTGCTCCTGATTTTGTAGCGGCTCGGCCGGTACAGGCGCCCGGGCGGGTGCGGACTGCGCCTGAACGGCGGCAAAAGGAGCGGCAAAGGCCAGCGCCAGCAGAATGCGGCGGGCGACCAGGAGTGTGGGGCTAGGCATGCAAGGATTGTAGGCTTGGCGCCGCTTTCGAGGTGTCGGTTTGCAGCGCGCACCGCCGTGGTTCCGGGCGCTGCGCCGGGCACGGCAAAATGGCCTGATGACCGACAAGAAAACGCTGCTGCTCGTCGATGGCTCGAGCTATCTTTACCGCGCCTTCCACGCCATGCCCGACCTGCGGGCCGTGCCGGGCGATCCGAAGAGCCCCGCCACCGGCGCCATCCGCGGAATGATCAACATGATGACCGCGCTGCGCCGCGAGGTTCGCGCCGACTACGCGGCCTGCATCTTCGACGCGCCGGGCAAGACGTTTCGCGACGACCTGTATCCCGAATACAAGGCCAACCGCTCGCCCATGCCCGACGACCTGCGCAGCCAGATCGAGCCCATCCACCAGGTGGTGAAGCTCATGGGCTGGCCCGTGCTCTGCGTGCCCGACATCGAGGCCGACGACGTGATCGGCACGCTCGCCAAGACGGCGGCGGCGCAGGGGGTCGAAGTGATCGTATCCAGCGGCGACAAGGACCTGAGCCAGCTGGTGGACGAGCACATCACCATCATCGACACGATGAACGGCAAGAAGCGCGACGTGGCGGGTGTCACGTCCGAGTTCGGCGTGCCGCCCAACCTGATGATCGACTACCAGACGCTGGTGGGAGACGCGGTCGACAACGTGCCCGGCGTCGAGAAGGTCGGCCCCAAGACAGCCGCCAAGTGGCTGCTCGAATACGGCTCGCTCGACGCGCTGATCGAACGCGCCGCAGAGGTGAAGGGACAAGCCGGCGAGAACCTCCGCAAGGCTTTGGACAAGCTGCCTTTGAGCCGCCAGCTGGTCACCATTCGCACCGATTGCGACCTCGCCGGGCACGTTACCGGCCTGCCTTCGCTCGAAGGGCTGCCCGTGGGCGCGCCGCAAACGGCCGAGCTCAAGCCCTTCTACGAGAAGTTCGGCTTCAAGAGCCTGGTCAAGTCGCTCGAGGCAATGGAAGTGCCGCCCGAGCTCATCGAAGAAAACATCAAGAAGCAGCAGGCCCGCGGCGGCGCTGCGAGTGCCGACCAGGGCGGCCTGTTCGATGAATCGTCCAATCTCGGGGCCATCGAGGCTGCATCGCCCGCGAGCAACCTGAAATACGAAACCATCACGACCTGGGAGCAGTTCGACAGCTGGCTCGCAAGGCTGGAGGCCGCCGACCTGGCCGCCATCGACACCGAAACCACGTCGCTCGACGAAATGGTCGCGCAGATCGTGGGCGTGAGCTTCAGCGTGGAGCCCGGCGAGGCGGCCTATGTTCCGCTGGCGCACAACTACGGCGATGCGCCCGCGCAGCTGCCCATCGACGAAGTGCTTGCAAAGCTCCGGCCGTGGCTCGAAAACCCGGCAAAGAAAAAGCTTGGCCAGCACATCAAGTACGACCGCCACGTGTTCGCCAACCACGGCATCGAGGTGCAGGGCTACGCGCACGACACCATGCTGCAAAGCTACGTGCTCGAAGCGCACCGCCCGCATGGGCTGGCGAGCCTGGCCGAGCGTCACCTGGGGCGCAGCGGCATTTCGTACGAAGACCTGTGCGGCAAGGGTGCGCACCAGATTCCGTTCAGCCAGGTCGAGATTGCCAAGGCTGCCGAATATTCGTGTGAAGACAGCGACCAGACCCTCGATGTTCACCTGGCGCTGTGGCCCCAGATCGAGCGCGACGAAAAGCTGCGCTTCATCTACCAGCTGGAAATGGATTCGAGCGAGGCGCTCTACCGCGTGGAGCGCAACGGCGTGCTGATCGATGCACCCACGCTCGCCGCACAAAGCCATGAGCTCGGCACGCGCATCATGGCGCTCGAGCAAGAGGCCTACGAGATTGCAGGGCAGCCTTTCAACCTGGGTTCGCCCAAGCAGATCGGCGAGATCTTCTTTACCAAGCTGGGCCTGCCCGTGGTCAAGAAAACGCCGAGCGGCGCACCCAGCACCGACGAAGAAGTGCTCGAGAAACTGGCCGAGGACTACCCGCTGCCGGCCAAGATCCTGGAGCACCGGGGTTTGTCGAAGCTCAAGGGCACGTACACCGACAAGCTCGGCCAGCTTGCCAACCCGCGCACCGGGCGCGTGCACACGCACTATGCGCAGGCAGTGGCGGTTACGGGGCGGCTCTCGAGCAACGATCCCAACCTGCAGAACATTCCGATCCGCACGCCCGAAGGCCGCCGTGTGCGCGAGGCCTTCATTGCGCCGGCCGGCAGCGTGATCGCGAGTGCCGACTACTCGCAGATCGAACTTCGCATCATGGCGCACATCAGCGGCGACGAGTCCTTGCTGCGTGCGTTCCGCGAAGGCATCGACGTGCACCGCGCCACCGCAGCGGAGGTGTTCGGCTCCACGCCGGACCAGGTGTCGAGCGAGCAGCGCCGCTATGCCAAGGTGATCAACTTCGGGCTCATCTACGGCATGAGCAGCTTCGGGCTGGCGCGCAACCTGGGCATCGAGACCAAGGCCGCGGCCTCTTACATCGAGCGTTACTTCGCGCGCTACCCGGGCGTGAAGGCATACATGGACGAGACCAAGGCGCTGGCCAAGGAAAAGGGCTACGTCGAAACCGTGTTCGGCCGGCGCCTGTACCTGCCCGAGATCAATTCGCCCAACGGCCCGCGGCGCGGCGGTGCCGAGCGCGCGGCCATCAACGCGCCCATGCAGGGCACGGCGGCCGACTTGATCAAGCTCAGCATGATCAAGGTGCAAGACGTGCTCGATGCCGAGAAGCGCGCCACCAGGATGATCATGCAGGTGCATGACGAACTGGTGTTCGAAGTGCCCGAAGCCGAGGTCGAATGGGTGCGCACCGAAATCCCGCGCCTGATGGCTGGCGTGGCCGATCTGAAGGTACCGCTGCTAGCGGAGATCGGCATCGGCCCCAACTGGGACAAGGCACACTGAGCGCCGGCTGCGCCTGAAGAAGGCGCGGCTCGCCAGTGCAAGCAGCCCCACGCCTATGCCGGCGTAGAGCATCACCTCGCCAAAGCCCTGGCGCAGGGCGGCTTGAGCGAGCGCGGAGCTTGCTGCGTCGGGCAGGGTGTCGAGCTTGCCCGCCGCAACCGCCTGCGCCATTTGCAGCAGTTCTTCGGGCCCGGCGCCCGGGCGGGCGTCACCCAGATGGCGCGCGATGCCGCTCACCAGCACGAAGCCCATCAGCGCGATGTTCAACGCGAGGGTGATCAGCCGCGCACTGAAGTCGATGCCCGAGGCCATGCCCGCGCGCGCTGCCGACACTGCGCCGGTGCTGGTGTTGGTAACAGGCGAGTTCGTGAGCCCGAGGCCGATGCCCGCAACCAGGCAGGCGGCAATCACCAACGTGTCGCTGCCGTGTGCGTTGCCCGCGGCCATGAGCAGGAAGGCCAACGCCATCAGGCCGAGACCGCCTGGAATCACCCGCTCGGCACCATGGCGCAGCGCCAGTCGTTCGGCCAGCGGCGGCACCAGCAAGGTGGGCAGGGTATAGGCCAGCAGCGCCCAGCCCGCGTGCATCAGGTCGTGGCCGAGCGCCGACTGAAAGTAGATCGGCAGGTAGATCATGAACGGCCAGAAGCTGAAGTTCATGCCCATCGAGCCCATCAGCGCGCCGTTGAATCGGTGGATGCGGAAGACCGAAAAGTCGAACATGGGATGCGCGCTGCGCCGCTCCGCCGCAATGAACAACCCCACGCTCACGAGCGCAACGGCCAGCAGAGCCAGCCCCAACGCATTTGCAAAACCCTGCACTGTGCCCAGCGTGATGAAGCAGACCAGCGCGAACACCGCAAGCGTGAGCGTGAACATGCCCGCCATGTCCAGCCGGTGTGCGTCGGGGTCGCGCGACTCTTGCACGCTTGCGCGCACCAGGCCCAGCGTGAGCAGCGTCAGCGGGGCGTGCACCAGGAAGACCCAGCGCCAATCGGCCAGCGCCACGATGGCGGCGCCCACCAGCGGACCGAAGCCCAGCCCGATGCCCGCCACCACGCCCCACACTGCAAAAGCGCGTGAGCGCGCCGCCGGCTCGCGAAACTGCTGCGAGAGGATGGCGAACTGGCAGATCATCATGGCGCCTGCACCCACGCCCTGCACAAACCTGGCAGCAATCAGCAGCGGCGCACTCGTCGCCCAGCCGCATGCCAGCGATGCGAGCCCGAACAGCCACAGGCTGGCCACCAGCACGCGGCGGCGGCCATACCGGTCGGCAAGCGTGCCTGCGGCCATCAGCACCGAGGTGCAGGCCAGGGTGTAGGCGTTCATGATCCATTGCGCATCCAGAAAGTCGGCGTGCAGCACGCGCTCGAGCACCGGCAGGATCACGGGGACGCTGGAGATTTCGAGACCGAACATGAGGGCGACCAGGCAGACGGCGGTGAGTGCGACGGCATCGCGGCGCCGGTCGGTGGTTGAACGAGTTGAAGAAGGTGTCATGCCGCCATCTTGACGGGACAGGGGTTCTTCATTGAGGACATTGCGTCGGCAGATTCGGGAATCGAAAGGCACAATCCCGTGCCATGACCGACCGTTTCGATGGCATCCAGACCTTTCTCGAGGTGGTGGAAAGCGGCAGCCTCACGCTCGCGGCCGAGCGGCTGAACCTCACGCGTTCGGCCGTGGGCAAGGCGCTTGCACGGCTGGAGGCGCGGCTCGGCGTGCGCCTGCTCCAGCGCACCACGCGCAGCCAGAGCCTGACGGAGGAGGGGCAGGCCTACTACGAGCACTGCCTGCGCGCAGAGGCCGAGCTCGAGGCGGCCGAGTCGGGGCTCGAAAGCGGCCGGCGCGAGCCGCGCGGCCGCCTGCGCGCCAGCCTGCCGCTGGCCTTCGGCCATCACCACGCGGCGCCGGCGTTGCTGGGCCTTATCGAGCGCTATCCGCAACTGCAGGTGGACATTGCCATCAGCGACCGCACGGTCGACCTGGTGCAGGAGGGCTACGACCTTGCGGTGCGCATCGGCGAGCTGCCCGACAGCGACCGGCTGGTGGCCCGCCGCCTTGGCGAGCAGACCATGCTGCTCGCAGCCGCGCCGGCTTATCTGGCGCGCTTCGGACGGCCGGCGGACGTGGCTGCGCTGGCGCAGCACCGGGGCATCGACTATTGCGGCCCGGGCCATTCGCAGCGCTGGGAACTGCGCGACCCGCAAGGCCACCCGCACACCGTGCACCTGCCCTGGCATGCGCGGCTGAACGACCTGCAGGCGGTGGCCGATGCGGCCATCGCCGGTGCCGGAGTGGCATGGCTGCCGAACTGGCTGCTGGCACGCTACGTGCAATCCGGACAACTCGAGCCCGTGCTGGCCGACCACCGGGCCGCGGCCATGCCCATCCATGTGCTGTGGCCGCGCTCGCGCCACATGCCTGCGAAGACGCGCTGCGCAGTCGATGCGCTGGTCGCCGCAATGCCGGCCTGCATGGAAGAATGCCAAGACCGCGCGGTACCTGCCGCGCGGACCAGAAAAATACAAGGAAGCCATTCATGATCCAGTTCCCCGTTCGTTCCTGGTGCCGCGCAGGCGGCGCACTTTTGATTGCCGCAGCCTGCCAGGCCGCAGTGGCCGCGCCCGACGCACGCATTGCATCGCTGGCGGCCGAGCAGAAGCAGCCGCTGCTCGATTCGCTGTCGCAGCTCGTCGGCATCGAGTCCGGCAGCCGCGACCTGGAAGGCCTCGAAAAGATCTCCGATCTCATTGCCGGCAAGCTCAAGGCGCTGGGCGGCGAGGTCGAGTTCATCGACCCCAGCGCGGAGGCTTACCGCATGGACGACACGCCTGAAAAAATAGGCCGCGTCGTGCGCGCGACCTTCAAGGGCACGGGCAAGAAAAAGATCATGCTCATTGCGCACATGGACACGGTCTACACCGTGGGCATGCTCAACAAGCAGCCGTTCCGTGTCGAAG
This sequence comes from Variovorax sp. 3319, assembly GCF_031456585.1. NCBI lineage: Bacteria > Pseudomonadati > Pseudomonadota > Betaproteobacteria > Burkholderiales > Comamonadaceae > Variovorax > Variovorax sp. 3319. The sequence goes on from NZ_JAVDUZ010000001.1 coordinate 690,353, forward strand.
GCGACAAGGCATACGGCCTCGGCATTGCAGACGACAAGCAGGGCGTGGCGGTCATCATCCACACGGTGGCAATGCTGCAAGCGCTCAAGTTCAAGGAATACGGCACGCTCACCGTGCTGATCAACGGCGACGAAGAAATCAGCTCGCCCGGTTCGCGCGCGCTCATTACGCGGCTTGGTGGCGAGCACGATGCGGTGCTGTCGTTCGAAGGCGCCTCGATCAAGGAAGACAAGCTCTCGCTTGCCACCGCGGGCATTGCCTCGGTCACGCTCAACGTCGCGGGCAAGGCCTCGCATGCGGGCTCTGCGCCCGAGCTTGGCGTGAACGCACTCTACGAACTCTCGCACCAGGTGCTGCAGATGCGCGACCTGTCCGATCCGGCAACGGGCCTCAAGATGAACTGGACCATTTCGAAATCGGGCAGCAACCGCAACGTGATTCCGGCCAGCGCCACGGCCAGCGCCGACGTGCGCGTGCTGAAGGTGAGCGACTACGACCGCATCGAACAGCAAGTGCAGGAGCGTGTGAAGAAACAGCTGATTCCCGAGGCCAAGGTCGAACTGAAGTTCGAGCGCCGCCGTCCGCCGCTCGAAGCCACCGAGGCCTCGCGCGCGCTTGCCGCGCACGCGCAGCGCATCTACAAGGACGAAGTGGGCAAGCCGCTGGGCGCAGACGACAAGGCCGCCGGCGGCGGTACCGATGCGGCCTTTGCCGCCCTCAAGACCAAGGCCCCGGTGGTCGAGCGCTTCGGCCTGCAGGGCTTTGGCGCGCACTCGGCCGATGCCGAATACGTGCTGGTCGATTCCATCGAGCCGCGCTTGTACCTTGCCACGCGCATGGTGATGGACCTTTCGCGCAACAAGATCGGCAACTGATCGATGCGGCTGCGCCATATCGAGGTCTTCAACGCCATCATGCTCACGGGCAGCGTGAGCGCGGCGGCGCGGCTCATCAACATCACGCAGCCGGCGGTGAGCCGCACGCTGCAGCATGCCGAGCTGCAACTGGGTTTTCCGTTGTTCCAGCGGGCCAAGGGCCGGCTCACACCGACCACCGAGGCGCTCACGCTGTACCCGCACATCGAGCGGCTGTTTGCGCAGCTGGACGAGGTGCAGCGCCTTGCGGCCAACCTGCGCGCGGGCAGCGACACCGGCGAGCTTCGCATCCTGAGCGTGCTGGCACTGAGCTACGAGGTGCTGCCGCGCGCGCTCAAGGCCTTTCGCGAAAAGCATCCGGGCTATTCGATCACGGTCGAATCGCTGCATTCGCCGCAGATCATGTCGGCGCTGCTGCTGCAAGAGGCCGACGTGGGCTTTGTCTTCAGCCCCGCGGTGCACCCCTCGCTCACGCAAGAGACGCTTGCCGATACGCGCATGGTGTGCATTGCGCCCAAGGGCATGCTCCCGCGTGCGCTGGTGCGCAACGGTTCGGTGGCGCTGCATGACCTGGTCGACCGCCCCGTGATCGGGCTCGACAGCCGCGACCCCGTGGGCACCAGCCTGAGCCAGGCCTGCCGCCAGGCGGGCGTGGGTTTTCAGCAGGCGGTGGTCACGGTGCAGACCTATCACGCAGCGCTGTCGATGGCCCACCATGGGCTGGGCGTGGCGCTGGTCGATGCCTGCACGGCACGTTCGGCCGACAGTACCAAAGTCGAGGTGCTGGCACTGGAGCCGCACATTCCGGTGCCGGTGCGCGCGCTGCGCTTTGCGGGGCGGCCCGATTCAGTGGCGGTTCGCGGCATTACCCGCTGCATGCGCGAGGCGATAGAGCAGGGCAGCTGAAGGCGCCTGCCGCCCGCCGGGTTTCAAGCCAATGCCGCCGCGGGCTCCAGTGCTTCGGCAATCCGCCGCGCGGAGCCGAAGGCCAGCGTGAAGCCCAATGCGCCGTGCCCGGTGTTGAACAGCATGTTCGACGGCGCGCTTGCGAGCCGTCCGATGATCGGCAGGCCCTTCGGCGTGGCGGGCCGCATGCCGGTCCACGGATGCAGTTCTTCCAGCCGGCTCGCATGCGGAAACACCGCGCGCGTTGCGGCTGCCAGTGTTTCGATGCGCGTGGCCGGAATGCTCGCGTCGTGCCCCACGAGTTCGGCCATGCCCGCCACCCGCAGGCGCGACCCGATGCGTGCGAACACCACCTTGCGTGCGCTGTCGGTCACGTTCACCCTGGGCGCGGCGCCGGGCGAGGGGTCGACCTCGACCGTGATGCTGTAGCCCTTGAGCGGGTACACCGGCAGGTAGGCGCCGAGCGCACGCCCGAGCTTGTGCGAGGCCGAACCCAGGGCCATCACGAAGGCGTCTGCGTCGATATCGCCTTCGCTGGATTTCACCGCTGCCACCCGCGCACCATCGCGCGCAAAGCCATGTACGTCGGTGCCGAGCAGAAAACGCACGCCGCGCGCCCGCAGCGCGCCCATGAGTTCGGCGCATACCTTGAGGCAGTCGGCCGCGCATTCGCTCGGTGTGTAGACCGCGCCCGCGATCTGGCCGCGGTAGCTTTCGAGCGCGGGCTCGATTGCCACGCATTCATGCGGCGCAACCATGCGCTGCTTGCTGCCCATCGTGCGCTGCAGCTCGAGCTGGGCCCGCGCGCTTTCGAGCGACGATGCATTGCTGTAGAGCACCAGCTTGCCGGTCGCGGAAAAATCGCAATCGGGCGACAGTTCGGCGCGCATGGTTTCGAACTCTGCCCGGCTCGATGCGGCAAGCGCCAGCAACTGCGAGGTGGTGTCGCGCGAGGTCTCGGCGTTGCAGGCGGCAAGAAATTCCAGGCCCCAGCGCCACTGCAACGGATCGAGCTGGGGCCGCAGCTTGAGCGGTGAGCTTGGCGAAAGCAGCAGCTTGGGCAGCTGCCGCCAGATCGACGCGTCGGCCAGCGGCTGCACATACGAATAACTGAGTTGGGCGCCATTGCCGCCGCTCGCGCCGGCCCCAGGCGTGGCGCGGTCGATCACCGTAACCTGATGACCCCGGCGTTCGAGCTGCCAGGCGGTCGCCAGGCCCACGATGCCGGCGCCGAGCACACACACATGCATGGAGGCAACTTTCGGAAGAAGGACATTGAGAAAGAGAGGGTGCGGTGAATGTAGGGGCACACGCGAATGCCCGGAAATGCCAAAAGCGCGGTACACCATAGCCAAAGCGCATGGCCGCGTTCCGGCCGGCCTAGTCCATAACCTTTAGGTATGACCTAGGGTTCATTTGGAATTGTCGCGCTGTGTCACTCCTTCTTACACTGGCCGCTCTGTTCAACCAACTGAAGAAGGCTCGCATGAAACTCTCCGCATTGATGGCCGCCGCTGCCGTGGTGCTGCTTTCCGCTACCGGCGTCCAGGCCGCCGACACGCTGGCCAAGATCGCCGAGTCCGGCAAGATCACGCTCGCCTACCGCGAGTCGTCGGTGCCCTTCAGCTACCTGGACGGCCCCAACAAGCCGATCGGGTTCTCGGTCGAGCTCTCCAACGCGGTGGTCGAGGCGGTGAAGAAAAAGCTCAACAAGCCGAACCTTCAGGTGCAGCTGATGCCGGTGACGTCGCAGAACCGCATTCCGCTGATTACCAACGGCACGGTCGACTTGGAGTGCGGCTCCACTACCAACAACACCGCGCGCGGCAAGGACGTGGCCTTTGCCGTCAACCATTTCTACACGGGCACGCGCCTGTTGACCAAGAAGTCTTCCAAGATCAAGGACTACGCAGACCTTGCCAAGAAGACCGTGGCCAGCACCACCGGCACCACCAATGCGCTGGTCATGCGCAAGTACAACACCGAGAAGAATCTCGACATGGACATCGTGCTCGGCAAAGACCACGCCGACGCCTTCCTGCTTGTGGAAAGCGACCGCGCGGTTGCGTTTGCCATGGACGACATCCTGCTGTTCGGCCTGATTGCCAACGCCAAGAACCCGGCCGACTACGAGGTGGTGGGCGAGGCGCTGCAGGTCGAGCCCTATGCCTGCATGCTGCCCAAGGACGACCCGGCCTTCAAGAAGCTGGTGGACGACACCTTCACCGGCCTGATGAAGAGCGGCGAGTTCGAGAAGCTCTACACCAAGTGGTTCATGTCGCCGATCCCGCCGAAGAACATGCCGCTGAATTTGCCCATGAGCCAGCAGCTCAAGGACAACATCAAGGCTCCTTCCGACAAGCCGGCGACCTGATCAACGAAACCGCGCAATGGCTTCAACCAACGTAGTCGGCATTCTGGGCGGCATGGGCCCTGCCGCGGGGGCGGACTTCGTCCGGCTCTTCGTGCAGGCGTGCGCCCAGCAGATGCAGGCACGCGGGGAGCCGGTGCGTGACCAGTCTTTTCCGGAGCACTGGCTGGCGCAGGTGCCGGTGCCAGACCGCACCCATGCGCTGGGCTCGGCGGACAACGGCGCGCACCAGCCGCTCGAGCCGATGCTGCAGGCATTGGGGCGGCTGGCCGCGCTGGGCAGCCAGGCCGTGGCCATTGCCTGCAACACCGCGCATGCCTGGCATGCCCGGCTGCAGGAACGTTTTCCCCAAGTGGAGTTGCTGCACATGGCACGCGAGGTGGCGCAGCATCTTGCCGCGCAAGGGGCGGGCAATGTGGCGCTGATGGCCACCGAAGGCACCTACCGCGTGCGCCTGTACGAGCAGGCTTTGGCCGAAGCGGGGCTCGACTGCCTTGTGCCGCTGCAGGAAGAGCGCCGCATCATCACGCGCGGCATCTTCGACGGCGTGAAGGCCGGAAACATGCGGCTTGCAGAAGAATGTTTTTCGCAGGTGGCACTGCGGCTCGCGGAACGCCACGGGCCGGTCACCATCATCATGGGCTGCACCGAGGTGCCGCTCGGGCTGCAGGGCTCGGCCGCGGTTGCGGGCCTGAACCTGGTCGATCCGGCGCAGGTGCTGGCCGCCGCATTGGCCCGCCGCGCTTATCGCGACTGAAAACTTTAGGTCACAAGCAACCCTGTTGGCATACAGCGGTCGGATACGGGCCGGGCTGAATTCGCCTACATTGCGGCGTGCGTTTTCACGCATCCCCTTTTCACGTCCTTTCAGTCCGACGATTCCACTGGAGCCCCTCCCATGTCCCTTCGCGATGACAGCCGTTCCGACTTCGATTCGCTTCGCCCCGGCGAGAGCACAGAGCAGGGCGCCACGCGCCGCACCGCACTCAAGGCCGCCATCGGCGTGGGCTATGCGGCCGCCGTGATGCCGGTCATGGCGCAGACTGCGATCAGCACTTCGGCCGAAGGCCTGAAGGCCGGGCCGATCAAGTACACCGTCAACGGCTTCGAGGTGCCCGCCTATGCGGCAGCGCCGGCTGGCAAGACGGGCCTGCCGGTCATCCTGGTGATCCAGGAGATCTTCGGCGTGCACGAATACATTGCCGACACCTGCCGCCGCTTTGCCCAACTCGGCTACCTGGCCATTGCCCCCGAACTCTATGCGCGCCAAGGCGATCCGCGCGGCTACACCGACATTCCCAAGCTGCAGGCCGACATCGTGAGCAAGGTGCCCGATGCGCAGGTCATGGCCGACCTGGACGGCGCGCTCACGTATGCCGCGGCCAACGGCGGCAATATTGCAAAAGCCGGCATCACCGGCTTCTGCTGGGGCGGCCGCATCGTTTGGCTCTATGCCGCCACGGGCAAAGTCAAGGCTGGCGTGGCCTGGTACGGCCGGCTGGTCGGCCAGCCGAGCGAACTGGCGCCCAGGCACCCCATCGACATCGCTGCAAACCTGCAAGCGCCGGTCCTAGGTTTGTACGGCGGAAAAGACCAGGGCATCCCGCTTGACACGGTTGATAAGATGAAAGCAGCGTTGGCAAATGGAACCCCGGCTGCCAAGGCTTCGAGCTTCGTCGTGTATCCCGAAGCAGGCCACGCGTTCCATGCCGACTACCGCCCCAGCTACGTGAAGAGCGCGGCCGACGACGGATGGCAGCGAGCCACGGCCTGGTTCAAAGCCAATGGCGTCGTCTGACGACGGCCTGTAGCCACTCACCGCCGAAGGCCGTCCACGTGACGGCCTTTCTCTTTGTATGAACGTTGTCGGGCATCGGTGCCCATCGAAATTGCGCAAGCAGCTATGAATTTGATAGTGATCATTGCGGCGACCCTGGTTGCCGGCATCGGAAGCGTATGGCTCGCGGCCTTGCTCCTGCGCGTGGGCGTGCGCAGCGGATCGGGCGGTGTGAATTCGCAGCACCTGCTCAGCCTGGCGGCCGGTGCGCTGCTTGCCACCGCCTTCATGCATCTGCTGCCCGAAGCCTTCGAAAGCCGCATCGAACCCGCGCTGCTCTTTGGCGTGCTGCTGTTCGGCCTGGTGTTCTTCTTTCTGCTCGACAAGGCCGAGCTCTGGCATCACGGGCACGAGCATCACCACGGCAGCCCGGCGCCGGGGGCCGCAGGGCAGAACACGGGCCACACCGGGCACGACCACCCGCACGATCATGCCCATGACCACGCCCACCACCATGACCATGGAGAGCACGGCCATTCGCACAGCCATGCGCCCCGCGGGCGCGGCGGCTGGGCTGTGCTCACCGGCGACAGCGTGCACTGCTTCGGCGACGGCATCCTGATTGCATCGGCCTTCATTGCGGACATGCGCCTTGGCCTGGTGGCCGCCATTGCGGTGCTCGCGCACGAAGTTCCGCATCACATCGGCGACCTGGTGGTGCTGCGCCAGAGCTCGGCCAACCAGCGTGCGGCATTGATCAAGGTGTCGCTCGCCGGCACCATGACCATGCTCGGCGGCATCGTCGGATGGTGGCTCGTCGACCAGTTGCACGGATGGTTGCCATACTTCCTGGTGCTGGCGAGCAGCAGCTTTGTCTACGTAGCACTGGCCGACCTGATTCCACAACTGCAGAAGCGTTTGCCCGCACGGCAGACCGCGGCGCAGATCGTCTGGCTTGTGGTGGGCATTGCGCTCGTCACGCTTGTGAGCCGGCTTGCGCACGGAGAGCACGATCACGGCCACTCGGATCACGGCCACTCGGAACATGGGCACGCCGATCACGGCCATGCGCACGAAGGCGAGGGGGCCCCGGCGTACAAGGACTGAGTTGCGCTGGGCGGGGCGATGGATACGTTCCGAAACCGACGCTGTTCCGGGGAATTGACGCACGGCACCCGAAAGAGGTGCAACATCGGGGGTCTGACGAATGTTTTCGCCTATCTCATCGCCGAGGAACCGATCATGAACAACGTCGACGCCAAGAAGCGCCCCGCACCGCCATCGCCCGAAGATGACGACGACGATTCGCCCGTCGACGACTTCGAAGAATCGGAATCCGAAGCCGATGACGACCTGTCGGAGACCGGCATCGACCTGACCGATGCCAGCGAACTCGATGCCGACAACGTGCCCGCTGACGAAGAGTTTGCCCGGGTGATGAACGCGCCCGACTGAGCCGCTTTCAACGAGCCCCTTCCGGCTGCTATCCGGCTATCCAGCTATTTCAGTTGCGGCACGCAAGCGCTGCGGCCCGAGCATTTCGGCCGTGAGCCCGAAGCTCGCAATGCGCTGCGGCACGGGCAGGCCGCGCGCGAGTGCCGCACAAGCCTCGCCCATGGCCGCCGAGGTCTGGATGCCGTAACCCCCCTGTGCCGCAAGCCAGAAGAAGCCGGGCGCTTCGGGATCGAAGCCGCCCACCAGGTCGCCATCGGCCACGAAGGAGCGCAGGCCCGCCCAGGTGCGGGTGGGGCGGCGAATGGTGAGCGTGGTGGCTTCCTCTATGCGGTGGATGGCAAAGGCGACGTCCAGCTCTTCGGGCTGCACGTCTTGCGGTTCGACCGGATCTGCGTTTGCCGGCGAGCCGAGCAGCATGCCGGCGTCGGGCTTGATGTACCAGCCTTCGTCGGCACTGAACACCATGGGCCAGTGCGCGACGTTGCTGCCCTCCGGCGGCGCGAAGATGAAGGCCGAGCGCCGGCGCGGCTCGATGCCGATGGGCCGCACGCCCGCCAGTTGTGCAATGGTGTCGACCCACGCACCCGCGGCATTGATGACCACTGGCGCCTCGTAGGCCGCGCCGCCTGCGGTCACGCGCCAGCGGTCGCCCACGCGCTCGAGCGCAGTTACGCCGGCGTCGCACACCAGCTTGCCGCCGGCCTGGCGCATGCCGCGCAGGTAGCCCTGGTGAATGGCGTGCACGTCCATGTCTGAAGCATCGGGCTCATAGACGCCGCCCACCACTTGTTCGGGCCGCAGCGCTGGCACCATCTCGATTGCTTCTTCGCCGCTGAGCCGCTTTGCGCCTCTGTTCATGGCGCGCAGCACCTCCCAGTGGGCTTCGAGTTCGGCCAGGTGGTCTGCGTCGGCCACCATCAACGCGCCGCGCGGCGTGAGCAGCGGGTGCTCGGCAAAGCCTTCGGGCGGATGTTCGAGAAACGCGCGGCTTGCCATGGTGAGCGCGCGCACCTGGGCAGTGCCATAGCTTTCCATGAATAGCGCGGCCGAGCGGCCGGTGGAGTGGTAGCCGGGCTGGGCCTCCCGTTCGAGCAGGATCACGCGGGCGTGGGGCGCAAGCCAGTAGGCCGCCGAGGCGCCGGCAATGCCGCCACCGATCACGAGGTAGTCGGCCGCAATGGGCGCTGGTGTGTTGGAAGTCATCGGCGAAAGTGTAGGTAGAAATTTGCGTATACGCAAATTAATTGGAGTTCACCAGAAGAGGGATGGCGCACCACATCGGTGAAATTTGCGTCGATGCAATTTGCGAATACGCAATTTCGCAAGGCGGAGGCGAAAGCCGGAACGGAGAATCGAGTGCCGGACTGGCAGAATTGCGCTGCACTACAAGAGAGAGCCAAGCGTGAATCCACACACGGGCAACAAGCCGCGAGCCAGGCCGGGAGCAAAGCCGAAGGACGAGCAGCCGGCGCTGGACCGCACCACTTTCGGCAACCGCCTGCGCACCGCGCGCAAGCGTTTCGGCTGGACGCTGGCACAGCTGGCCGAGCGCTCGGGCGTGTCGATCACCACCATCTCGCGCGCAGAGCGCGGACAACTCGCGCTCGGGTACGAAAACTTCACCGCACTCGGCCGTGCGCTCGAGATGGACATGAACGCGATGTTCGCCGGGGCGGGCGTCAAGCCCGCGCAGCTCGACGGGCCGGTCGTTACCCGTGCGGGCAAGGGCGTGGTGTATCGCGGCCTTTCAATCGCCTACGAGTTTCTGGGCACCACGGCCGCCGGCAAGCAGATGAGCCCGATCGTCGGCACCGTGCATGCCCGCCGCATCCATGGCCCCGAAGATTTCGTGCGGCATGCGGGAGAAGAGTTTGCCTACGTGCTTTCGGGCGAGATCGAAGTGCACTTCGACAACGGCAAGGTCGTGCGCCTTGCACGCGGCGACTCGCTGTACTTCGACAGCCGCATCGGCCATGCCTATGTGAGCGTGAGCCGCCAGCTTGCAAAGATCGTGGGCATGACCACGGCGGAAAGCGGTCACATGAAGTCGGCGCGCGAGGCGCCGGGGCCGAAGCCGGCACGCAAGGCCGCGGCAAGGAAGCCCCGCAGCAGCAGGAAGGATTGAGAACACCTCTTGCGGGGCGGGTATTCATCGGGTTTGCGGAGACCGTGCGGCGTGGCGCTTCACGACCATTGCGGGCAGGCCGGCACTGTCGCCAATTTGCAGCGCGCCGGGCGTCGGCTCGCTATGCTGGCGCTCGCCATCCACTCCAACAAAGAGAACCTTCATGACAGTTCGCTCTTCGTCTTTCTTCACCCTGCGCTCCATTGCTCTGGCTTGTGGCCTTGCGCTCGGCGCCGCCGCCGCCGTGCATGCCGCGCCCGATGCAAAGCTGCTTGCCGCCGCCGAAAAGGCTCAGCCCGCGGTGATCGAAAACCTCAAGGAAATGGTGCAGATCGAATCGGGCAGCCTCAACGTCGATGGCCTGCTCAAGATGGCCGACGTGGTGGAAGGGCGCCTGAAGGCGGCCGGCTTCAAGACCGAGCGGCGCAAGGCTGCCGCCGGGGCTGGCGCCGACCTGGTCATCGGCACCATCAAGGGAACGGGCAAGCGCAAGATCATGCTGCAGGGCCACATGGACACTGTGTACGCCGCCGGCATCCTGAACAGCCAGCCCTACAAGGTGGACGGCAACCGGATCTACGGCCCCGGCATTGCGGACGACAAGGGCGGGCTCGCGGTCATGCTGGCGTCGCTGAAGATCCTGGCCGATGCGGGCTGGCGCGACTACGACACGCTCACGGTGCTCATGAACCCGGACGAGGAAGTGGGTTCGGTCGGCTCCGGTGAAATCATTGCGGCCATGGCCGATCAGCACGACACGGTTCTGTCTTTCGAGCCCACCGCGGCCAAGTCGGTGGCCAAGGGCGAATCGCTGCTGCTGGGCGCCGCCGGCATTGCTCAGGCCACGCTCGAAGTGAAGGGCCGCGCATCGCACGCGGGTGCCGCACCCGAGCTGGGACGCAACGCGCTGTATGAGCTGTCGTACCAGCTGTTGCAGACACGAGACGTGGCAAAGGACATTCCCGGCGTGGCGCTCAACTGGACCGTGGCGCGTGCCACTGGCCCGATCAACCAGATCACCGAAAAAGCGCAGGCGCTCGGCGACATCCGCATCACACAGCCCGGCGCCGAGAAGAAGCTGGAGGCCGCCCTGCAGGCGAAGCTCGCGAGCGGCAAGCTCGTGCCCGACACCGAGACCACGCTCAAGGTTGAAGTGGGTCGCCCGGCTTTCGTGGCGGGCGAGAAGGGCCGTGCGCTGGCCGAGAAGGCCCAGGCCATCTACAAGGAGATCGACCGCGAACTCGCTCTCACGCCAATGACCGGCGGCGGCACCGACGCGGGCTATGCGGGCCGCTCCGGCAAGGCCACCGTGGTCGAGAGCTTCGGCCTGGCGGGCTTCGGCTATCACGCGCGCGACGAATACATCGAGGTCGACTCGATCGTGCCGCGCCTTTATCTCGTTACCCGGCTGCTGACCGAAATCGGCAAGCAGTAGCAGCCTGCGCTGGTCTCTTTTACTTTGCGCCGCCCGCGTACTTGGTAACGCTGGTGGCGTTCACGTGATAGCCGCTCACGCCCATCATCGAGTCGTTGCGCATGGTCTGCAGCTTGCCGGTAACCCACACCGTGTCCATGGCGCGGAACTTGGCACCCTTCGACGACACCACGTGCAGGATCTGGTTGGCCGGTGGCGGCGGCGTGTGGATGCAGGCGCCGAAGTAGGGCACGAGCAAGAACTCGGTTACTTCGCCCTTGGCTTCTTCGAGTGGCACGATGAAGCCCGGGATCTTGATTTCGGCGCCGTTCATCGCAGGGTTGGTCGGTGCGTTGTTCGAGACCTCCTGCATCTTCATGAGCAGCTCGTTGGCACGCGGATCACCGTCGTTGAGCGAGCTCAGGTCCATGCCCTTGAACTCCTTGGCCGGGTCCCAGTCTTTCGGCACCAGTTCTTCCCAGGTGATCTGCCGCGGCTGGCCCGGCGTGCCCTTGGCTACGGCCGCGGGTGCAGCCGGTGCTGCCTTGCCGCCGAGCGGATTCGATGCGGTCGTGTCCTTGGGTGCAGGTTCGGCGGCCCATGCGGCTGCCGCAAGGCCGGCACCGGCGAGCAGCATCGAAAGCCGGGTGAAAGCTCGGAACGTGGAGGTCTTCTTTGCGATGCGCATGGTTTCAAATCCTGGGTGAGAGGCCGTCGGCCAACGACAGCCGGTAAGCACGGATGCCGGGCAGCAGGCTTGCGAGCCAGCCGGCAACCAGCAGGCTCGCCATCAGCAGCCATTCGTTCAGTGTAGGTTCTGAAAGGCTCAGTGTCAGCCCGAACTGCGACTGCAGCCATGGCGCGAGCAGGGCAATGCCAAGCACCGCCATGACTACGCCAAAGGCAACGCCCAGCACAGTGACCATGGCGCCCTCGAGTGCGAGCAATGCCAGCACATGGCGCAGGCCGGCTCCCACGGCGCGGAGCACGGCGAGTTCGCGGCGGCGCTCGTTCAGGCCCGCCATCACGACCGAGACAAGCCCCGCAAGGCTCACCAGCGCAACCAGTGCCGACATGAGCAGCAGTGCGTTCTCGCCGACGCCGATCACGCTCCACAATTCGTCGAGCGCCACGCCGGGCAGGATGGCCATCAGCGGCTCGCCGGCATAGGTGGAAATCCAGCGCTGCACGCCGAATACGGCAGAGCGGTTCTTCAGGCCGACAAGGGCGGCCGTCACGTTCTTTGGTGTGAGGTCGAACTTGCGCACCTGCTCGGCCGGAATCTTGACGCCGGGCATGGGGGCACCGCCCACCCATTCAAGATGAATGGCTTCCATCGCCTCGAGCCCGATGTGCACTGTGCGGTCGACCGGCGTGCCGGTGCGCGCGAGCACGCCGACCACGGTAAAGGGCTTGTCGGCGTGCTCGGACGCATTGAGTTCGCCGCTGCCGTGGGCAAGGGTGATCTTCTGGCCGACGTGGTAGCCGAGCTTGTCGGCCACTTCGGCGCCTACCACCGCGTCGAACAGTGCGCTGAAGGGCTTGCCTTCGCGCACCTGCAGCGACTGGCGGTTGCCGTACCGAAACCGGGTGAAGTATTCGGGCGAGGTGGCCAGCACCGCGAAGCCCCGGTGCGAATCGCCCAGCGAAAGCGGCACCACCCAATCGACGCCCTGGTGCGAGGCCAGGGCCTGCACGCTCTTCCACGAGATGTTGTTGGTGGCCGCGCCGATGCGGAACACCGAATACAGCAGCAGCTGGGTGGAGCCCGTGCGCGCACCCACGATCAGGTCGGTGCCGGAAACGGACGACGCGAAATTCTCGCGCAGTTCGGTGCGAATGCGCTCCACGCCCAGCAGCAGAAAGGTCGACAGAGCAATAGAGAACACAGTGAGCGCGAGCGTGAAACGGCGGTTCCATGCACTGCGCCAGGCAATGGAAAAAAGGGCGCTCATGGGTGGGCCTTCATGCGTCCGCCGCCATTGCCGCGGTTGCTGCGCGATTGATGTCGGGCAGCAGCACGTGGCGGGCAAAGCGCTGCGCAATGCGCTGGTCGTGGCTCACGAACACCAGGGCGCTCTGGTTGGTTGCGCAGGCCGTCAGCAACACGTCCAGAAAGGACTCGCGCCGGTCCTCGTCGAGCGCGGAAGTGGGCTCGTCGGCAATCACCACCTCGGGCTGGCCGATGAGTGCACGCGCCGCCGCCACCCGCTGCTGCTGGCCGACCGAAAGCTGCATGGCCTGGCGCTTCCACAGGTTGCGGTCGAGGCCCATCTGGTCGAGCAGGTGTTCGGCCTGCTCACGCGACCCGTGGGAACCGCCGCTGCGCGCCGCCTGCGCTTCGCGGCGCTGCGAGAAGCGGCACGGCAGCAGCACGTTGTCGAGCACGCTCAGATACGGCAGCAGGTTGAATTGCTGAAAGATGTAGCCCACGTGCGCAACGCGGCAGCGGTCGCGCGCGGCGCCCGAGAGCTGCGACCAGTCGTGCCCGAGCAGCGTCACGCGGCCTTCATCGGCCACCAGCACGCCCGCCAGCAGAGACAGCAACGTGCTCTTGCCGCAGCCGCTCGGGCCGTGCAGGAACACCAGCTCTCCGGCAGTGATGCGAAAAGCCTCTATGTCGATGCAGGGCCTCTTCATGCCCGGCCACGCAAACCGCAGCGCTTCGGCAGCCAGCACCACGCGCAGCGGCGCCGATTCGGCCTGGGGCTCGGTGCTCACAGGCTTACTTGCCCCAGCCGAGGCGCACGGGCTGGCTCGCCTGCGTGCCGGCCGGACGCTTGAGCTGGCGCTTGAACTGTCCTTGCGCCGAAGCAATCTGCGAATCGATCTGGCGCGTGCCCTTGAAGGCGTTGAACAGGTTCACATCAATGAACTTTGCCGCGGCCGCATTGGTGCAGTTGAAAGAAAAGGTGGCGTCCAGGTCTGCATGGCCGGGCGGCTCGTTCGGGTCGGGGTTGCCGAGGCCCAATGCGCCGGAGCGCAGGTCGACCGGGCCAAGCTTGCAATTGGCGGCGGGGTCGATGGCAAAGAGCTTGTCGGCCGCGCGCAGCTGGGCAATGGCTTCTTCGACGGCTTTCTTCTCGGCATCGGTCTTGGGTGCGCGCTCGAAGCCCACGATGTTGTCGAGCGGCGACTCCATGTCGATCACCACCGTGGGGCCGTCAATGGCCACGTCGAGCTTGATCTGGCCGTGCACATGCGCGTGCTGCTGCTGGGCCTGCGCATAAAGAAAGGGCGCTGCGAACAGCGCCGCTGCTGCGAATGCGAGTCCGGATGAAATGCGTCGTCGAAGTCGGCTGTGCTTCATGGTTCTGCGCCTTGCCGGGTCGGCAGCCCCGGCGTGTTGCTCCACTCGCTCCAGCTGCCGGCGTAGAGCGCGGTCGTCCCAAGCCCCGCGATCTGCATCGCAAGCAGGTTGGGCACGGCGCTCACGCCGCTGCCGCATTGGTGGACAACCGTAGCCGGATCGCGGCCCGCCAGCAGTGCGTCGAACTCGGCACGCAATTGCGATGCCGGCTTGAACTTGCCGTCGGGACCGAGGTTTTCGGCGAAGGGCCGGTTCAGGGCCCCGGGGATGTGACCCGCAATGGGGTCCAGAGGTTCCACCTCACCGCGATAACGCGCAGCAGCCCGCGCGTCGATCAGCTGCTGGTCAGCTTGGCCGAGCCGGCGCACCACCGTGCTGGTGGTCACAAGCTTTGCAAGCGGCTCGCCCGGTACGAAGTTCGACTGGAAGTGCGCCGGTTCTTCGCGGCTCGTGACTTCGCCGCCCGCGGCCTGCCAGGCTTGCAATCCGCCGTCGAGCACTGCCACTGCGTCGTGGCCCATCCACTTGAGCATCCACCACAGGCGGCCGCAGTAGTTGGCCCCGTTGCGGTCGTACACCACGGCCTGCATCTCGTTGGAAAAACCGACGCTCGACAGCCAGGCTGCAAACTTTTCGCGGCTCGGCAGCGGATGGCGGCCGCCCGAGGCAGGTACGCCGTCTTCCTGGGCCACCACCACGTCTCCGTGCGCGCCGGGCATGCCGTGCTTTGCGCTGAGGTCGGTGTCGAGGTTGGCATACACGGCGCCCGGAATATGGGCCGCGGCGTACTGCTGCGCGCCTGCCTCGGGCTTCATGAGGTCGAAGCTGCAGTCGAAAACCATGAGGGGCAGGTCGCCAGCTTGCAGCTGCTGGAGTTGTTCGACGCTGACGAGGGTTGTGTACATGGCGGGCTCCTTCGTTGTCGATGGGGTTCGATGCGGTTCAGTGTTCTTCGGCCGGCGCCTTGGGCACCGCTCGCTGGCGCAGCACCGTGGCTGCGATGCCGCTCACGATGATGAGCGCCATGCCGGCCCAGCCGGCGGCGTCGATGCGGTCGTCGAACAGCACCACGCTGTAGAACGCCGCAAAGACAATGCCGGAATACTGCAGGTTGGCCACTACCAGCGTACCGGCCTGGGTCTTTGCGGTGGCATAGGCGCGCGTCATGCAAAGCTGCCCAAGGGCGGCCAGGAAGCCGATCGGCAACAGCCACAGCGCATGCTGCCACGTCCATGAATTTCCGCCAGAAAACCCGGTGGCGGCCGTGGCAAACGCGCCGGCCACGGCCGAACCGACCGCGAAATAGAACACCGTGCGCAACTCGGGCTCGCCGATGCGCGACAGCGCCACCACCTGCATGTAGGCGAACGCGGCCGTAAGCCCGGAGAGCAGGCCCAGCAGCCCTGCGAAACCCTGGCTCGCATCCACGCTGGGCTTGAGCATGAGCACCACGCCCACGAACCCCGCCAGCACGGTCAGCGCAAGGGTGCCCTGCAGCGGCGGCCGCTCGACGCGGCCGTCGCGTCCGGGCACCGGCACCCAGGCCAGCAGCGTGCCGCCGACCAGAAAGGCAGCGATCCACACGCTGCTCATGTAGTTGAGCGTGACGGCCGCAGCCAGCGGCATGTGGGCGATTGCGTAGAACCATGCGCCGAGCGACACCACCCCAATGGTGCTGCGCCACGCGTGCATGCCCGGGTAGCTTGTGGCCAGCGGAACACCGCGGTTGCGCGCCAGCAGCCACAAGAAAACGATGCCGATCAGGCCGCGCCCGAGCACCATCTCACCACTGTTGAACCACGCAGAAGCCACCTTGACGACCACGCTCATGGTGGCGAACAAGAAGGCGCCGAGCACCATCCAGAGCGCTTGCACTACGGGCTCAGGCGTTCTGCCGCATTGCGCTGCGGTACCACTCGTGGAACTGCTGCATGCCGTCTTCCATGGGGCTCTGGTAAGGGCCGCTCTCGTCGTCGCCGCGCAGCATCAGCGCGCGGCGGCCGGCGTCCATGCGCTCGGCAATCTCGTCGTCTTCCACGCAGGTTTCCATGTAGGCGGCCTGCTGGGCTTCGACGAATTCGCGTTCGAAGGCGACTATTTCCTCGGGGTAGAAGAATTCCACCATGTTGAGCGTCCTGGTCGGGCTCACCGGGTGCAGTGTCGACACCGTGAGCACGTGCGGATACCACTCGACCATGACGTGCGGGTAGTAGGTGAGCCAGATGGCGCCGTACTTCGGCGGCTTGCCTTCGCGGTACTTGAGCAACTGCTCTTGCCACTTTTGGTAAATGGGGCTGCCCGCGCGGCCGAGCCGGTTGGCCACGCCCACGGTTTGCACCGAGAAGTTGCGGTTGAATTCCCAGCGCAGGTCGTCGCAGGTAACAAAGCTGCCAAGGCCCGGATGGAAAGGCCCGACGTGGTAGTCCTCAAGGTAGACCTCGATGAAGGTCTTCCAGTTGTAGTTGCACTCGTGCAGTTCGACGCGGTCGAGCGCGTAGCCCGTGAAGTCCAGGTCGGCGCGGGGGCCGAGATCGGCCATGTCGGCCGCCACGTCGCGCCCGAGGCCGTTTGCGCCGCGCTCGAACAAAAGGCCGTTCCACTCGGTGAGCGGATAGTTGTGCAGGTTCAGGCAGGGGTCCTGCTCGAAATGCGGCGCGCCGATCAGCGTGCCCGTGGTGCGCGGGTCGCTTGCAGCGTAGGTCCAGCGGTGCAGCGGGCAAACAATGTTGCCGCCGGTCTGGTTGTCGAGCTGGCCACGGCCTTGCAGGATGAGCGCCTGCCGGTGGCGGCACACGTTGGAAATGAGCTCCACGCCCTTGGGCGTGTGCACGAGCGCGCGGCCCTGGTGCTCTTGCGGCAGGGTATGAAAGTCGCCCAGCTCGGGCACCGCCAGGCGATGGCCCACGTAGCGCGGGCCTTGCGCGAACAGCGTTTGCATTTCGCGCGCGTAGAGCGACTCGTCGAAGTACGCGGAAACTGGAAGTTGGCTCGTGGCCTGCTGCAGTTGAAGACTTAAATCAGACATGGAGGACCTGACCAAGCTCCCCACAGGGAGAAAAAAGAGAAAAACGGAAGGCGCCGTCTGGGAAGGCAACGGCCCGAGAGTTGTGCCGGCGCGGCCGACAGGGGAACACGCGATTGTACCCAAGGGGGCACTGCGGTGCCCGCAGCCTTTTGTATGCCATTGCGGCAGATCCGGAAGCGCCGCCGCGGCCCGTGGTGGCGCCAGGCAACGGCCGCACCACGGCGAGCGGCGCCCATTTGGTTCCCCGCCCTAAAATGCCCGATTTCATACTTGTTGTCCCGCATGCCCAAGGTTCCTTCTTCCGCCGCCTCCAGCCCGGCGACCACGCCCGACACCGGGCCGCTGCCGCCCAGCTACGAAGCCGGGCTCCAGGAGTTGGAACAATTGGTTGCAGAGCTCGAATCCGGCCAACTGCCGCTTGACCAGTTGCTTGGCAGCTACCAGCGCGGCGCCGCGCTTCTCGCCTTCTGCCGCGAGAAGCTCCAGGCGGTCGAAGACCAGATCAAGGTGCTGGACGCGGGCAGCCTCAAGCCCTGGACCGCCGAATGAGCGCCGCTGTGGCCGATTGGGATGCCGCGCGGCTCGCCGGCTGGAGCGAACCGCATCTCGCACGTGTAGAGGCCGCGCTTTCGCGCTGGGTCGGCGTCGATTCACCCGTGCTGCTTGGCGACGCGATGCGCTACGCCGTGCTCGACGGCGGCAAGCGGCTGCGGCCCTTGCTGGTTCTGGCTGCAAGCGAAGCAGTGGGCGGCAACGCGGCCGCTGCGCTGCGCGCGGCGTGCGCAACCGAACTCATCCATGCCTATTCGCTGGTGCACGACGATCTGCCCTGCATGGACAACGACGTGCTGCGGCGTGGCAAGCCCACCGTGCATGTGAAATTCGGCGAGGCCGATGCGCTGCTGGCCGGCGACGCCCTGCAGGCCCTGGCCTTCGAACTGCTGACGCCCGAAGGCGACGAGATTCCCGCGTCGATCCAGGCCACGCTGTGCCGGCTGCTTGCACGCGCCGCCGGCAGCCAGGGCATGGCCGGCGGACAGGCCATCGACCTTGCCAGCGTCGGCTTGGCCCTGAACGAAGCGCAACTGCGCGAAATGCACCGCCTGAAGACCGGCGCCCTGCTGCAGGGCAGTGTTGAAATGGGTGCGGCCTGTGCGGCCGGCGTGGCGCCCGCGGCATTGGCTGCGCTGCGCGGCTACGGTGCGGCCATTGGCCTGGCGTTCCAGGTGGTCGACGACATTCTCGACGTGACCGCCGATTCGCAAACCCTTGGCAAGACGGCCGGCAAGGACGCCGCGGCGGACAAGCCCACTTATGTTTCGCTGTGGGGCCTTGATGGCGCGCGCGCGCAGGCAAAGCAGTTGCTCGCCGAATCGCTCGCGGCCCTCGAGCGCAGCGGCCTGGCAGACACCGCGGCGCTGCGTGCGCTGGCGCACATGGTCGTCGACCGCGACCGATGAACTCTGTTGAACAGATGGACAAGAAGAACCACGACGCTCCCATGGCCCCGCTGCTTCCCACGCTGCACGATCCCTCGCCCATCCGCCAGTTCGACCGGGCCCAGCTCAAGCAGCTGTCCGACGAAGTGCGCGCCTGCGTGCTCGACAACGTATCGCGCACCGGCGGGCACCTGAGTTCCAATCTTGGAACGGTGGAGCTCACCGTGGCGCTGCACCATGTGTTCAACACGCCGCACGACCGGCTGGTGTGGGACGTGGGCCACCAGACCTATCCGCACAAGATTCTCACGGGCCGGCGCGATCGCATGCCCACGCTGCGGCAGATCGGCGGTATTTCTGGCTTTCCGCAACGCAGCGAGAGCGAATACGACACCTTCGGCACGGCGCATTCGTCCACCAGCATTTCGGCCGCGCTGGGCATGGCCATGGCGGCCAAGCAAAAGGGCGAAGACCGCCATGCGGTGGCCATCATCGGCGACGGCGCTCTTACCGCCGGCATGGCCTTCGAGGCGCTCAACAACGCCGGCGTGTGCGATTGCAAGCTGCTGGTAATCCTGAACGACAACGACATGTCGATCAGCCCGCCGGTCGGCGCGCTCAACCGCTACCTTGCGCAGCTGATGAGCGGCAACTTCTACGCCGCCGCAAAGAACGTGGGCAAGAGCGTGCTGCGCGCCGCGCCGCCGTTGTTCGAGCTGGCCAAGCGCTTCGAGCAGCATGCCAAGGGCATGGTCGTTCCGGCCACGCTGTTCGAGCAGTTCGGCTTCAACTACGTGGGTCCCATCGATGGTCACGACATCGATTCGCTGGTGCCCACGCTCGAAAACCTCAAGCACCTCGACGGCCCGCAGTTCCTGCACGTGGTCACCAAGAAGGGGCAGGGCTACAAGCTCGCCGAGGCCGACCCGGTGGCCTACCACGGGCCCGGCAAGTTCGATCCGCAGGTGGGCCTGGTCAAGTCGGCCGCGGTAGCCAAGCAGACCTTCACGCAGGTGTTCGGGCAATGGCTCTGCGACATGGCCGCGCACGACGGCCGTCTTGTCGGCATTACGCCTGCCATGCGCGAAGGCTCGGGGCTGGTCGAGTTCGAGCAGCGCTTTCCCGACCGCTACTACGACGTGGGCATTGCCGAGCAGCACGCCGTAACGTTCGCGGCCGGCCTTGCATGCGAGGGCCTGAAGCCGGTCGTCGCCATCTACTCGACCTTCTTGCAGCGCGCCTACGACCAGCTGATTCACGACGTCGCAATCCAGAACCTGCCTGTGGTGTTTGCGCTGGACCGCGCGGGCCTCGTGGGTGCGGACGGCGCCACGCATGCGGGCGCGTACGACATTCCGTTCCTGCGCTGCATTCCCAATATGAGCATTGCGTGCCCGGCCGACGAGCGCGAATGCCGCCAGCTGCTGTCCAGCGCCTACGAGCAGAACCATCCGGTGGCCGTGCGCTATCCGCGCGGGGCGGGCGCTGGCGTCACGCCGCACCTGGCACTCGACTCGCTGCCGTTCGGCAAGGGCGAAGTACGCCGCGAAGGCAAGCGCATTGCAATCCTTGCATTCGGCACTTTGCTGTACCCGGCGCTCACCGCAGCCGAATCGCTCGACGCAACCGTGGTCAACATGCGTTGGGCCAAGCCGCTCGACGTCGACCTGCTGCTGCAGGTGGCAGGCACGCACGACGCCATCGTCACGCTCGAAGAGGGCGCCGTCATGGGCGGCGCGGGCAGTGCGGTGCTCGAAGCGTTGCAGGCGGCCAACGTTCAGAAGCCCGTGCTTCAGCTGGGCCTGCCCGACCGATTCATCGAGCATGGCGATCCGGCCAAGCTGCTCGCGTCCATCGGCCTCGACGCAGCGGGCATCCAAGCCTCGATTGCGCGCCGCTTCGGTTCCGTCGCAGGGTAAACCCCGGCGGGCTGCCTGTAAGCACGTTTTTACAATCGCGGCGACTTACGAAAGTCGTCGACGCGGCCACAAGCCGCGTTTCGTTTTTTCCAATGCACTCGGAGTGAATTCAATGGATCGTCGTTCCCTCATCAAAAACGCCGGCATCGCCGGCGTTCTGGCCGCCGGCATTGCGCCCGCAGTTCATGCGCAAGCCGCCGTCCGCTGGCGCCTGGCCTCCAGCTTTCCCAAGTCGCTGGACACCATCTACGGCGGCGCTGAAGTGTTTGCCAAGGCGGTCAAGGCCATGTCGGGCGGCAAGTTCGAAATCTCGGTCCATGCCGGCGGCGAGCTGATGCCTCCTTTCGGCGTGGTGGACGGCGTCCAAAACGGTTCGGTCGAGATGTGCCACACCGTGCCTTACTACTTCTACGGCAAGAATCCCGCATTTGCGCTGGGCTCGGCCATTCCGTTCGGCCTGAACTCGCGCCAGATGACCGCGTGGATGATGCACGGCAACGGCCGCAAGCTCATGAACGAGTTCTACGCCAAGTACAACATGGTGAGCTTCGCCGGCGGCAACACGGGCTGCCAGATGGGCGGCTGGTTCCGCAAGGAAATCAAGTCCGTGGCGGATTTCAAGGGCATGAAGATGCGCCTGGGCGGCGGCCTGATCGGCGAGGTCATGCAGAAGATGGGCGCCGTGCCGCAAAGCCTGCCGGGCGGCGAGATTTACCAGGCGCTCGAAAAGGGCACCATCGATGCCGCCGAATGGGTGGGACCGTACGACGACCAGAAGCTCGGCTTCAACAAGGTGGCGCCGTTCTACTACTACCCGGGTTGGTGGGAAGGCGGTCCGGAAGTGGACTTCTTCATCAACCAGAAGGCCATGGACGGCCTCTCGGCCGAGAACAAGGCCATCGTGGAAGCCGCCGCTGCCGTGGCATCGTCGGACATGCTTGCCAAGTACGACGCGTTGAACCCCATCGCGCTCAAGCAGCTCGTGGCCGCCAAGACCAAGGTGCTGCCGTTCTCGCAAGCCATGATGGACGCCGCCTACAAGGCTTCGCTCGAGGTCTACGCCGAGAACGATGCCAAGAGCCCTGAATGGAAGAAGATCTACGCCGACTTCCGCAGCTTCCAGCGCGACCAGGTGCTCTGGTTCCGTTTTGCGGAATCGCGCTTCGACTCGTTCATGTCCACGCTCAAGCTCTGATCCGGATTCATTCCGGCCAGCAAAAAGCCCCGCGTCGCGGGGCTTTTTTTGCGTCTCCGAAAAGTACGCCGCTGCGACCCGTCCGGGGCCGCAGCGGCCTTCTTTGAACTACTTCTTGCCGGCGTCCCGGTCAAGCTGTTCCTGCATGGCCTTCATCGGGTCTTCTTCCGCTGCAGGCGTTTCGGCGCCGGCCGGTGCCGAGGCGCCGGGCTCCGGCTCGGGGGCGGGCTGTGAATCGTCCTTCGGCATGTTGGCCTGCATCTCGGCGCCGATCTTGTCGAGGTCGACCGCTACCTCCTTGTCGAGGCCGCTCGAGACGATGGCCGGGAACGCGATGATCAGGCCGACCATGATGATCTGGATGAGCACGAACGGCACGGCTCCCCAATAGATCTGCATGGTGGTGACGGGTTCGATGCGTTCGTTGGTGACCTTGTCGTTGTAGGCCTTCGTGGGCGCCACGCTGCGCAGGTAGAACAGCGCAAAGCCGAAAGGCGGATGCATGAACGAGGTCTGCATGTTCACGGCCAGCAGCACGCCGAACCAGATCAGGTCGATGCCCAGCTTGTGCGCCACGGGGGCCAGCAGCGGCACGACGATGAAAGAGAGCTCGAAGAAGTCGAGGAAGAACGCCAGGAAGAAGATCAGCACGTTCACCAAAATCAGGAAGCCGAGCTGGCCGCCTGGCATGCCGGTGAGCAGGTGCTCGACCCAGCGCGGCCCGTCTACGCCCTGGAACACCAGGCTGAAGATGGTCGAGCCGATCAGGATGAACACCACGAAGCACGACAGCTTGGTGGTGGTGTTGAGCGCCTGCTTGAGGAGGCTCATGCTGAGCCGGCCGCGCACCATGGCCATGATGAAGGCGCCGAGCGCACCCATGGCACCGCCTTCGGTAGGGGTGGCCACTCCAAGGAAAATCGTGCCCAGCACCAGGAAGATGAGCAGCAGCGGGGGGATCAGCACGAAAGTCACGCGTTCGGCAATGCGCGACAGCAGGCGCAGCCGTAGCAGGCGATTGGCCACCGCGATCAAAAAGGCCAGCATCACGCCGACGCACATCGACACGACGATGGTTTCATCGGTGGCTACGCTGGTCACGGGCTGGCCGGTCCACCAGGTGTGGACGTCTGCAATGTGCTTGGCGAAGAACACGGCCGCCGCAGTGGCAAGGGCGGTCAGCACCAGCAGCGAGGGCAGGCCGCTGCTGCCGCTCGGCTCGCGGAAGGTGCGTGCTTCGAGCGGCAGGGCCGGAACCCACTTGGGCTTGAAGATGGCCAGCAGGACCACGTAGCCCGCGTACATGGCGGTCAGCATGAAACCCGGCACGAACGCGCCCTTGTACATGTCGCCCACGCTGCGGCCGAGCTGGTCGGCCATGATGATCAGCACCAGCGAAGGCGGAATGATCTGCGCCAGCGTGCCCGACGCTGCAATCACGCCCGACGCGATGCGCCGGTCATAGCCGTAGCGCAGCATGATCGGCAGCGAGATCAGGCCCATCGAGATGACCGAGGCCGCGACGACGCCGGTGGTGGCCGCAAGCAGCGCACCCACGAAGATCACCGCCAGCGCCAGGCCGCCGCGCACCGGGCCGAAGAGTTGCCCGATCGAGTCGAGCAGGTCTTCGGCCATGCCGCTTCGCTCCAGGATCAGCCCCATGAGCGTGAAGAACGGAATGGCCAGCAGCGTGTCGTTCTGCATGATGCCGAACACCCGCAGCGGCAGCGCCTGCATCAGCGCCTCGGGCAAGAGGCCGAGCTCCACGCCGACGAAGCCGAAGAAGAGGCCGCAGGCGCCGAGGCTGAAAGCCACCGGAAAGCCGAACAGCAGGAAGACGATCAACCCCGCGAACATGATCGGGGCGAAGTTTTGTGTAATGAATTCCATGGGTGCTACCGCTCAGCCTTTGGCGTTGGATTCGGCGAGCCGGCGGATGGACTCCGCCAGCTCTTCTTCGGCGGTCTTTTCTTCCCGCTTCTGCGTCGGGTCGTCGATGCGGCCTTGCAGGAACGCGATGCGCTTGATGAGTTCGGACCACCCCTGGAGCATCAGCAGCGAGAAGCCCAGCGGGATCATGGCGTAGATCGGCCAGCGGATCAGCCCGCCGGCGTTGTTCGACATTTCGCCGGAGCGATAGCCCTGCAGGAAGAACGGAATGCCGTACCAGAGGATGGCGAGGCAAACCGGCGTGAGAAAGAAGCTGAAACCGATGATGTCGACCCAGATCTGGCCACGCTTGGACAGCCGGCTGAGGATCACGTCGATTTTCACGTGCTCCTGGTTCAGCAGCGTATAGCCCGCGGCAATCAGGAAGGACGCGGCGAACAGGTACCACTGCACTTCGAGATAGGCGTTGGAGCTGACGTTGAACACCTTCCGGACCACGGCATTGACGCCGCTGATCACGGTGGACGCAAGGATGAGCCAGATCACGTACTTGCCGATCTGGCCGTTCAGCCAATCGACGGCGCGCGAAAATCTGAGCAGGAAATTCATGCTCTTCTCCAGAAGAATGGATGCTTGGATGCAGAAGCGGTCCGGACTCGGCCGGCGGGCGGCGGTCGGGGCTTTTGCGGACGCGCGATTTTATCGGCGCGGAAAGCCGTTTTCGGGCGCAGCCGGGCGGTGTATTCCCGTAGACGCGCTCGCTGTGCGCCGCGCTGGTGCCGCGGCTCGCCATAATGAAACATGCCATCGTCGCCGCCTTTGCTGCCCGCGGGCCTGCCGCACTCCATCGACTCGCCCGAGATGCGGCGCGCCGGACGCGAACTGCTGTCGCTGGCCCTCATGGACGCGCGCAATCACACGCTCCACCTGCTGTCGCTCTACGAAGAGGCGCTGGCTTCGCCCGATCTTGCAGTGCCGCCCTCGGACGACGCGGGCGTGGTGCCACCGGTGTGGCTGGCCGGGCACATCGGCTGGTTTGCCGAATGGTGGATTGGCCGCAACACGCAACGCGCGTTCGGCGCCGACTGCCCGGTGCGCCCAACCCGCCTCGCTGCCATCGATCCCAATGCCGACGGCTGGTGGGACCCGGCCCACGCAACGCGGCAGCAAATCTGGTCGCCGGCCCTGCCGGACCTCGGCCAAACCAAGGCCTACCTGCTCGAAACGCTGGAGAGCACGCTCGAACTGCTGGAGCATGCGGCCGAAACCGATCCCGGCCTGTACTTCTATCGCCTTGCCCTTTTCCACGAAGACCTGCGCGGTGAACAGCTGATCGTCATGGCGCAAACGCTGGGGCTGCCTCTTGGGATCGAACAACTGCCGATTTCGGTCACACGCGAGCCGTTGGTGCTGCCCGCCACGCAGTGGGAGCTTGGCCAGCCTGAAGGCTGCGGGTTTGCCTTTGCACAGGAGCAGGGGGCCTATCGCGTCGACGTGCCTGAATTCGAGATCGACGCACAGCCCGTGACCTGGAACCAGTTCATCGAGTTTGTCGACGAAGGCGGCTACGACCGCGAGGAGCTCTGGCATCCGGAAGGCTGGCGCTGGCTGGCCGCGCAGGTTGAAGGACGCCGCGGGCCGCGGCACGTCGAGCAGATCGGAGCAGCCCGCAACGGCACTGGCGGTTCGGTGCTGCAGCACCGTTTCGGTGCAACCGTGCGGGCGGCGGGCCACCACAGCGCGGTGCACCTGAGCTGGTGGGAGGCCGATGCCTGGGCTCGCTGGGCCGGCCGCCGCATCGCGACCGAGGTCGAATGGGAGATTGCGGCGCAGACGGCGGCCCGGCGTGGCTTTCGCTGGTCGGACGTGCATGAATGGACCGCGGGCACGCTGCGGCCATGGCCGGGTTTTCGGGCCGATCCATGGAGCGGCGGCGGCGAGTTCGATCCGACCCCGGCATTCGGCCAGGCTCGCGTGCTGCGCGGCGCCTCGTTCGCAACCCGCGCACGCCTGCGCTCCCCGCGGCGGCGCAGCTTCGCACTGCCGGGACGCGACGACGGGTTCTTCGGCTTCCGGACCTGCAGCCTCTGATTCGTCTCGGAGCCCTCGCGTAACTCGCGTCGCTTCAGTGGTTGCCGCCGTCCGAAGAAAGCGGTGGCGCCACTTCCTCCAGCGGCTTGCGCTCCGCATCGGCCGCATAGCGCAACGCCAGCAATCCCGCGACGATGACCAGCGCGGCGCCAATGGCGTAGCCGACCATCACGGCGCCGCGGCTGCCGGTTTCGATGAGTGCGCCGAACAGCACCGGCGCCACGAAGCCGCCGGCGCCCATGCCAATCGCGTAGAAAATGGCGATGGCCATGGCCCGCATCTCGAGCGGAAACACTTCACTCACCGTGAGATAGGCCGAGCTGGCCGCGGCCGAGGCCAGGAAGAACACCGCCGACCAGCACAGCGCCTGGCTGCGCGCGTCGAGCCAGCCCATCATGAAGGCCCATCCGGTAAAGGCGAGCCCGACGCCGGCAAGCACGTAGGTCAGCGCAATCATCTTGCGGCGGCCGACACTGTCGAACAGCGGCCCCAGCAGCAGCGGCCCGAGCACATTGCCCAGCGCGAACGGAAAGATATAGAGCGCCACGCTGCCTTCGGCCACGCCGTAGAAGCGCGTGAGCACCAGCGCATAGGTGAAGAAGATCGCGTTGTAGAAAAAAGCCTGCGACACCATCAGCGCCACCGCGACCACGCTGCGCTCGCGATAGCGGCGCAGCAGCACATGCGCCACTTCGCGCATCGACGGGCTGCGGTGGCGCCCGCCGGCGTAGGCCACGCGCCCTTCGGCTGCTGGCAGCGGACCACGCTGCGCCCGAACCTCGGCCTCGATGGCCTCGACGATGCGCAGCGCCTCGTCCGTACGGCCATGCGCCATCAGCCAGCGCGGGCTTTCGGGCACGTTGCGCCTCACCAGCAAGATGGCCACGGCCAGCACCGCGCCCAGCGCAAAGCCCGCGCGCCAGCCCCACACCGGGCCGATCACGCGCGCATCGAGCAGCACCAGGCTGAGCGCGGCACCCAATGCCGCGCCAATCCAGAAACTGCCGTTGATGGCAAGGTTCACGCGGCCGCGCACGCGTGCCGGAATGAGCTCGTCGATGGCCGAGTTGATGGCCGCGTATTCGCCGCCAATGCCCAGGCCAGTCACAAAACGGCAGAGCGCAAAAAAGGCGAAATCCGGCGAGAACGCCGTTGCCAGCGTGCCCAGCGTGTAGACCACCAGCGTGACGAGAAACAGTTTCTTGCGCCCGAGCCGGTCGGTAAGCCGGCCGAAGAGCAGGGCGCCGATGACCGCGCCCGCGATGTAGATCGAACCCGACCAGCCGATCTCGGCGGCGCTGAGGCCCAGCGTGTCGGGCCGCTCGAGCACGGCGCCTATGGAGCCGACCAGCGTCACTTCGAGGCCGTCGAGCACCCAGGCCACGCCAAGCGCGATCACCACGCGCCAATGCCAGCGCGACCATGGAAGGCGGTCGAGCCGGGCCGGAATGTCGCTATGCACAGCATCCGTCATGGACACAACCTTAACTTATTGGCCCATGGCGAAGCTTCGGCGCGGCAATTTCAGTGCTTGCGCGCTTTCTCGCGCTGAAAGGTCCACCAGGGGAGCAAGGCCCGGAGCGACTGCACTTCGCCGCTGCCTGCGGGCTCATAGCCGGGCAGGGTGCCAAGCAGGTGCTGCCAGCTTGCGCTCTGCAGCACATCCACCAGCGCCCGCATTGCGGGTTGCTCGAGTGCCGACTTCAAGCAGGCCAGGTGATACCGTTCATGCACCAGCGGCACGAAGCCGAGGCCTTCGGCGTGGGCTGCCGACTCCACCCCGAGCCCTGCATCGGCCTGGCCCGACGCCACAGCGTGCGCCACGGCGGCATGCGAGGTTTCGCAGCGTTCGTAGCCTGCTAGTGCCGCGGCATCGATACCGGCTTGCGACAGCAGCTCATCGAGCAGCACGCGCGTGCCGGTGCCTATCGCACGGTTGACATAGCGTGCGCGCAGCCGCGCGACGTCCGCCAGCGAGCGCAGTCGGAGCGGATTGCCGGGCGCCACGATCAGGCCCTGCGTACGGCGCGCAAAGCCGATGAGCTTGTGCTGCCCGGGCTTGAGCAGCGGCTGATAGGTGCGCTGCGCCAGCGAACCCTGCGGCGGATGCTCCAGCGTGTGAAAGCCCGCCATCACGCAGCGGCCCTGGTTGAGCGCGCGTATCGCATCGACGCTGCCCGTGAAGTGAATATCGAGGTGCAGTTGGGCGGTGCCTGCCGCGTGGGTGCGCAGCATTGCAAGCGCATCGTCGTGGCTCGCCTGCAGGCTCAACACGTGGGTGCGGTCGTCGAAGGCAAGGGCGAAGGCGCGTTCGAGTTCTGCGTGCAGCGCCTCGATCTGCGGTGCGAGCCGCGCTTGCGCCTGGCGCTCGGCCCACAACAGCTTGTCGCCGAATTCGGAAAGCTGCGCACGCTGGCCCTGCTCGCTCTGCACCAGTGCATGGCCGAGCGTTTGCTCCCACTGCTTGAGCTCGCCCCACACATGGCGGTAAGACAGGCCGAGTGCGCGCGCCGCGGCCGAGATGGAGCCATGCTCACGCACCGCCTGCAGCAGTTGCATCAGCGGATTGCGAATCTGCCGCGAACCGCTGCGGCGGGGACGGATCGCGTAGGAAAGGTCGATCTGTTGCACGGGGCTGGCGAGACGGAAATGGAGGCCGGCTCATTATGCAGAGCCGCCATCTCCCATCTCCCACCGCCCGCCGCCGTGCGTCAGGCCGTCTCTGCGAGCGCGTCGGCCAGTGCGTTGACGAGGCGGTCGATCTCGGCCTTCTCGGCAATGAAGGGCGGCGCAAGCTGTATGGTGTCGCCGCCGTAGCGCACGTAGAAGCCCTTCTTCCAGCAGTTCATCGCAATCTCGTACGGGCGGCGCGCCGGCTCGCCCGGGAGGGCGGCGATGGTGATGCCGGCTGCGAGCCCGTAGTTGCGGATGTCGGTGACGTGCTTGCTGCCCTTGAGGCTGTGCACCGCATTCTCGAAATGCGGCGCAAGCGTTTTCACGCGGCCGATCATGTCTTCTTTCTGCAGCACCTCGAGCGCCGCAATGCCGGCCGCGCAGGCAACCGGGTGCGCGCCGTAGGTGTAGCCATGCGGAAACTCAAGCATGTAGTCGGGACCGCCGGCTGCCATGAAGGTGTCGTAGATCTCCTTGCTGGCAACCACCGCGCCCATCGGCTGCGCGCCGTTGGTCACCTGCTTGGCAATGTTCATGATGTCGGGCGTCACGCCAAAAGCCTCTGCACCCGTGAGCGCGCCGCAGCGGCCGAAACCGGTGATCACTTCATCGAAAATCAGCAGGATGTTGTTCGCGGTGCAGATGTCGCGCAGCCGCTTCAGGTAGCCCTTCGGCGGAATCACCACGCCGGCAGAGCCCGCGAACGGCTCGACGATGACCGCCGCGATGTTCGATGCATCGTGCAGCGCGATCAGATCGAGCAGGCGGTCGGCCAGCTCGGCGCCGTTTTCTGCCATGCCGCGCGTAAAGGCGTTGGCCGCAATCTGCGTATGTGGCAGGTGATCCGCTTCCACGCCCTGGCCAAAAAGTTTTCGGTTGGCCGCAATCCCGCCCACCGAAATGCCGCCGAAGTTAACGCCGTGATAGCCCTTTTCGCGGCCGATGAGGCGCGTCTTGCTCGCAAGGCCCTTGGTGCGCCAGTAGGCGCGCGCCATCTTCAGCGAGGTGTCGGCCGCTTCCGAGCCCGAGCCGGTGAAGAACACGTAGTCCAGCCCCGCGGGCGTGAGCTCCTTGATCTTGTTGGCCAGCTCGAACGAAAGCGGATGGCCGAACTGGAAGGCGGGCGAGTAGTCGAGCTTGGCGATCTGGCGGCTCACCGCCTCGGTGATTTCGGGGCGGCCATGGCCGAGGCCAGAGCACCAGAGGCCCGAAAGGCCATCGAAGATCTTGCGGCCGTCGCCGTCGGTGAAGTAGGCCCCCTTGGCCTCCACGATCATGCGCGGATCGGCCTTGAAGTTGCGGTTGCCGGTGTAGGGCATCCAGTGCGCGTCGAGCCATGCGGCGTCGGTGCGCAAGGCGGGCGCCGGTTCGATGGCGGGTGTTGCAAGTGTCATGGCGCTTCCCGCGCAGGGCGGGCTCCGGAAGGGTGATGAGGTGTGCCGATTGTTGGCAAGGCAATCAGTGTGGAGAATGGCGCAATATCAATGTTCACTTGACGTTTCATGCAAGTAAAAGCCAGAGCCCAAAACAGTGCCCAGGGCACGCGCAACCGCGCCGTTCTGGGGCAGCTCAGCGACATGGACCTGCGCCTGCTCAAGGTGTTCAAGAGCGTGGTCGATTGCGGCGGCATGGCGGCCGCAGAGCTGGAACTGAACATCGGCACCTCCACCGTGAGCCGGCATGTGAAAGACCTGGAGACTCGCCTCGGGCTGGTGCTGTGCCGGCGCGGCCGCGCCGGTTTTGCGCTCACGGCCGAGGGCCAGCGGGTGTACGACGAGACGCTTCGGCTATTGGCGTCGGTCGATGCCTTCCGCGGCAGCATCGACGACATCCACAACCGCATGGGCGGGCAGTTGGAGGTGGCGCTGTTCGACAAGACGGCCACCAATCCCAAGGCGCGCATCGGCGAGGCGATTGCGCGCTTTACCGAGATTGCGCCAGAGGTGAACCTGGCGGTGCATGTAGGTTCGATCAACGCCATAGAGCAGGGCGTGCTGGAAGGCAATTTCCAGATCGGCATCATCCCGGCGCACCGCGCCTCGAAGAGCCTGGTGTACGCCGACCTGTTCGACGAGACGATGCTGCTTTACTGCGGCAAGGGACATCCGCTCTTCGAGAGCAACAACGCAAAGCTCACATGGGCCAAGCTGCGCGAGCACCACTTCGCAGGCTTGGGCTACCACTCACCCAATATGGAACTGAGCCACCGGGCCAAGCTCTCGCGCAAGGCGACGGGCTTCGACCAGGAGGCGATTGCGACGCTGATTCTTTCCGGGCGTTTTCTCGGCTTCTTGCCCGACCACTATGCGCAGGTGTTCGAGGAGCGCGGTCTCATGAAGCCTGTGCTGCCGGCCCGGTTCAACTACGCGTGCCGGTTTGTAAGCCTGTTGCGGCGGTCGCCCAAGCCGTCACGGGCTGTGTTGGCTTTTCAGGAGTGTTTGGAGAAGGCGCACGCCTGAATTCGGGGCGCGCACCTTTATTTCGCTGCGCAAGGCACCCCGCCAGCGGGCGCGTTGCACAGAGCGGGGTTTGATCAGCGCTGCCCGCTAGGCAACAGCAAATGCTTGGCCCCGATATGCGCCTCCATCTCATGCATGTGCGCCTCGGCGTCGACCATGTGCTCAGCCATCAACCGGCGCACTTCATCCGCGTCTTCGCGGCGGTAGGCCGACAGCAACTGCGTGTGATAGTCGACATTGGCCTCGCCAAAGTGGTGATGGTCCAGCGCCTTCTTGTAGACCACCAGATCGCGCAGCAAGTCGTTCAGGAAGCGGCACATGAAGGAGAGCACCGGGTTGGGGCACGCCTCCGCCAGCATCGTGTGAAACGCAAGCTCGGCCTCGCGCTGCGTGCGCAGCTCGTCTTCGTTGGTGGGCTCCAGCGTGCAAAGGCGCACATTCGCTTCCAGCCGTTCGAAATGTTCGGGCGTCAGCTTGCCGACCACGCTCACCGCCAACTCAGGCTCCAGCACCTTGCGCAACTGGTAGATGTGGTGGCCGTCCAGGTGATGAAAGTGCAAAAAGTTGCGTAGCGGCTCCGACGCATGGTCGACCGACACCTGCTGCAGGTATGCGCCGCCGCCCGGCCCCGTGCGAATCGAGATCAGCCCGCGCACTTCCAGCGCCTTCAAGGCTTCCCGCACCGTGCTCTTCGAATAGCCGAAAAGCTCGATCAGTTCCTTCTCATTCGGCAGCCGATCGCCCGGCTGTTTGCGCTCGGCAACGATCCAGCGCTTGACGTCCTCGACGATGACGTCGGAGAGCTTTTGCCGCTTGGGGCGGTTCTGCCCAAAGGCCATGGCGTCCTGCGTCGATTTCATGCGTGGCGAGTCATTTCTGGGAGTGATGAGGCATCTGGAGCAGGTATCGGGCCCGGCCTTGTCCGGATTTTGGCACGGCCATTGCTAGCGGGTTTTTACCAGCATATTAATCATATTTATCCGCTTAAATTGCAGCCGACCTGAGGCCGCACCTTTCTCTTTCCTCCCAACCACGTCCGGAGAATTTCATGCAACGCAGACACCTTCTTCAGCTTGCCGCTCTGTCGGCCGCTCCCGCCTCGCTTTTGGCCGGCCGCGCCGCCTTCGCCCAATCGGCCGAAGCGATCCGCTTTGGCTGCCCGGTGCCCATGTCGGGCGCCTTTGCGGCCAACGGCAAGTTCGCGGACCTGGGCATGAAGCTGGCCATCGAGCAATACGGCAGCGTGCTCAAGCGCCCCCTGGCCTACACCGTGCTCGACACCGAGGGCAAGCCAGCCACCGCCGTTCGCAAGGTGCAGGAAGCCTCGCAGCAGCAGGGCGCCAAGTTCTTTGCCGGCGGCATCCTGTCGTCTGAGGCACTGGCCATGGGCAAGGAGGCCGAGAAGGCCGGCGGCGTGTTCATCACCACCGCGGGCGCCGACGAAATCACGGGCAAGGACTGCAACCCCGCCACCTTCCGCTGGTCGGTGCCCACCTTCGGCGCCATCGAGCAGACCGTGCGCCCGCTGATCGCCTCCATGCCCAAGGCCAAGCGCTGGTACACCATCACGCCGCAATACGTGTTCGGCGAAGGCCTCCTGGGCGCGGCCAAGAACATCTTCCAGGAGAAGGGCATCGAGCATGTGGGCAACAGCTACCACTCGCTCAACGAGAAGGAGTTCAGCGGCTACCTCACCAACGCCATGGCGGCCAAGCCCGACGTGCTGCTGCTACTGAACTTCGGCGCGCAATCGTCTGCCGCGCTGCGCCAGGCGGTGAGCTTTGGCATGCACAAGAACATGACCATCCTCATGGCCTGGGCCTCGGGCCTGGAGCAGTTCGACGAACTCGGCGCCGACCTGTGCGACGGCGTGTACTTTGGCGCGCAGTACTGGCACACCGCAGACACAACGCTCAACAAGGACCTGGTGAAGCTCACGGCCGACAAGCTGAAGATCGTGCCCAACTACAGCCTCGCGGGCTCATACGTCTGTACCAAGATCCTCATCGACGGCATCGTCAAGGCGGGCACCGTGGACCAGAAGGCCGTGATTGCCGCGCTGGAAGGCATGAAGTACGAAGGGCTCACCGGCACCGAAGAAATCCGCAAGGCCGACCACCAGGTCATCAAGGACTACTACCTGCTCAAGGGCAAGGCCAAGTCGAAGATGAAGAACGCGGCCGACTATGTGGACGTGGTGAGTTCGGGCAAGTCGTTCCTTGCCGTAGACAAGACCGGCTGCAAGCTGGCCTGAGGCCGCAGAGGACACCGACGCGCCCATGACCGTCTACCTGCTCCAGACCATCAACGGAATCGGCATCGGCATGCTGTATTTCCTGCTGGCCGTTGGCTTGTCCATCGTGTTCGGCCTGCTGCGCTTCGTGAATTTTGCGCACGGGGCTTTCTATCTGCTGGGTGCCTACCTGTGCTTTCAGGCCATGCAGTGGGGTCTCGACTTCTGGGCCGCGCTGGTGCTGGTGCCGCTGTTCGTGGGCGCGCTGGGGTGGCTGGCCGAGAAGCTGCTGCTGCGCCGCGTGTACGCCAAGGCGCACGAGTTCCACATTCTCGTGACCGTGGGGCTTGCGCTTGCCGTGCAAGAGATCGTCATCGTGTTCTGGGGGCCGCTCGGCAACAGCGTGCCCACGCCGGACTTGCTGCAGGGCGTGGTGATGTGGGGCAGCTTCATCTACCCCAAGTACCGGCTGTTCGTGATCGGCTTTACCGCCGTGCTCGCGGTGCTCTTGTGGTGGGTGCTCGAAGGCACGCGCCTGGGGAGCGCGGTGCGCGCGGGGAGCGAATCGACCGAGATGGTGTCGCTGCTCGGCATCAATGTGTTCCGCGTGTTCAGCCTGGTGTTTGCGCTGGGCGCTGCCACCGCGGCGCTGGCGGGTGTGCTGGCCGCGCCTATTCGCGGCGCGGAGCCTTTCATGGGCGTGGAGGCGCTCAGCGTTGCCTTCGTGGTGGTGGTGATCGGCGGGCTCGGCAGCTTTGGCGGGGCGCTCGTCGGCGGCCTGCTCATCGGCATTGTGCAAAGCCTGATGAGCACCATCTGGCCGCCGGGCGCGAGCCTGATGATCTACGTTGCAATGGGTGCCGTGCTGCTGCTGCGCCCGCATGGCTTGCTCGGCCGCAGAGGATGAAGATCGCCATGCCAAGAAAAATCACTTTCCTCCTGGCGCTCGTCGTTGCGCTGGGCCTTCCGCTGGTGCTGCGCTCGGGTTCCCTCGCCAGCGAGGTGCTCATTTATGCGCTTGCCGCGCTGGGCTGCAACCTGCTGCTGGGCTACACGGGCCTGCTGTCGTTCGGCCAGGGCATCTTCTTTGGGCTGGGCAGCTACACCATCGCCATCCTGCTCACGCGGCTGCAACTGCCCATGCCGATCGCGCTGCTTGCGGCCATTTCCATGGGTGCGCTTGGTGCAGCGCTGGTCGGCTGGGTGGCAATTCGCCAGCGCGGCACCTACTTCGTGATGCTCACGCTGGCCTTCGCACAGATGTTCTACTTTGTGGCGTACACCGCTTCGGGCCTCACCGGCGGCGACAACGGCCTGCTCGACGTGCCGCGCCCGGCCTTCATGGACACGCCCTGGAAGTACTACGCCTTCGTGGCGGTGGTGTTCCTCATCGCCTTCGGCCTGCTGCTGCGCGTGACCGATTCGGTGTTCGGCCGCACACTGCTTGCCATTCGCGACAACGAGGACCGCGCCGCCGCCGTGGGCTACGACCTCAAGCGCTTCAAGCTGCTGGCTTTCGTGATCTCGGGCGCCGTCACGGGCCTTGCGGGTGGGCTGCACGCGATGATGACCGGCATTGCGCCGCTGTCGAATGCCGAGTACCACACCAGCGAGATGATCCTGGTCATTACCGTGATCGGCGGCACCGGCAACCTCTTTGCTTCGGTGCTGGGATCTGCCTTCTACGTGCTGCTGGCCGACTGGCTCTCCACGCTGTGGCCACGATGGCTGCTGCTGCTGGGGCTCCTGCTGATCGGCGTGAGCATCGGCATGCAACGCGGCCTTTGGGGCCTGGGTGAAAGCGTGTGGCGCCGCGTGTTCCGCAAGGAGCGGGCCGCCAAGAGCGCACTGCAAGCAACTCCCGCGCAAGGAGAAAAGGCATGAGCGAAGAACCGGTACTCATCGAAGCCATCCGCGTCACAAAGCACTACGGCAAGTTCGCTGCGCTCGGCGGGGTCGACCTGAAGATCAGGCGCAACACGGTGCACTCGGTCATCGGCCCGAACGGCGCAGGCAAGACCACGCTGTTCCACATGCTCACCGGCACCGGCACCACCACCGGCGGCCGCATCCTGTTCGACGGGCACGATGTGACCCGCGAGCCCGATCACAAGCGCGTGCAGCGCGGCATGGCGCGCTCGTTTCAGGTGACCAGCCTGTTTGCGAGCTTGCCGGTGCGCGAGAACCTGCGTGTGGCGGCGCAAGGCATTGCGCCGCGGCAGGCAATGAACTGCTGGCGAGCGCCCGTCGGCGAACGCGCCTGCGCCGAAACGGTGGCAGAGGTGCTGGAGCGCATTGGTCTCACGCGGCTGGCCGACGTGCCCGCGAGCGAGCTTTCGCATGGCCAGCAGCGCCGCCTCGAGGTGGGCATGGCGCTGGCCGCCAGGCCCAAGGCCATCTTCCTGGACGAGCCCACCTCGGGCATGGGCATCGACGACCTGGACGACATGAAGCGGCTGATCCGCGGGCTGCGCGATGCGCACACCGTGGTGCTGATCGAGCACAACATGAACATCGTGATGGACATTTCCGACACCGTGACCGTGATGCAGCTGGGCCGCGTGCTGGCAGAAGGGTTGCCTGGCGACATCCGGGCCGACGCGCGTGTGCGCACGGCCTACCTGGGCAACATGATCACCGGGGGCAGGGCATGAGCGGAAACAACATCCTCGAAGTCGAGGCGCTGCATGCGCACTACGGCAAGAGCCACGTGCTGCAGGGCGTGTCGATGGCGGTGGGCGAGGCCGAACTCGTCACGCTGCTCGGCCGCAACGGCGCGGGCAAATCGACCACGCTCAAGAGCATTGCCGGTGCGGTCACGCCCACCAGCGGCCGCGTGCGCTTTCAGGGCGCGGACATCGCGGGCATGCCGCCGCACCGCATTGCCACGCGCGGCGTGTGCCTGGTGCCCGAGCACCGCGGCGTGTTCAAGCTGCTGACCGTCGAAGAAAACCTGCTGCTCGGGCAGCGGCGCGATTCGCCCTGGCAGCTGAACGACATCTACCGCATTTTTCCTCGCCTGAAGGAGCGGCGCCGCAACGGAGGTGGCCAGCTTTCGGGCGGCGAGCAGCAGATGCTGGCCATTGGCCGTGCGCTCATGAACCACCCGCGCCTGCTGATTCTCGACGAGCCCGTAGAAGGCCTTGCACCGGTCATCGTGGAAGAAATCGTCGCGCAGCTCAAGCTCATCAAGGCGGCCGGCGTGGCCATTCTGCTGGTGGAGCAGAACCTGGAAGTCTGCGTGCAACTGGCCGACCGGCACTACATCCTCGAGCAAGGCGTGATCGTGCACGAGGCAGGCAATGCCGCCTTCATGGCCGACCATGAAGTGAAAGACCGCTACCTGGGCGTAGGCCTTGCTTGAGGCCTTCGAACCCCTTCATCTTTTTTGCAAAGCCATGAACTCAACAACCCAACTCCGCATCAATGGCAAGCGCCTCTGGAACTCGCTGATGGACCTGGCGAAGCTCGGCGCGACCGAGAAGGGCGGCGTTTGCCGCATTGCGCTGACCGACCTCGACCGGCAGGGCCGCGATCTCTTCACCCGTTGGGCGCGCGAGGCCGGCTGCGAGGTGCGTGTGGACCAGATCGGCAACATCTTTGCGCGCCGCGCGGGCCGCAACAACACGCTGCCGCCGGTGGTCACGGGTAGCCACATCGACACCCAGCCCACGGGCGGCAAGTTCGACGGCAACTATGGCGTGCTGGCCGGGCTGGAGGTGATCCGCAGCCTGAACGACGCCAACGTGCTGACCGAGGCGCCGCTGGAAATTGCGGTGTGGACCAATGAGGAGGGCTCGCGCTTCGTGCCGGTGATGATGGGCTCGGGCGTTTTCGTGGACGCCTTCACGCTCGAGCATGCGCTGGCGCAGCGCGACACCGAGGGCATCAGCGTGGCCGAAGCACTTTCTTCCATCGGCTACGCGGGCAGCGCGCCGGCTTCGGCAGCCGCATCGCCGGTGGGCGCTTATTTCGAGGCGCATATCGAACAGGGCCCGGTGCTCGAGGCCAATGAGCGCGTCATCGGCGTGGTCGAGGGGGCGCTCGGCCAGCGCTGGTACGACGTGGTGGTGCAGGGCATGGAAGCCCACGCCGGCCCCACGCCCATGGAACTGCGCAAGGACGCATTGCTCGCCGCTTCCGAACTCGTGATCGAGGTCAACCGCATCGCGCTGGCCCATGCGCCGCATGCGCGCGGCACGGTCGGCTGGATCGACAACTATCCGAATTCGCGCAACGTGATTCCGGGGCGCGTCAAGCTCAGCGTCGACCTGCGCGCGGCGGACGACGTGGTGCTTTCAGCCATGGACGCCGAGCTGAAGGAGGCCGTGCAACGCATCGGCGCGAAAGGCAAGGTCGAGGCGACGGTGGAGCAGGTTGTCTACTTTCCACCGCAGCCCTTCACGCCCACGCTGGTGTCGGCCATCCGTGAAGCCGCACAGGCGCAGGGCATGACCTGGATGAACGTGATCAGCGGCGCGGGGCACGATGCGGTGTACCTGGCGCGCGTGTGTCCCACGGCGATGATCTTCGTTCCGTGCCTGGACGGCATCAGCCACAACGAGATCGAGGACGCGCAGCCCGATCATCTGGAGGCCGGCTGCAATGTGCTGCTGCAAGCCATGCTGCAAAGCGCGGGAGTGGCGTTGCAATGAAGGTGCTGATTGCGCGGCTCAACCACGAGACCAACACCTTCTCGCCGGTGCCCACGCCGCTGGCGGCGTTCGGGCCCGAAGGCCCCACGTTCGGCGAGCAGGCCTACACGGACAACAAGGGCATGCGCACCGCGATGTCGGCCTTCATCGACCTGGCCGAGCAGGCGGGCGCGACGCTGGTTACGCCGGTTTCGGCTTCGGCCAACCCGAGCGGGCCGGTGGATGCGAAGGCCTACACCGCGCTCACCCAGTGCATCGTCGATGCGGCGCCGGGCTGCAATGCGATCCTGCTCGACCTGCACGGCGCCATGGTGGCGCAGAACAGCGCCGACGGCGAAGGCGACCTGCTGGTGCGTCTGCGCGCCGCGGCACCCGGGGTGCCCATTGGCGTGGCGCTCGACCTGCACGCCAACGTCACGCCGGCCATGGTGGGCAATGCGGACGTGATCGTCGGCTTCAAGACCTATCCGCACATCGACATGTACGAAACCGGCGAGCATGCCGGCCGGCTGCTGTTCGACCTGCTCGCGGGGCGCAGCAAGCCCGCGATGCGCTGGCACCAGCTGCCGTTGATGGCGCACACGCTGCGCAGCGCATCGTTCACCGGCGCAATGCAGCGGGCCATCGAGGCCGCGCGCGAAGCCGAAAAATCGGAATCGCTCGCGGTGTCCATCTTTGCCGGCTTCTCGCTGTCCGACATCGAGGCGCCCTGCATGAGCGTGGTGGCGGTCGATGCGCAATCTCCAGAGCGCGCGCAGGCCACGGCAGATCGCATTGCGGCGCAGATGTGGGAAGAGCGCGAGGCGTTCATCTACCGCAGCGAGCCGCTGGCGGAATCGGTGGCACGCGCAAAGGTTGTCGCCGCCGGCGCGGCGCGTCCGGTGCTGCTGCTCGACCATGGCGACAACTGCATGTCGGGTGGCAGCTGCGACACGATGGATGTTCTGCAGGAGGCGCTGGCCCAGGGGCTCGACGGTATCGGCGTGGGTCCGCTGTGCGACCCCGCGGCGGTGGCCGAGCTGATCGCGGCGGGCCAGGGCGCGACGGTGACGGTCGCGCTCGGCAACAAGGTTTCTCTGGCCGGCATCGGCCTGTCGAAAAAGCCTGTGGCGCTGACCGGCACGGTGCGCACCATCTGCAACGGCGAATACGTGATCACCGGCCCCACCTACACCGGCCAGCGCAGCAGCATGGGCCGCACGGTGCTGTTCGACATTGGTGCGGCGCGCATCGTGGTGACCGAGCGCACGCAGGAGCCCTGGGACATTGGCGTTTTTGAATGCGCGGGGCTCGACCCGCGCACGGAGCGCTTCTTGCTGCTCAAGTCGCGCATGTATTGCCGGCCGGTGTTCGAGCCGATTTCGGCCGCCCTGGTCGAGTGCGACAGCCCGGGCGTGACCAGTTCGGACTACGGTCTGTTCCCGTTTTCCAAAGTGCGCCGGCCGGTGTTTCCGCTCGACGCGATCTGAGCAAATCGGGTACCCGCCTACCTATGCAAAAAATTGCATAGGTAATTGGAGGTACACCCCGATACTGCGGCGCTTCCACCCATGAAGCCCACCGCGTGAACACATTTGCACAGAGCGCCGTCGCGGCCTGGCAGCTGCTTGTCTCGGGCGATCCGGTGCTGCTGGCCATTGTGGGGCGGTCGCTCGCGGTCAGTGCCAGCGCGTGCGCACTGGCCTGCGGATTCGGCCTGTTGCTCGGGGCATGGCTTGGGGTGGCGCGTTTTCGCGGCCGTGCCGCGCTGCTTACGCTGCTGAACACGCTGCTGGCGCTGCCCTCGGTGGTGGTCGGGCTGGTGATCTACCTGTTGCTTTCGCGTTCCGGGCCGCTCGGGTTCCTGGGCTGGCTTTTCTCCTTCAAGGCGATGGTGCTTGCACAGACGGTGCTTGTGCTGCCGGTGGTAACGGCGCTCACGCGCCAGACCATCGAGGACGCCGAGCGCGCGCATGGCGAGCAGCTGCGTTCGCTGGGCGCCGGGCCGCTGGTGCGCGCGCTGCTGCTGGTGTGGGACGAGCGCTATGCGCTGCTCACCGTGCTTATTGCCGCCTTTGGGCGCGCTGTTTCGGAGGTGGGCGCGGTGATGGTGGTGGGCGGCAACATCGACGGCTTCACGCGCGTGATGACCACCGCCATTGCGCTCGAAACCAGCAAGGGCGACCTGCCGTTGGCACTGGCGCTGGGCATCGTGCTGTTGGGCGTGGTGCTGGTGCTCAACCTGGCCATTGCCGCGGTTCGCGGCTGGCGTGAGCGGGTCGATGGCGGCGGAGGCGAGGGCGGTGGTCTTGCGGCGTGGCGGCGGCCAGAGGTGCGGCCGTGAACGAACAAGCCCAGATGGCGAGCGCCGACAACACCGTGTTCGCGCTGTACGGCGTCGATGTTCGCCTGGGGCGGGTGGCGGCGCTGCAGGGCGCCACGCTCACCATTGCAGCCGGCGAGCGCGTGGCGCTCATCGGCGCCAACGGCAGCGGCAAGACCACGCTGCTGCGGTTGCTGCACGGGCTGGTGCCGCATGCCGCGGGCAGCTTTACCAGCGCGGCGCCGCGGCGCCACCAGGCCATGTTGTTCCAGCGCCCGCACATGCTGCGCGCTTCGGTGGTCGTCAACGTGGCAATGGCGCTGTGGCTGCGTGGCACGCGCTGGCGCGATGCGCGGCGCGCCGCCATTCCAGCCCTGGCCCGCGTCGGGCTCGAAGACTTGGCCGACCGCAATGCGCGTGCCCTCTCGGGCGGCCAGCAGCAGCGCGTGGCGCTGGCACGCGCCTGGGCGCTGCATCCGGCGGTGCTGCTGCTCGACGAGCCCACCGCCAGCCTCGACCCTACTGCCAAGCACGAGGTCGAAACGCTCATTGCCGAAGCCGCAGTCGGCCGCACGCTGGTCTTCGCAAGCCACAACCTCGGCCAGGTGAAGCGGCTCGCCAGCCGCGTGGTCTACCTGGAGCACGGCCGCGTGCTGGCCGATTTGCCTGTGCATGATTTTTTCCATGGGCCCCTGCCTGAAGAGGCCCGCCTGTTCGTCAAAGGAGAGTTGGCATGAATTCGTTCTTCAAGCGCCGCGGCAATGCGGGCATCCGGGCCTCGCTCGCAGTGGCTGTTTTCTTCGCCGCCGCGGGGGTCATGGCTAGTGCGCAAGCCGAGACCATCACCATGGCGTCGACCACGTCCACCGAGCAGTCGGGCCTGTTCGCCCATCTGCTGCCGGCCTTCAAGAAGGCCAGCGATATCGACGTCAAGGTGGTGGCGGTGGGTACCGGCCAGGCCATCGACATGGCCAAGCGCGGCGATGCCGATGTGCTGTTCGTGCACGACACGGCGGCCGAGGAGAAGTTCGTGGCCGAGGGCTTCAGCGCCAAGCGCTACCCCGTGATGTACAACGACTTTGTGCTGGTGGGCCCGAAGGCCGATCCGGCAGGCGTGAGCGGCAAGGACATTGCCGCCGCGCTGAAGAAGATTGCCGCGGCCAACGCGCCTTTCGTCTCGCGCGGCGACAAGAGCGGCACCGACGCGGCCGAACGCCGCCTCTGGACGCAGGCCGGCGTGGCCGAAGCAGGCCAGCCGGTGCCCAACGACCGCAAGGGCACGGGCTACAAGGAATGCGGCTGCGGCATGGGGCCGGCGCTCAACATTGCGGCATCGTCGGGCGGCTACGTGCTTGCGGACCGCGGCACCTGGCTCAGCTTCAAGAACCGCGCCGACCTGGCAGTGCTGGTCGAGGGCGACAAGCGGCTCTTCAACCAGTACGGCGTGATGGTCGTGAGCCCGGCTAAATTCCCCTCGCTCAACAGCAACGGCGCGCAGAAGTTCGTCGACTGGGTGACCTCGCCCGCGGGGCAGCAGACCATTGCGGCCTACAAGATCGGCGGCGAGCAACTGTTCTTTCCGAACGCGCAGGCGAACTGATGAAACCTGCGGCGGTGGCAGCCGCTGCGGTGCGCACCATGACCTCCCAGGTCATCGACGCCGGAAGTGCCCGGCGCGACCATTCCTTCACCCCGCGATGTTGCGGGTCGAGATCTTCGAAAGGAATCGTCATCATGAACACCGCCGCACACAACGCCACCGCCATTGCCCAGCGCTACATCGCCGTCTGGAACGAAACCGACGCCGCTCGCCGGGCCGAGTTGATCGAAGCCGCCTGGACGGCCGATGCGAACTATGTCGACCCGATGGCCCAGGCCAGTGGCCGCGAGCAGATCAGCGCTCTGGTCGGCGCCGTGCACCAGCGGTATCCGGGCTTTCGCTTCAGCCTGTTCGGCAACGCCGAGGCGCATGGCGACAACCTGCGCTTTTCGTGGACGCTGGGGCCGAGCGGCGCAGAAG
Organism: Variovorax sp. 3319; assembly: GCF_031456585.1. NCBI lineage: Bacteria > Pseudomonadati > Pseudomonadota > Betaproteobacteria > Burkholderiales > Comamonadaceae > Variovorax > Variovorax sp. 3319. The sequence continues at coordinate 732,487 of NZ_JAVDUZ010000001.1, forward strand.
ACCTGATTCAGGGCACCGACTTCGCCCAGCTCGATGCCGGCAAGCTGCGCACGGTAACCGGCTTTCTCGACAAGGTGCCGGTCGGCGCCTGAACGCCGGCCCTCAGTCGGCAGACCCGGCGGGCCGCCCGCGCCACAGCTTGCGGTAGACCGTGGCGCGGCTGATGCCCAGGGTGCGCGCTGCTTCGGCCACGTTGCCGCGCGCATCGGCCACGGCTTTGCGGATCAGGGCTGTTTCAACGTCGCGCAGCCGGGGCTGGGCTTTGGGCGCCGCGCCCAGTGAGCGCTTTCCGCCGCGCCGGGCTTCGACCTGGACGCGCAAGCCCGACCACAGCGGAACTTCGAGCACGGCATCGCCGCGCCGGGCGGCGTCGAACAGCATGTTCAGGGGCAGGGCGAACAGGTCGTTGCAGTGCAGCGCATGCTGGCTGCGCGCCAGCGGCTGGTGCAGCATTTGCCGCGCCGCGGCATTGGCACCGGTGACGTTGCCGCTTTCGTCGATGCACAGCAGGCCTTCGGTGGCCTCGCTGCCCGCGCAGCCCGGCCACGAAAGATGCAGGCGAAGCTCGCAGGGTTCGTTCAGCACCAGCGCGTTCTCGATGCTGCGCGCGGAAAGCACGGCCAGGTGCCGCAACTCGGGCCGTTCCACCACCTGTACGCCGGTCAGGTCGAGCATGCCGATGCAATTGCCCTGCGGGCCGAAGAGCGGTGCGCCGGCGCAGCTGTAGATGCTGGTGTCCTCGAAAAAATGCTCGCCGCGGTGCAGCCACACCGATTCCTGCTCGGTGAGCGCGGTACTGATGGCGCTGGTGCCCACCGCGCGCTCCGAAAGGTCGACCCCCACTCGCGCGATGTGGCGGGCATAGCGGGTAGAGGTGTCGGTGCCGTCGGGCAGCGGGCCCACGTCGACGACGATGCCCTCGGCATCGGTCAGCACTGCGAAATAGCGTGTGTCGGCAATCGCGCGGGACACACGCTCGATCACCGGGCGAGCCGCCGTCACCAGTGCCCGGTTGCGCTCGGCCACCTCTCGGATGGCCGACTGGGCCACGGGCTCGAAGTTGACACGCTGCTGGGGTTGCCGCCCGGCTTCGATGCAGCGCTGCCATGAGCGGACGATCCAGGGTTCGATGCGCGCGCTACTCCGCGAGCGGGCGGCCTCTCCGTGAATCAGCTCCCGGCGGGCTTGCGCAATGGCGAGGGAACGCTCGGGGACGGATGGAACGGTGGGGGCGGACATCGGGTCGGGTCGCTGGGAGGGGGGCGTCTTTTTATGAAGCTTGCCTAGCCGCAAGTTGTTTCATTTTGAGAATTTCGCGCGCACTGCGCAAGCGGTGAGGGTTTTGCCTAGGATAGTGCAGGGGGCCGGCGTCCAAGATGCCATTCGCTGAACCAGCCATCACCTTCAACGGAGACAGCCAAATGCAGGTAGCTTTCACGGTCAACGGCCGACCAGCCACGGTCGACGCTCCCCCCAATACTTTTCTGGTGCACGCGATCCGCGAGCATCTCCATCTGACCGGCACCCATGTCGGCTGCGACACCGCCCAATGCGGCGCATGCACCGTGCACCTGAACGGCCGGGCGGTGAAGTCGTGCAACATCCTGGTGGGGCAAGTGGCCGGCGCAGAGATCACCACCATCGAGGGCGTGGCCCAGCCGGACGGCACCATGCATCCGATGCAGGCCGCCTTCAAGGAGTGCCACGGATTGCAGTGCGGCTTTTGCACCCCCGGCATGGTCATGAGCGCCATCGACCTGTGCACGCACCACCCAAGGTCGAGCGAATCGGAAATCCGCGAGCTGCTCGACGGCAACCTGTGCCGCTGCACCGGCTACCAGAACATCGTCAAGGCCGTGCAGATGGGTGGCGAGGCCATGGCCTCGGGTACCCCGGTCAAGACAACGGCCACGGCCGCGGCCTGAACGGAGCGGCATCATGGGTGCTTCCGACTTCTCGAACCTCCCCCACATCGGCGAGGCGCTGCGGCGCAAGGAAGACTACCGCTTCCTGACCGGCGCGGGCAACTACACCGACGACATCACGCTGGCCAACCAGAGCCATGCGGTCTTCGTGCGCTCGCCGCACGCCCACGCCGTCGTCAAGTCTGTCGACACCGCCGAGGCGCTCAAGATGCCCGGCGTGGTCGGCATCTTCACCGGCAAGGACATCGAAGGAAAAATGGGCGGCCTTCCCTGCGGCTGGCTCATCAACAACCCCGACGGCACCCCCATGAAGGAGCCGATGCACCCGATCCTCGCGATCAACAAGGTGCGCTACGTGGGCGACCACGTGGCCATGGTGGTGGCCGAAACGGTCGAGCAGGCCAAGAACGCGGCGGAGGCCGTGGTGGTCGACTACGACGTGCTGCCCGCGCTGGTGAGCGTGGCCGACGCGGCCAAGACGGCGAGCGGCGTCACGCTGCACGACGAGGCGCCCGACAACCGTTGCTACAAGTGGGCGCTGGGCGACAAGGCCGCGGTGGATGCGGTGTTTGCCAATGCCGCGCACGTGACCAAGCTCGACCTGGTCAACAACCGGCTGGTGCCCAACCCGATCGAGCCGCGCGTGGCCATCGGCAGCTACAGCCGCGGCACCGACGACTACACGCTGTATGTGTCCAACCAGAACCCGCACGTCGAGCGCTTGCTGATGACGGCCTTTGTGCTGGGCCTGCCCGAGCACAAGGTGCGCGTGATTGCACCCGACGTGGGCGGCGGCTTCGGCTCCAAGATCTTCTTGTATGCCGAAGACGTATGCCTGACCTGGGCCGCCAAGCAGCTCAACCGCAACATCAAGTGGACGGCCGAGCGCTCTGAATGCTTCTTGTCCGATGCGCATGGCCGCGACCATGTGAGCCACGCCGAAATGGCGATGGACAAGGACGGCAAGTTTCTGGCGATGCGCGTGCACACCGATGCCAACCTGGGCGCCTACCTGTCGACGTTCTCGACCGCGGTGCCCACCATCCTCTACGCCACGCTGCTCGCGGGCCAGTACACCACGCCGCAGATCTATGTCGAGGTCGATGCGTGGTTTACCAACACCGCGCCGGTCGATGCCTACCGCGGCGCCGGGCGGCCCGAAGCCACCTACCTGCTGGAGCGGCTGGTGTCCCGCTGCGCCTGGGAAATGAACCTGGGCCAGGACGAGATCCGCAAGCGCAACTTCATCACTACCTTTCCGTACCAGACGCCGGTGGCGCTGCAGTACGACACGGGCGACTTCCACGCGTGCATGGACAAGGCCAAGGTGCTGGCCGAAGTCGAAGGCTATGCGCAGCGCAAATCGGCCAGCGAAGCCCAGGGCAAGCTGCGCGGCATCGGCTACTCGAGTTATATCGAGGCCTGCGGCATTGCGCCCTCGAACATTGCGGGTGCGCTCGGCGCGCGGGCCGGCTTGTTCGAATGCGGCGAGATCCGCGTGCACCCGACCGGCAGCGTGACGGTGTTCACCGGCTCGCACAGCCACGGCCAGGGCCACGAAACCACCTTTGCGCAGGTGGTTGCGGCGCGGCTGGGCATTCCGGTCGACAACGTCGACGTGGTCCACGGCGACACGGGCCGCGTACCTTTCGGCATGGGCACCTATGGTTCGCGGTCGATATCGGTCGGCGGCGCGGCCATCATGAAGGCCCTCGACAAGATCGAGACCAAGGCCAAGAAGATTGCCGCCCACCTCATGGAGGCAAGCGACGCCGACATCGAGTTTGCGAACGGCGAATTCACGGTCAAGGGCACCGACAAGAAGATTCCGTTCGGCCAGGTGGCGCTCACGGCCTACGTGCCGCACAACTACCCGCTCGACAAGCTCGAGCCCGGCCTGAACGAAACCGCCTTCTACGACCCGACCAACTTCACCTTTCCCGGCGGCACCTACATCTGCGAGGTCGAGGTCGACAAGCAGACCGGCGAGGTTCGCGTCGACCGCTTCACCGCGGTGGACGACTTCGGCACCATCATCAACCCGATGATCGTCGAAGGCCAGGTGCACGGCGGGCTGGTGCAGGGCATTGGGCAGGCGCTGCTCGAAAACTGCGTGTACGACAACGAAACCGGCCAACTGCTCACCGGCAGCTTCATGGACTACGCCATGCCCAGGGCCGGCGACTTTCCGCAGTTCAAGCTGGACACCGTGTGCACGCCCTGCACGCACAACCCGCTCGGCACCAAGGGTTGCGGCGAGGCGGGCGCCATCGGCTCGCCGCCGGCAGTGATCAACGCGGTGCTCGATGCGCTGGCGCCGCTCGGCGTGAAAGACTTCGACATGCCTGCCTCGGCCAGCCGCGTCTGGGAGGCAATGCAAAAGGGCAGCGGAAGCGCGGCGGCAGACACGCAGCCGCAGGAGCCTGCCCTTTCCGCAAGCACCCAAGGCCGCCCGGCTCCCTGAACTTCAAAGAAGGAATCACACCATGTACGCCTTCACACTCGAACGGCCCTCCACCGTGGCCGATGCGGCCAAGCTGGTTACCGCCGGCGGCAAACCACTGGCCGGCGGCCAGACGCTGCTCGCCTCCATGAAGCTCAGGCTTTCGGCGCCCGAGCGGCTGGTGGACCTTGGCGGCGTCAAGGAACTCACCGGCATCAAGAAAGACGGCGACGCGATCACCATCGGCGCCATGTCGCGCCACCTGGACGTGGCCAACAATCCCGACGTGAAAGCCGCGTTCCCTGCATTGGCCGACCTGGCCTCGCGCATTGGCGACCGGCAGGTGCGCGCGATGGGCACCATCGGCGGATCGGTGGCCAACAACGATCCGGCGGCTTGCTACCCCAGTGCGGTGCTCGGCTCGGGTGCAACGGTCGTCACCTCGAAGCGCGAGATCGCGGCGGACGACTTCTTTCTCGGACTTTTCACCACGGCGCTGGAAGAAGACGAGCTGATCACCTCGATCCGGTTCCCTATTCCCAAGCGCGCCGTGTACGAAAAGCTGCGCCAGAAGGCGTCGCACTTTCCGCTGGTCGGCGTGTTCCTGGCGCAGTACGACAGCGGCGTGCGGGTTGCCATTACCGGTGCGGGCAACGGCGTGTTCCGCCACGCGGGGCTCGAAGATGCGCTCAACAAGAGCTTCACGGCGGCCGCCGCGGCTGCCGTGAAGATCGACGCCAGCGACCTCAACGGCGACCTGCATGCTTCTGCCGCGTATCGCGCCAACCTGATCGGCGTGCTCACGCAGCGCGCCGTGACCAAGGCGCTGGGCTGAAGCGGCCGGGCGAGAGAGAACCGGAAGGCGCGACGGCATCTCGCGTCTTCCGCTACGCTTTGCCATGATCTTCCCGACCATCGATTCTCTTTCGGACGGCTTGATGCAGGCCGGCTACTTTGCCGACCGCCGCCTGGCGACGGCCGTGTTTCTTGCGCTCAAGCTGCAGCGCCCGCTGCTGCTCGAAGGCGAGCCCGGCGTCGGCAAGACCGAGCTTGCCAAGGCGCTGTCGAACGCGCTTGGCCGTGAGCTGCTGCGCCTGCAGTGCTACGACGGGCTGGAGCAGCGCGAAGCGCTGTATGAATGGAACTACGCCGCGCAGCTGCTGCACATGCGCGCGGCGGAGGCGACCGGTGCGGCACGCGACGTAGAAGCCGAGGTCTACCAGCCGCATTACCTGATTCGCCGCCCGCTGCTGCAAGCGCTGCAAACACCGGCGCCCGGCGCGGTGCTGCTGATCGACGAGGTGGACCGCGCCGACGAACCCTTCGAGGCCTTCCTGCTCGAGTACCTTGGCGAATACCAGGTCAGCATTCCCGAGTTGGGCACGGTGCGCGCGGTGGTGCCGCCGGTCACCATTCTTACGAGCAACCGCACGCGCGAGCTCAACGATGCGGTCAAGCGGCGCTGCCTTTATCACTGGCTCGACTACCCGGAGCGCGAACGCGAACTGGCCATTGTGCGGGCCCAAGTGCCGGAGGCCGGCGAAAAGCTTTCGGCGCAGGTGGCCGCTTTCGTCGCCCGGCTGCGCGATGCGCCCTTCGTCAACGCGTTCCAGCGTGCGCCCGGTATTGCCGAAAGCGTCGAATGGGCGAGAGCGCTGATTGCGCTCGACACAGTCGAGCTCGACCCTGAAGTGGTGGTCGACACCGCGGGCATCCTCTTCAAGCAACGCGACGACGTGGCGGCACTCACCCGCGAGCTGGCGTCCGATTTGCTGAAACCCGAAGAGCCGGTCGCGCCTTGAGCGCGGCTTGCCGTGGCCGCCTGCAATGACTGGCATCCAGCAACTCGGCGACGTACGCGGCGGCAAGCTGGCCGGCAACATCACCGCATTTGGCCGCGCGTTGCGCCGCGCCGGCGTACGCACCGATGCGATGCGAATCTCCCTCGCCGCCGAAGCGGCCACGCTGGTGGGCGTTGAAAGCCGGCTCGACCTGAGCGCCGCCATGGAAGCCGTGATGGTGAGCCGCGAGCAAGACCGCATGGTATTTCGCGAACTGTTCGATGCGTGGTTTCGCGATCCCGAACTGGCCAACAAGCTGCTCGCGCAAATGCTGCCGAGCGCCGAGGGCAAGGCCGAGCCCTCGAAGCGCCGGCCGCGCGTGCGCGAAGCGCTCACGGCGCCGCGCGATCCGCGAACGCCGGCAGTGGCCGCCAAGCCCGACAAGGAGATCGAGTTCGATGCGGCCATGACATCGAGCGACCGCCAGCGGCTGCAGCATGCGGACTTCAACGCGCTGGGTGCTTCGGAATACCGGCTGGTCGAACGCCTTGCGCGCGATATCTCGTTGCCTGTTCCTTTGCTGCCGTCGCGCCGACTGCGCCCAGCCAACGATTCGGGCTCGCAGCATGCACGTATGCACTGGCCCGGCGTGCTGCACGAGGCGGCGCGCACAGGCGGCGAAATACTTCGCCTGCCCAAACTCAGCCGCCGCGAAGAGCCGTTGCCGCTCCTGGTGCTGGTCGATGTGTCCGGCTCGATGGAACGCTATGCGCGCCTGCTGCTTGCGTTTTTGCATGCGGCAACCCGGCGGGCCGGACGGAGGGACGTGTTCGCATTCGGCACCGGGCTGACCGACCTGACACCCGCCTTCCGGCTGGCCGACACGGACGCCATGCTTGGCGCCGCGAGCCTTGCCATCGACGATTTTGCGGGCGGCACGCGGCTGGGCGGTTCGCTGGCCGAACTGCGCCGCGGGCATGCGCGCCGGCTCACGGGGCGCCGTACGCTGGTGCTTGTTATCAGCGACGGGCTCGACACCGGAGAGCCCGCGCTGCTCGAAAGCGAACTGCTTTGGCTCAAGCGCCATTCCCGCCGGCTGCTGTGGCTCAACCCGCTGCTGCGCTTTGAGGGCTACGCCCCTTTGGCGCGTGGGGCCAGCGTGCTGCACCGGCATGCAGACGCGATGCTGGCAGTTCACAATCTCAGTGCTCTTGAACAGTTGGCCGCCAGCCTTGCGGCCTTGATGCGATCCGGCCGCTAGCGCCTTACAGCAAACAAAAAAGGAATCCAACATGGAAATGCTCGGCAACCGCCGCCTCGGCATCACGCAGCAACAGGCATGGGAAGCGCTGAACGACCCCGAGACGCTCAAGAAGTGCATTCCCGGCTGCGACAAGTTCGAGCTCACGGGCGACAACCAGTACAGCGTGGCGCTGGCGGTCAAGATCGGCCCTGTGTCTGCCAAGTTCAACGGCAAGGTCATGCTGTCAGACATCGTTGCGCCCGACGGCTACAAGCTCACCTTCGAAGGGCAGGGCGGCGTTGCAGGTTTTGCCAAGGGATCGTCCAGCGTGACGCTCAGGCCGATCGATGGCGCCGCCGCGGAACCGGCGCCCGCCGGTTGCGAACTCGACTACACCGTGCAGGCGCAGGTCGGCGGCAAGATCGCCCAGCTTGGGCAGCGCCTGATCGACGGGGCCGCCAAGTCGACGGCGGACGACTTTTTCAAGCGCTTCGAGGCCGAGATGCGGAGCCGCTACGGACCGCCGCCAGCCGCCGCCGTTGAAGGGGCCGAAGCGCCAGCGGAAAAGACCGGAGTCATGTCCGGTCTCATGAAGAAAATGGGCCTTGGCAAGAAGGACGACAAGGACGCGTCCGCCGCGCCGGGTAACGAAAGCTGAGGACTGGCGAGGCTATGGAAAATCTGGACGTCATGGTGCTGCGCACGCTGCGCGACTGGCGCCGGGCCGGCAAGCGTGCACTGCTGACCACGGTGGTGCGCACCTGGGGCTCGTCGCCGCGGCCGGTCGGCTCGATCATGGCGCTGGCGGACGACGGCGCGGTAGTGGGCTCGGTTTCGGGCGGCTGTATCGAGGACGACCTGATCGCCCGCTACAGCCACGCCCATGCGAACAACGGCCAGGGAGAAGAGGTGCCGCCGGGCGCGCCGCCCAGGCTTGTGAAGTACGGCATTACGGCGGACGAGGCGCATCGCTTCGGCCTGCCCTGCGGCGGCACGCTGGAGTTGCTGCTCGAGTACGACCCCGACGCCGCGCTGCTCGATGCGCTGGTGACCGAGCTCGAGCAAGGCAAGCTGATGCAGCGCACGGTCATGCTCGCAACCGGCGCGGTGCGGCTGAACGAAGCCAAGGCGCCGGACGAACTCAAGGTGAACGACACCGAGCTCACCAACACCTTCGGGCCCGAGTACCGCATGCTGCTGATCGGCGCGGGTCAGTTGGCCGAATACCTGGCAACGATGGCCAAGTTCAGCGGCTTTGCAGTGACGCTGTGCGACCCGCGCGCGGAGTACCGCACCGCATGGTCCTTGCCCGGCGTAGAAATTACCACCGAGATGCCCGACGATGCCGTGCTGGCCTTCAGGCCCGACCGGCGCAGTTGCGTGGTTGCGCTTACGCACGACCCGAAGCTCGACGACCTGGCGTTGCTCGAAGCCCTGCAGAGCGAGGCCTTCTACGTAGGCGCCATCGGCTCGCGCCGCAATGCCGAAGCGCGGCGCGACCGGATGATCGAGCACTTCGACCAGACGGGCGAGTCGCTCGCGCGGCTGCGCGGCCCCATCGGCATCTACATCGGCAGCAAGACGCCGCCGGAAATCGCGGTGAGTGTGATGGCGGAAATTCTCGCGGTGAAAAACGGCGTGACGCTGCCGCGCGAAATGGAAGTGGCGCGTGCCAAGGGCCTGCAGCAGCTTGCGATGAGCTGAGGCGCGGGGCGCTTTCTTCCTCTGTCCAGTTCAGTTCAGTTCAGAGGGGCCGACTTTGCCGCGGGCGGCACGTCGCCGCCCTTTTGCCGCTCGCGAAAGAGCGCCGCGCGCATCAGGAAGATGGTGGTGATGGGCGCCGTGAGCGCAATGAACAGAACGATCAGCACGGCGTGCAGGAACAGGTTGTAGCCCTGCACCGAAAAATACACGATGGTGGCAATGGTCATGCACCACACACCTGCCGTGGCGCCGAGCGTCGGCGCATGGATACGGCGGAAAAAGGTGGGCAGGCGCACGAGGCCGAAGGAACCGATGGCTGCAAACGCGGCGCCGAGTACCGCAAAAACGGCAGTCACGATTTCTGCCCACAGCGGCAGTGGTCCGATGATGAAGTCGTTCATGGCTGTTGCCCCCACGCTCGGCACTTCGTGTCCTCGCTGCCCCCCAAGGGGGCGTTCGCTTGCTTGGGGCGGCCCGGCGCGGCGCTCATTCGATGACCTCCCCGCGCAAGAGAAACTTGGCCATGGCCGTCGAGCCGACAAAACCGAACAGCGCCGTGAGCATGGCGGCTTCGAAGTACACATTGCTCGCATACACGATGCCGAGCACCAGCATCATCAGCATGCCGTTGATGTAGAGGCAGTCCAGCGCCATCACGCGGTCTTGCGCGGTGGGCCCGACCAATAGCCGGGCCACGGCGCAAAGCATGGCCACGGCCAGCAGCAGGAGTGCCAGCCTCAAGGCCCAGAAGAGTACAGGCGTCATGATTCGAAGATCTCCATCAAGGGGTGTTCGTAGCGCTGCTTGATCATGGCGACGAAGGCGGCTTCGTCGTCGACATCGAACACGTGGATCAGCAGCACGCTGCTGTCGAACGAGATTTCGCCCCAGGCGGTGCCGGGCGTGAGGCACATGATCATGGCCAGCACCGCAAGCCCGTTCGGGTCGCGCATTTCGAGCGGCACGTTCACGAACTTCGATTCGATGCGCGAGGTACGGCGCGTGAGCAGCCGGCGCGCCACGGACAGCGCGGATTGCAGCATGTCGGCCAAAGCCCGGCCAGTGAGCCGCAAGGCAACCCAGGGCTTGCGCATTCGCACGGCAGCGGGGCGAAGGCCCTTGGTCAGCAGCGGCACTGCAACGGCCAGCACCGCGGCCGATGCCAGCGTGGCAGCGTCCAGCGACTGGTTGAGCAAGAGCCAGACGACGAACAGCGCAATCGAAAGCGGCGGCGAAGGAATCCAGCGCTTCATCATGGTGCCGTCGCCTTCTTCGGGGCTACCGGGTTGGGCACTTGCTGGGCATTGAATACGGCACTGCGGTATGCCGTGGGCGTGCGCAGCCCCTCTGCGGTGATGAGGGCATGGCGCATCACCGGGCCGGCCCACACGGTCAACGCCACGCAGGCTGCAAGCAGGCCAGCCACGGGCAGCACTTCGAGTGCGGGCAGCGCAGGCATGGTGGGATGCGGCTGCGTCCAGAAATGGCGAATGCCGGTGCGGCTCAGCGCAATCAGCGCCAGGAAGCCCGACGCGATCAACAGCGCCAGGAAGATCCATGCGGGCGTCGAGGTGCCGCTGGTCACGAAGGTGCCGGACAGCATCGCAAACTTGCCCACAAAGCCGGAGAACGGCGGCAGGCCCGCAAGCAGCAAGGTGCAGGCGATGAAGCTCAGGCCGAGAAACGCAACGCCGGCGGGAATGGCACGGCCATAGAGCGCCTGTGCCTCGTCGTCGAGGTTCACGTCGTCGAGCACGCGCAGGTCTTCGGCAAGGAAGGGCGCATTGCCTGCGGCTTCATGCGGCGCAACGCTCATGCCGGCGTTGCGCCAGCGCTCGATCATGTCGATCAACAGGAAGAAGGCGCTGACTGCCAGCGTCGAACTCAGCAGGTAGTACAGGGCACCGGCCCACACGGCGGGCTCGCCAAGGCCTATGGCGGCAAGCAGCGTGCCGGCCGACACCAGCACGCTGAAGCCCGCAAGGTTGGAGAGTCGCTGCGTTCCGACGATGCCCATGGCCCCCGCGAACAGCGTGGCAAGGCCGATGGCGATGAGCGCCGACTGGCCGAACGCGGCAGACGCGCCGGAATCCGGCGCAAAGAGCAGGGTCCACAGGCGCAGCAGCGTGTAGATGCCGAGCTTGGTCAGCAGCGCGAAGACGGCACCCACCGGCGACACCGCCGCGCTATAGGCTGGCACCAGCCAGAAGTTGAGGGGCCATGCGCCGGCCTTGGCGAAAAATGCGGTCGCGAGTATGGCTGCGGCCGCATGCACCAGGCCGCGGTCGGCGGGCGCGAGTTCGGCAATGCGCACGCTCAGGTCGGCCATGTTGAGCGTACCGGTCACGCCGTAGAGCAAGGCCGCACCGATGAGGAACAAAGACGAGGCGGCCAGGTTGATGGCAATGTAGTGCAGCCCTGCCTGCACGCGCAGCCGGCCGGAGCCGTGCAGCAGCAGGCCGTAGGAAGCGGCGAGCATCACCTCGAAAAAGACGAACAGGTTGAACAGGTCGCCGGTGAGAAAGGCGCCGTTCAGGCCCATGAGCTGCAACTGCAGCAGCGGATGAAAATGCACGCCTGCGCGGTCCCAGCGCGACGTCGAATAGATCGAGGCCGCGAACGCGACAACCCCGGTAAGCGCCACCATCATGGTCGACAGGCGGTCTGCCACCAGCACGATGCCGAAGGGCGCCCGCCAATTGCCCGGCAGGTAGACGCCGATGGACCCGGGGCCATCACCGGTGTCGGGCGCATTCACCCAGCGAAGCAGCGCCAGTGCCGCCAGCAGGCCTACCAGCCCCGAGACCACGCTCAAGGCCGACTTGGCGCGGCGCCGGTTTTCGCCCAGCAGCAGCATCAGTGCCGCGGTGAGCAAAGGCACGAGGATTGGCACGGCCACCAGGTGCGGCATGCTGAAGTCGAGCAGGCGGTCGAGCAACTGAACCGGTTCCATCACTCAGCCGCCTCCTGCCGCTCTTCGCCGTCCACATGGTCGGTGCCGGCGAGGCCGCGCGAGGCCAGCAGCACCACGAGGAACAGCGCGGTCATCGCAAAGCCGATCACGATGGCCGTCAACACCAGCGCCTGCGGCATCGGGTCGGCCGTGTTGGCCAGCGTGGACTCAATGCCCTTGATGAGCACGGGTTCGCTGTCGAGCTTGAGCCGTCCCATGCTGAAGATGAAGAGGTTGACCGCGTACGAGATGAGCGTGAGGCCCATGATCACCTGGAAGGTGCGCGGGCGCAGCAGCAGGTACACGCCCGAGCCGGTGAGCACGCCTATGGCGAGTGCGAGCACGATTTCCATCAGTGCACCCCTTCCACGGCCTCGGACTGGGCCTTTGCTTCTTTTTCGGCCTGCTCGTCGGCCCAGCGGTGGCTGCGTATCGACTGGTGGGCCAGCGCGGTAAGAATGAGCATGGTGGCGCCGAGCACCAGCGCGAACACGCCGATGTCGAAGAAGAGGGCACTCGGCACATGCAGCTCGCCCAGCACCGGAAGATGCAGGTGGGCCGTGTGGGTGGTCATGAACGGATAGCCCAGCGCCACGGCGCCGCTGCCGGTAACCAGCGCCAGCAGCAGGCCGACGGCAATCCAGCGGCGCGGATAGATGCGCAGGTGCTCTTCGACCCATTCGGTGCCCGAGACGATGAACTGCAGCAGCAGCGCCACCGACATCACCAGCCCCGCGACGAAGCCGCCGCCGGGAGAGTTGTGGCCGCGCATGAAGAAATAGACCGCGACCAGCACAGCGAGCGGAAGCAGCAGCCGCACGAGCACGGCTGGCACCATGAGGTAGCCCACGGCGGTGTCCTTGGCGAGGCGCGGATTCAGCAGGTCGCTGCTCCCGTCGTCGGTCTGTGCGCGTTGCTGCACCGGCAGCGCCATCGATTCGCGCGCCGGGCGAAAGCGGCGCAGCAGCGCATACACGGTGAGCGCAACCACGCCGAGTACCGTGATTTCGCCGAAGGTGTCGAAAGCGCGAAAGTCGACCAGCATCACGTTGACCACGTTGGTGCCGCCGCCTTCGGTGAGCGAGTGCTCCAGGAAGAACGGCGAGATGCTCTGCGGAAACGCGCGCGTCATCATCACCCAGGCGAGTGCCGACATGCCGCTGCCCGCGGCGGCGGCCACCAGCAGGTCGCGTCCGCGCCGCCCCCATGGACGCAGCCGGGCGCGTGCAGGCTGTATCGCGTCCTTGCTGCGCATCGGCAGCCAGCGCAGGCCCAGCAGAATGAGCACCGTGGTGACGGCTTCGACCACGAGTTGCGTCAACGCCAGATCGGGTGCGGAGAACCAGATGTAGGTCACCGAGCACACCAGGCCTGCGCCCGATGCCAGCATCAACGCCGCAAGCCTGTGGAACTTGGCCTGCCATGCCGCCGCCAGCGCGCAAACGCCGCCGATGATCCAGGTCATTGCGAACATCGTCGAAAAGGGCAGTAGCTCGCGGCTGCCGCGCGCAACGGGCGCAGCCCAGAGCGAGACCGCGGCCCCGGCAGCGGCCACTGCAATCAGCAGCAGCAATTGCGACTGCAGCCGGCGTGTGCCGAGCACGCGTCGGCTGCGCCGGCCGGCTTCGCTGAGCTGCGCGAGCAGGTGCTCGAAGATGACCTGCCCATCGAAGCGGTGCAGCAGCGGCGTGTGCGCCAGGTCGCCGAGTGCGCGGCGGCGGCGCTGCGAAAGGTAGAGCGCCATGCCGCCGGCCAGTGCCACGAAGCTCATGGCCAGAGGCAAATTGAAGCCGTGCCACACGGCCAGGCTGTATTGGGGCAGCACGCCGCCGACCACCGGGGTTGCGGCAGCGGCCAGCAGCGGGCCAATGGACCAGGCGGGTGCAACGCCGACCACCAGGCACACCAGCACCAGCAGTTCGACGGGCACGCGCATCCAGTGCGGCGGCTCGTGCGGCTGCCGGGGCACGTCGGCACCGCAGGGTGGCCCGAAGAACACGTCGAACACAAAGCGCGCCGAATAGGCCACGCTGAAGATGCCGGCCACGGTGGCAATGATCGGAAGGCTCACGTTGATCCAGGCCGTTGCCTGGATGAACACCGTCTCGGCGAAGAACATCTCCTTGGAGAGAAAGCCGTTGAGCAGCGGCACGCCGGCCATCGAGGCGCTTGCGATGACTGCCAGCGTACCGGTGATGGGCATCAGCCGCATCAGCCCGCTCAGCTTGCGGATGTCTCGCGTGCCGCTCTCGTGGTCGATGATGCCCGCCGCCATGAAGAGCGAGGCCTTGAAGGTCGCATGGTTCATGACGTGGAACACCGCCGCCACGGCCGCCAGCGGGCTGTTGAGGCCGAGCAGCAGCGTGATGAGCCCGAGGTGCGAGATGGTCGAGTACGCCAGCAGTGCCTTCAGGTCGCGCTGGAACATGGCAACGAAGCCACCGAGCAGCAGCGTAATGGCGCCTGCGCCGCCCACCAGCCAGAACCACAGCTCTGTACCCGACAGCGCCGGCCAAAGCCGCGCCATCAGGAACACGCCGAGCTTCACCATGGTGGCCGAATGCAGGTAGGCCGAAACCGGGGTGGGCGCTGCCATGGCGCGCGGCAGCCAGAAGTGAAACGGGAACTGGGCGCTCTTGGTAAAGGCGCCGAGCAGTATCAGCACAAGCGCGGTGGGGTAGAGCGCGTGCGCGCGAATCTCGTTGCCTGAAGCAAGCACCACGTCGAGCTCGTAGCTGCCCGCAATGCGGCCCAGCACCAGCACGCCGGCAAGCAGGCAGAGGCCGCCGGCACCGGTGACGGTAAGCGCCATGCGTGCGCCGCGCCGCGCATCACGCCGGTGATGCCAATAGCCGATCAGCAGGAACGAGAACAGGCTGGTGAGTTCCCAGAACAGCACCAGCTGGATCAGGTTGCCGGAGAGCACCACGCCCATCATCGCGCCCATGAACGCGAGAAAGAACGAGAAGAAGCGCGGCACCGGGTCGGACGCCGACATGTAGTAGCGCGCATAGAGCACCACCAGCGCGCCGATGCCGAGCACCAGCATGCAGAACAGCCAGGCAAAGCCGTCCATGCGAAACACGAGGTTGAGGCCGAGCTCAGGCAGCCATACGATTTGCTGGCGCAGCACGTTGCCGTGTGCAATTTGTGGAAAGAACCACGCTGCCTGCACTGCGCAGCCCAGCGCGACGAGTCCTGCGAGCGTCGACTCCCGGTTGCGCGCGTTCGACGGCATCAACGCGGCGAGCACGCTGGCAATGAAGGGGAGTGCGACGAGAAAGACCAGGGGCATTGCGATCGATTCTATCGACCGGCCCCCTGGAGAGTCCTTCTAGAAACCCGGGATCTCCGCGCGTCTTAAGCGCGGCGGGGCGTCAGGCGGCCAGGGCCTGAACGCTGCGTATGCCAAGCCACGTGAAGAACAGCGAGCCGCCCAGATGCGCCGTTGCCGTGAGCAGGGCCACGCCCAGCCGGCCTTCGAGGAGCATGGTCACCACTTCGGCAGAAAAGCTCGAGAAGGTGGTAAGCCCGCCGAGGAAGCCGGTCACCAAGGCAAGCCGCCAGACGGGGTCGAGATCGGGCAGCAACTGGAACGAGGCAATGGCCACGCCGATGAAGTAGCCCCCGATCAGGTTGGCGGCCAAGGTGCCCCACGGCATGAGTCCCCCGGCCCCGAACCAGAGCGCGAGACCCCAGCGCGCCAGTGCGCCGGCAGAGGCGCCGATGCAGATGGCGAGAATCGGAAGCAGCATCGCTCTATTGTCGGAGACGCTCGTCCCTGTTCATGGCGCCATTTGCTGGGGCAGCCAGGTGACCAGTTGCGGCACGAAGTAGATGATGAGCACGGCCGCCACCATCAGCATGAACATCGGCAGCGTGACACGGGCGATGTAGAGCAGGTCTCTTCCGGTCATGCCCTGCAGCACGAAGAGGTTGAAGCCCACCGGCGGCGTGATCTGCGCCATCTCGACCACCAGCACGACGAAGATGCCGAACCAGATCGGGTCGATGCCGGCCGATGTGACGGTCGGCATGATGACGCCCATGGTGAGCACCACCATGGAGATGCCGTCGAGGAAGCAGCCCAGCACGACATAGAAAACTGCGAGCATCACGATCAGCTGGAACTTCGACAGCCCGAGCGAACCGATCCACTCGGCCAGGTGCCGCGGCAGGCCGATGTAGCCCATCGCAAGCGTAAGAAAGGCCGCCCCCGCGAGGATCAGCGCCATCATGCAGTAGAGCCGCGTGGCACCGAGCAGCGCTTCCTTGAAGCTGTGCCAACTCAGCGAGCCCTGCGCGGCCGAGATGATCATGGCGCCCACGACGCCCACCGCCGCCGCTTCGGTGGCTGTGGCAATGCCCGCATAGATGGAGCCGAGCACCGACAGGATCAGCAGCGTGACCGGAATTAACGAGAGCGATGCACGCAGTTTCTCGGCGAAGGGCAGCTTGGCGTCGGCCGGCGGAATGCGGTCGGGATGGCGCAGGGACCAGAAAACGATGTACCCCGAGAACAGCAGCGCAAGCAGGATGCCGGGGATCACGCCCGCGATGAACAGGCGCGCGATGGACACATCGGCGCTCACGCCGTACACGATCATGATGATCGAGGGCGGGATCAACAGGCCCAAAGTGCCGGCTCCGGCGAGCGTGCCGATGACCATGTCGTCGGGGTAGCCGCGGCGCTTGAGTTCGGGCAGGCTCATCTTGCCGATGGTGGCGCAGGTGGCGGCGCTCGAGCCCGACACAGCCGCGAACACCGCACAGCCCACCACGTTGGTGTGCAGCAGCCGGCCCGGCAGGCTTTGCATCCACGGCGCAAGACCCTTGAACATGTCCTGCGAGAGCCGCGTGCGGAACAGGATCTCGCCCATCCATATGAACAGCGGCAGCGCGGTGAGCGTCCAGCTCGAGGCAGAGCCCCAGATGGTCACGGCCATGGCGTCGCCCGCCGGGCGGGAAGAGAAAACCTGCATGGCGATCCACGCCACGCCGGAGAGCGTGAGGCCGATCCACACGCCGCTGCCCAGGATCAGGAAGAGAGCGGCAATCAGCAGGCCTGCAACGGCAATGTCACTCATGGCGCAGCGCCTCCGTTCCGACCGGCCTGGCGGGTCTTCCGCGCCACTCGATCACGAATTCGTCGAAAGCCGCAATCGCGAACACCAGCGCACCGACCGCCATCGAGAGCTGCGGGAGCCACAGGGGGGTGGCGTCGTTGCCGGTGGAAATATCGTGGAAGTCGTATGACTGGTAAACCAGCCGTGCGCTGTACCAGGCGAACAGCAGCGCGAGCAGGGCGCCCGCGCCCGTGGCCCAGCGTTCGAGCCAGCGCTGTGCGGCCGGCGGCAGGTGCTGCAGCACCAGGGTGACGCGAATATGTTCGCCGCGCTTGAGCGTGTGCGCGAGCGCAAGAAAACCGGCGCCGGCCATCAGGTAGCCCGCGTAGGCATCGATGCCCGGAATGTTGAAGTGAAGCTGCCGGCCGATGATGGAGAGCAGCACCATCACCAGCAGGCCGATCATGAAAAGCGCCGCCAGGGCGGCGGCGCTGTTATATAGAAAATCGAGTGTCTTTCGCATCGCAAACTGTTCGGCGTTGCGTCACATCTTCTTGTATGCGTCGACCACCGTCTGCCCATCGGGGCCGGCCTTTTCGAGCCACTCCTTGAGCATGGTGTCGCCGACCTTCTTCATGTCGGACTTGAGCGCGGCGGAAGGCACATGGACCGTCATGCCGTTCTTCTTGAGCAGGTCGAGGTACTCGGTGTTCTTCTTCTTCGAAATGTCCCAGCCGCGCTTCTCTGCATCGGCGGCTGCCTTCAAGACGGCGTCCTGGGTGGGCTTGTCGAGGGCGTCGAAGGCCTTCTTGTTCATGAGCAGCGCATTCTTGGGCAGCCAGGCCTGCGTGTCGTAGAAGTTCTTGATGTATTCGTAGGTCTTGGTGTCATAGCCGGTGGAGCCGGACGACATGTAAGACTCGATCACACCGGTGGCCATGGCTTGCGACAGTTCGGCCTGCTGCACCGTGACCGGTTGTGCGCCGACGAGTTCGCCGATGCGCGCGGTGGCGGGGCTGTAAGCGCGCCACTTCACACCCTTGAGGTCGGCGGCCGAGGCGATTTCCTTTTTAACGAAGATGCCCTGCGGCGGCCAGGCCACTGCGTAGAGCAGCACGATGCCTTGTTCGGCGAGCTTCTTCTCGAGCACGGGCTTTTGCGCCTGATAGAGCTTCCAGGCGGCGTCGTAGCTGTCCGCAAGAAACGGGATGCCGTCGGCACCGAACATCTGCCATTCGTTCTGGTAGTTGACCAGCAGGATCTCGCCGAGTTGCGCTTGGCCCCCTTGGACCGCACGCTTGATCTCGGGCGCCTTGAACAGCGAGGCGTTGGCGTGCACCGTGATCTTGAGCTTGCCGCCGCTGGCCTTGTCGACGTCGCTGGCGAACTGCACGTTGTTTTCGGTGTGGAAGTTGCTCGCCGGGTAGGCGGTGGGCAGATCCCACTTGGTTTGCGCAAAGGCTGCGGCGCCAAGAGTGAGACCAGCGAGGGCAATACCGAACTTGTGATTCATGAGCGCTCCGGAACGTATGAAAGTGAAAACGAAAGCGAGCATACGTGCAAATTCCGGGCCATACGCTGAGGCATTTCCCTGCCACGCAGCCGCGGGATCGCCGCGTCATGGCCATGTGAGGCGGCGCTTCGTCTTTTGCGGCGCGCGCAAAAAAGCCGCCTTGTCGGCGGCCTTGTTCATCGCATTGCCTGGGGAACCGCGAGCGGGCCCCAGAACGCGGTCAGGGCTTGGCGGCGGGCTTCGTGTCGGCAGCGGTTGCCTTCACGGGCTTGACTGGCTTGTCGGCCTTGGCCGCAGCCGGCGCGCTGGTCTGGCCGGCGAAAGCCTGGCCGTTTACCGTGAGGCCTTCGCCCGACAGCTTGGCGGCCTTCTTTTCTTTCACGCCCTTGATGCGCTGCATGAAGTCGGGCCAGTCCTTGAACTCGCCTTCCTTGCGGGCGTCGAGGATGCGCTTGGACATTGCGGGCCCCACGCCCTTGATGCCGTCTAGATCAGCCGCAGTGCCCTTGTTGACATCGACAGCGGCGAAAGAGGCAACCGCAACCAGCATGGCCATGGCGGCCAGGATTTTCTTGAACATGATCGAACTCCCTGATTTGTTGATTTGACTGTTTGCCGACAGAGATGTCGGCTCGCGTTCAACGAGTACAGGGAAGAGGGCGTTGACGGCTTTGCGCGCCGCAGGGCCCCTGGTGACCATTGTTCCGAAATATGTTCGGAACGTTGCTCAGAGTTCTTCGACGCGGCGGGGCGGATAGCTGTCCCAGGCCTGGCAACCGGGGCAATGCCAGAAGTACTGGTGCGCCTCGAAGCCGCATGCGGCGCAGCGATAGCGCATGAGCGGACGGGTGGCCTGGTCGAGCGCGCGTTGTACCTGCGGATGGAACTGCTCGTGCTCGAACCGTTCGCCGGCAAGCCAGCGCGATGCGGCAACCAGCGAGGGCTGTTGGGCGAGGTGTGCGATGTAGCCGTCGCGCGGGGCGAGCGCCTGGCCATCGGCGGCCGGAACGGCCGCGGTTGGTGAACCGCCGAGCGCCATCAGCGCCTCGAGCACGTCGATGGACGGCGAATCGGCATAGCGCCGCTGCAGTAGCGCGAGCGCTTCGCCCTCGCGGTGCGCGGCAACTGCGGCCTGCTGCAGTGCGGCGGCATACAGCGGCAGCGCAAGCGGTGCGGTGTCGCTCAATGCAAGAAGGGTGTCGAATGCCGTGGTCGCCTCGCCGTTGCGCAACTGCAGCATCGCGGAATCGATGGCCGGCCGCGGTGCCTGCGGAGCCAGCGCCACGGCCTCGGACAACAGCCTGCCGGCAGCGGCCGGGTCGCCGGCCGCCACCTGTTCGGCGGCTTGCTCGCACAGGTGGTGTGCCCGGCGCGTGCTGTAGCTCGCCTGATCGGACTCATCGAGTTTCTGCGCCACGTCGGCGGCCTGGGTCCATTCGCGCGAGCGTTCGTAGATGGCCAGCAGCGCGAGCCGCGCCTCGTTCTCGTAACGCGTGCCCTCGAGTTTTTGCAGCGCTGCCTCGGCGCGGTCGAGCAGGCCGGCGCGCAGGAAGTCTTGTGCGAGTGCGTGCTGCGCGCGCTCCCGGTCGGCGCGGCTCAAGTCGCCGCGGCCCAGCAGGTGCTCATGCACACGCACCGCGCGCTGGTATTCGCCGCGCCGGCGAAACAGGTTGCCGAGCGCAAAGTGCAGCTCTTGCGTGTCGGGGTCGTTCTGCACGGCCTCGATGAAGGCGTCGATGGCCTGGTCCTGCTGCTCGTTGAGCAGGAAGTTGAGGCCGCGGAAATAAGCCTTGGGGGCTTGCCTGTTCTCTAGCTTGAGTTGCCGGATGTCGAAGCGCGATGCGAGCCAGCCCAGCACAAATGCGACGGGCAAGCTGATCAGCAGCCAGCTGGGATCAAAGTCCATGTTGACGTACGGCGGGAAGGTCGGTGGCGGAAATGGAGGGAGCGGCCGCGGGAGTGGTTGCTACGGCGGATCCGGCCGTAGCCTGCAGGGGTGTGGCGGGTTGCTGGGCCGCTGCGGCGGCGCGGTGCTTCCACCATCCGGGCAGCATGCCAAGCGCACCTACCACCAGTCCACCGGCAAAAGCCGCGAGCACGACAAGCACCAACGGCGCGCGCCAATAGGTGCCAAAGAAAAAATAGACGGTCGCGTCGTGCTGATTGTTCAGCGCGAAGGCGAAAAGCGTAAAAAAAATGGCTGCCTTGAGCAGCCACAGGAGGTATTTCATAGCCATTCCCGTTGCCGGGAGCATTCTACGTTTGCATCATCCATGCAGGTCAGGCCTTGCTGCTGCTGGCTTGCTGGCTGCCGCCGAGCTCGGCGGTCTTTGCGTCGACCGCTTCGCGCAGCGCCTTGCCCGGCTTGAAATGCGGCACCCGTTTTTCGGGGATCTGAACGCTCTCGCCCGAACGCGGGTTGCGGCCGATGCGCGGTGGACGCCGGCTGACCGAAAAACTGCCAAAGCCGCGAATCTCGATGCGATGCCCGCGCACCAGCGCGTCGCTCATCGCGTCGAGGATGGTCTTGACGGCGTATTCGGCATCGCGGTGCGTCAGCTGCGCAAAGCGCGCTGCGAGTTCTTCGACGAGGTCAGAGCGGGTCATAGGCCAAACAAAAACGTGGACGAAAAAAAAGACAGAGCGGCCCCAGGGCCTGCTCTGTCTTCTGGCTCAGCTTACTTGCTGTCGTTGTTGTCGAGCTTGGCGCGCAGCAGTGCGCCCAGGCTCGTCGTGCCCGCGTTTTCGCGTGCCGACTGCTGGCTGAGGTTGGCCATGGCGCCTTGTTCGTCGACCATGTCCTTCTGCTTGATCGACAGCTGGATGTTGCGGGTCTTGCGATCCACGTTCAGCACGATGGCAGTGACTTCGTCGCCTTCCTTCAGCACGTTGCGGGCATCTTCGACGCGGTCGCGCGAGATTTCCGAAGCACGCAGGTAGCCGAGGATGTCTTCGCCGAGGTCGATTTCAGCGCCGCGGGCGTCAACGGTCTTGACCTTGCCGGTCACGATCTGGCCCTTGTCGTTCACCGTGGTGAAGGTGGTGAACGGATCGCTGTCGAGCTGCTTGATGCCCAGGCTGATGCGCTCGCGGTCGACGTCGACTGCCAGCACGATGGCTTCGACTTCCTGGCCCTTCTTGTAGTTGCGAACGGCGGTTTCGCCGGCTTCGTTCCACGAGAGGTCCGAGAGGTGAACCAGGCCGTCGATGCCTGCAGCCAGACCCACGAACACGCCGAAGTCGGTGATCGACTTGATCGGGCCCTTGACGCGGTCGCCGCGCTTGGTGTTTTGCGCGAACTCTTGCCACGGGTTGGCCTTGCACTGCTTCATGCCCAGGCTGATGCGGCGCTTGTCTTCGTCGATCTCGAGGACCATGACTTCGACTTCGTCGCCCAGCGAGACGATCTTGTTCGGAGCGATGTTCTTGTTGGTCCAGTCCATTTCGGAGACGTGCACCAGGCCTTCGATGCCGGGTTCGAGTTCGACGAACGCGCCGTAGTCGGCAATGTTCGTGACCTTGCCGAACAGGCGGGTCGATTGCGGGTAGCGGCGCGAAACCCCCATCCACGGGTCGTCGCCCATTTGCTTGAGACCCAGCGAGACACGGTTCTTTTCGGTGTCGAACTTGAGGATCTTGGCGGTGATTTCCTGGCCGGCCTGAACGACTTCGCTCGGGTGGCGAACACGGCGCCATGCCATGTCGGTGATGTGCAGCAGGCCGTCGATGCCGCCGAGGTCGACGAACGCGCCGTATTCGGTGATGTTCTTGACGACACCGCGCACGACTGCGCCTTCCTTCAGGGTTTCCATCAGCTTGGCGCGTTCTTCGCCCATGCTGGCTTCAACCACGGCACGGCGCGACAGCACGACGTTGTTGCGCTTGCGGTCGAGCTTGATGACCTTGAATTCGAGGGTCTTGTTCTCGTAGGGGGTCAGGTCCTTGATGGGACGCGTGTCGATCAGCGAGCCGGGCAGGAATGCGCGGATGCCGTTGACGAGCACCGTGAGGCCGCCCTTGACCTTGCCGCTGGTGGTACCGGTGACGAAGTCGCCCGATTCCAGGGCCTTCTCCAGGGCGAGCCACGAAGCCAGACGCTTGGCGGTGTCGCGCGAGAGGATGGTGTCGCCGTAGCCGTTTTCAACGCTGCCGATGGCAACGGAAACGAAATCGCCGGCCTGGACTTCGAGTTCGCCCTTGTCGTTCTTGAACTCCTCGATCGGCACGTACGCTTCGGACTTGAGGCCGGCGTTGACGACGACGTGGTTGTGTTCGACGCGCACGACTTCGGCCGTGATGACCTCGCCGGTGCGCATTTCGGAACGCTTCAGGGACTCTTCGAATAGGTCGGCAAAAGATTCAGACATTTATGGTTCCTTCCGTCAGGCAGGGTTGGCAGGCGCTCATGCGAAATTGCGTGCGGCTGCTGTGAGTCTGGAGACGGCGGTTTTTTGGGCGTGAGCCCGGTTGGTTGAACAACCAGCAGGCCGGTGCGCTGTCGCGCGGAAGGAACCTGCTGGAGCGGTATGCGCCTCTGGATATTCCGTCGGGCGCCGGCTTTTCAAGCGGACTTGAAAGGCCGTACTTCAAACCGGTCAAGCGGACTTGAACGGTTGTTTTTCTTGCCACCAGTTCAACACCTGGTCGATCGATTGCTCGATGGATAGCTGGGAGTTGTCGAGGTGGCGAGCATCTTGCGCCGGCTTGAGTGGTGCAACGCTGCGGGACGAGTCCCTGGCATCGCGTGCTTCCAAGTCGGAGCGAAGACTGTCGAGTGTAGTTGAAATACCCTTTGAAATCAACTGCTTATGCCGGCGTTCGGCCCTCTGGGCGGCGCTGGCCGTCAGGAAGACCTTGAGTTCTGCATCGGGGAAGATCACGGTGCCCATGTCGCGGCCGTCGGCCACCAGGCCCGGGAGCTGCCGGAAGCGCTGCTGCAGGGCCAAAAGGGCCTCGCGCACGGCGGGAAGAGCCGAAACGCGGGAGGCATCCATGCCTGCGGCTTCGGTGCGGATCTCGTCGCTTACGTCTTCGCCAGCCAGCAAAACCTTGCCTTCGGCAAACTGCAGGGGCAGGGTGCGTGCCATTTCGGCAATCTGCGCTTCGTGCTGCGAATCAGCGCTGAGCCCGGCGCGCCGCATGGCCAGGCCGGTGACGCGATAGAGCGAGCCCGAATCCAGATAGTGGTAGCCCAGCAGGCGCGCCACCTCGGCTGCGAGCGTGCCCTTGCCCGAGGCGGTGGGGCCATCGATGCAGATCACGGGTATTCCGGCCGCCTCGGCGACCGAGAACAAGGTTTCGAAGTAGTCCGGAAAGGTCTTGGCGACGCAATGCGGCTCGAGAATGCGCACCGGCACCCGGGCCGGATTGAAGGCTGCGAGCGAGAAGCACATTGCCACGCGATGGTCGTCGTAGGTGCGGATGGCGGCAGCCTGCCAATCGGCCGGCGCGAGGGGATGTACCCGGATGAAATCGGGGCCGGACTCGACCGTGGCGCCGAGCTTTTTCAACTCGTTGGCCATGGCGTCGATCCGGTCGGTTTCCTTGACCCGCCAACTGGCAATGTTGCGCAAGGTGCTCGGGCCGTCGGCATAAAGCGCCATCACGGCCAGCGTCATTGCGGCATCGGGAATGTGGTTGGCGTCCAGGTCGATGGCCTTGAGCGGCCACGCGCCGCGGCGCACTTCGAGCCAGTTCGGACCGCTGTCGACTTGGGCGCCCATTTGCCGGGCCGCATCGATGAAGCGGATATCCCCTTGGATCGAATCAGCGCCGACACCTTCGATGCGGATGCCATCCTGGCCCGACGTGCCGGTTGCAATGGCTCCGAGTGCTATGAAATAGCTAGCAGAAGAGGCGTCGGCTTCAACGTGGATGTCGCCCGGCGAGCTGTAGCTGCTGCCGGCCGGAATGATGAACCGCTCCCAGCCGTCGCGCCGGACCGCGATGCCAAAGCGCGCGAGCAGGTTCAGCGTGATCTCGATGTATGGTTTGGAAATCAGTTCCCCGACCACTTCGATGACGATGTCCTTGCGTGCGGCGAGCGGCAAGGCGAGCAGCAGCGCCGTGAGGAACTGGCTCGACACGTCGCCGCGCACGCGAATAGGCGAATCGAGCACCAGCGCACCGTGATCGACCGGGCTGATGCGTAGAGGCGGGTAGCCGGGATTGCCAAGGTAATCGATGCGGCAGCCGAGCTGGGTCAGTGCGTCGACCAGATCGCCGATCGGCCGCTCATGCATGCGCGGGACGCCGCTCAGTTCGAAATCGCCGCCGAGCAGCGAGAGTGCCGCGGTAAGCGGGCGCATTGCGGTGCCGGCGTTGCCAAGGAAAAGCGCAAGCAGCTGGCCCTTGGATTTGAGATGACCGCCAATGCCGGTGATGCGCAGCGTGTTGCCCACGGCGTCGATGCCGCAGCCGAGGGCGCGCAATGCATCGAGCATTACGCGGGTGTCGTCCGAGTCGAGCAGGTCGTGGATGGTGGTGGTGCCGCTTGCAAGGGCGGCCAGCAACAGCACGCGGTTCGAGATGCTCTTGGAGCCCGGCAACTGCACAGTGCCCGAGGCGCCCACCAACGGAGGAATATCCAGGAATGCCGTCGAGAACATGTCAGGAGTCCTGTGAGGCGTCGGTGTTGGGCTGCCAGGCGGCGCGCGCCTTCTGGGCGGCGGCAATCGATTGTTCCAGCGCCTGGGCATCGGTCGCAACCATCAGCGCCTCGAGATCCAGCAAGGCCTTGCGGAAGGCCTGCGATTGCAGCAGCACTTGTTCGCGGTTGGCGAGCAGCACGTCGCGCCACATGACCGGATCGCTGGCCGCAATGCGCGAGAAATCGCGAAAGCCGGGTCCGGCCAGGCTCAGGAAGCGGTCGCCTTGCGGCTGGGCGATGAGCGCGTTGACGTAAGCAAAGGCCAGCAGGTGGGGCAGATGACTTACGGCCGCGAAGGCGCTGTCGTGCTCTTCGTGGGTCATGGTGACCACGTTGGCGCCAATGCCGCCCCAGAGCTGCGAAGCACGCTGCACGTTGGAACGCAGCGTGGCCTTGACGGGAGTCAGCACGACCTTGCGGCCCGTGTAGAGCGAAGCCTCGGCGTGTTCGATGCCGGACACTTCCTTGCCGGCAATTGGGTGGGCCGGCACGAAGTTGGCAAACTGGCTTTGAAGGCCGTTGCGCGCGGCCTCGATCACGTCGCCCTTCGTGGAGCCCACGTCCATGACCAGTGTGTCGCTCGAAATGCCGTGGCGAATGGCCCTGAATGTTGCTTCCGAGGCCGCCACCGGCACCGCCAGAAGAACAAGGTCTGCACCCGAAACCGCGAGCAGCGCGGAGGGCGCCACCACGTCGATCACGCCGAGCTGGCGAGCGCGTTCGGTGGTGGAGGGCGACTTGCTGTAGCCGACTACGCGTTTCACCAGCTTTGCGCGCTTGAGCGCGAGTGCAAAGGAGCCGCCCATGAGGCCGCAGCCGATCAATCCCAATTGCTCGAACATGATGCGTGTCCGGCTCAGGCTTTGACGGGGTAGGCGCCGAGCACCTTGTAGAACGCGCAAAGGCCGCGCAGTTCGGCCAGCGCTGCAGCCACGTTGGGCTGCGAAGGATGGCCGTCCAGGTCGATGTAGAAGTAGTACTCCCACTGGCCGGTGCGCGCGGGGCGCGACTCGAAGCGGGTCATGGACACGTTGTTGAGCTTCAGCGGCACCAGCAAATCGTGCACGGCGCCGGGGCGGTTGGGCACGGAGACGATCAGGCTTGTGCAATCGCGCCCGGACGCCGGCGGCATCGCCAGGGTCTGCGGCAGGCAGATCACGGAAAAACGGGTGCGGTTGTACGAGTCGTCCTGGATGGCGTGCGCAACAATGTGCAGGCCGAAGCGGGTAGCGGCGCGTTCGCCGGCCAGCGCGGCCCAGGCCGGGTTGGTGGCTGCGAGCCGTGCGCCTTCGGCATTGCTCGAAACGGCGCGCCGTTCGGCATTGGGCAGGTGCTTCGAAAGCCAGGTCTGGCACTGCGCAAGCGCTTGCGGATGCGCAAGCACCGCCTCCACGCCGTCGAGCGTGTTGCTGCTGCGCAGAAGATGGTGCCGCACCAGCAAGCTGACCTCGCCGACCACATGGGTGGGCGAATGCAGGAAGAGGTCGAGCGATCGCGTGACCACGCCTTCGGTCGAATTTTCGACGCCCACCACGCCGTATTGGGCGCTGCCCGCTGCCGTGGCGTGAAACACCTCGTCGAAGCTGGCGCAGTAGATGAGATCGGCGGCGCCCCCGAAGTACTCGATGGCGGCTTGTTCGCAGAAGGTGCCCTCGGGGCCCAGCACCGCAACGCGCTGCGGCGATTCGAGCGCGAGGCAGGCCGACATGATCTCGCGCCATATGGCGGCCACGTGCAGGTCCTTGAGCGGGCCTGCATTGCTCTTTTGCATCTTCTCGATGACTTGCGCCACGCGATCGGGGCGGAAAAACGGCGTGCCCTCGCGCTTTTTGACCTCGCCGACCAGTTCCGCCACGTGGGCCCGCTCGTTGAGCAGGCTGAGCAGTTGCTGGTCGAGCGAGTCGATCTGCACGCGCAGGCCGGCAAGGCTTTCGGAGTTGTCGGGAGTAGAGGGCGGTGTAGGAGCGGAGGCGGTCATCGGTGCGAGCAGCTGGGCATGCGCCTAGGCATGCGATCGCTCGAATTCTCGCATGTAGCTCACAAGTGCCTGCACGCCTTCCAGCGGCATGGCGTTGTAGATGCTCGCACGCATGCCGCCGACCGACTTGTGGCCCTTGAGCTGCAACAGGCCAGCTTCCCGGGCACCCGCCAGGAAAGCATCGTTGCGGCTCTCGTCACGAAGGAAGAAGGGCACGTTCATGCGCGACCGGCAGCTCGGGTCGATCTTGTTCACGTAGAACGAAGAGGCATCGATGAACCCGTACAGAAGGTTCGCCTTGGCGATGTTGCGCTGCTCGATGGCAGCCACACCCGTGAGCCCGCCTTCGGTCTGCTGCAGCAACCACTGGAAAGTGAGCCCGGCCATGTAGATGCCCCACGTCGGCGGGGTGTTGTACATGGACTTGTTGTCGGCCACGATCTTGTAGTTGAACGCGCTCGGGCAGATTTCGAGCGCATGGCCGAGAAGGTCGTCGCGCACGATCACGAGCGTGAGGCCTGCCGGCCCGAGGTTCTTTTGTGCGCCGCCGAATGCAAGGCCCACGCGGCTCCAGTCGACGCTGCGCGAGGCCACGTGCGACGAGAAGTCGATGACCAGGGGCGCGTTGCTGCCAAGAGCCGCAAGGTCGGGCAATTGCTGGAATTCGATGCCGTTGATGGTCTCGTTGGTGCACAGGTGCACGTACGAGGTGTCTTGGCTCAACTGCCAGGTCGAGGGATCTGGCAACTTGGTGTGATGGTCGCCGGCGTTGCTTGCGGCAACGTTCGCAGTGCAATAGCGCTGCGCTTCTTTCTGGGACTTGATGCTCCAGCTGCCGGTGATCACGAAGTCGGCGGTTTTGCCGCGCGACAGGTTCATCGGCACGATGGCGTTTTCGCCCAGCCCGCCACCCTGCATGAACAGGATGTGGAAGTGCGCGGGCACAGCCAGCAGCGTGCGGATGTCGGCTTCGGCCTGGGTGCAGATTGCGCCGAACTCCTTGCCGCGATGGCTCATCTCCATCACGCTCATTCCGCTGCCCTGCCAGTCGAGCATTTCGGAGGCGGCGCGTTGCAGCACCGCCTCCGGCATGGCGGCCGGACCTGCGGAAAAATTGAACGGACGCGTGCCGACCGGCTTGGGCTGCTGCTGTTCTGTCACGTCACTTCTTGGCGGGAGCCTTGGCTGGGGCCTTGGCGGGAGCGGCGCCTTGCTGGCCGCCGGTCGGCGCACCGAGTGCCTTGGCCACGTTTTCGTCGAGCGCGCGCATCTTCGGTTCGATGGTGGCGCGCGTTTCGGTCACGAGCTTTTCGGTCAGCGCGGTCTGCATCTTGGGATTGAGATCCTGATACTTCTTGCTGAGCGGCGAGTTGATCCAGGCCAGCAACTGCTTGAGCTCGTCTTCGGTGAAGTTCTGCTCGAGCAGCGGTGTCAGGGCGACAGGCGCCAGTTGCACGGCCTTGTCGCGCACGATCGGGTAGGCGTCGTCGAAGTACTTCTTGAGTTCGGCGTCGGCAGCCTTGGCGGCAGATTCGCGCTTGGCTTCGGGCACTTGCGTCTGCAGGTACTGCGAGCCGGCCTGTGCAATCGGAGAACTCGACTGTTCGACCAGGCCGCGCGCCAGCGATTCGATGCCGGGGCGCTGCACGTCGATGAACTGCTTGATGAGCGCAGCTTTGTCCTGGGCCATGGCGGCCATCGAGCTGCCAGCCAGGGCGACAGTAAGAAGTGCGAGCTTGAATTTTTTCACTGAGGGTTCTCCGTTGAAGATGTGGAAGTATCGTCTGCGCCCGGCTCGATCTCGCCGTTGGCGTCGTTCTCGACGATACGCTGTAGCCCGCTTAGTTTGGCGCCTTCGTCGAGCCCGATCAGCGTGACGCCTTGCGTTGCGCGACCTAGTTCACGAATTTCGGCAACTCGGGTGCGCACAAGCACGCCCTTGTCGGTGATGAGCATGATCTCATCGTCCGCATGCACGAGTGTGGCGGCAACGACCTTGCCGTTGCGCTCACTCTGTTGAATCGCAATCATGCCTTTGGTTCCGCGGCCGTGACGCGTGTACTCGGTAATGCTTGTACGCTTTCCGTAACCATTTTCTGTGGCCGTGAGCACGCTTTGCTGCTCGTCCTCGGCCACCAGCATGGCGATGACGCCTTGCCCCGGGTCGAGCGACATGCCGCGAACGCCGCGCGCATTGCGGCCCAGCGGACGAACGTCTTCTTCGTCGAAGCGCACGGCCTTGCCGCCGTCGCTGAACAGCATCACGTCGTGCTTGCCGTCGGTCAGTGCGGCGCCAATGAGATAGTCGCCTTCGTCGAGGTTCACGGCAATGATGCCGCCCTTGCGCGGGTTGTTGAACTCGTCGAGCGTGGTCTTCTTGACCGTGCCCATCGAGGTGGCCATGAACACGTACTGGTCGGCCGGAAAGTTGCGCTTCTCGCCGGTCAGCGCGAGCGCGACGTTGATCTTCTCGCCTTCTTGCAGCGGGAACATGTTGACGATGGGCCGGCCACGCGAACCGCGGGAGCCCGCAGGCACTTCCCACACCTTGAGCCAGTACAGCCGGCCGCGGTTGGAGAAGCACAGGATGTAGTCGTGCGTGTTGGCAATGAAGAGCTGGTCGATCCAGTCGTCTTCCTTGGTGACGGTGGCTTGCTTGCCGCGGCCGCCGCGCTTTTGCGCGCGGTATTCGTTCAGCGGCTGGCTCTTGATGTAGCCGCTGTGCGAAAGCGTGACCACCATGTCGGTCGGCGTGATCAGGTCTTCGGTCGAGAGGTCGTAGGCGCTGTGCTCGACCAGGCTGCGGCGCGCGCCGAGCTTCGACTGGCCGAATTCCTGCTTGATGGTGCCAAGCTCTTCGCCAATGATGACCGAGACACGTTCGGGCTTGGCCAGGATGTCGAGCAGGTCGTCGATCTCGGCCATGACCTCTTTGTATTCGGCAACGATCTTGTCCTGCTCGAGGCCGGTAAGGCGTTGCAGGCGCATCTGCAGGATTTCTTGCGCCTGTGTCTCCGAAAGGCGGTAGAGGCCGTCGGAACCCATGCCGAATTCGCGCTCCAGGCCTTCGGGTCGGTAGTCGTCGGCGTTGACCACGCCGCCGTCGGCGCGCGAACGCGTGAGCATTTCGCGCACCAGCTTGCTGTCCCAGCTGCGGGTCATGAGCTCGGCCTTGGCAACAGGCGGAGTGGGCGACTCGCGGATGATGCGGATGAACTCGTCGATGTTGGCCAGTGCCACAGCCAGGCCTTCGAGCACGTGGCCGCGCTCGCGGGCCTTGCGCAGGGTGAAGACCGTGCGGCGCGTCACCACTTCGCGGCGATGCTGCAGGAAGACCTCGATCAGATCTTTCAGGTTGCACAGCTTGGGTTGGCCGTCGACCAGCGCCACCATGTTGATGCCGAAGGTGTCCTGCAGCTGCGTCTGCTTGTAGAGGTTGTTGAGCACCACCTCGGGCACTTCGCCGCGCTTGAGTTCGATGACCAGGCGCATGCCCGACTTGTCGGATTCGTCCTGGATGTGGCTGATGCCTTCGATCTTCTTCTCGTGCACCAGTTCGGCCATGCGCTCCTGCAGCGTCTTCTTGTTGACCTGGTAGGGGAGCTCGTCAACGATGATCGCCTGGCGTTGGCCCCGATCGATGTCCTCGAAGTGGCACTTGGCGCGCATGACCACCTTGCCCCGGCCGGTGCGATAGCCGTCCCGGACGCCGTTGATGCCGTAAATGATGCCGGCGGTGGGAAAGTCGGGCGCCGGCACGATTTCCATCAGCTCGTCGATGGTGGCCTGCGGATTGCGCAGCATGTGAAGGCAGGCGTCTACAACCTCATTGAGATTGTGCGGCGGGATATTGGTGGCCATGCCAACTGCAATACCGCCAGAGCCATTCACCAGCAAATTGGGCAGTTTGCTCGGCAGAACCTTGGGTTCTTTTTCGGAGCCGTCGTAATTGTCTTGAAAATCGACCGTTTCCTTGTCGATATCGGCCAGCATTTCGTGCGCAATTTTGGCCAGGCGGATTTCCGTATACCGCATTGCGGCCGCATTGTCTCCGTCGACCGAGCCGAAGTTACCTTGTCCGTCCACCAGCATATGGCGCATGGAAAAGTCCTGCGCCAGCCGCACGATGGTGTCGTAGACCGATTGGTCCCCGTGCGGGTGGTACTTACCGATGACGTCGCCCACGATACGGGCGGACTTCTTGTATGCACGGTTCCAGTCGTTGTTGAGCTCGTGCATTGCATACAGCACGCGCCGGTGCACGGGCTTGAGGCCGTCGCGTGCATCGGGAAGCGCTCGGCCCACGATCACGCTCATGGCGTAATCGAGATAGCTGCTGCGCATTTCCTCTTCAAGACTGATGGGCAGGGTTTCTTTGGCGAAGGAGGTCATGAGCGAGAGGCTGGCGGCGGAAGGCGGAATTTTACGCTGTGAGGGGTGTCGTACCGCCGCAACACAAGGCGGCTATTCCGCCTCCGTCCTACGCTTCCGGGGGGCGCTGCGGGCTGTTTGCCAAAGACCCTATGGCACAATCGCCTCAACGTTTTGGGTGGTGGTCACTTAAAGCGTCCTTGATTCGCAGCGCGGCTGCGGCTTTTTCCCCAAGAGGAGAACCATGAAGAAACTGAATAAAGTGGCGATGATGTTTGCAGTCGCTGCGCTCGCCACTGCCGCCGGCGCGCAGACCCGTGTCACCGCTGCTGACGGCGGTCCTACGATCGACAACTGGCAAAACGGCACCGGCGAACTGGTTTGGAAGAACGGCACGAACGAACTGTGCTGGCGTGATGCCAACTGGACGCCGGCTACCGCCGCCGCCGGTTGCGACGGTGCTCTGGTTCCGGCAGCTCCTGCTGCAGTTGCTCCCACCCCGGGCGCAGCTACCCCGCCGCCTGCAGCTCAAGTCGCCGCTTCGAAGGTTACCTTCGCTGCTGACGCATTCTTCGACTTCGACAAGTCGGTTCTCAAGCCTGAAGGTCGCGCAAAGCTGACCGATCTGGTCTCGAAGATCCGTGACGTCAACCTGGAAGTGATCATTGCCGTGGGTCACACCGACTCGATCGGTTCTGACTCCTACAACCAGCGTCTGTCGGTGCGCCGCGCCGAAGCCGTCAAGGCCTTCCTGGTCTCGAAGGGCATCGAACGCAACCGCGTCTACACCGAAGGCAAGGGCGAGAAGCAACCTGTTGCGGACAACCGCACCAAGGAAGGCCGCGCCAAGAACCGTCGCGTGGAAATCGAAGTGGTTGGCACCCGCGCCACCAAGTGATTCGATTGAATCGCTAAAAAGAACCCCGCTTCGGCGGGGTTTTTTTATGCCCGTTGAATTCCGTTCGGCTGTTCCCAAGTGCCGGCCGATGTTCGCCGGCGCATTCTCCGTTTCATAATCCACGGTATGACAGATAACGTGAATGCCGATCCGGCGGAACTCGCCAAGTTTTCGGAACTTGCCCATCGCTGGTGGGATTTGGACAGCGAATTCCGCCCGCTCCACGAAATCAATCCGCTTCGACTGGAATGGATTGACGGTATTGCACCGATTTCACAGCGCAAAGTGCTTGATATCGGCTGCGGCGGAGGAATCCTTGCCGATTCGATGGCCCGAAAAGGCGCTGATGTGCTCGGCATCGATCTGGCGAGCAAAGCGCTCAAGGTTGCCAAGCTGCATGCCCTCGAAGCCGAAACCAAGGGCGTCAAATACCGCGAAATCAGTGCAGAGGCATTGGCCGCGGAGCAGCCGGGCAGTTTCGACGTTGTTACGTGCATGGAAATGCTCGAACACGTGCCCGAGCCTGCTTCCATAGTTCAGGCGTGCGCAACTTTGGTCAAGCCGGGCGGCTGGGTGTTCTTTTCCACCATCAATCGCAACCTGAAGTCTTTCATGCTGGCGATCGTCGGGGCCGAATACGTTCTCGGCATGTTGCCCCGCGGCACGCATGAGTATGCAAAGCTCATCCGCCCCAGCGAACTCGCGGCCTACTGCCGCACCGCCGGGCTTGACCTGCGGCATACACGGGGCATGGAGCACAACCCCTTGACGCGGCGGTATTGGCTCAGCGGCGACACCAGCGTCAACTACATGTTCGCCACGCAAAAACCGGCGTCGGTTGCTGCGGGATCGAAAGCGTGACG
Source organism: Variovorax sp. 3319 (assembly GCF_031456585.1). Lineage (NCBI taxonomy): Bacteria > Pseudomonadati > Pseudomonadota > Betaproteobacteria > Burkholderiales > Comamonadaceae > Variovorax > Variovorax sp. 3319. Next base: position 765,874 of record NZ_JAVDUZ010000001.1, read on the forward strand.
ACCGCAGCAGTGCGAGCCGTGCTGTTCGACCTGGACGGCACGCTGATCGACAGTGCCCCCGACCTGGGCGCCGCCGCCGACAAGATGCGCACCGATCGCGGTCTGGAGTCTTACCCGCTGGAGCGTTATCGTTTCATGGCGGGGGCGGGCGCGCGGGGCATGCTGGGGGTGGCTTTCGGCATTACTCCGGATTCGCCGGAATTTCCGGAACTGAGGGAAGAGTTTTTCGTTACCTACGAAAACCGCATGCTGCTCAACACGCAGGTGTTTGACGGGGTGCACGGGCTCATCGATGCGATTCGCGCTCGCGGGCTGGCTTGGGGCGTGGTCACGAACAAGTCGGCGCGCTTTACCGATCCCCTGACGCGCGCCATTCCTCTTTTCGGCAGCGCCGGCGCCATCATCAGTGGCGATACGACGCCCTTCTCCAAGCCGCATCCCGAGCCGCTGCACGAAGCGGCCCGGCGGCTTGGAATTCCATCCAACGCCTGCATTTATGTTGGAGACGATGAGCGCGACATCATCGCGGGCCGTGCGGCCGGCATGCGAACCGTGGCGGCAACCTACGGCTACATGGGGCCGCAGGCCAACGCCACCCTTTGGGAGGCGGACGCTGCAATTTCTTCGCCCATGGAGCTCTTGCAGTTTCTCAACCCGGCCTAAAATAGACCTCTTGGGGCTGCACTGGTTTCGACGTGGGTTCGGAGTCGCAGCGGGGCATGTCGAGCTGAATGCGCTCGTAAAACAGATTCAAACAAACTAACTGCAAACGACGAACGTTTCGCACTCGCTGCTTAATTGCCAGTGAGCCTTGCAACAGTTGGCCGATGGGCTGGGCAAGGGGGTCTGGAGCAATCCTGACCTCCCGGCTGCAAGGATAATTACATGGGCTGGCTCCGATCCGGGTACCTTGGGTCGGGGCGAGAAAATAGGGTACTGGCGTCCGGTTTAGCGTGTGACTGCGCGACTCCGGAAGCGAGACTTAAATCAGATCACTAAACATGTAGAACTGCGCGATGAAGGCTTGCGGACGGGGGTTCAAATCCCCCCAGCTCCACCATTCATCAAAAAAGCCAACCTGAGGAAGGTTGGCTTTTTTTTGCCTGGGCCGAGGGCTATAGTCAGCGGGCGCGGCGCGCCGCCACCGTTGCCTCTGCCTCACGGAGGGCGGCATTGCCGCTTCGATTCAAGAAAGACGCCGTGTCCGATTCACTGACTTCGACGCTCACCAGCTACTACGACGAGGTGCCTTATGAATCGCATCCGTTCCCCCAAACCGCGATCGAACACCTGGAAGCGCTTGCCTTCCTGTTCGGCCTTGACGCGCCGCCCCCCGCCACGGCGCGCGTGCTCGAACTCGGATGTGCCGCCGGTGGCAACCTGATTCCGTTTGCTGCGCGCCATCCCGAAGCAACGGCCCTCGGCCTCGATCTGTCGAAGGTGCAGGTGGAACAAGGCGTCGGGGCTATCTCACGCGCAGGGCTGTCGAACATCGAGTTGCGGGCGTTCAACCTCGCAGATGTCGATGCTTCGTTCGGCCAGTTCGACTACATCGTCTGCCATGGTGTCTACAGCTGGGTGCCTGGCCCGGTGCAGGATGCGATCTTGCGCATCTGCTCGGAGAACCTGGCACCAAACGGCGTGGCCTACGTCAGCTACAACGTGTACCCGGGCTGGAAGGCGAGGGAGATCGTGCGCGACGCAATGATTCTGCGCGGCGGCCTGCGCGACACGCCTGAGGAAAAGCTGTCCTATGCGCGCGGCATGCTCGAATTTCTGGAGCAATCGGCGCGACCTGACAGCGTTCTGAAGAAAACGCTTGAAGAGACGATGCCCATCGTGCGCGGCTCCAGTGGCTACTACCTGCTGCACGAATTTCTCGAGCCCTGCAACGCACCCTGCTACTTCAAGGAGTTTGTGGCGCGAGCCGATGCCAACGGCCTCAGCTACCTGGCGGATGCGGAGCCCTCCACGATGTTCGTCCAGAACTATGGCGAAAAGGTCCGTGAGCCGTTGCTGCGCGAGTGCGGGGGCAGCCAGATTCTGATGGAGCAGTATCTCGACTTTCTGGTGAACCGCACCTTTCGCCAGACCCTGCTTGTGAAGCGGGGCCGCGCGGCAGATATCCGCTATCGGCTCGATCCCGCGCGTGTCCAAGGGCTTGAGTTCGCTGGCGTTTTCACCCCCGAGGACGGCACCACGCTGACGCTCGATGCAAGCGAGCAGTGTTGCAATGCACTGCGCACCCTCAAGGTCACGCTGCGCCTTCCGGTGCACAAGGCCGCGGCGCAGATGCTCGATGCGCATTACCCCGCCAGCGTCTCGGTCCAGGCATTGGTCGGCTCCGTGGTTGCGGCCACGGGCGAGCCGCCTGCTTCGGTCGAGCGGGTCGTCATGTCGATGCTCGAGGAATTGCTGATTCTTGGCGCCGTTCGCATCCGGCGTGCCCCGGTACGCGCCGCAACCCAGGTGTCCGCGTTGCCGCTGGCGTTGCCGTTCGTACGCAGCGCGCCTGGCCTGGCGCTATCTGCCGGAAGCTCGGTGAGCGTTTGCAACCAGTGGCATGAGTCGGTAAGTCTCTCCGCGCTGGAGCGCTGCCTTCTGCCGTTGCTCGACGGCACGCATTCGCATGACATGCTGGCCGACTATCTCGCGGCCGAAGTGCGCGCCGATCGGCTCCGCTTCGTCCAGAATGACAAGCCGCTGACGGATCACTCCGCATTGAAGGAGTTTGCGTTGAAGCAAGTGGAGCTTGGCTTGAGGGACTTGCGGCGCAAGGCGTTGCTCGTCGCCTGAAGGCTGGCAATTGCCGTTTCTAACCATCGAACTCAAGAAGGGACTTTCTTCATGCAGCAACTCCACTGGACCCCGGCATTGCGCGCCGTCATAGCGGCAACGCTTGTGCTCACCGGCGCGGGCGCCTCGCACGCCGCGTCGCAGGCACCCGTCGCGGCCGAGCACGGCATGGTCGTGAGCGCGCAGCACCTCGCCACCAAGGTGGGCGTCGATGTTCTCAAGCGGGGCGGCAACGCCGTCGACGCGGCTGTGGCCGTGGGCTACGCGCTGGCCGTGGTGTACCCGGCCGCCGGCAACCTGGGTGGCGGCGGCTTCATGACCGTGCAGCTGGCCGACGGGCGCAAGACATTTCTCGACTTCCGCGAGAAAGCACCCTTGGCCGCGACGGCCAACATGTATCTCGACAAGGATGGCAACGTCATCAAGGGCCTGAGCACCAACGGCCATTTGGCCGTCGGTGTGCCCGGCACGGTTTCAGGCATGGAATACGCGCGTGAGAAGTATGGCACCATGAAGCGCGCCGACCTGATCGCTCCCTCGATCCAGCTGGCCGACAAGGGCTTTGCGCTGGAGCAGGGCGATATCGACATGCTGCGCACCTCGACCAACGACTTCAAGAAAGATCCGGTTTCCGGCGCCATCTTCCTGAACAAGGGCGAGCCTTTTGCGGTCGGCCAGAAGCTGGTGCAGAAAGACCTTGCCAAGACCCTGCGGGCAGTCAGCGCCAAGGGTGTCGACGGCTTCTACAAGGGCTGGGTGGGACAGGCCATCGTGGCGTCCAGCCAGGCCGGCAAGGGCATCATCACCCAGGCAGACCTCGACCAGTACAAGACGCGCGAACTGGCGCCGGTCGAATGCGATTACCGCGGCTATCGCGTGGTGTCGGCGCCGCCGCCGAGTTCTGGCGGCGTGATCATCTGCGAAATGCTCAACATCCTCGAGGGCTATCCGCTCAAGGACCTGGGCTTCCGCTCGGCCGAGGCGGTGCACTACCAGATCGAAGCCATGCGCCATGCCTATGTCGACCGCAACAGCTACCTGGGCGATCCTGATTTCGTAAAGAACCCGCTCGACCGCCTGCTCGACAAGGGCTATGCCGAGAAGATCCGCGCCGCCATCGATCCCAAGAAGGCCGGCGTCTCCAAGGACATCAAGCCCGGTGTTGCTCCGCACGAAGGCAGCAACACTACCCACTACTCCATTACCGACCAGCAGGGCAACGCCGTGTCGGTGACCTACACGCTCAATGACTGGTTCGGCGCCAAGGTCACGGCCGACAAGACGGGCGTGCTGCTCAACAACGAGATGGACGATTTCACCGCCAAGATCGGCGTGCCCAACATGTACGGCCTGGTGCAGGGCGAGGCCAATGCCATCGCCCCGGGCAAGCGTCCGTTGAGCTCGATGAGCCCGACCATCGTCTCCAAGGACGGCAAGCCGGTGTTCGTGGTCGGTACGCCGGGCGGCAGCCGCATCATCACGGCAGTGCTGCACACCATCCTGAATGTGGTCGACTACGGCATGAACGTGCAAGAAGCCGTCGATGCCCCGCGCTTCCACCAGCAATGGCTGCCTGACGTCACCAACGTCGAAACCTTTGCCATCAGCCCCGACACGCGCAAGATCCTGACCGACATGGGCCACAACCTGGGCGTGCCGCAACCGGCCAATCACATGGCTGCGATCATCGTCGGCGCTCCGTCGCTGGGCGGCAAGCCGGTGGGGAGCAACCGCTTCTACGGCGCCAACGATCCTCGCCGCAACACCGGCCTTGCCGCCGGCTACTGAACCTGCCAACCTGCAGCGGCCGTGCCATGCTGGCGCGGCCGCTTTTTCATTTCCATGCACCTGCAAGACATTCTTTATTCCCAAGGCTTTGGCACGCGGCGCGTGTGTGCGGGGCTCATCCAGCAAGGCCACGTGACCATCGGCGGCAAGGTGGCCGACGACCCCTTCGACGACCTCGATCCCGAGGGGCTGCTTTTCACCGTGCAGGGCACCGAATGGGCGTACCACGAGAAGGCCTATCTCATGCTGCACAAGCCGGCGGGTACCGAGTGCTCACAAAAGCCTTCCACCTACCCGAGCATCTACACGCTGCTGCCTTCGCCGCTGCGGCTGCGGCCCAACAAGGGCGCGGTTCAGGGCGTTCAGGCCATCGGCCGGCTCGACCAGGACACAACCGGGCTGCTGTTGCTGACAGACGACGGCCAGTTCATCCACAAGATGGGCTCGCCCAAGCACCATGTGCCCAAGGTCTACGAGGTCACGGCCAAGCACCCTGTGGACGCCGCGCAAATTGAAAAGCTGCTGGCCGGCGTGGTGCTCGACGACGACCCGAAGCCGGTGCGCGCCGCCGCCTGCGAATCGGAAAGCCCGCTGCATCTGCGCCTGACGCTCACCGAAGGCAAATACCACCAGGTCAAGCGTATGCTGGCAGCCGTGGGCAACCGGGTCGAGGGGTTGCATCGGTCGCGCATTGGCAACCTGGCGTTGCCCGAAGACCTGGCGCCGGGCCAGTGGCGATGGCTGACCGCCGAACAGGTTTCGGCATTGCGTGCAAAAACAACGGTATAGCCCCCGGATGCTCTGCCGGTCAGCCGGCAGTAGGGTCTGGCCGTTGATAATCGAAAGCACTCTTTCGGAACCTTTCCCTTGCGATTCCTTGCCCGACCGAATGGCCGCCTCGCGGCTTGCCTGTTTTCTTGCCTGACGGTCTGGGTGGCACAAGCCGCCGCCGCTGCGCCCGCGGAACCCCCGCCCATCTTCGTGCTCAATTCGCTCGACGCCAGCGTCAGCGTGATCAATCCGCTCGACTGGACTGAAAAGCAGCGCATTGCCACCGGCAAGGAGCCGCACCACATCTACATGACGCCCGACGAAAAGTCGGTCATCGTGGCCAATTCGGCAGGCGATTCGCTGACCTTTCTCAACCCGAGAACGGCCGAAGTGCAGCGCGTGGTCTACGGCATCATCGATCCGTACCAGCTGCAGTTCTCGCGCGACATGAAGTGGTTTGTCACGGCTGCAAACCGTCTCAATCACGTCGACATCTACCGCTGGGACGGCAAGGACCTGAAGCTCGCCAAGCGCATTGCCACAGGCAAGACGCCCAGTCACATCTGGATAGACAACACCAGCACCGTCGCCTACGTGACCATGCAAGACAGCGACGAACTCATCGCCGTCGACCTGCCGACGCAAGCCGTTCGCTGGCGCGTGGCAACCGGCGCCATGCCGGCCGATATCTACGGCGCGCACAACGACAAGACCCTGCTCGTGGGCCTCACCGGCAGCGACGGCGTACAGGTGTTCGACGTCGCGGGCCCGGAGCCGAAGCTGGTCGGCAAAATTCCGACGGGCAAGGGCGCTCACGCCTTTCGTTCGGCTGGCGACGGCAAGAGCGTTTTCGTGAGCAACCGCGTGGCCAACACCATCAGCCGGATCGACCTGGCAACGCTCAAGGTGAGCGCCACCTACGCCGTGCCGGGCGGCCCCGACTGCATGGACGTATCCGCCGACGGCAAGACGCTGTACGTCACCTCGCGCTGGGCCAAGAAGCTCAGCGTGATCGACCTGGACACCCAGAAGGTCGTGCGCCAGGTCAATGTCGGCCGTTCGCCGCACGGCGTCTGGACCCTGGCCCATGCGAAAAGAATCTGAGCGGGCGCCATCGGCAGGCCGGCAAAGCCGGTTCCGCAACCTCGCCGGCATCGTTTTCATGGTCGCCTGTGCGGCTACGCCCGCTGCCTGGGCCCAAGGCGCCTCCTGCGAAAAGCCCGTCTACCTGACCCTCGACACCGGCCACATGGGCATTGCCCCGTTCGTGGCCGACGTGCTCAAGCGCCAGAACGTGCGCGTTACCTTCTTTGCCGCGGCCGAGCGCACGCAGACCGATGGCGACAGCCTCGACAGCCACTGGGCGCCATGGTGGAAGGCAAGGGCGGCCGAGGGCCACGAGTTTGCCTCGCACACCTACGACCACGCGTACTGGCGCTCAGACCTCAAGGGTGAGCCACCCAGCTTCCGTATCAGGCCTTCGGCGGGTGCGTTCGCCGGCCGCGAGTTCACCTGGAGCGCGGCCGAATACTGCGCCAACATCAGCAAGGCTTCAGAACGCCTGGCGCTCATTACCGGCAAGAAGCCGCTGCCGCTGTACCGCGCGCCGGGCGGCAAAACCTCGCCCCGGCTGCTTGCCGCGGCCAAGGCCTGCGGTTTCGAGCATGTGGGCTGGTCGCCTGCCGGTTTTCTGGGCGACGAACTGCCAAGCGAGAAGTTCAGCAACGAAAAGCTCCTGGCGCAGGCGCTCGAAACCATCCGCCCCGGCGACATCCTGCTTGCGCATCTGGGCATCTGGTCGCGCAAAGACCCCTGGGCGCCGGCCAACCTCGAACCGCTGATCGTCGGCCTCAAGGCCAAGGGCTTTTGCTTCGAAACGCTGCGCCAGCATCCGCAATACCGCGCCTGGATCGCGTCCCACCCTTGAGGCAGTCGCCGTGATCGATTGGTTGACGGATACCTTTTCGGCGCTGCAGGGCTGGTTCTTCGAAACGCTGATCCAGCCCCTGGTCTTTGCGGTGGGCCTTGGCGGCTGGACCGAAGACGCCTTCACAGCCACCGGTTGGCTGCTGGTCGGGTTCATTCAGGTTGCGGTGCTCCTCGCGATCATCGGGCCGCTGCAGCGTTGGCGCGCCGTCGAGCCGGTGACCGACCGCCGAGCGATCCGCATCGACGTGCTCTACACGCTGATCCACCGCCTGGGCCTGTTCCGTCTGGCCATGTTCTTCACGCTGGAGCCGTTCTTCGACGAGGCCATCGGAAGCCTGCGCATCGCGGGCTGGGGCACTTTTCATCTGGACGAAGTGTGGCCCGGCGTTACCGACGTGCCCTGGGTCGCATTCGCGATCTATCTCGTGGTGCTCGACTTCGTCGGTTACTGGATCCATCGCGGCCAGCACCAGCTCAACTGGTGGTGGGGCCTGCACTCGCTGCACCACTCCCAGCGCCAGATGACCATGTGGAGCGACGACCGCAACCACCTGCTGGACGACATCATTCATGACACCCTCATCGTCATCGTGGCGCAGCTCATCGGCGTGGCGCCCGGCCAGTTCATTGCGTTCGTTGCCTTCACCCAGCTCAGCGAAAGCCTGCAGCACGCCAACCTGAGGCTGGGCTTTGGCGCCATCGGCGAACGGCTCTGGATCAGCCCGCGCTTTCACCGGCTGCACCACAGCATAGGGCTCGGACACGAGTCCCAAGGGGCCCACACGCTGGGCGGCCACAACTTTGGCGTGCTGCTGCCCTGGTGGGACATGATTTTTCGCACCGCCAACTTCGAGAAGCGCTACGACCCGACCGGCATCCGCGACCAGGTCGAACCCGGCGCCGACGGCCGGGTGCGTGACTACGGAAGCGGCTTCTGGGCCCAGCAGTGGCTCGGCCTGAAGCGAATGGTCGGCCGCGGCTGAGCGCGGGGCATATCACCGGGCGGTTATCCTTCGCATCAATGCGCCTGCTCCTCGATTCCTTCTGGCGCGCGGTTGCATATTGCATGCTGCCGCGCGTGATCGTCCTGTCGCTGCTGCCGCTGGGCCTGATGGTGCTGCTGGCCGCAGGATTCGGCTATTTCTATTGGGATGCGGCAGTTGCGTGGACCCGCGAGGCGCTGGATGCCTGGCCCCTGCTTTCCAGCTTCTGGGGGTGGATCAGCAAGCTTTTCTCAGGCGACGTCACGGCCATGCTGGCGCCGCTCGTGGTGGTGTTTGCCGCCACGCCGCTCATCGTGGTGGTTTCGCTCCTGATCGTGGCCGGTCTCATGGCTGCGCCGCTCACCGCGTTGGTGGCGCGCCGCCGCTTTCCAATGCTCGAGCGAAAGAAGGGCGCTTCATTTTTTGCCAGCATGGCGCGTTCGCTCGGCCTCACGGTGCTGGCGCTGATAGCGCTCGTGGTGTCGATGCCGCTCTGGCTCATTCCGCCGCTGGTGCTCATCCTGCCGCCGCTGATCTGGGGCTGGCTCACGTATCGCGTGATGAGTTTCGACGCACTGGCCGAACACGCAAGCCCCGAAGAGCGGGCCACATTGCTGCGCGCGCACCGGCTGCCGCTGCTGTGCATTGGCGTGCTCTGCGGCTATCTGGGCGCCGCGCCCAGCATCGTGTGGGCGTCCGGCCTGTTGTTTGCCGCCGCCTTCTTCGTGCTGGTGCCGCTCGCAATCTGGATCTACACGCTGGTATTCGCCTTCTCGTCGCTCTGGTTCGGACATTACTGCCTCGACGCCCTGGCGCAATTGCGCGCCCGGCGCGCTACCGCGGCGGCTTCATCCTCGGGCGGCTCGCCGGCCGTGCAAGTCGACGAGCAGGCGATTCTTTCTCAATGGAAATCCCCATGACCCGCGCATTCGGCCTGATCGTAGTCGGCGACGAAATTCTCTCGGGCAAGCGTGCCGACAAGCACATGCCAAAGGTGATCGAACTGCTCGCCGCCCGCGGCCTGCAACTGGGCTGGGCCGAATACGTCGGCGACGAGCCGACCCGCATCACGGCCGCACTCAGCCGCGCCTTTGCCTCGGGCGACGTCGTTTTTTCGACCGGCGGCATCGGTGCCACGCCGGACGACCACACCCGTCAATGCGCCGCGCAGGCGCTGCGGGTGCCGCTCGAACTGCACCCTGAGGCAGAGCTGCTGATTCGCGAACGCATGCAGGACACCGCGCGCGAGCAGGGCATTGCCTACGAACCCGACCGGCCCGACAACATCCACCGCCTCAACATGGGCGTGTTTCCCAAGGGTGCGACGATCATCCGCAACCCGTACAACAAGATTCCGGGCTTCAGCGTCGACCATGTTCATTTTGTGCCGGGCTTTCCCGTCATGGCCTGGCCGATGATCGAATCCGTGCTCGATACCCGCTATGCCGGCATGTTCACCAGCGGCCAGTCGGCCGAAAAGTCCGTCATCGTTTTTGGTGCGATGGAAGCAACGCTCACGCCCCTCATGCAAGCCATCGAGGCAACCCATGCGGGCGTCAAGGTGTTCAGCCTGCCAAGCGTCGATCATCCGCAATACGGCCGCCACATCGAATTGGGCGTTAAAGGCGCGCCGAGCCTTCTTGATGCCGCCTATTCGCAACTGATCGAGGGCTTGCACGCCTTTGATGCGAAGCTTGGCCCTGAATTGGTGCGATAAAACCATTGGCACCAATTTGGTGATTTTTCGCCTTTTTTTGGGGTTTGTACCCCTCGCCAGAGGCTCCTCGCAAGGGGCGACAATGGCACAGAAACTGCATCCCCCGTCCCTGTATTCCTAACCACCATCCAACTCAGGAGAAACTGATGGCAAAGACCGTCGCCGATGTACTCAAGCTCGTCAAGGAAAACGAGGTCAAGTTCATCGACTTCCGCTTCACCGACACCCGCGGCAAAGAGCAGCACGTGACCGTGCCTGTTTCGGCATTCGATGAAGACAAATTCACCTCGGGCCACGCGTTCGACGGCTCGTCCATTGCTGGCTGGAAGGGAATCGAAGCTTCGGACATGCAGCTCATGCCCGACCCGAACACCGCCAACATCGATCCCTTCTTCGAAGAAACGACGCTGATCCTGACCTGCGACGTGATCGACCCCGCCGACGGCAAGGCCTACGAGCGCGACCCGCGTTCGCTCGCCAAGCGCGCCGAGGCGTACATGAAGGCTTCGGGCCTGGGCGACACGGCCTACTTCGGTCCGGAACCCGAATTCTTCGTCTTCGATGGCGTTCGCTGGAAGAACGACATGTCGGGCTGCTTCGTCAAGATCGAATCCGAAGAAGCCTCGTGGAACACCGACAAGGAATACGAGCACGGCAACACCGGCCACCGTCCGGCAGTCAAGGGTGGCTACTTTCCGGTTCCCCCGGTCGACAGCTTCCAGGACATGCGTTCCGAAATGTGCCTGGTGCTCGAATCGCTCGGCATTCCGGTCGAAGTGCATCACCATGAAGTGGCCAATGCAGGCCAGATGGAACTCGGCACCAAGTTCAGCACGCTGGTTCAGCGCGCCGACTGGGTCCAGCTGCAAAAGTACGTGATCCACAACGTGGCCCACGCCTATGGCAAGACCGCCACCTTCATGCCCAAGCCTATCGTCGGCGACAACGGCTCGGGCATGCACGTGCACCAGTCGGTCTGGAAGGACGGCAAGAACCTGTTCGCCGGCGACGGCTACGCGGGCCTCTCGGACTTCGCGCTGCACTACATCGGCGGCATCATCAAGCACGCCCGTGCCCTGAACGCAATCACGAACCCCGGCACCAACAGCTACAAGCGTCTGGTGCCCGGCTTCGAAGCCCCGGTGAAGCTGGCCTACTCGGCCAAGAACCGCTCGGCCTCGATCCGCATTCCGTTCGTGGCCAACCCGAAGGGCCGCCGCGTCGAAGCGCGCTTCCCCGATCCGCTGATGAACCCGTACCTCGGCTTTGCTGCACTGCTGATGGCCGGCCTCGACGGCGTGGAAAACAAGATCCATCCGGGCGAAGCCGCCAGCAAGGACCTGTACCACCTGCCGCCCGAAGAAGACGCGCTGATCCCGACCGTGTGCCACAGCCTCGACCAGGCCCTGGAATACCTCGACAAGGACCGTGCGTTCCTGACAAAGGGCGGCGTGTTCACCGATGCTTACATCGACGCGTACATCGAACTGAAGATGCAGGAAGTCACGCGCTTCCGCATGGCGACCCACCCGGTCGAGTTCGACATGTACTACTCCCTGTAAATCGGCGGGCGCAAGCCCCTGACGGGTAAGTAAGACAGAAAGGACGGCTTCGGCCGTCCTTTTTCGTTGACATGGAACATCTTGTCACCGGTGGAGTCGAATTGCAGGAAAATGCGCCTTTGTCGCGCCACCCAACGATTCTCATGAAGACTGCTTCTCTCATTTTCCTGGCTGGTTCATTGTTGGCCGTCGCCGTGCCCGCCTCGTCGCAGGAGCGCGTGTGGCGCTGTGGCAATGAATACACCAACAACTCGACGATTGCCCAGCAAAAAGGCTGCAAGGTCATGGAAGGCGGCAACGTCACCGTCGTGCAGGGCTCCGGAATGCCGGCGCCCAAGTCTTCGAGCGGCGGCGGTGGTTCCTCGGCCGCGCGTGCGCCGGCTGGCAGCCCGCGCGTGGAAGGCGTCGACCAGCGCGCCCGCGACGGCGAAGCCCGTTCGGTGCTCGAAGCCGAGCTCAAGAAAGCCGAGGCACGCCAGGCCGAGCTCCAGAAGGAATACAACAACGGCGAGCCCGAAAAGCAGGGCAGCGAAGGCCGCAACTACCAGAAGTACCTCGACCGCGTGGCCGAAATGAAGGCCGAACTCGCGCGCAACGAGAGCGACATAGCGGGCATTCGCCGCGAACTTGGCCGCCTGCCGGCCAAGCAGCAGTAAGGCAACAGGACGATCGATGGCATTTGGGAAGAAGGCGGCCGGCGCCACTCCGCGCTTTCAGTCCTTCGACCTGCTCTCCACGTTGATTGCGGTGGTCAGCACCAATGGTTCGGTGCTGTTTGCCAATGCAGCGCTCGAAGACGCACTGGGTACGTCGCGCCGCACGCTCGAAGGCTCGCAGTTCGGGGCGTGCTTTCATGAACCGCACGTGCTGCGCACCGCCATCGACGGCGCGCGCAGCAACGACTTTGCCACGCTGCGATACGAGGCCTTTCTGCGCCGCGTGAACCACGAACTGATGCCGGTGCAGGTCACGCTTGCGCAGGGCGACAAGCAGGGCGAGCTCATCATCGAGATGTCGCCGCTCGAGCAGCAGGTGCGGCAAGACCGCGAAGAACGCCTGCTCGACCAGGCCCAGGCCAACAAGGAACTCATTCGCAACCTGGCGCACGAGATCAAGAACCCGCTTGGCGGTATTCGGGGCGCGGCCCAGTTGCTGCAGATGGAAGTCGAGTCGCGCGACCTGATCGAATACACGCAAGTCATCATCCACGAAGCCGACCGGCTGCAAACGCTGGTCGACCGGCTGCTGGCACCTCACCGGCGCCCGCATGTGGTGGGCGACGTCAACATCCACGAAGTGTGCGAGCGCGTGCGCTCGGTCATTCTTGCGGAGTTTCCGCGCGACCTGCATATCGAGCGCGACTTCGACGTGTCGATACCCGAGTTTCGGGGCGACCGCGAGCAACTCATCCAGGCCACGCTCAACATCGTGCACAACGCGGCACAGGCCTTGTCCGAGCGCCGCGCGGCTGGCGACGCGCAGATCACTTTCAAGACACGCATCGCCCGACAGGTGATATTCAACAAGCAGTGGTATCGATTGGCACTGGAATTGCATGTCATCGACAACGGACCGGGTGTGCCGGACACGATCAAGGACCGCATCTTCTATCCGCTCGTATCGGGCAGGGAAGGCGGGACAGGGCTTGGATTGACGCTCGCGCAAACTTTTGTGCAACAGCATCACGGCGTGATCGAGTGCGACAGTGTCCCGGGCCGAACCGATTTCAAGATATTGATTCCGCTGCCCTAGCAGCCACGGCAACAAGGAGATGCATGAAGCCGATCTGGATAGTTGATGACGACCAATCGATCCGCTTCGTGCTGGAGAAGGCCTTGTTGCGCGAAGACCTGCCCACGCGCAGCTTTACCAACACGCGCGAGGTGCTGGCCGCCCTCGAACTCGCCGCAGACGACGAACAGCAGGGCCCGCAAGTCCTGGTGAGCGACATCCGCATGCCCGGCGGCTCCGGGCTCGACCTGCTCGACAAGATCAAGGCCAAGCATCCCGGCTTGCCGGTCATCATCATGACGGCGTTCTCCGACCTGGACAGCGCCGTTTCGGCTTTCCAGGGCGGTGCCTTCGAATACCTTCCCAAGCCCTTCGACCTGCCGCGCGCGGTAGAGCTGATTCGCCGCGCCGTCGACGAAAGCCAGCGCGAGGAAGTGGCCGAAGAGCGCATGGTTGCCGCACCCGAAATGCTGGGCCAGGCGCCTGCCATGCAGGACGTGTTCCGCGCCATCGGCCGGCTTTCACAGAGCAACGTCACGGTGCTCATTACCGGCGAGTCGGGTTCGGGCAAGGAACTGGTGGCGCGTGCGCTGCACAAGCATTCGCCGCGCGCCAACGGGCCCTTCGTGGCCATCAACACCGCGGCCATTCCCAAGGACCTGCTCGAGAGCGAACTCTTCGGCCACGAGCGCGGCGCCTTCACCGGCGCGCAGACCATGCGGCGCGGCCGCTTCGAGCAGGCCGAGGGCGGCACGCTGTTCCTGGATGAAATCGGCGACATGCCGTTCGACCTGCAGACGCGCCTTCTGCGCGTGCTGAGCGACGGGCATTTCTACCGCGTGGGCGGACACAACTCCGTGAAGGCCAACGTGCGCGTGATTGCAGCCACGCACCAGGACCTGGAGCAGCGCGTCAAGCTCGGCGGCTTCCGCGAAGACTTGTTCCACCGCCTCAACGTGATTCGCCTGCGCCTGCCCGCGCTGCGCGAGCGCGGCGAAGATGTGCCCGCACTCACGCGCCACTTCCTCCAGGTGAGCGCGCGTCAGCTCGGCGTCGAGCCCAAGCGCATTTCAGACGCCGCGTTGGCCAGGCTCGCCGCGTTCAGCTTTCCGGGCAACGTACGCCAGCTCGAGAACATCTGCCACTGGCTCACCGTCATGGCGCCGGCCCAACTCATCGAAGCCAAGGACCTGCCGCCGGAAGTAATGGCCGCGGGAGCCGGTGCGGAAGCGCACGCCGGCGAAGCTGCAGTTGCCGCAGCGACGCCCACCGCCCTGCAACCCGCACCAACGCTCTCGCCCAGCCCGGAGCGCGAATCCGCCCCTGCGAGCGCCGCGCCAGAAGCGACCGAAGGCCTGGTGGGCGCCAGCAGCTGGGAGAGCGGTCTTGAGATGGAAGCCCAGGCGCTGCTGGCCGCCGGGCGCACCGACGTGTGGGACGTGCTGTCGCGCCGCTTCGAGTCGCGGCTGATACTTACCGCACTGGCCAACACCCGCGGCCGCCGCATCGAAGCTGCCCAGAAGCTGGGCATCGGCCGCAACACCATCACCCGGAAAATCCAGGAACTCGGAATCGAGTAGAGCGGCCCCCGCCGGGTGTGGCTAGCGGCTTCGTTGGCCGAGCGTCAGCGAATCGAGCTGGAAGTTTCCGCTCTTGTCCCAAAGCCAGGTGTCCACATACGTGTGGCCACCCAGGCGCCCTGGGCTTGGCAACGGCGACGCCGCCTTGATGAGCTCCGCAATCTTGCCCGGCACTTCAGGCGCATGGCTCGGAACGCGGCTGAACGTGACGTTGGTGACGTTGCCGCGGGCATCGAGCTCGGTTTCGACGACCACCACCGCATACACCAGCGGAGGGATTTTTCCCTTGTAGATACGCTGCGCGTAGGTCTTGTAGATCTGGCCCGCGCCGGTCTTGCGGTAGGCCCGCACTGCAGGCGTCTGGGCGGTGATCAGGCGCGTGGTTGGCACATTGGGCTTTGCGCCAGCTACTTCGTCTGTCGGGGAGGTGGGCGACTTGTCTTCGCCGGTCTTGTCGGCCGGTTTCAACGCCGAGCAGGCAACAAGCGTCAGTGCGGCTGCAACGGTTGCCAGGGTGCGCATGGTCATTTTCATCAGGTCCCTTGGTCGATATCGAGCACCACCGGCGCGTGGTCGCTGGGCTTTTCCCATTTGCGCGGCACGCGGTCGATGACGCAACCCTTAACGCGCGGCACCAGCGGTTCGCTCACAAGAATGTGGTCGATGCGCAGGCCCCGGTTCTTCTGGTAGCCGAGCATGCGGTAGTCCCACCACGAATAGCTCTTCTCGGGCTGTTCGAAAAGGCGGAAGCTGTCGACAAGGCCAAGCTGCAGCAGCGCCTTGAACTGCTCGCGCTCTTCGGTGGTGTGGTGGATGGTTTCCGCCAGCCCCACCGGGTCGTAGCTGTCCCGGTCTTCCGGCGTGATGTTGAAGTCGCCGAGCAGAACCAGGTTCGGATGCGCCGCCATCTCGGCACGCAGCCATTCGCGCAACGCGCGCAGCCAGCCCATCTTGTATTCGAACTTTTCGGTACCCGGCGCTTGGCCGTTGACGAAGTACCCGTTCACCACGCGCAGCGGGCCTGCCGCGGTGTCGATGGTGGCTGCGATCACCCGCGACTGGTCATCGGTGAAGCCGCCGATGTTCTTTGCCACGTCGCGCATCGGCGCCAGGCTCAGGATGGCCACGCCGTTGTACGTTTTCTGGCCGAACACCGCGCACTCATAACCCGCCGACTTGAGCACATCGAGAGGAAACTTGTCGTCGCTCATCTTGAGCTCCTGCAGGCACAGCACGTCCACAGGGTTGGCAATCAGCCAGTCGAGCACATGCTGCAGGCGGGCGGTAAGGGAGTTGACGTTCCAGGTGGCTATTTTCATCAAACGCTACGTTGTTGACTCGGGGGGCACTCCTGCCGGAATGCGCGGGTCCGCCTTTGTACCCCACTCGCGGCCCGCCGGCGGAGGATTCATCCGCGCGTGTAGAACTTGTCCTGCAAGAACCATGGAAAGCGACCGGCAAAGCACGTTTTCTTCGCAAGGAAACTGCCGTCTCCAACAACCTGGAGAGCCCGATGCCGGACGATATGGAGATTCGCGTTCCGCAGAACGACGAGCACATCGACATCACGGACCTGAAAGAGGTCGACTATTGGACGAAGTGGTTTGGTGTCAGCGAGACCCGGCTGCGGTTGGCGGTTGCGTCCGCGGGCACCATCAAGGACGACCTGCGCGTTTATCTTGGCCTTCCCTGAAAAGCGCTGGGGCCGTCGGCCGGCTTGCGGCCGCAGCCCTCGCGCTACCTGATGGATGGCTGAATCCAAAGTTGCCATCTACGGCGCGATCGGCGCCAACGTAGCCATTGCCGCGACCAAGTTCGTGGTGGCCGGCATTACCGGCAGTTCGGCCATGCTGTCCGAAGGCATTCACTCCGCGGTCGACACCTTCAACGGCGTGCTTCTGCTGGTGGGAATCAGGCTGAGCCAACGGCCCGCCACCCCCGAGCACCCGTTCGGCCACGGCAAGGAACTGTATTTCTGGAGCCTGATTGTCGCGGTGCTCATCTTCGGGCTCGGCGGCGGGGTGTCTTTCTACGAGGGCATCCAGCACATCCGCCATCCGGAGCCGATGCGCGATCCCACCTGGAACTACATTGTGCTGGCCTTGGCGTTCCTGTTCGAGGGCACCAGCTTCCTCATCGCGCTGCGGCAATTCCGCGCGCAGGCCCGCGGCCGGCCTTTCTGGCGCGCGCTCGAGCAAAGCAAGGACCCCACCACCTATACCGTGCTGGCCGAAGACTCCGCGGCGCTCATGGGGCTGGCGGTGGCTGCGCTGGGCATCTACCTGAGCCACCGCCTCGACATGCCTCAGCTCGACGGCGCGGCCTCGGTGGTGATCGGCCTGCTGCTGGCTGGCGTGGCTGTGCTGCTGATCGGCCAGGCGCGGGGGCTTCTCATCGGCGAAGGGATTCGCCCTGAAACCGCGCGGGCCATTCGCAGCCTTGCCATGGAGCAGCCCAGTGTCAGCGACGTCGGCCATGTGCTGTCGATGTACATCGGCCCCGACGAGGTGCTGGCCATCGTCGACGTGAACTTCAAGGAAGGTACTGCCACGGGCGAAGCGGCCGAGGCCATTTCGGCCATCGAAGGGCAGGTGCGCGCGCGTTTTCCGATGATCCGGCGGCTCTTCATCGAGGCGAGCGAGGCCCCGGTACAAGCAGTAGCAAGCGCGTGAGGTGCCTCGCGGCATCGTTCAGACGAACCGGGATCGTCGGCCTTGGCTGACCCTTGCTTACGTGTTTGCCTGAGCGCTGGGGCCCGGCGCTTGCGCCACGGTCGAGCCTCACTCAGGAGATAGCCGCATGAACACGCCTGCACCGCCGCCGTCATCGCGCCCGAAGCGCTCCCCGGACGAACCCGAGATCACCCAGGAAGAATCCGTACCCACTGATGGCAGCGACACCGAGGGTGAGGAGATGATGAAGAAGGTCGAGAACAAGAAGCTCGAAGACCCGGGTTCGGCCGAGCACAAGACGCCCGAAAAGTCCTGAGCGGCGGGAGCTTTGTCTTCTCACGAAAAAGGCGCCGCCCTACAGGGGAGGCACTCTCCCCTAGCTAAAAATCATTCCTGCGGGCATTGGCTGCCCGGCCTGCGGAGTCATTTTTTCGCAGGCAGATCGCAAACAGACAACAGCGTAAAGAAGGACTGTCTGTCCATACGATGGAGGAAAAAAATGAAGATCGACGCCGCGACGGGGGCCATGCAGGAACGCCTGATAAAGATCGGCGTGCCCGGCCTCGACGATGTTCTTGGGGGCGGCCTCACGTCCAATCGCTTGTACCTGGTCGAGGGCACGCCAGGTGCGGGCAAGACCACTATCGCGCTTCAGTTCCTGATTGAAGGCGCGGCGCGCGGCGAATCGGTGATGTACGTCACCCTGTCCGAAACGGCGCATGAGCTCAGGGGCGTTGCCGACTCCCATGGCTGGGATCTGAGCGGCATCGAAGTGCGAGAAATGCTCCCTTCGGAGACCGCGCTGGAGCCCGACGAGCAGTACACGATGTTCCATCCCTCCGAGGTCGAACTCAGCGAGACGACACTCCGAATCCTCTCTGACGTCGATGTGATCAAGCCCTCGCGAGTCGTCTTCGATTCGCTGTCCGAGCTGCGCCTGCTGGCCGGCAGCTCCCTTCGCTACAGGCGGCAGATCCTGGCGCTCAAGCAGTTTTTTGCAGGCCGCCGATGCACGGTGCTGCTGCTCGACGACATGACCGCCACTAAGCATGACCTGCAGGTGCAGAGCATCGCCCACGCCGTGCTGCGGCTCGAGCAGATCAGTTCCGACTACGGCGCCGCTCGCCGCAGACTGGTCGTCAGCAAATACCGCGGCCAGCAATTTCGCGGCGGCTATCACGACTACCGCATCGAGCGGGGCGGCCTTCGCGTGTTTCCACGCCTGGTAGCGGCTGAGCATTCGGCTGCACTCACGCAGGTGCGGATTCCGAGCGGCATCGAGTCGCTCGACGCCTTGCTGGGCGGCGGCATAGAGCGGGGCACGAGTACGCTGTTCGTCGGAGCGCCGGGTACCGGCAAGTCGACCGTGGCAGTGCAGTTTGCGCTGGCCGCAGCGCAGCGCGGCGAATGCGCGGCGCTCTTCATCTTCGACGAGAGCATCAACACCTTGCGCACGCGCTGCGAAAGCATGGGCATGGACCTGGGTTCGCATATCGATGCCGGCCGCATCAAGGTGCGGCAGGTCGATCCGGCCGAGCTGTCGCCCGGCGAGTTCGTGCACCTGATACGCCTCGCGGTGGTGGAGTCCGGTGCGGCCGTGGTGGTGATCGACAGCCTGAACGGCTACCTCAACGCCATGCCCGACGAGCGGTTTCTGATTGCGCAACTGCATGAACTGCTCTCCTACCTTGGGCAGGCGGGCGTCGCAACGCTGCTGGTCGGCGCGCAACACGGACTCATCGGCATGCAGATGCAGACGCCGGTGGACGCGAGCTACCTGGCCGATGCCGTGGTGCTGCTTCGCTATTTCGAGCTCGACGGCGAAGTGCGCCAGGCCATCTCGGTGCTGAAGAAGCGCGGCGGTGCGCATGAGCGGAGCATCCGCGATTTCTCGATGACTGCAACGGGCCTGAAGATCGGCGAGCCGCTGCGTAACTTCAGGGGCATCCTGTCGGGCATTCCGATTCCCATCGACGGCGTGCAGCACGCATCGTGAGCGCAGCACCGGCACCCGTCGAGCAGCGCATCCTGTTGCGAACCGCGACCTCCAGGGACGCCCTGATGGCCAACGCCGTATTGGCTCGCGCCCAGATCGATACGCACTCGTGCGCCAACCTGGGCGACCTTGTGCGCGAGCTGCAGCAAGGCGCGGGCGCGGTCATGCTGGCTGAAGAGGTCCTGGTCGACCCGGCCGCCGCCTCGCTGAACGAGGTGCTTGCCTCGCAGGCGCCGTGGTCCGACGTGCCGGTGCTCATTCTTGCCCGCCAGGGCGCGGATTCGCGCGTGATTGCCGAAGCCATGGACAAGCTGGCAAACGTCACCGTCATTGAACGCCCGATGCGGGTGGCGTCGCTCATCAGCACGGTGCGAACGGCGCTGCGTGCACGCAACCGCCAATACCAGCTGCGTGACCTGCTCGACGGCCTGCGCGAAGCCGACCAGCGCAAGACCGAGTTCCTTGCAACGCTGGCGCACGAGCTGCGCAATCCGCTCGCGCCGATGAGCACCGCGCTCACCCTCTTGATGCGAAAGCCGCACGAGGCCGCGGAGGCCGTGCGCTACTACGAGCTCATGGGCCGGCAGATCGAGCACATGGTGCGGCTGGTGAACGACCTGATGGAAGTCTCGCGCATCACGCGCGGCAAGATCGAGTTGCGCATGGAGGCCGTTGCGCTCGAATCGGTCATCAAGGACGCAATCGAACTGAGCCGGCCGTTGCTCGAAGGTGCGAAGCACGAGCTGAGCACCGAACTGTGCGACGAGCCGCTGGTGGTGCGAGGCGACGGCGTGCGCCTGACGCAGGTCTTTTCAAACCTGCTCAACAACGCCGCCAAGTACACCGCGCCGGGCGGCAAGATCAGGATTGTCCTGCGCAAGGAGGGCCGCCATGCGGTGGTCGAGGTGTGGGACAACGGCACCGGCATTGCACCGGAAATGCTCAATTCGATCTTCGACATGTTCGTGCAGGTCAGCGGCACCTCCAAGGCGGCGCAAGGCGGGCTGGGCATCGGGCTTACGCTGGTGAAGAGCCTTGTCGAGCTGCACGGGGGAAGCGTGGTGGCAACCAGCGATGGCCTTGGCCGGGGCGCAATGTTCTGCGTGCGCCTGCCGCTCACGCGCATCGATGCCGGCTCGGCCACGCCGCCGGCGGCCGCTGTCGCCGGCTGGCCGGCCTCTTTGCCGAACACCGTGCTGATCGTCGATGACAACCGCGATGCGGCCGACGCGTTGAGCGACTTGCTGCAGTCGCTCGGCGCCTCGACCCATGTGGCCTACAGCGGCGATGCAGCGTTGCATGCAGTGGCCGATGGCGTGCTGCCCGGGCTCGCGATCCTGGACATCGGCATGCCGGGCATGGACGGCTGCGAACTGGCCATCAAGCTGCGCGCCAACCCGGCCCTCAAGGGATTGATTCTTGTTGCATTGACGGGATGGGGCCAGCAAGGCGACAAGGACCGCATTGCCATGGCGGGGTTCGACCATCACTTGCTCAAGCCGCTCGACCTGGCGGCGCTCTTCTCAGTCCTGTAGCCATGAACCACAACGCCACCACGCTTTCGGCAGCCAGCGCTTCCACGGGCAAGCCGTCGCTGTGGCGGCGCTGCCGCCGCTGGCTGCTGCCGCTGCTCGGGGTCGCGGTGCTCGGCTTGCTGCTGTCGCATGCGCACAAGGTCGATTGGGCCGGCGCGTGGCAGGCACTGCAGCGCTATCCCGCAACGCTGCTGCTCGGCGTGCTGGGGCTCGCGACCGCGAGCCACGCGCTCTATGGCTGCTTCGACCTGATCGGCAAGCGGCACACGCGCCACAAGGTTCCGCGCTGGCGCACGTGGGCCATTGCGGTCACGAGCTATGCATTCAATCTCAACCTGGGCTCGCTGGTTGGCGGCATTGCGCTGCGCGCGCGGCTCTACGCGCGCGCCGGGCTGGACGAAGCCACCGTGGCACAGGTCGTCGGCATCAGCCTGGCGACCAACTGGCTGGGCTACGGGCTGCTCGCGGGCGGCCTGTTTGCGGCAGGTGCCATCACCCCGCCGCGCCAGGCCAGCATTGGCACGGATGCACTTCGCGTCCTTGGCGTGGTGATGATCGTGCTGGCCGCGGCGTATGTGGCGGCCTGTGCGTTCTCGCGTGGGCGGCAGTGGCAGGTGAGGGGGCGGCGGCTCAAGCTTCCGTCGGCGCAGCTGGCGCTGGTGCAGCTCACGCTCTCCGCCGCCAACTGGGCATTGATGGGCTGCGCCATGTACCTGCTGCTGGGCCGTCAGGTGCCGTATACGACGACGTTGAGCGTGCTGCTCGCTGCTTCGATCGTCGGGGTGATCACGCCTATTCCGGCCGGGCTGGGCGTGCTCGAAGCCGTTTACCTGGCGCTGCTTTCAGGCACTGTGCGCCAGGGCGCGCTGATGGGCGCCGTGCTGGCCTACCGCGCGCTTTACTACCTGTTGCCATTGGCCGGCGGCATTGTGCTTTACCTGCTGCTCGAGCGTTACGCGGCAAGTCATCCGAACGAGGCGGAAAGCGAGACACCATGGCGCGCGCAAACCCGCTGAAGCGCTACAAGGAGAAGCGCAACTTCGGCGTCACGCCCGAGCCGGAGGAGGGCGGCGCATCGTCACCCGGCACGCTGCAGTTCGTGGTGCAGAAGCACTGGGCCAGTCGCCTGCACTACGACTTTCGCATCGAGCTCGATGGCGCGATGAAGAGCTGGGCGGTGCCCAAGGGCCCCAGCTACGACACGCACGACAAGCGCATGGCGGTGCATGTGGAAGACCACCCCATCTCCTACAACCAGTTCGAGGGCGTGATACCGCCCAAGCAATACGGCGCGGGAAAGGTGATCATCTGGGACAAGGGTACCTGGACGCCCATCGGCGATGCCCGCAAGGGCTACAAGGCCGGGAACCTCAAGTTCGAACTGCATGGCTACAAGCTGCGCGGCAAGTGGGCGCTGGTGCGCATGCACAGCAACAAGGACGACAAGCAGGATGCGTGGCTGCTGATCAAGGAGCACGACGACTACGCCCGCCCGGCCGCCGAGTTCAGCGTGGTCGACCAGTTTCCCGACAGCGTGGCCGAGATGCCGATGCCCACGCCGGCCGCGCCCGCGCCCGCACCCGAGGCGGCGCCGCCTGCCCGTGCAAAACGCGGCAAGGCAGGCGGCGGCATGCCGGCCGATGCGGTGAAGGCCGCCATGCCCGCCAAGCTGTCGCCGCTGCTTGCCACTCTGGTCGACGGCCCGCCGCCCGACCCCGGGAACTGGTTCTACGAAATCAAGTTCGACGGCTATCGCCTGCTTGCCCGCATCGACGAGAAGAAAGACGTGCAGCTCATCACGCGCAACGGGCACGACTGGAGCAGCCGCATGCCGCAGCTGGTGCGCGCCATCAAGGGCATGAAGCTCAAGCCCGGGTGGCTCGACGGCGAGATCGTGGTGCTCAACGAATCTGGAAGCACCGACTTTCAAGCCTTGCAGAACGCGTTCGACAAGGAGAAGACCAGCAACATCGTCTACTTTCTTTTCGACCTGCCGTACTACGATGGCTTCGACCTCACGGGCGTGCCGCTCGTGGAGCGCCGGGCCCTGCTGCAGTCGCTGCTTGCCAAGGCGCCGCCTGAAATCCGCTTCAGCGAAATCTTCGATGCGCCGCCTGAAGACATCGTGGCCTCGGCCTGCAAGATCGGGCTCGAGGGCGTGATCGGAAAGCGCAAGAACAGCACCTACGCGTCGCGGCGCTCGCCCGACTGGATCAAGCTCAAGTGCTCTCGCCGGCAGGAGTTCGTCATTGGCGGCTATACCGATCCGAAGGGCTCGCGCGTGGGCATCGGTGCATTGCTGATCGGCGTGCATGACGAGAAGGGCGATCTCGTCTATTCGGGTGCCGTGGGTGCGGGCTTCAACGGCCGCACGCTCAACGAAATGCTCGAAAGGCTGAAGCCGCTCGGCACCGACGAGCGCCCGTTCAAGGACCCGACAGAGAACGACCGCCGCGCGCATTGGGTCAAGCCGGTGCTTCTGGCGGAAGTCACTTTTTCGGAATGGACCAAAGACGGCCACGTGCGGCACCCGGTGTTCCACAGCGTGCGCACCGACAAGCCCGCCAGGGCGATCATCCGCGAGAAGCCCGTGCATCAGCCGAAGGCCAGGCCGGGCAAGGAGGCCAAGCCGGCGAAAGACGCCGGGCCGATACCCTCGGCCACGATGCCCGCCAACTTCAAGGTCTCGAATGCCGATCGCGTGGTCGACCCGACCACAGGCATTACCAAGGTCGAAGTGGTGCGCTTCTACGGCCTTGTCGCGCCGCTGATGATGGAGCACCTCAAGAGCCGGCCGGTTTCGTTCGTGCGCGCGCCGCAGGGCATCAAGGAGCAACTGTTCTTTCAGAAGCACCTCGACGAGGGCCAGATGGCCGGCGTGCGGCAGCTCGACCCGGCGCTGTGGCCCGCGCACCCCGAGCTCATCGAAGTGGCGAGCCCGCTGGGGCTGTTGAGCGCGGCGCAGATGAACGTGATCGAGCTTCATACCTGGAACGCCGTGAAGACGCTCATCGGCAAGCCCGACCGCATGACCTTCGACCTTGACCCGGGCGAGGGCGTCGGCTGGCCCATGGTGCTGCAGGCGACGGAGCTGATGCGAGTGGTGCTCGATGAACTCGGCCTGCCTTCTTTCTGCAAGACCAGCGGCGGCAAGGGCTTGCACGTGGTCGTACCGCTGAAACGGCAATACGACTGGGACACCGTCAAGGATTTTTCCCAGGCCATCGTGCGGCACATGGCTCGCACGGTGCCGCAGATGTTCGTTGCCAAGAGCGGGCCGAGCAACCGCGTCGGCCGCATCTTCATCGACTACTTGCGCAACGGCTTCGGTGCGACCACGGTGTGTGCCTGGTCGGTGCGCGCGCGCCCGGGCATGGGGGTATCGGTGCCTGTGGAGTGGGCCGAGGTGCCAACGCTTGCGAGCGGCGCGCAGTGGACGCTCCGAAACATCCATGCCCGGCTCGACCGCGGCAACGAACCGTGGGCGGGCTACGCCAAGGCCGCGGTCAGCCCGGGAGCCGCAATGAAGCGGCTGGGCTTCGAGGCAAAGCTCAGAGTTCGATGAAGGCCGAGGTGGCCTTGTTCAGTGCCAGCATGCCCTTGGCGGTGATCGATTCGACCTGGGCCAGATGGCGTATCGCGCGATCGTCCGGCGCGTGGCCGGTGGACGGCGGGATGAAAGCGGTGACCAGCTCGGCCGCACGCAGCACGCGCACCCGGTCGATGTCTGCTGGCGTGTGGACGACGTATGGCAATTTCTGTTCGGCAATGACTCGAAGAAACTCCATGGACATGAGCCGTCTCCTTGTCTAGATGGCGGTACAAACATTTTGCGGAAAAAATCACGTTTGTGCCTAATCCCTGCACCGCATACGACTTTCTTGTGTGTACAGAAGTGTTCGTTTTTGCCCAAGACTGAAACGAAGGTGCCGATCCGCGCAGGGCTGAAACCGCTTACCGCGCAACCTGCGCAGGCGCGGGAGCCCGGTCGGCTGGAAGAATTTGCCAGCGCGCCGCGTCGATGCCGTTGAAGGCCGCTGCGTAGCGGGCGGTGCCGCCGTCTTCGCCCGTTACATCGCGTATCGCAATGCTGTCGATCCGGTCGGGGTAGGTGCGCGCAACGTGGCCGTAGATCTCGGGGTCGCTTTCACCCGAGTCGCCCACGAGCATGAATCGCCGCCGGGGAAAGTCGGCCAGCAGCCGCTCGATGACGCCCAGCTTGTGGGTGCGCGAATCCTGGTCGCCCGGAATCAGCGTGCGCCAGGTCGTGCTCTCGCGCAGGTGCATGCTGCCTGTGGGAAAGCCTGCATCGCGGACGAAGTCGGCCAGCGCGGGGTAAAGCTGCATCGGGCTGGCCGAAAGGTAGTGAAACCGCGTGCCCGGTGCTTGCGACAGCGCCCGGTAGTACGCAGCCATGCCCGGCGCGGCCTCGAAGCGCCGCGCGAATGTGTTCAACAGCATCTCGCGCCGGTCGCGTACCTGGGTGCGCTTGATGGTGTCGTCGATGTCCGAAATGATCGAGAGGCCTTCGGCAGGAACGATGAGCGCCTGGCCCCTGAAGCGGTGCAGCAGTTCGCCCGGCCCGGTCACGGCATGGAATTTCAGCCATTCCTCCGAAGCCGATGCATGGGGTGCATCGATCACGATCCGCATGTTCATGCGGCCGTTGGCGCCCGAAGGCGGCGAGGTCGCGCGCACCGGGCTGCCGTCGAAGTCGATATCGAACACCTTGCCCTCTTCCGATTCGGCATGGAAGAGCGCCGTGCGCTGGTTGAAGCGCAGCCGCGCCGCGGGCGAGAGCTTGTTCAGGCGCAAGCCCAGGTAACGCGCGAACGCGGTGTTGAGGCCCCAGCGCCGGTCGGGTTCGTAGACCCAGGCGTGAATGTCCACCTCGAGCCTGCCGTCGCCCGTGGGGCGCGCGGTGCCCGGCATGAAGAGCGCCTCTTCGTCGGGCTCCAGCCGCTCGGCCGCCTGCAGCGCCTCTATGGGTGCAAGGCCGCAAAGCAGTGCGGCGCCGGCCAGAAAGGAGCGGCGCCGCAGCGGCGGGGAAACGGCGAGCCGGACGTCGCCGTTCATGTCTTCGAGGGGGCCACGCGTTCGTAAGTGACGAAGCTGAAGTTCAAACCTTCCTTGGCCGAAACGTGCGGCTCGCGCTTGGTCTCGCGCCACTCGGAAGGGGCGAGCTCGGGTGCGTGCGCATCGCCCTCGTAGTCGTGCGCGAGTTCGGTCACCACGGCGTACTGCGCAAGCGGCTCGGCTTCGGCGTAGATCTGCGCCCCGCCGATCACCCACACATCGGGCACCTGCGATTCTTCGCAAAGCGCAAGCGCTTCCTGCAGGCTGCCCACGCGGTGGGCGCCTTCGGCTTTCCAGTCGTCCTGCCGGCTGATGACGATGTTGTGCCTGCCGGGCAGGGGCCTGAAGCGCGGCGGCAGCGAATCCCAGGTCTTGCGGCCCATGACGACCGGCGCGCCGGCCGTCTGCTGCTTGAAATGCACCATGTCTTCGGGCAGGTGCCACGGCATGGTGCCCTTGGCACCGATCACGCCATTGGCAGCGCGGGCGAAGATGAGATGCAAACGCGGTGTGGGCATATCGGGCCGGAGCAATGCGGTCACACGGCCACGGGCGCCTTGATCGCCTCGTGGTGCTTGTAGTCGAGCACTTCGAAGTCTTCGTACTGGTAGTCGAAGATCGAGGCGGGCTTTCGCTTGATGTGGAGCGTGGGGTAGGCGTAAGGCGTGCGGCTCAGTTGCAGTGCCACCTGCTCGGCGTGGTTGCTGTAGATGTGGCAGTCGCCGCCGGTCCAGATGAAGTCGCCCACGTCGAGGTCGCACTGCTGCGCGACCATGTGCGTGAGCAGCGCATAGCTGGCAATGTTGAACGGCACGCCAAGAAAGATGTCGGCGCTGCGCTGGTAGAGCTGGCAGCTCAGCTTGCCGCGCTCGCCGGGTGCCTGCGGCGGCGCCACGTAGAACTGGAAGAAGGCATGGCATGGCATGAGCGCCATCTTCGAGAGCTCGGCCACGTTCCATGCGCTCACGATGATGCGGCGCGAATCGGGGTTGGTCTTCAGCGTCTTGATGACTTCGGAGATCTGGTCGATATGCCCGCCGTCGGGCGTGGGCCAGCTGCGCCATTGCACGCCGTACACGGGACCAAGGTCGCCGTCTTCGCGTGCCCATTCGTCCCAGATGGTGACGCCGCGCTCCTTGAGCCAGTTGTTGTTGCTGGAGCCGGTCAAAAACCACAGCAGTTCCTGGATGATGGACTTCAGGTGCACCTTCTTGGTGGTGACCAGCGGAAAGCCTTCATTCAGGTCGAAGCGCATCTGGTGGCCGAACACGCTCTTTGTGCCCGTGCCGGTGCGGTCGCTCTTGAAAACGCCGTGGGTGTCGACGTGACGCATGAAATCTTCGTACTGGGAGCGAACGGGGCGGGCGGGCGAGGTCATGTTGGGAATTTTACGGGGCGGCGCTAGCATTGGCCGATGACCGGACATCCCCACTCCCACGAGCACTCCCACGACCACAGCGAACTCGGCGAAATGGACCTGCGTGTGCGCGCCCTGGAAAGCGTGCTCACGCAGAAGGGCTACATCGATCCCGCCGCGCTCGATGCGCTGATCGACACCTACCAGACCCGCATCGGCCCGCGCAACGGGGCAAGGGTGGTGGCGCGGGCCTGGGTCGACCCGAACTTCCACGACTGGCTGATGGCCGATGCCACGGCCGCCATTGCCTCGCTCGGCTACACGGGACGCCAGGGCGAGCACATGGTGGCGGTGGAGAACACCGGCGAGCAGCACCACATGGTCGTCTGCACCCTCTGCAGCTGCTATCCCTGGCCCGTGCTCGGCCTGCCGCCCACCTGGTACAAGAGCGCGCCATACCGTTCGCGCGCCGTGAAAGACCCGCGCGGCGTGCTGGCCGATTTCGGCACCGCGCTGCCGGAGACAACGCGCATCCGCGTCTGGGATTCGACCGCCGAGGTGCGCTACCTCGTGATTCCGCAAAGGCCCGCAGGCACCGATGGATGGAGCGAAGACCAACTTGCCAGTCTCGTTTCGCGCGATTCGATGATCGGCACGCGGCTTGCCGATTCGCCGGCCGCCGCCAGGAGCGCCGCATGAGCTACGTCACGCACGCCGACCTGGGCGGCCAGCCGGGCTTCGGGCCGGTCACACCCGAGCCCGAGGGCGAACTCTTCCACGCCGGCTGGGAGCCGCGAGCGCTGGCGCTCACGCTTGCCATGGGCGCAACCGGCTCCTGGAACATCGATGCGAGCCGCGCCATGCGCGAGACCCTGCCGAACTACCGCGACCTGAGCTACTACCAAATCTGGCTCGGGGCGCTCGAGCAGCTGATGCTGCAGCGCGGGCAGGTGTTTCCCGACGAGATCGCGTCCGGAGAGATGCGCCACCCGGCCGCGCCGGTCGCCCGCGTGCTGCAGGCCGGGAACGTGCCCACGGTGCTTGCAAAGGGCTCGCCGACCGAGCGCGCCGCGCCGGGCCCTGCGCGCTTTGCCGTCGGCCAAGCCGTGCGCATGCACATCGGCAAGGTCGACCATCACACGCGGTTGCCAGGGTACGTGCAGGGCAAGCGCGGCACCATCGAACACGTTCACGGCGCGCATGTGTTTGCCGACGCCAATGCGCAGGGCATCGGCGAACAGCCGCAGTGGCTCTACACCGTGGTCTTCGAGGAAGCCGAGCTCTGGGGTGACGCTGCGCAAAGCCAAAACCTCTCGGTGTCGGTCGATGCATGGGAAAGCTACCTGGAGTCCGTTGCATGAAGACCGGTATGAAGATCGACATGCCGCCACTCGCGCTCGCACCCGGCATGCCGCGCGACGCCGATGGCCCGGTGTTCCGCGAGCCGTGGGAAGCGCAGGCCTTTGCGATGACGCTTGCGCTGCATGAGCGTGGCCTTTTCAGCTGGGTGGAGTGGGCCGAGGCGCTTGCGGCGCAGATCACCGCTGCACAAGCCGCTGGGGACCCTGACGCCGGCGACACCTATTACCGGCATTGGCTTGCCGCGCTCGAGGGCCTGGTGGCCCGCAAGGGCGCGAGCTCGGGCGACGAACTCGCGCGCTACCGCCACGCCTGGGACCACGCGGCCGACCGCACGCCGCACGGCCAGCCCATCGAGTTGCGCGGCGAAGACTTTTCCGCCTAGACGCGGATCACTCGGCCCGGGTTCAGGATGTTCTTCGGGTCGAGCCCGCGCTTGATGGCGCGCATCATTTCCAGCGCCACGGGCGACTTGTGCTTTTCGAGCTTGTCGACCTTGAGCGAACCCACGCCATGCTCGGCCGAGAACGAGCCCCCGAACTTTTCGACGGCGTCGTAAACCAGCGTGTTGATGCGCTCTTCTTCGTTCTTCAAAAAGGCCTTGGTGTCGATGTTCTCGGGCGCCTGCACGTTGTAGTGCAGGTTGCCGTCGCCCAGGTGGCCAAAGTTCACCAGCCGCACGCCTGCGATTTCGTGTGCCAGCAGCGCATCGGTCTCTGCCACGAACTCCGGAATGCGCGACACGGGAATCGAGATGTCGTGCTTGATGTTCAAGCCCTCTTCGGCCTGCGCGAGCGGAATGCTCTCGCGAATGTGCCAGAGCTGGTGTGCCTGCGCGAGGTTCTCGGCCACTACGGCATCGGTTACGCAGCCGTCTTCAAAGGCCGTTTCGAGCAGCGCCTCGAAGCGCGCGCGCGCATGGTCTTCGGATTCGTTGTCGGAGTTCTCCAGCAGCACGCAGTAGGGCACGGCTTCGTCGCCGATGAAGGGCACGCGCAGTTGCGGCATGTGCTTGTCGACCAGGCTCAACGCAAACTTGCCCATTACCTCGAAGCCGGTGAGGCCCGAGCCCAGGTGCTTGTGCGCAAGGCCCAGCAGCGTGACCGCATGGTCGAGCGACGGCACCGCGGCCCACGCCGTGAGTTGCGCAGCGGGCAGGGGGTAGAGCTTCATGGTGGCGGCGGTGATGATGCCCAGCGTGCCTTCGCTGCCGATCATCAGGTCGCGCAGGTCGTAGCCGGTGTTGTCCTTGCGCAGGCCGCTCGTGCCTTCCCAGATTTCGCCCTGGGGCGTGACCACTTCGAGGCCCAGGCACAGCTCGCGCGTGTTGCCGTAGCGCACCACCTGCGTGCCGCCCGCGTTGGTTGCAAGGTTGCCGCCGATGGTGCAGCTGCCTTCGGCAGCAAGGCTCAGCGGAAACAGGAAGCCTTGCTTCTCGGCCGTTTCCTGCAGCGTCTGCAAGATGCAGCCGGCTTCGACCGTCATCGTGAGGTTGGCCGCATCGACGGTGCGGATGGTGTTGAGCCGCTGCAGGCTCAGCACCACCTGCGTGCCGCTGTCATCGGGAATGGAGCCCACTGCCAGCCCGGTGTTGCCGCCCTGCGGCACGATGGCCGTGCCCACCGCGGCGCAGGCCTTGACCACGTCTGCCACCTGCTGCGTGTTGGCGGGCCGCACCACGGCCAGCGACTTGCCACGTGCGCGCTTGCGCCAGTCTTGCTCATAGGCTGCCAGGTCGCCCTCGTTCAGCACGTGCTGCGCGCCGACGATGGCACGCAGTTGGTCTATGAGGGAGGGAGAAGAGGAAGTTGTCATCTGCGTCATTGGCGTCATTGAACGGAAGCCTCCATTTGGCGGGCCGCCTTGGCATTGCGCAGCCGCAGCCGCACGTGCCAGGCACAAGCCGCAAAGAGCATGAGGCACAGCAGCACCTCGACCAGCGCAAGCACCTGCCCCACGCCGTTGGTGTCGCTCCATGCGCGCACCACGCCCTCGGTGAAATAAAGCCAGATCATCAGGCTGACCCAGCGGTAGGTGTACATGCGGTTCTTGTAGAGCCCCGCAAGCGGAATGACAAGCGGCAGCACCTTCAGCGCCAGCAGCGAACCGCCGGGCCGCAGCGGCGCCAGCCACAGTTCCCAGGCCAGCCCCAGCGCGATCAAGCCGACCAGGCTGCCCACGGCAAGCCATCGGGTGGCGCGGACGGAAGAAGAGGCGTGCGGTGTGATGATTTGCATGAAGTGAGCACCGCGGAACTGGCGACACGAAGTGTGCGAAGACGAGGAGAGGGGTTCGGGTTCTTATGATACCGGCCATGAATCGTCGTCAGCTATGGAGGGATCTTTCGCGTTTTCCGTGGGGCAACACCGCGGCGGTGCTGGGCGAGCGGTTCCGCGAAGACCGCCTTGGACTGACGGCCAGCAGCCTCACCTTTACCACCACCATTGCAATGGTGCCGTTCTTCACCGTGGCGCTGGCGCTCTTTACGGTGTTCCCGATGTTTGCCAAGCTGCAAGGACGGTTGCAGCGCTGGTTCATAGAAAGCCTGATTCCGGACAACATCGCGCGGCAGGTGCTGGGCTACCTGAACCAGTTCTCCAGCAAGGCAGGGGGCTTGGGCATTGCGGGTTTGGTGGTGCTGCTCATCACCGCCATTGCGCTGATCCTCACCATCGACAAGACGCTCAACAACATCTGGCGGGTGCGCTCGCCGCGGCCTCTTGCCCAGCGTGTGCTCATCTACTGGGCCGCCATCACGCTCGGCCCGCTCATCCTTGCGGTGAGCCTGTCGACCACTTCGTATGTGTTTGCCGCGTCGCGCGACGTGGTGGGCGGAAGCATTCTGAAGCTGTTCTTCGACACCTTCGAATTCGTGCTGCTCGCGGCGGGCATGGCATCGCTCTACCACTATGTGCCCAATACCAACGTGCGCTGGTCGCATGCATGGGCCGGCGGCATCTTCGTGGCGGCGGCCATCGAAATTGCCAAGCGCGTGCTGGGCTACTACCTGAGCCTGGTGCCGACGTATTCGGTGCTCTACGGCGCCTTTGCCACGGTGCCGATTCTCCTGGTGTGGATCTACGTGGCATGGGTCATCGTGCTGCTGGGTGCGGTTATTGCGGCTTATCTGCCCAGCTTGCTCACCGGCGTGGCCCGCCGCGGCGGCCGGGCGGGGTGGCCGCTGCAACTGGCCATGGAGGTGCTGCAGCACCTGGCGCGTGCGCGCGCGACACCGGCCAAGGGCATGGGCGCAACCGAACTCGTCACGCGCATGCGGGTGGACGCGCTGCAGCTGGTGCAGGTGCTCGAAACCCTGGTGGCACTCGACTGGATTGCGCCGCTCGCCGAGGAAACTCCGAACGAAGACCCGCGCTACGTGCTGCTGGCCGACCCGTCCACGCCCATTGAGCCGCTGCTCAGGGAACTGCTGATGCCCCGGGCCGAGCCGCTCGAAGACCTCTGGCAAAAAGGGCCGCTGCGGTCGCTGCGCCTGGGCGACGTGCTCCTTATTTAGTAGCAGTCAGATCCTGGCCCTGCCCAGCCGGATGCCGCGGTACATCGCCCAGCCGCCCAGGAAGCTGTAGAGCGGGCGCTTGAACAAGGCCAGATCCCGGGGCAGTCGTGGTGTTCATCGTGCGAGCCTCCGCGGCGCCGAGGGCGCTTTGTTCATAATAGCCACGACCTTTCGGCCGCGCCACTGCGGCTTTGTATTCACACTTTCACCGCATCAGCCTTGAGCGCTCTTCCCGCTGCCGCCCCCGAATCCGCCGAGCCGGCCGGCGCCGCGCCATGGGTCGTGTGCCTGTGCGCCGAATGGTGCGGCACTTGCCGCGACTACCGGCCGCTGCTGGAGCAGGTGGCGCGGGCGCATCCGCAATTTCGCTTTGCGTGGGTAG
Organism: Variovorax sp. 3319; assembly: GCF_031456585.1. NCBI lineage: Bacteria > Pseudomonadati > Pseudomonadota > Betaproteobacteria > Burkholderiales > Comamonadaceae > Variovorax > Variovorax sp. 3319. Next base: position 798,622 of record NZ_JAVDUZ010000001.1, read on the forward strand.
ACATCGAAGACCACGCCGATATTGCCGATGCGTTCGACGTGGAAACCTTTCCTACGCTGCTGATCGCCGGCGCCGAAGGCACCCGCTTTCTTGGTCCGCTGCTGCCGCATGCCGAAACGCTTTCGCGCATGCTCGGCGCGCTGCAGGCGCCGCAGCCTTCCACCCTCGACGTCGACTTGCTGCTGGCCGTGCTCGAGAAGCGGCCGGCCGAATTCGCGGTCTGACCGCGCCCTCGCATGAACATACTGATCTTTGGCGCCACCGGTATGGTGGGGCAGGGCGTGCTGCGCGAATGCCTGCTTGCGCCCGACGTGGCGCGCGTGGTTGCAGTCGGCCGCAATGCCACCGGGCAGCAGCACCCGAAGCTGCAGGACGTGGTCATCAGGAACATGTATGACTACAGCGGCTTCGAGCCGCAGTTGCAGGGCTTCGATGCCTGCTTCTTCTGTCTTGGCGTTTCGTCGGTCGGCATGAAAGAGGCCGACTACAAGCGCATTACGTACGACCTCACGATGGCTGCGGCCACGGTGCTTGCGCGGCTCAACCCGGGCATGACATTCACCTACGTCACAGGCGCTGGCACCGACAGCAGCGAGCGCGGCAGCAGCATGTGGGCGCGCGTGAAGGGCGCTACCGAAAACGCATTGCTCAAGCTGCCGTTCAAGGCGGCCTACATGTTTCGTCCCGGCATGATCCAGCCGCTGTACGGCGTGCGTTCGAAGACGCCGCTCTACCAGGGTGCGATCATGGTGCTCAAGCCGGTGCTGGGGCTTGCCTACCGGCTGTGGCCCGGCAAGGTGACCACCACCGAGAAGGTGGGCCGCGCCATGCTGGCGGTGGCGCGGCACGGCGCACCGAAGGTGCTGCTCGATCCGGCCGATATCAACGCCCTGGGCCGTTGAGGCTCAGGCCGCCGCGGGCGCACCTGAACGCGCGCGCCCCAGCTTGCGCCGTCCCGCGCTGGCGATGGCATTCACCAGGTGCTGCACGAATTCCTGTGCAAGCGGCGTGAGCGTGCGGCCTTCGAGCGCCAGCACCTGAAGCTGCCGCTGCTGCAGCGGCGCCTCGGCAAACGGGCGCGCCACCACCGTGCCCGCGTCGATCAGGTGCGTAACCGTGAGGTGCCCCGACAGCATCACGTCCGGCGTGCGCAACAGCGGCAGCAGCACCGATGAAAAGTTGCTGACAAAAATCGCGCGGTACTGCAGGCCCTGCAGGCTGCACGCCTGATCGAAGAGTTGCCGCGCAGTGACGCCCTTGTCGCCGACGGCCAGCGGAAAGCGCACCGCATCTGCCACCGACACCACACGCTGGCGCGCCAGCGGATGGTCGGGCCGCAGCACCGCGAACACGGGTGCGTTGGCCGAGTGTTCGATCCTCAGTCCAGGCTCGGGCGCAACCACGTATTTGAGTGCGATGTCGGCCTCGCCGCGCGCGAGCAACGCGCTTACGCCGTCGGGCGAGCCCACGTGGAGTTCGAGCTGCGTGCCCGGATGGGCCGCCTCGAAGCCGCGCATGACCTGCGGCATGAAGTGCGCAGCAAAGCCTTCGGTGCAAGCCATGCGAATGCGGTGTGCGCCGCGCCCGCCAAGGTCGCGCACCTGCTCGATGACCTGTTCGATGTCGAGTTGCGCATTGCGCAGATGCGCTGCCAGGCGCTCTCCGGCTGCATTGAGTGCCATGCCTCGGGCGTGGCGCTCGAACAGGGGCGTGCCCAAACTGTCTTCGAGCTTGGTGATCTGCCGGCTGACCGCCGACGAGGCCACGAACAGCCGCGCCGCGGCCTGGCTTACCGAGCCGCTGCGCGCCACTTCCAGGAAATGGCGCATCGGAATGCTGAGGAGCGGTGGTGTCATGGAAATTCGAGCCTTGCCTTCAAGGCAATGGTAGCTTGCTAAAACGATGCTGGAAGCATCGCGCTCCAGGCCTTGTACTTGCTGCACCCCACGCACACAGGAAAAACCTCTTCATGCAACGTACCGAGAGCCTTGCCGCTGCCGCCGCCTATTTCGACGAAGGCGGCTTCTTCGCCGACCTGCAGCGGCGCGTCGCCTTTCGCACCGAAAGCGACACCGGTGCCGCTACGCCGGCGCTCGGCGCCTACCTGCGCGACGAGCTGGTGCCGCCGCTGGGTGTGCTGGGTTTCGAGTGCGAGATCTTCGAGAACCCGGTGGCCGGCGGCGGACCCTTCCTGATCGCGCGGCGTGTCGAAGACCCTGCACTGCCCACCGTGTTGAGCTACGGCCACGGCGACGTGGTGAGCGGCCAGGATGCGCAATGGGACGAGGGCCTCGGCCCCTGGGCGCTCACCGTGCGCGGCAACCGTTGGTACGGGCGCGGCACGGCAGACAACAAGGGCCAGCACACCATTGCGCTCGGCGGGCTGGCGGCTGCGCTGCGCGCGCGGGGCGGGCGCCTGGGCTACAACATCACCTGGCTCATCGAAACGGGTGAAGAGGCCGCTTCGCCGGGCCTGCACGCCGTGTGCGAGCAGCAGCGCGACAAGCTGCGCGCCGACCTGTTCATTGCCAGCGACGGACCGCGCGTGAGCGCCGAGCGCCCCACGCTTTTTCTTGGTTCGCGCGGCGCCGTCAACTTCAGCCTGCGGTTGCGTGCCCGGGCACGGGGCTACCACTCGGGCAACTGGGGCGGCGTGCTTGCCAATCCGGCCACGGTGCTGAGCCATGCAGTGGCCTCGCTGGTCGATGCGCGCGGGCGCATTCTGGTCGACGCCCTGCGGCCACCCGAAATTCCCAAGGGCGTGCGCGAGGCGCTGGCGAACATCGCCATTGGCGGCGGCGCTGACGACCCGGCACTGGACGAAGCTTGGGGCGAACCCGGCCTGAGCCCGGCGGAGCGGCTCGTCGCGTGGAACACCATCGAGGTGCTCGCGCTGGGTGCCGGCTCGCCGCAGCGGCCCGTCAACGCGATTCCGGCCGAGGCGGTGGCGCATTGCCAGTTGCGCTTCGTCGTCGGAACGCCGTGGCGGGAGCTCACGAACATCGTGCGCGCCCATCTGGATGCTCGGGGCTTCGGCAACGTCGAGGTGCAGGTCACGCTGGAAGGTGCCGCCACGCGGCTCGACGTGGAGAACCCCTGGGTCGCCTGGGCCAGGCGCTCCATCGAAGACAGCAGCGGCCAGCGCATCGACCTGCTGCCCAACCTTGCGGGCTCGCTGCCCAACGATGTCTTTGCCGACCTGCTGGGCCTGCCCACGCTGTGGGTGCCGCATTCGTATCCGGCCTGCGCGCAGCATGCGCCCAATGAACACCTGCTGGCCCCGCTCGCACGCGAAGGCCTGCAGATCATGGCCGGCCTGTATTGGGACCTGGGCGAGCCGGGGCTCGCGCCGTGGGCAGCGGGCAAGACGTTGCACGCCGTCTCCTCCTGATTTTTTCTTTCCGGACGAACCATGAAAACTGCTCTCTCCTACCGCCTTCGCAGCCTGCTGGCTTGTGCTTCGGCGCTCTTCGCCTTGCATGCGCCCGCACTCGCGCAGGACGCCTGGCCCGACAAGCCAGTAAAGCTGGTCGTGCCTTTTCCGCCGGGCGGTGGCACGGACATCGTTGCGCGGGCGATGGGGCAGGGCCTGTCGGAGCGGCTCGGCCAGCCCGTGGTCATCGACAACAAGCCCGGGGCCTCCACCATCATCGGCACCGATGCGGTCGCAAAGGCTTCGCCCGACGGCTACACGCTGCTGCTCTCGGGCTCTACCAGCTACAGCGTCAACGCCGCGCTGCGCGCCAGGCTGCCTTACGACCCGGTGCGCGACCTGGCGCCCATTGCCATCGTCGCGCGCACGCCGCTGGTGCTGGTGGTGGGTGCGGGCACACCATGGCGCTCGCTGCCAGAACTCATTGCCGCCGCCAAGGCCAAGCCGAAGAGCATCCGCTACGCGACCTTCGGCGCCGGCTCGGGGCCGCACCTGGCGGGTGAACTGCTCGCGCTGGCCGCGGGCATTCAGCTGCAGGACATTCCGTACAAGGGCAGCAGCCAAGGCTCGATGGCGGTGATCGGCGGCGAGATAGAGATCGGCATCGACACCGTGGCGGCCGTGGCGCCGCATGTGCGCTCGGGCAAGCTGCGTGCGCTGGGCATCGTGGGCACAACGCGCTCCAGCATGCTGCCCGAGGTGCGCACCCTGGCCGAGCAGGGGTTGCCGGACGCGACCTTCGACGCCTGGTACGGCTTTGCGGCGCCGGCCCGCACACCGGCACCGGTGCTCGACAAGCTGGCGCGGGCGGTCACCGCAACCATGAGCAGCCCGGTCTTGCAGGCGCAGCTTCGCGCGCAGGGCATGGAGCCGGTGACCATTGGCGCGGCGGCATTCCGCAGCCAGATGGAAGGCGAGATCTCTCGCTATCGGGCGCTGGCCCCTCGCGCGGGCATAGCGCCCGAATAATTTGGCTCAGGCCGGTGTGCCGACGAAGTCGCGCAGTGCAAACAGCACTTCGTCGGGCGCCTCGCTCATCAGCGAGTGCCCCGCATGCACAGTGACAACCTTGCCCTGCTTCGCCTTGCCGGCCAGTGCCTTGGTGGCTCGCGGCGGCGTCATCTGGTCGGCATCGCCAAGCAGGAAGAGCACGGGGCATTGCACGGCTTCTATGGCTTTTTCGCCGTTGGCGTAATCGTTGCAGGCCTTGAAGCCGATGTGGAACACATTGGCATTGCGGTTGCTCGCGAGCACGCGGCGCATCAGCGCGCGCGAGCTGCCGTAGAGCCAGGTGCCGGGGCCGAGTGAGGAGGGAGGCGGCGCAAGCAGAGAGTGAGAGAACGTGTTGACCATGGCAATGGCGCGCTGCGGATCGTTGAGCGCGCCGTCCAGAAGCGCAGGCGACACAGTCATCGGATAGGCGGTGCCCACCAGCGCAAGATGTGTGACGCGTTCTGGCGCGCGAGCGGCAGCTTCGAGCGCAATGAGCGAGCCGAAGCTGTGGCCCACCAGCGCTGCCTTCTGCACGCCGGCGGCGTCGAGCAGCGCAATGACGAACTGCGCAGCCTCTTCCACGCTCGCGGGCGGCGGACCATCGCTCTTGCAATGGCCGGGCAGGTCGAGCGCAAGCACGTTCCAGCCGTGGTTGGCGAACCAGCGGCTTTGCAAGATCCACACGCTGTGGTCGTTGAGCACGCCGTGGATGAACACCACGGTCGGCTTGCTCGCATCGAAGGCCTTGCCGCCGGTGTAGCAATAAGTGGTGTGGCTGTTGACTGTGTAGCTCATGTCAGTTGCCCCCCGCTTTTTCCGCAGCCTTCAGCGCTCGCTTCAAGTCGTCGATCAGGTCCGCCGGATCTTCGAGCCCGATCGAGAGCCGGATCGTTCCCTGCGAAATGCCCGCACCCGCCAGTGCCTCGTCGGTCATGCGGAAGTGCGTAGTGCTGGCTGGGTGGATCACCAGGCTGCGGCAGTCGCCCACATTGGCCAGGTGACTGAAGAGCTTGAGTGCTTCGATGAATGCCTTGCCCTGCGCGCGGCTGCCCTTCATGTCGAAGCTGAACACGGCGCCCGCACCGCGTGCGCCGTGTCGCAGCAGCTTTTGAGCCAGTGCATGGCTCGGGTGCGACTCGATCAGAGGGTGGCCCACCCGCGACACGAACGGATGGCTCGCGAGAAATTCGACCACCTTTTGCGTGTTGTCGATGTGGCGCTCCATGCGCAGAGGCAGGGTTTCGATGCCTTGCAGGATCAGCCAGGCGGTGTGCGGGCTCATCGATGCGCCGAAGTCGCGCAGGCCCTCGCGCCGCGCGCGCAGCAGGAACGCGCCCACCGTGCTTTCCTCGCTGAAGACCATGTTGTGAAAGCCGTCGTAGGCCTGCGTGAGCTCCGCAAATTTGCCCGACTTTTCCCAGTCGAAACTGCCGCCGTCGACCACCACGCCGCCAATTACCGTGCCATGGCCCGAGAGGAACTTGGTGGCCGAGTGGTAGACGAGGTCGGCGCCCCAGTCGAAGGGCTTGATGAGGTAAGGCGAGGTGAGCGTGGAGTCGACCAGCAGCGGCACGCCGGCTGCGTGCGCAATGTCGCTCACCGCCGGAATGTCGAGCACGTCGAGCCCGGGGTTGCCAACTGTTTCGCCGAAGAAGAGCTTGGTTTCGGGGCGCACCGCTGCGCGCCAGCCGTCCAGGTCGCCGGGCTTCACGAAGGTGGTTTCAATGCCGAAGCGCCGCATCGTGTAGTGCAGCAGGTTCTGCGAGCCGCCGTAGAGCGCGGTACTGGCTACGATGTGGGAGCCCGCGCCCATGAGCGTGGCTATCGAGAGGTGAAGCGCCGCTTGGCCGCTGGCGGTGGCAATGGCGCCAATGCCGCCTTCGAGCGCCGAAACGCGCTGCTCTAGCACCGCGTTGGTGGGGTTGCTGATGCGCGAGTACACATGGCCCGCGCGCTCCAGGTTGAAGAGCGCGGCCGCATGGTCGCTCGACTCGAAGACGAAAGACGTGGTGAGGTGGATCGGCACCGCCCGCGCGCCGGTGGCGGGGTCGGGTGCGGCGCCGGCGTGCAGCGCCAAAGTATCGAATCCGGGGTCGGAATAGCCGGGCATGAGCACCTTTCTGGGTTCGTTCGCAATGCCCCGTTACGTCTGCTAATCATGCGCGCGCATCATGGGCGTGGGAGTCGGCGCCGATTGTGGGCTATATTCAATTCGGCACCGCCGCCGAGAACGATTTCCGAGAGGAGCACACGATGAAAGTCAGCGACATCCTTCGCGTCAAGGGCAACACGCTCTTCACCATCACGCCTGACGACCTGCTGGCCGAAGCGGTCAAGACCATGGCGGAAAAGGACATCGGCTCCCTCGTGGTCATGGAACACGGCGACCTGGTCGGCATGCTCACCTTCAGGGAAGTGATCGTGGCCCTTGTCGACAACGGCGGCCAGGTGGGCGGCACGCTCGTGCGCAAGGCCATGGACGACGCGCCCGTCACGTGCACTCTCGAAACCGAGCTCGACGAAATCCGCCGCATCATGTTGGAGCGCCACGCGCGCTACATGCCCGTCATGGACAAGCGCATGCTGATGGGCGTGATCAGCTTCTACGACGTGGCCAAGGCGGTGGTGGACAGCCAGAATTTCGAGAACAAGATGCTCAAGGCCTACATCCGCGACTGGCCTGAAGAGCAGTAGCCGCGGCGGCGCCAGCCGCGCGGTGCGGCGAGCTTATTCCTTGATATTGGCCGTCTGCACGATCTTCTGGTTGCGGGCGTACTCGGCCTGCACAAACTGACCGAACTGCTCGGGCGTGCCGCTCCCCGGCAGGGCGCCTTGCTCGTTGAGCTTGGCACGCACCTGGTCCTCGGCCAGCACCGCGTTCAGCTCCTGGTTGAGGCGCGCCACCACGGCCGGCGGCGTCTTGGCAGGCGCGAAGATGCCGGTCCAGCTCACCATGTCGTAGCCCTTGAGGCCCAGCATCTCGCTGAAGGTTGGCACATTGGGCAGCGCGGCGAGGCGTTGGTTGCCGGTAATGCCCAGTGCCTTCAGGCGGTTGCCGTTCACATGCGGAATGGCGCTGGTGCTTACCAGCATTGCCAGGTCGACCTGGTTGCCGATCACGTCCGTGGCAATCTGCGCCCCGCCGCGGTAGGGCACGTGGGTCACGAAGATGCCGCTGCGCTGCTTCAAGAGCTCCATGGCCAGTTGCAGCACCGTGCCCACGCCCGAAGTGGCGTAGTTGTAGGCACCGGGCTTGGCCTTGGCGTGCTTCACGAAGTCGGCATAGGTCTGGGCCTCCAGGCCGGGGCGTGCCACCAGCACCATCGGCGCGGTGTTGAGCATGCCCACCGGCGCAAGATCCTTGAGCGGATCGAACTTGAAGGCCGAGGGGTTGACCAGCCGGCCGATGGCAATGGCGCTGTCGGGCCCGACCACCAGCGTGTAGCCGTCGGGCGCGGCATTCACGGCCTTGGCCACGCCGATGGCCCCGCCCGCTCCACTGACGTTGTCGATGACGACCGACTGCTTCAGCCGCTCGGCCAGCCGCGTGGCGACCAGGCGGGCGTTGACGTCCACGCTGCCGCCTGCCGTATACGGAACGATCAGTGTGATCGGCTTGGCGGTAGGCCATGCGGCCTGTGCAAGTGCTGCGGCGGGCAGCATCGCGCAGAGAGTGGCGGCAAGAAGAGTGCGGCGGGGCAGGCTGAAGGGTTTGGTCATGGCTTGGCTCATTGCGGGTGGGCGGATTGCGGCTCTTGTGCAAGACGGGCGCGCAGCGCGTCGAACTCCTGGCTCCATTGCGTGCGCCATTCGCGGCGTTGGGTGTCGTCGATCCACGCGCCGTCGAGCCCGTTGTGCATGAAGCCGCGCAGGTCGTCCAGCCCGAACCCGAAGTCGCGCACCATCATCAGCCAGGCCCCGGTGGGCGTGACCTTGTGCAGCGTCGGATCGTCGGTGTTGGGGTGGATGCGCAGGCCCATGCCGGGCATGCGCCGGATCGGGTGGTCCTGCGCCCAGCGCTCCGGCGGCAGGGTGCGCAGGTAGTAGGAGTTGGTGGGCACCACGGTAAAGATCACGCCGCGCTCGGCGCACCGGCGCGCGAAGTCGGGCTGATCGACCACCGTGTAGCCGTGGTCGATGCGGTCGACCTGCAGCATGTCTAGCGCGGTGCGCACGTTGGTCCACGGCATGCCGAACTCGCCGGCGTGCGCGGTGGCCTTGAGCCCTGCGCGCCGCGCTGCGGCATATGCCTCGGCAAAAAGCTCGGGCGGCCGGTCGGTTTCGCGGTAGTCGATGCCGATGCCGATCACCTCGTCGCAGCGGTGCGCCTTGACCCACTCCACCATTTCGACGGCGGCCTCGGGGCTGGCCTCGCGGTCGATGGCGGCGATGAGGCGGCCCGTAATGCCGAACTCCTGCTGCGCATCGTGAATGGCCCGGACGATTGCGCCCTGCGCCATCGGGTAGGCAATGCCCGAGCCTTGCACCGTGCCGGTGGGGTTCCAGAAGAACTCCGCGTAGCGCACGTTATGGGCGGCCGCGTCCTCCAGGTATTCAAGCGTCAGCTGGTACAGGTCGCCCGGGCTGCGAACCAGTTGCGCGTCGAGGGCGCGCAGCACGCGCAGCACGCCGACCGGCTTTTCCCCGCGCGTATAGAAGCCTTCGATTTCGTCGGCCGCCAGCGGCGAACCGGCGCGATGGTTGAGCTGCTTGAAGGTTTCGTGGCGCACCGTGCCGAACAGGTGGCAATGCAGCTCCACCTTCGGCATCGCATGCAGCATGGCTTCCAGCGTGAGGGGCGGCAGTTCGGGGCGGGTCATGCCGGGCAGTCTAGGGAGCGCCGCCTCATAAGCAAAATTTTGAATTTCTATAATTTGATTCATCCAATCAATCGCCGACCCAACCCTATGGCCTCTTCGCCGCTCAGGGCGCTCACGCTGCGCCAGCTCCAGTTCTTCTCGGTGCTGGTCGAAGAAGGGCACTTCGGCCGCGCGGCACGTCGGCTGGCGATTACCCAGCCGGCGCTGAGCAACGCCATCAAGCAGATGGAAAAACTGCTGGGCGCCGAGTTGCTGACCCGTTCCACCCACCGGCTGGAACTCACGTCGGTGGGCGCCGAGGTGTTGGCGCGCACCGACTTCCTGGTCAACGCGTTCGACGTGGCGCTGCGCGACATCGAGAGCACGGTGCGGCGCGGGCGGGCGTTCGTGCGCGTGGGTGTGATTCCCTCGGCCAGCGGGCGCGTGATGGCCGCGGCGAGCGAATTTCTCGAAGCCGGAGGGCGCGAGGTCGAAATTGCCTGGCGCGACGCACCTTCGACCGATCTGCTGGCCGAACTGCGCAGCGGCCAGCTCGACATGGCCGTTGCGGCAATTACAGAGCCGCCGGGCGGCCTGACTTGTGTCGACCTGTTCCGCGACCCGTTGGTACTGGTGGTGCCGCGCAACCACGCACTGGCCGCTGCCGATGATGCGAACTGGGAGGCGATCGGGAAGGAGCGGCTGGTGCTGTTCGAAAGCGGCAGCATGCCGGCGCTCGGCAACCCGGCCCGTGCGCAGTTCGAGCAGGGGCCCGAGCCCTACCGCGTGAGCTATTCCGAAACGCTGTATGCGCTGGTGCGAAGCGGCCAGGCCTTGGGATTGATGCCGCGGCTGTATACCTCGTCGCTGCGCGACCCTGAACTGGTGGTGGTTCCCTTGTCGAAACCGCGCGTCGAGCGGCGCGTGGTGCTGGCCTACCTGCCGGGGCCGATGCGCAACGTGGCGGCGCAAGAGCTGATTGCGTTTTTGCGCGAGCGGCTTCCGCAGGCCGGTGAAGCCGCGGTGCGGCGGGTGGCTGCGAAGGGCGCGCGCAACCGGCGCTGAAGCGGCGCCGAGGCGGGCAGATCTAGTGCAGCTCGGCCGCGGCGTGAATGGTTTCGCGCACGCGCGGGTAGATCTGCGCGTTCCATTTGCTGCCGCTGAAAACGCCGTAGTGGCCCACGCCGGCCTGCAGATGATGCACCTTCAGGTAGGGCCGGATGCCGGTGCACAGGTCTTGCGCCGCCACTGTCTGGCCCACCGCGCAGATGTCGTCGCGCTCGCCTTCCACCGTGAGCAGCGCGGTGCGTCGGATGGCGGCCGGGTTTACCGTTCGGTCGCCCACGGTGAGCACGCCGCGCGGCAGGTCGTAGGTCTGGAACACGCGCTCTACCGTCTCCAGGTAGAACTCGGCCGGCAGGTCGTTCACCGCCAGGTATTCCTCGTAGAAGGCTGCAATGGTGCGGGCTTTCTCGAGGTCGCCTTCGACAAGGTGGCTGGCCATGTCCTCGAACTGCTTCTTGTGGCGCTCGGGGTTCATGCTCATGAAGGCCGAAAGCTGCAGGAAGCCCGGGTACACGCGCCGCATCATGCCGGCATGCGGCCACGGCACGTGGCTGATGAGGTTGCGGCGGAACCACTCGATGGGCTTGCTGGTGGCGAGCTTGTTCACGCCGGTAGGGTTGATGCGGCAATCGACGGGGCCCGCCATGAGCGTGAGGCTGCGCGGCGTGGCGGGGTTGTCGTCTTCGGCCATGAGCGCGGTGGCGGCCAGTGCGGCCACGCAGGGCTGGCACACGGCCACCATGTGCACGCCCGGGCCGACCGCTTCCAGAAACTGGATGAGCTGCAGCGTGTAGTCGTCCAGGCTGAAGCCCCCGTGCCACAGCGGCACGTCGCGCGCGTTGTGCCAGTCGGTCAGGTACACGTCGTGGTCGCGCAGCAGGGTGCGCACGGTTTCGCGCAGCAGCGTGGCAAAGTGGCCCGACAGTGGTGCGACCAGCAGCACAGGAGGGTGCACCGCTTTTGTGTCTTTGCGGAAATGCAGCAGAGTGCCGAACGGCGAAACCAGTGTTTTCTCTTCGTGCACCGCGGTTTCCGCGCCGTCGACCACAACGCTTTCAATGGCGTAGTCGGGTCGCGAATGGGTGAGCCGCATGCGCGAGAACACCTCGAACTGGGCAGCCATGCGCCGCACCATGGTGCCTTCGGTGCCGTCCTTCCAGAGTGCCTGGCCGAGGTACTGGGCTGCGAGCCGGGAGGGCGAGAGCAGGTCGGCTTGGTTCTGGTAGGCCCGGTACAACATATAAGTAGTACAGGCAAGTTGCGGGCCAAGCGGTGGCACAGGCCTTGCACGGCCATGGGAGCCAACCCGGCAGCTAGGCACACCCGCCAAGGAGACCCACGATGGCCAAACCCGTTCTCACCATCAGCAGCAAAAACTACGGCGCCTGGGCGCTGCGGGGCTGGCTGATGTGCAGGCTGGCCGGGCTGGACTTCAGCGAAAAGATCATTCCACCCGACGACCCGGCCATGAAGGCCGAGATGCTGCTGCTCTCGTCGTCGATGCTGGTGCCGTCGCTGCAGCATGGCGGCGTGAAGGTGTGGGACACGCTGGCCATTGGCGAATACCTGAACGAGATCAAGCCCAAGGCCGGGCTGCTGCCGGCCGACATCCAGGCCCGCGCGCATTGCCGCGCGATCTGCGGCGAAATGCATTCGGGCTTTGCTTCGATGCGCGGCGCCTTGCCGATGAACATCAAGGCGCGCTTTGCGGGCTTCAAGATCTGGTCGCGCGCGCAGGCCGACATCGACCGCATCGTCGCCATCTGGCGCGAATGCCTCAAGACCTACGGCGGCCCCTTTCTGTTCGGCAAGCAGCCCGGCATGGCCGACGCCATGTATGCGCCGGTGGTCACGCGCTTTCTGAGCTACGACGTTCCGCTGGACACCGTTTGCGCCTCCTACTGCAAGCGCGTGATGGACCTGCCCGCCATGCAGGAGTGGGTGGCCGCCGCGAAGCAGGAACCCGAAGAAATCGACGAACTGGACGCGGAGTTCTGAGCAGGGCCGGCGCCTAGTGGCGGAACATCCGCAGGTCGAGCGCGCTTTCTTCGCCAAGCCACATGGCATGCGCCGTGTGGTCGGCCAGGTCGTCGCCCGTGACGCCGTGCACAAAAATGTCGAGGCCGTTGCGGTTGGCCTCCAGCCATTCGATCACCTGGTCGAACTCGGCGGCGTCGAACGCCAGTTGGCAGCTCCAGTGCGGATGCGGCCCGACCAGCCGCTCATGCACCCGGCCGACCACCACCATCAACTCGCGGCCTGCGCGATCGCACAGCTGCCTTGCCTGCGCGACCGTGTCGGGGCCGAAGTAGACGTGGGCGTGGTATTGCGGATAGAGGTTTTCAGGGCGGCGCGGCATATCGGCTCATTGTGGCCCTAACCTGAAGCGCCCGCTGTAGCGGAAGACGTCGCCAAACCAGCGGTGGCGCAGCACCATCTTCATGGTGAAGCAATCGGCGTCGGCCGGATCGGGCCGCTCCTCGACGTAGGCGTTGCCCAGCAGCAGGCCGAGCGGCAGAGGCAAGCGCAGCCTGCCAAGGTGCCAGAGGTACCCCAGGTCGCGAAACACCAGTGCGCCTTCTTCCGCGCTCACGGCTAGGCGCATGCCGATGCCGAAGCGCACGTATTCGATGACCTCTTTGTTGCCCTTTGCCGCATGCGCCATGTGCGAGCGAAAGTGGAACGGCGCCCGGCCTTCGAACCGGAAGACGCGGTCCCAGTACAAGAGGGCATCGTCGGGCCGGCAGCGGTAGTGCACTTCGACAGGCACGCCTGTGCCGGTGTAGGGAACGAGCGCACCGAACAGGCGGCCGAAGGGCATGAGCACACGTGCCCATGGCGCGTGATGCACCTCGTCCATGGTGCCGCGCACGCACACATGCGCGTTCGAGAACGGCGCCATGGTGTAGTGGCGGCGGATCACGTCGCCGAGCAGCTCCCAGCCGGGGCCGAGCGCCTGCTGGAACACGGGCCGGTTGTCGCTCATGCGCCTGCCAGGGCCGCTTCGCTGCGTACCTTGTAGAAGTGCAGGATGTGCTCGGAAAAATCGCCGAGGAGAAAATGCGCCACGCGGTCAGCGTACCAGTTGAAGCGCGTGCTCACGCGCCATGAAACGTCGATGCGAAGCTCGGTGCCGCCATTGCGCGGCGTGAGCGTGTAGGCCGAGTCGCGCAGGTCGAAGTAGTGGCCGCCGATCAGCACGTGGTCGTCCAGCGCGCCGGCCGGAAAAGAGTCGGGCGAAAAGCGATAGCGCCATTCGACGCGCTGCAGCGGTTGCCAGTCAGTGACGACTTCGTCGAAGTGCACGTTCTTTTGCCATTGCACCTTGCGCACGCGGCCTTCTGGCGTTTGCTCGGTAACGGCTGCCAGCGGCATGGGTACGCCGATGCGGTAGGCCCATGCGTCGCCCACTTCGGTAGGGCGGATGTCGCGCACATCGTTGAGCTCGTGCCACACGCGTTCTGCGGGCGCGGCAATGAAGAGCGTGCGCGAGGTTTTCGAGATCAGTTCCGGATTGGGCAACTGCGGCTCGATGGCGCCGAGCAGCAGCGGGAGCACCGCAAAGCTGTAGAGCGCCGGCTTGGGCCAGTTGGTGACGCGGCAGACCAAGCCCATGGCCAATCCGCCGAGGCTGCCCATGAAGGCGAACATCGGCACGATCACGATGGCGCAGATCATTCCCTCGATGTAGACCAGCAGCGTGCCGACCACGAACAGCGCAGTGGCAACCCAGGGTGCCCAGATGTAGTAGCCCCAACCGCGCCGCTCGAGGCGCTCGGCCATGTAGACCGTGACGGCGCCGCACACGGCAGGCGCAAGGTAGATGAAGGAGCCCAGCATGGCCGAGAAGCGCTGGCCCGGCAGGCCGCTGAAGGCAATGCGCAGCACAAAGGCAGCTGCCGCACCCACCAGCAGTGGCCAGAACCACGCAAAAGGCATGCGGCGCCTCGGCATCTCGTGCAGTTCCGAGGCGGTGGTAGTACCGCTGATTGCGGGGGGTGGCAAATCGCGCGGTGTGGCTTCTTCGGGTTCGTTGCTCATGAAAGTTTCTTCTCCTCGTTGTGTCTTGTTGGTGTTGGGGGCTGTGGTTTCTAGCCGCTGCGCCGCGCTGTGACCATGCAGTAGTCGAAGTCGCGCCAGAAAACGCCCAGCACCAGCGCGCAGTAGCTGGCGACGATGTGCTTGCGGCGCCACGGGCTGAGCCGGCCGCGCGCCTTCCAGAGTTCGGCGAGCGCAAAGCGCGTGGCAAGCGCCGGAATGTGCAGCGCGCTGGGGGCCACGCGCCAGCGCAGCGACTGCACCTTGATGTTTTCGAAGCCGTTGTCGCGCAGCGCGGCCACGAAGTCGTCCTGCACGGCCAGCGTGGGCACGGCCCAGCTGTCGGCCCACAGGCGGTGCAGCCAGCCCGCGATGCGGCCGGGCTGGCGCCGCAGCAGAAAGCCATCGACCACCGCCAGCCGCGCGCCGGGCTTCAGCAGGCGGGCCGCCTCGCGCACGAAATCGGCCTTGGCCGTGCCGCTTGCGTAGCAGGCGCTTTCCACTGCCCACGCGCCATCGGCTTGCGCCGCCGGCAGGCCGGTGCGCGTGTAGTCGGCTTCGATGTGCGCCATGCGATCGGCCACGCCGGCGCGGGCGTCGAGCCGGGCCGCGATGCTGTTCTGCACGGCCACGTTGGTAACGGTGACGGCATAGAGCGATGGGTTTTCGCTTACCAGCGTGCGGGCGGTGGCACCGGCTCCGCAGCCCAGGTCGATCACGCATCGGCGGCTCTGCGCGCTTTGTAGCTTTGAACCGGGGGCCTGGTCTTCGTCGAGCTTCAATGCGCGGCCGACTGCGCGGTTCATCTCCACGAGCATGCCTTCGCGCCGCAGCGGATTGAGCCCGAGCCGCCAGAAGCCGAAGTGCATGTTGTAGCTGGGGCTCCATGCACGGTAGTCGTCGGCCACCTCGGTGAAGTAGTCGTGCGTCTCGGCCGGCGTGATGGCCGGGTTGGACAGTGGGGCTCCGGTTGCGGTGTGCGTGAATGGCGCGCGAGGCGTTTGCGGCGCGCGGAAGTCGGGCTGGAAGACGTTGGGCACGAAAAGCTCCTCTTTTCTTTTTCAGATTCGGCAGTTGCCGCCGGCGCAGGTGGCCGACGAACGTGCGGCCTTGCCGGCGAGCAAGGCGACCAGCCAGCGAGGCAACCGGTAGCGATTGCGTGCGAGCACCGCATAGGCACGGTCAGCAAGCGGTGCAACAAGCGGCAGGTCGAGCAGGAAGCTGCCGCTCGGCAGCCCCACGGCATCGCGGCAAGCCCGGATGGCGGGAACACCCGCCAACACCTGACCTTCGGCGTCGACCGCGTGAATGGCGGTCATCAGCGCTTCGCGCGGTGCAGGCCCTGCGTCGAAGGCCGGCGGCGAGCAGTCGACCAGTTGCAGGCGCTCCGCGGCATCGCGCGCCTTCATGCCGCTCATTTCAGCCGAGCACAGTGCGCAGGTGGCGTCGTAGTAAACAGTGAGGGGGTAGGTGACAGCGGGGCGCATGATTTTGTTTCGTTATTTCTGTCAAAACAGAAATGATGGGGCAAAAAAATAGAGGCTCAGATCATCGGCAGGCTGGCGTGATGTGCATCGGGGTCGTCGCCGTTGTTCTTTGCGGGGGTGGGTGCGGCCGGGGCTGCATCGCCGCGAACGAACTTTTGCACGCTGGCGCCGAGCGTCAGCACCTTGTCGAGCGTGCCGGGCGAGAGCCGCAGCATTTCGTCGGCCCAGGTGGCGAGCTTGCTCATCAGGTCCATGGTGGAGCGGATGCGGTCTTGCGCATCGGGCGGCTCCTTCTGGAAGTCGGGGCTCGCGACGATTTCGCGCAGCACGCGAATGGTCGGGTCGAACTCGCGCTCCTTCCGCTCGCGCACCACGGTGCGAAACAGCTCCCACACATCGACACTGGTTTCGAAGTAGTCGCGCCGGTCGCCAAGGATGTGCGTTACCCGCACCAGGTTCCATGCCTGCAGTTCCTTGAGGCTGTTGCTCACGTTGGAGCGCGCCACCCCCAGGGTGTCCGAGAGCTCTTCGGCATGCATGGGCTTGCCGTGGGCAAACAGCAGCGCATGAATTTGGGAAACCGTGCGGTTGACACCCCACATGGAGCCCATTTCGCCCCAATGAAGGACGAACTTGCGTTGAATGTCTGTGAGTTCCATGCCTCGGAGTCTAGGATTTTAGAAATTTCTGTCAATAGAGAAATGAAAATTCAGCTGTGCACGCCGCTGGATTTGGAATACTGTATGAATAAACAGTATCTGAAAGAAAGGTGCACCTCATGCCAGCTGCCCACATTCCCATCCACATCATCAAAGGCCGGGGCGCGGCCACGCACTTGGCGCACCGCTTTTCGCGCGACGAGCGCAATGCATTCGACGACGGGTGGGGCACGCTCGAGGAGGGCGCGGCCGAAGCCGAAGGCTTGTTGCCGCTGGCTACGGAGGTGCGTTTCGAAGACGTGAAGTCGGTGCTCAACCAGAACGAATCGCCCGACGTGTCGTTCGACCGTTCGCTCAACCCTTACCGGGGCTGCGAGCACGGCTGCATCTATTGCTTTGCGCGGCCCACTCACAGCTACCTGAACCTTTCGCCGGGGCTCGACTTCGAAACCAAGCTCATTGCCAAGCGAAACATCGTCGAGGTGCTGCGCGCCGAACTCAGCCGCAAAGGCTACCGGCCGAGCCACATTGCCATCGGCACCGCCACCGACTGCTACCAGCCCATAGAGCGCGAGCTGCGGCTCACACGTTCGATCATCGAACTGCTGCAAGAGACCCGGCACCCGTTTGCGCTGGTCACCAAGTCGAGCGCGGTTGAACGCGACCTCGACCTGATTGCGCCCATGGCCGCCAAGCACCTGGCCGCGGTGTACGTGACCGTGACCACGCTCGACGGTGAACTGGCCCGCAAGCTCGAGCCGCGAGCGGCCGCTCCGCATCGGCGCCTGCGCACCATTCGCACCCTGGCCGAGGCAGGCGTGCCGGTGGGCGTGAGCGTGGCGCCGCAGATTCCGTTCGTCAACGAAGACATGGAGCATGTGCTCGAAGCGGCCTGGGAGGCCGGTGCGCGCAGCGCCTTCTACACCGTGATACGGCTGCCGTGGGAGGTGGCGCCCCTCTTCAAGGAATGGCTGGCGCTGCACTACCCGCAGCGGGCAGACCGCATCATGGCGCGCATCCACGAAATGCGCGGCGGCAAGGACTACGACGCCGACTTTGCGACGCGCATGAAGGGCACCGGCCTCTGGGCCGACCTGATCCGGCAGCGTTTCGAGAAGGCGGCAAACCGCATCGGCTTCAACCGAGAACGCATTCCGCTCGACCTGGACGCGTTCCGTCCGCCGGGCGCCGTGGGGCAGGGCAGTCTTTTCTGAGAGCCGTCTTTGTCTGGCCTGCCATCTGCATCGCCTCGAATCCGTGTCAAATCCGTTTCAAAATAGGCACTGGATTCAACCCACCGGCGGCAGCAGCCGTCCGGCTTTAGCTGCAAAGGTACGCATGAACGGGATATGGCTGGTGGTAATGGGGGTTTCGGGCTGCGGCAAGTCCAGCCTGGGTGCGGCGCTTGCCACCGCCTTCGCGCTGCCACTGATCGAGGGGGACGACCACCACCCTGTGTCGAACGTCGAAAAAATGCGCCAGGGCATCCCGCTGACCGATGCCGACCGCGCTGGCTGGCTCGCCACGCTGGGCCGTGCGCTTGCCGAAAAGCCTCAGGGTGCGGTGCTGACTTGTTCGGCGCTCAAGCGCGCTTACCGCCAACAGTTGCGCGCGGCGGTGCCAGACCTGCGCTTTGTCTTCATGTCCATCGAACGCGACGAGGCCGAGCGGCGGGTGGCCGCGCGTGCGGGAGCGGGGGAGCACATGTTTCCGGCCAGCCTGGTGGCCAACCAGTTCGCCACGCTCGAATCGCCCGTCGGCGAGCCCGGCGTTGTGGCGGTCGATGCGACTGCGCCGCTGCCGGAACTGGTGGCGCAGGTGCAGCGCGAAATGCCCGACGCTGCACGCCTTTAGGGCCGGTAGCGCCGGCATTCCGCGCAGTGCGCCGGCGCTGAGCTTCAGATTACTTCGGGCCAGTTGGTATGGAAGAACTCGCCCGCGGGCTTGTCGACCCGTTCATACGTGTGCGCGCCAAAGAAGTCGCGTTGCGCTTGAAGCAGGTTTGCCGATAGCCGCTCGGTGCGGTAGCTGTCGTAGTAGGCAAGCGATGCGCTGAACGCCGGCACCGGTATGCCGTTGCTCACCGCCAGCGCCACCACTTCGCGCCAGTTCTGCTGCGTGCGGTTGAGCAGGTCCTTGAAGAACGGGTCAAGCATCAGGTTGCCCAGCGCGGGATTGGTGCGGTAGGCGTCGGTGATGCGGTTCAGGAAGCGCGCGCGAATGATGCAGCCGCCGCGCCATATCGCAGCGATGCGGCCGAGGTCGAGCTTCCACTCCTTCTTCTCGCCCATTGTCTTGATGAGGTCGAAGCCTTGCGTGTAGCTGATGACTTTCGACGCATAGAGCGCGTCGTGCACCTTGGCCACGAGCGCCTGCTTCTCGAGCGAAAGCTCGGCCTTCGGCCCCTGCAGCAGCTTGCTTGCAGCCACGCGATGCGTCTTTTGCGACGACAGCACGCGAGCTTCGACCGCTGCGTTGATGGTGCTGATGACCACCGCGTTTTCGGCCGCGTTGATGAGCGTCCATTGGCCGGTGCCCTTCTGGCCCGCCTTGTCGAGAATGACGTCGACGATCGGCTGGCCGGTTTCGGGGTCTTTCTGCTCGAGCGCCTTGGCGGTGATCTGGATCAGGTAGCTCTGCAGTTCGCCATCGTTCCATTCGTTGAACACCGCGGCCATCTCGTCGGTGGTGAAGCCTGCCGCCTTGAACAGGCTGTAGGCCTCGCAGATGAGCTGCATGTCGCCGTATTCGATGCCGTTGTGCACCATCTTCACGTAATGGCCCGCGCCGCCCGGGCCGATGTGAATCACGCAAGGCTCGCCGTCGACCTTGGCTGCGATGCTCTCGAAAATCGGCTTCATCACCTCCCAGGTGGAAAGCGGCCCGCCCGGCATGATCGAAGGCCCCTTGCGCGCGCCTTCCTCCCCACCCGACACGCCCGCACCAATGAAGCGCAGGCCCTTGGCCGAGAGGTACGCATCGCGGCGCTCCGTGTCGGTATAGAGGCTGTTGCCGCCGTCGATGACGATGTCGTCCTTGTCGAGCAGCGGAATCAGCTGCTCGATCACCTGGTCGACCGGCGCACCGGCCTTCACCATGATCTGGATCTTGCGCGGCCTGGCAAGGCTTTGAACGAACTCTTCAAGTGTCTTCGCTCCCACCAGCTTCTTGCCGGGGTTCGCTGCCACGAAGGCCTCGGTGGTGGCTTCGGTGCGGTTGTACACGCTGACCTGGAAGCCGCGGCTCTCCACGTTCAGCACAAGGTTCTGTCCCATCACGGCCAGGCCGATCAAGCCGAAATCGCTTTTGTTGTTGCTCATGCCCTTCTTTCTTCGTGTGCGGTCGATGTGACGGCATTGTGCCGGGGGCGCCCGGGGCCTGCAGCTGAAAGGCTCTTATGGCCGAGCGGGCCGCAGGGGCGGCAGGTCAACCGCCAAAGAGCGCGTCGAACACGCGTATGGACGCATACGCATCGTTGGCGGCATAGCGTATTTGCGCTTCGGTCAGCTGCTTGTTGGCCCAGTTCGACGTGGTGGCCTTGCGCGACTTGACGAAGCGGCGGTTGAACACCAGCGCCACGGCCGTCTTTACGCCGACCGATTTGCGGTAACCGCGCCGGCGAAACTCGCTGTCGATGTCGAACACGGCTTTCGGTTCGATGTTCAGGCGGTTGCGTATCAGCGTGAGGTCGCTTGAAAGCCCGAAGCCGACCTTTCGGAGTTCGGTCGAGGCGAGCAGCGCGGCGACGACCGGGTTGCATTTGGTGCGGTGCAACTGAAACAGCCAGGCTTTCTCGCGCGTTGAAAACTGCACGACGTGCGGGCCGCCAGACACTTCGTTCTTGGCGAAGGTGGGCTTCGATTCGGTGTCGAAACCGGCAACGCCCGAGGCCAGCAATGCGGCAGCCGCGTGCTCGGCTTCTTGCAGCGTTGCAACGACCACGATGTCCTTGAGGCCGAGGCCCTCGAAGGCTTCGAGCAGGGCGATTTGCTCCCGCTCGGGGAGAGGCGGCAACGCGGCAATGGCGTCGCTCACGAGGAGGCTGCTTTCTTTTTCTTCACTGGAGATTTCTTTGCTGGTGTTTTCTTCGCCGGTGTTTTCTTTGCAGCCGCCTTGGCGGTGGCGGTCTTTTTCTGTTTTGGCGGCTGGCCGGAACGCAACGCCGCCTCGTAGGCACGGCGGCCCCAGAGGGCGGCTTCGTGCCGGTCCTCGAAGAGGTCTGCGGGTGCTTGCCGGTAAGACATCGGCATGGTCTTGCCGCCGCGCTCGTAGGTGAAAGGCGGCAGGTTCAGTGTGTCGAAGTGTTCGGCGCTCTCGGCATCGGACTTCAGGTAGAGCGTGTCCTTCAGGACGATCGCGATCATGCGTCCCTCGTGAAAGATGCCGTGGCCGCCGAACATGCGGCGCGCCTCGATGCGGCCGAAGCGCTCGAAGATCTCGTGCAGGCTTTCTACGAACTCACTCATCGCGCAAGCCGCTCACGACGTGATCTCGATGCGGTTGCCGTCCGGGTCGAGCACCACGCTTTCGTAGTAGCCGTCACCGGTGCGGCGCGGGCCGTCGAGCAACGGGTAGCCGTCGGCCTTCAGGCGCTGCGTGAGTTCGTCCACCGCTGCGTCGGAACCCACGCTGATGGCCAGGTGCGTCCAGCCCATGCGCTGCGCGCCGGGTTCGGCGGGCACGGGCGAGAGGGTGCTGGTGGTCATGGCCTCGATGCGGGCGCCGTCGCCGAGGCTCAGGAAGCACGATGCAAAACCCTTGGCCGGGTTGACATAGCCTGTGCCGGCGGTGGCGCCGAAGTAGTCGACGTAAAAGCGCTTGCAGCGTTCGAGATCGGTGGTCCAGAGAGCGATGTGATCGATGCGCATGAAAAGACAGGAACGAAGGAAAAGTGCACTCAGGCAATAGGCGGCGGTCGGCGTGCCATGCCCTGCGGAAACCAATGGTAGGCAACCCGCTCGCGTCCGCTGGCGGGGTGCCTGTCGACCGCGCCGCGTACCAGGCCGTAGCGCTCGTAGAAGCGCTGCGCCGCGGTGTTGTTGATGGCGACATGAAGCTTCCAGCCGAGCGGCATGCGCACGCTGGCTTCGTCGAGTAGCGCCTGTCCCAGGCCCTGGTTGCGCAGGTGCGGTTCGACGAACAGCTGGGCGACGTATTCGCGCCGTGCGAGCATCACCATGAAGGCGAGCACCTGGCCTTCGCGTTCGGCCAGCACCACGTCGGCAGGCGGTACGAATTCTGTTTGCACGCGCCGCAGCCAGTGCGTGATCGGCTCGATCACGGTGGCCCTGCGATTGGCCGCTATCCAGGCCCTGCGCCAGATGCCGGCCAGCACCAGGCTCTCTTCAGGGGCGCCGTCGCGAGAGCGCAATTGAAACGCGGGAATCTGTGCTGCGGACATGCGACTCATGATACGGCGCCCGTGTGCCGCGGTCGATACGAGTGGCCGATCAGCCACGCAAGGTTTGCGCGTGGTGAGCGAGGTGGTCCGCCATGAAGGTCTGGATGAAGTAGTAGCCGTGGTCGTAGCCTGCGTGGCGGCGCAGTGTGAGCGGCTGGCCCGCGGCAAAGCAGGCCGCCTCGAATGCTTCGGGGTATAGCTGCTCGGCAAGGAATTTGTCGGCCAGCCCCTGGTCGATCAATATGCCCTGCGGGTAGGGCGCGGCGGTTTGCGATTTCATGAGTGCGCTGGCGTCGTGCGCAAGCCATTGCGCGCGGTCGCCGCCAGGCTCTCCCAGGTAGCCGGTAAACGCTTTTTCACCCCACGGGCATTGTGTGGGCGCGCAGATGGGCGCAAATGCGGAGAGCGACTTGAAGCGCCCCGGGTGCCGCATTGCGAGCGTGAGCGCGCCGTGGCCGCCCATCGAGTGGCCGAGGATGCCAAGGCGCTGGTCGTCGACCGCAAAGTGCTTTGCCACGAAGGGCAGCAGTTCGTGCACGATCCAGCTTTCCATGCGCCAGTGGGCAGACCACGGGGCTTCGGTGGCGTCGAGGTAGAAGCCCGCGCCAATGCCGAAGTCCCAGTTGGCGGTGGCGCCGGGCAGGCCTTCCACGGTACTTCCGCGCGGGCTGGTGTCGGGTGCAATCAGCGCCAGGCCCAGGCTGGCCGCCATGCGTTGCGCGCCGGCCTTCACTGCAAAGGTTTCTTCGTTGCAGGTGAGCCCCGCAAGGTAAAGCAGCGCCGGCACGCGCTCGTGGGCGGCTTGCGGCGGCAGGTAGACCGAGAAGCGCATCGGCAGCCCGATTTCATGCGAGGCATGTTCGTGAAAGCTTTGCACGCCGCCGAAGACGTGGTGCTCGGAAAGGGTCTTGAAGATGTCGGTCATCGGGAGTTGTTGTTGGGCCGCAGTGCGGGCACCAGTTCGAGTACGGCGTCTGCAAAGATGCGAGGCGCCTCTTGCGGCATGTTGTGGCCCACGCCCCGTACCAGCCGGTGCGAACGCTGTCCGCTGAAGCGGTGCTCATGGGCAGAGGCTTCGGCAGGCGGACGCACGCCGTCGTCCAGGCTGTCGAAGGTGATGGTGGGCACCGATATTGCAGGCTGCGCGGCCAGGCGGCGCTCGATGTGGGCGTAGGCCGGGTCGCCCGCCACAAGCCCGAAGCGGTGACGGTATGAATGAATCACCACCTCCACAAAATCAGGATGGTCGAACGCAGCCGCGCTGCGCTCGAAGGTGGCATCGTCGAACTTCCACGTTGGCGACCAGAGTTGCCACAGCAGGCGCGTGAGCGCCCTGCGGTCCTTCGCCAGCCCGGCGCGGCCGCGCTCGCTGTGAAAATAGTACTGGTACCAAAGGCTGTGCTCGTTCGCGGGCGTGTCGGGCTCCATCGCCTTGGCGATGTGCTGGATGTTGTAGCTGTTGAACGAAACCAGCCCGGCGCAGCGCTCGGGCCAAAGTGCCGCTACCACGCACGCCGCGCGGCCGCCCCAGTCGTAGCCCGCAAGCACCGCGCGCTGGATGCCGAGCGCGTCGAGCAGTGCAAGCAGGTCTGCCCCGAGGGCAGCCTGTTCGCCGGAGCGCGGCGTGGTATCGCTCAGGAAGCGCGTGCCGCCGTAGCCGCGCAGATAAGGCACGATGACGCGGCAGCCTTCGTCGGCGAGCATCGGCGCCACTTCGGCGTAAGTGTGGATGTCGTACGGAAAGCCGTGCATCAGCAGCACGGGCGGGCCGTCGGCGGGGCCGGCCTCGTAACAGGCGATTTCGAGAACGCCCGCTTCGATCTTGCGCAACGGCTCCATGCGATTCATCGCGGGCGTTCTCCTAAAGAGGCTAGTAAAGCACCACGCCGCGGATCGACTCGCCGCGCTTCATCAGGTCGAAGCCCTTGTTGATGTCTTCGAGCGGCATGGTGTGGGTGATCAGGTCGTCGATGTTGATCTTGCCTTCCATGTACCAGTCGACGATCTTCGGCACGTCGGTGCGGCCGCGTGCGCCGCCGAAGGCCGAGCCTTCCCACTTGCGGCCGGTGACCAGCTGGAACGGCCGCGTGCTGATCTCCGCACCCGCCTCGGCCACGCCGATGATGATGCTGCGGCCCCAACCCTTGTGCGTGCATTCGAGCGCCTGGCGCATCACCTTGGTGTTGCCGATGCACTCGAAGCTGTAGTCGGCGCCGCCGTCGGTCAGCTGCACGATGGCATCGACCACGTTCTCGGTGTTCTTCGGGTTGATGAAATGCGTCATGCCGAACTTGCGCGCCATGGCCTCGCGCTCGGGGTTCAGGTCGACGCCGATGATCTTGTCGGCGCCCACCATCTTGGCGCCCTGGATCACGTTGAGGCCGATGCCCCCGAGCCCGAACACCACCACGTTGGCGCCGGCTTCCACCTTGGCCGTGAAGATCACCGCGCCGATGCCTGTGGTCACGCCGCAGCCGATGTAGCAGACCTTGTCGAACGGAGCGTCTTCGCGGATCTTGGCGAGCGAGATTTCAGGCGCGACCGTGTAGTTGCTGAAGGTCGAAGTGCCCATGTAGTGAAAGATCGGCTTGCCGTCGAGGCTGAAGCGCGAGGTGGCATCGGGCATCAGCCCCTTGCCCTGCGTGCCCCGGATGAGCTGGCAGAGGTTGGTCTTGCGCGAAAGGCAGAACTTGCACTGGCGGCACTCGGGCGTGTAGAGCGGAATGACGTGGTCGCCCTTCTTGAGCGAGGTGACGCCGGGGCCCACGTCGACTACGATGCCCGCGCCTTCATGGCCGAGGATGGCCGGGAAGATGCCTTCGGGGTCGGCGCCCGAGAGTGTGTAGTAGTCGGTATGGCAGATGCCGGTGGCCTTGATCTCCACTAGCACCTCGCCGAACTTGGGGCCCTGGAGGTCGACGGTTTCGATGGTGAGGGGGTCTCCGGATTTCCAGGCGACGGCAGCTTTGGTTTTCATTGGGGGCTTCAGGCAAAAGAGAAGGGGTACAAGGATACCCAGACCGGCGCTCAGGCCGGGCCGGCTGAAAAGATACCCGACATTCCGATGAAACCGGGCAGATGACGAAAGTCCCACACCCAGCTGCGCAGCGCGGGGTACTCGTCCAGGGCGATGCCGCCTTCGCCGGCCAGCGCCACATAGGGAAAGCAGGCCAGGTCGGCCACAGTGGGGTGTTGCCCGACGAGCCATTGCAGGCTTTCGCAGGCGCGTTCGGCCAGGTGGTCGTCCAGTAAACGAAAGACTGCATGTGCGCCACGCCGGCAGGCTTCGATGTCGAGATTTTCGTAGCCGAAGGCATCGTGCAGCCGGGCCGCCGATGCGGTGCGGGTAATTTCATCGGCGGTGGTAAACCACATCGCGATCTGGCCGCGCAGTTGGGGGTCGTCCGGGTACCACCTGCGCTCGGTGTCGTATTTGCTCGCAAGATAGACGAGGATGGCTTGCGCGTCGCGCAGCACAAAGCCGTTGTCGTCGATCACCGGAATCTGCCCCAGTGGATTGACGTGCGCGAGAAACGCAGCCGACTTGTGTTCGCGGCCGGGGTGGAAGTCGACGGGCACGCTCTGGCAGCCGAGGCCCAGCCAGGCAAGCATCTGCCGCACCTTGAAGCAGTTGCCTGAAAGGGCGTAGTCGTAGAGCTTGATCATGCGGCTTGCCTCACGCCAAAGCGCATGCCGCGCTCACGCAGCCAGCGCCGGTAGGTGACCGAAGTCGTGTCGCCGCGCGTTGGCGTTTCGGCGCGGCCTTCGAGAGGCATGCGCTTGAAGGCGTGGTTCTCGAGAATCGGCTTGTCCTGTCCGAAGATCGTTTGCTGGAATGCGATGAGTTCGGCGTCGGTCGAGGTGTCGTCGTAGCAGGCGAGCAGCGTGTGGGCGATTACGTGTTCATCATCGAGAGGCTGCAGGAAGAGCGCAATGGCATCGAGCTGGCCGGCGCGGTGGCTCGACTTGTAGAGCATGGCCGTGAGCGGCTGCATGACGCGGTACTTGTAGACCACTTCGCTGCCGCTGTCGTGGGCGGCCGAGGCGCGGGGCTGCCAGAAGCGGCAATCCGTGGCCCAGATTTCTTCGGTGACCGGGTCGACCTGCACCTGGTACTTTGCCACCTCAGTGTGCGGCACCTTGCCCAGGAAGCCGGCGTGCACGAAAGGGAAGTGCGCCATGTCCAGAAAGTTCTCTATCACCCGCAGCCCTGACACGGCCACGCCGATGCTGCCGCAGTCGACCATGCGGCGCCCGGGTTCGCCATATTCGGGAAAGTCGAACAGGGGCCGCGCCGGCTTGCCGCTCGGGCACACCCAGAGATAGCCATAGCGCGACTGGATGGCCAGCGTTTGTGCGCCGAGCCGGCACTGCGGCGCACCGGCCGCGTCGCTCCAAATATGCAGTTTTTCGCCGAGCAGGCGAGCCGTGAGGGGCTGCGCGTTGGAGGTGCCGGCCAGCGCTGCCGAAGGGCCGACGACCAGCCAGTCGTCGAGCATGTTGGGGTCGTCTGTAATGAAGGCCATGTTTTTCTTCAGGCTGCCTTTTGCGGCTGGCGGCATTCTTCGATGTCGGTGCGCAGATCGCGGGCGGCAATGTGCAGTGTCTTCATCGCGGCGGTTCCGGGCGCGGCATCTGTCCAGAGGTGAACAAAGGCAAGCTGCGGTTGTGCATCGAGCAACAGGGCCACTGCGCCGGATTCGCCGAGTAGCCCGTGCCATGCGGCGGTTGCTGCTGCGCTTGCCGAGAAGCCGCGCCGGGCGAGTGCCGTGCGCACGCTTGCTGCATCGGCACGCACGGTGAGCGTGCGGCAGAACGACCAGCCACCGGGCACGACTCCGTCTTGCGGCGGGGCATGCGCGGTATCGCCAGCGAGGTTCACCCACAGCATGCCGGCCGCATCGACTGCGCTGAAAACCTGCGCGCACAGGTTGCGCGGCGGCGGCATGTCGGGATGCGCGGGAATGCTCATGCACTGGCCGCTGCCCGCCGCGTACTGCCAGCCGTAGTACGCACAGGAGAGGCGGTTTTCGACCACCTGTCCGAGCGTGAAGCGCACACTGCGGTGGGGGCAGCGGTTCTCCCATGCCTGCGGTGCACCATCGGCCGAACGCCAGAGCGCAAGCTCCTGCCCTTGGGCAAAGCCCGCGACGATGTTGGCTCCGGGGCACACATCGGCCGAGCGGGCGACCGGGTGCCAGGCTGAAACTCTGTCTGCACTCATCATGATGCGCGCTACCTTAGCGCAAGTCTTCCACGGAGCGGGCACTCATAATGGCGCCATCGCAAGACGCCACTCACCATGAAGAAAATACTCGTCCTCAACGGCCCCAACCTCAACCTGCTTGGCACGCGAGAGCCCGAGCAATACGGTCGCGACACGCTGGCCGACGTCGAGCGCCTGTGCAAGGACGCGGGCGCCGCGCACGGGGTGGAGATCGAGTGCCGCCAGTCGAACCACGAAGGCGTGCTGATCGACTGGATCCATGAGGCCGGCCGAGAGGTGGCCGCGGGCAACATGCTGGGGGTGGTAATGAACACGGGCGCCTACACCCACACATCGATCGCGCTGCACGACGCCATCAAGGGCGCCAGTGTGCCGCTGATCGAACTGCACATTTCGAACGTGCATGCGCGTGAGGAGTTTCGCCACCGCTCGTACATTTCGCCGGCGGCGCGGGGCATCATCGTTGGCTTGGGCGTAAAGGGCTACGCCCTGGCAATTGCGGCCCTGGTGCCCTGAGCTGCAGCCACAGGGGCCATCCGATCAGTCGGTCTGCCTCGGAGCCGCGGCCTTCCAGCTGCGGCTGATGTGGCCTTGGGAGTCGACGCTTTCCAGGTGAACATCGAAGCCCCACAACCGGGCAACATGCTTCAGCACTTCTTCGGCGTCGTCGTGCAGCGGCAGGTTGTTGCGCTGCGTGTGGCGCAGTGTCAGTGCGCGGTCTCCGCGCATGTTGACGTTCCACACCTGGATGTCGGGCTCCCTGCTGCTGATGTCGTACTGGCGTGACAGCGATTCGCGCAGCGCCTGATAGCCGCTGTCGTCGTGAATGGCGGACACTTCGAGCTCGGGCTCGCTCTGGTGGTCGCGAATCGCGAACAGCCTGAAATCGCGCATCGTCTTCGGGCTCAGGAACTGGCCGATGAAGCTCTCGTCCTTGAAGTTGCGCATTGCGTAGTCGAGCGTCTTGACCCAGTCGGTGCCCGCAAAGTCCGGGAACCAGCGCTTGTCTTCTTCATTCGGCTTTTCGCAGATGCGCCGCAGCTCGGTGAACATGGCAAAACCCAGCGCATAGGGATTGATGCCGCTGTAGGCGCGGTGCCCCACGGGCGGCTGGAAGATCACGCCCGTGTGCGAGCTGAGCCATTCCATCATGAAGCCGTCGGCAAGCTGGCCGCGGTCGTACATGGTGTTCAGCAAGGTGTAGTGCCAGAAGGTGGCCCAGCCTTCGTTCATGACCTGGGTCTGGCGCTGCGGATAAAAATACTGCGCGATCTTGCGCACGATGCGCACCACTTCGCGCTGCCACGGCTCGAGCAGCGCCGCGTTCTTCTCGATGAAGTAGAGCAGGTTCTCCTGCGGCTCCGAAGGAAAGCGGCGGGACGAGTCGGATTCGGCGGCGTGTTCACTCCTGCGCGGCAGGGTGCGCCACAGGTCGTTCACCTGCTGCTGCATGTAGCGTTCGCGCTCGGCGCGCTGCGTTCCTTCTTGCGCCAGCGACCGCTTCTGCGGGCGGCGATAGCGGTCGACGCCGTAGTTCATCAGCGCATGGCAGGAGTCGAGCAGCTGTTCCACCGCATCGAGGCCATGGCGCTCTTCGCATTCGGCGATGTAGTGCCGTGCGTACACGAGGTAGTCGATGATCGAAGAGGCATCGGTCCACATCCGGAACAGGTAGTTGCCCTTGAAGAAGCTGTTGTGGCCGTAGGCCGCGTGCGCAATCACCAGGGCCTGCATGGCCATGGTGTTTTCTTCCATGAGGTAGGCAATGCAGGGGTCGGAGTTGATGACGATCTCATACGCCAGGCCCATGTGGCCGCGGCGGTAGTTCTTTTCGGTGGCGATGAACTGTTTGCCGTACGACCAGTGGCGGTAGATCATGGGCATGCCGACGCTGGCGTAGGCATCCATCATCTGCTCGGCGGTGATCACCTCGAGCTGGTTGGGGTACACGTCGAGTCCGAAGCCCTTGGCAGTTTTCGCTATCTCCGTGTGATAGGTCTCGATGAGGTCGAAGGTCCAGTCGGACGGGCTGGGCAGCCGCTCCAGCCGCCCGGTGGAGTTCAGGCGCTCGAGGGGAGGGTGTTCGGAGGTCATGCGGGCACCCCTTCCTTCTTGAAGAGGTCGCGGAACACGGGGTAGATGTCGCTTGCGTCCGATACCTTGCGCATCGCGAAGTTGGGCTGAATGCCCTCCAGCTGCGCGTATTCCTGCCACAGGTTCTGCTCGGTTTCGGCCACCTGTACATAGGCGTAGTAGCGCACCACCGGAAGAATGCTGTCCACCAGCAGCTCCCGGCAGCGCCCGCTGTCCTGGTGCCAGTTGTCGCCATCGCTTGCCTGCGCGCCGTACACATTCCATTCGCCGCTCGGGTAGCGGGCCTTGATGATCTCGTCCATGAGAACCAGCGCGCTCGACACCACGGTGCCGCCGGTTTCGGTGGCATGGAAAAATTCTTCCTCGTTCACTTCTTGCGCCTGCGTGTGGTGGCGCAGAAACACAAGGTCGATGCGTTCATAGTGCCGCGTCAGAAACAGGTAGAGCAGCATGAAGAAGCGCTTTGCCATGTCCTTGCGCGCTTCGTCCATGGAGCCTGAAACGTCCATCAGGCAGAACATCACCGCCTTGGCGCTCGGCACCGGGGTCTTCACGCGGTTGCGGTAGCGCAGGTCGATGGGGTCGATGTAGGGCACGTGCCGCGCGGTTCTGCGCAACTCCTCGATGCGCTCTTCAGTCTCGCGGATTTCTTTCTGGATGAACGGTTGTTCCGCTTGCGGATGCTGCTTCAGGTGCAGCAGGTGCGCCTCCAGGCGCCGCAGCTCCTTGCGCGGCTCACCGCCAAGCGCAATGCGCCGCGCGAGCGCGCCGCGCATCGAGCGCACCACGTGCAGGTTGTTGGGCGTGCCGTCGTTCGTGAAGCCGGCGCGGTGGCTCTTCCATTCGGGCACCTCGGCGATCTGCGTACGAATGAGGTGGGGGAGGGCGAGGTCGTCGAAGAACACGCGCATGAATTCCTCGCGCGTGAGACGAAACACGAAGTCGTCTTCGCCTTCGCCGCCGTCTCCGGCCTCGCCGCTGCCCGAGCCGCCGCCGGCCTGCCCTTCGGGCCGCGCGATGCGGTCGCCCTTCAGGTATTCCTGGTTGCCCGGGTGCACGTACTCGCGGTCGCCGCCGCGCGCATGGCCGAACACCGGTTCGGACACATCGTGGCGCGGCAGGGTGACATCTTCGCCTTGCTCCAGTTCGCGGATGTTGCGCCCGCTGACTGCGCGCCGCACCGCCTCCTGGATCTGGCCTTTGTAGCGCCGGAGGAAGCGCTCCCGGTTGCCGATGGATTTGTTCTTGCCCGAGAGCCGGCGGTCGATGATCTGCTGCAGGATGGCCACGATGATGTCAAAGCTCCTTGCAAAAAGGGAGCGAGGCTCCGGCCTCGCCGCTATGGACTACCGCTATGAACTCTTGCGTACCCGCAGGTACCACTCGCAGAGCAGGCGAACCTGCTTGGCCGTATAGCCTTTTTCGACCATGCGGGTCACGAAGTCTTCGTGCTTCTTCTGCTCGTCGGCACTGCTCTTCGTGTTGAAGCTGATCACCGGCAGGAGTTCCTCGGTGTTGGAGAACATCTTCTTCTCGATGACGGCGCGCAGCTTTTCGTAGCTCGTCCATGCGGGGTTGCGCCCCGCGTTGCCGGCACGCGCACGCAGCACGAAGTTGACGATCTCGTTGCGGAAGTCCTTCGGATTGCCGATGCCCGCTGGCCGCTCGATCTTCTCGAGTTCGGCGTTGAGCGCTGCGCGGTCGAACACCTCGCCGGTGTCCACGTCGCGGAACTCCTGGTCCTGGATCCAGTAGTCGGCGTAGGTGACATAGCGATCGAAGATGTTCTGGCCGTATTCGCTGTAGCTCTCCAGGTAGGCAGTCTGGATTTCCTTGCCGATGAACTCGGCATAGCGAGGCGCCAGCAACTCCTTGATGTAGCTGATGTACTTTTGCTCCGTTTCCGGCGGAAACTGCTCGCGTTCGATCTGCTGCTCGAGCACATACATCAGGTGCACCGGGTTGGCCGCTACCTCGGAGCTGTCGAAGTTGAATACCTTGGAAATGATCTTGAACGCAAAGCGGGTAGAAACGCCACTCATGCCTTCGTCGACCCCGGCGTAGTCGCGGTATTCCTGGATCGACTTGGCCTTGGGATCGGTGTCCTTCAGGTTCTCGCCGTCGTACACCTGCATCTTGCTGTAGATGCTGGAGTTTTCAGGTTCCTTCAGCCGCGTGAGCACCGAGAGCTGGGCCATCATGCGCAGCGTGCCAGGGGCGCAGGGCGCCTTGGCCAAGGATGAGTTGCGCACCAGCTTCTCGTAGATCTTGATTTCTTCCGACGCG
This sequence comes from Variovorax sp. 3319, assembly GCF_031456585.1. NCBI lineage: Bacteria > Pseudomonadati > Pseudomonadota > Betaproteobacteria > Burkholderiales > Comamonadaceae > Variovorax > Variovorax sp. 3319. Next base: position 830,104 of record NZ_JAVDUZ010000001.1, read on the forward strand.
CGCAGGCAATAAGGAACCTTGACGATGTAGATCCGGTCGAGAAAAGCCTCGTTGTTCTTGTTGTTGCGGAAGGCCTTCCACTCGCTCTCGTTGCTGTGCGCCAGCACGATGCCGTCGAACGGAATGGCGCCGAAGCCCTCGGTGCCCTTGAAGTTGCCTTCCTGGGTGGCGGTGAGCAGCGGGTGCAGCACCTTGATGGGCGCCTTGAACATTTCCACGAATTCGAGCAGGCCCTGGTTGGCCAGGCACAGGCCGCCCGAGTAGGCGTAAGCGTCGGGGTCGTCCTGGGCGTAGGTTTCGAGCTTGCGAATGTCGATCTTGCCGACCAGCGACGAGATGTCCTGGTTGTTCTCGTCGCCGGGCTCCGTCTTGGCGACCGCAATCTGCCGCAGCACGGACGGGTAGCGCTTGACCACCTTGAACTGGCGGATGTCGCCGCCGTACTCTTCGAGGCGCTTGACGGCCCACGGCGAGAGGATGCGGTTCAGGTAGCGGCGCGGAATGCCGTATTCCTTTTCAAGGATCTCGCCGTCTTCTACCGCATCGAACAGGCCGAGCGGAGTTTCGTTGACGGGCGACCCTTGAATGGCATAGAAGGGCACGTGCTCCATGAGCTGCTTCAGGCGCTCGGCGATCGAGCTCTTGCCGCCGCCGACCGGGCCCAGCAGGTAGAGGATCTGCTTCTTTTCTTCGAGGCCCTGGGCGGCATGCCTGAAGTACGACACCACCTGCTCGATGGCGTCCTCCATGCCGTAGAACTCCTTGAAGGCGGGGTAGATCTTGATGACCTTGTTCGCGAAGATTCGCGAAAGCCTGGAGTCGTTGCGCGTGTCGACCAGCTCGGGTTCGCCGATTGCCTTGAGCATTCGCTCGGACGCGGTGGCATACGCTGTGGGATCGCGTTTGCAAATATCCAGGTAGTCCTGCAGCGAGAGGACTTCCTCGCGAGTGCGCTCGTAGCGGGCGGCAAAGTTGCTGATCACATCCATGGTCACGCCTCCATCAAGTCTGCGGGTTTATTAACCCGAAGCCTGCAGCCGCAATGCGTCGCAACTTTTAAAGGTGTGCCCGCCCCATGGCTGCAAGCCGTGGAAAACTCCCTTAATCACATCTGCACAAACAGCATAAAGCAAAGAGTGCACCCGGAATATTGTTTGTTAAATCAGAACCACAGTGCCGAGTAAAGTTCCTGAGAAAAACCCGCACCATTTCTCAATTCCAGCTAAATTCCAAGGTTCGGCAAACGCACTTGGTGCTATCCCGATGCACAGTGAAAATACCTATGGCAATCGGTCTCTGCACTCTTTGCTTCTTTTCCGGGGAAAGCACCTCCTATTGAGCACCCCGCGGCTCAAAACCGTTACACAACAATAACGCGCCATGTGCTGTTTGGGTTTATTGCTCAAACCAAAAATATATAAAAGCAATCTGCGCGCCATCTTTTGATGGGCAAGTCGCGCATGTCCGCGTGGGAACGCGCGCCAAACAGTGGTCGGCGGGGTTCTGCCAGGGGGCATTCGTGGTGCGCGGCACCGAAGAAGGTCGGCAGGCACCGTTCGCGTGCGCGAACGAACGCAGGTCTGAAGAGAGCTGCGCTGGCGGCTTTCAACTACGCGAAAGGCCGGCAAGACAAGGGCTGCTGCCCCTGCCTTGCCGGCCTTGCTTCTACAGCTGAAAAATCAACTGAAGAGTCAGCTGAAGAATTCCTTGGCCTTGTCGAGCCAGCCCTTGTCGGTGGGGCTGTGCTTGTCGCCGCCCTTCTTGAGCGACTCGTCAAGCTCCTTCAAGAGCTTGCGCTGGTGCTCGGTGAGCTTGACCGGCGTTTCGACGCGCACGTGGCAATACAGGTCGCCCGGGTAGCTCGAGCGCACGCCCTTGATGCCCTTGCCGCGCAGGCGAAACTGCTTGCCGCTCTGCGTGCCGTCGGGAATGTCGATGGCAGCCGGTCCCTTGAGCGTGGGCACGCTGATTTCGCCGCCCAGCGCCGCAGTGGTCATGCTGACGGGCACAACGCAGTGCAGGTCGTCTCCGTCGCGTTCGAAGAGCTCGTGCTTCTTGAGGCGGATTTCGATGTACAGGTCGCCGGGCGGCCCGCCATTGGTGCCTGGCTCGCCGTTGCCGGTGCTGCGAATGCGCATGCCATCGTCGATGCCTGCAGGAATCTTGACTTCGAGCGTCTTGTTGTTCTTGATCTTGCCTTGGCCATGGCACACCGTGCAGGGCTCCGGAATGATCTTGCCGCTGCCGTGGCAGGTGGGGCAGGTTTGCTGAACGCTGAAGAAGCCCTGGCGCATTTGCACGGCGCCGGCGCCGTGGCAGGTGGTGCACGTAATGGGCTTGGTGCCGGGCTTGGCGCCGGAGCCGTGGCAGGTGCCGCAGTCATCCCAACTGGGAATGCGGATCTGCGCCTCCTTGCCCTCGGCGGCTTCTTCGAGCGTGACCTCCATGGCGTAGCTGAGGTCGCTGCCGCGGAACACCTGGCGCCCGCCGCTGGTGCGGCCGCGGCCGCCGCCGAATACGTCGCCGAAGATGTCGCCGAACGCCTCGGCAAATCCGCCGAAGCCCTCGGCACCGGGGCCGCCACGCATGTTGGGGTCTACGCCGGCGTGGCCGTACTGGTCGTAGGCCGCGCGCTTCTGGCTGTCCGACAGCATTTCATAGGCTTCTTTCACCTCCTTGAACTTGGCCTCGGCGTCCTTGCTGGTGTCGCCGTGGTTACGGTCAGGGTGGTGCTTCATCGCAAGCTTGCGATAAGCCTTCTTGATTTCTTCCTCGCTCGCGTTCTTGGGAACGCCGAGGGTTTCGTAGTAGTCGCGTTTTGTGGCCATGGCTGATTCGGTCGGGGCGGGCGTGAAGCCGTAACTTGAAGCGAGAAAGGCTGGAACACCCGTTCAGGTATTCCAGCCTTGTTCGAAGGGCTGAGGATCAGTCCTTCTTGACTTCCTTGACTTCGGCGTCGACCACGTTGTCGTCGGCCGGTGCGCTCGCAGCTTCCGGGCCAGAGGCTGCGCCCGGGCCGCCGGCGGCGCCTGCCGCGGCTTGCGCTTCGGCATACATCTTCTCGCCCAGCTTCTGGCTTGCGGTCATCAGCGTGTTGGTCTTTTCCTCGATCGAGGCCTTGTCCTCGCCCTTCAGGGCTTCTTCCAGGTCCTTGATCGCGGCTTCGATCTTTTCCTTCTCGCCGGCATCGAGGCTCGCACCGTGTTCGCCGAGCGACTTCTTCACGCTGTGCACCATGGCTTCGCCCTGGTTGCGGGCCTGCACGATCTCGAGCTTCTTCTTGTCGTCGGCCGCGTTGAGCTCGGCGTCCTTCACCATCTTCTGGATCTCGTCTTCCGAGAGGCCCGAGTTCGCCTTGATGGTGATCTTGTTTTCCTTGCCGGTGCCCTTGTCCTTGGCGCCCACGTGCAAGATGCCGTTGGCGTCGATGTCGAAGCTCACCTCGATCTGCGGCGTGCCGCGCGCTGCCGGCGGAATGCCCTCGAGGTTGAACTCGCCGAGCAGCTTGTTGCCCGCGGCAATGTCGCGCTCGCCCTGGAACACCTTGATGGTCACGGCCGGCTGGTTGTCTTCTGCCGTGGAGAAGGTCTGTGCGAACTTCGTCGGGATCGTGGTGTTCTTCGTGATCATCTTGGTCATCACGCCGCCCATGGTCTCGATGCCCAGCGACAGCGGAGTCACGTCGAGCAGCAGCACGTCCTTGCGGTCGCCCGAGAGCACTTGGCCCTGGATGGCGGCGCCAACGGCCACGGCTTCATCGGGGTTCACGTCCTTGCGCGGCTCCTTGCCGAAGAAGGCCTTCACCTTTTCCTGCACCTTGGGCATGCGGGTCATGCCGCCGACCAGGATCACGTCGTTGATGTCCGACACGCTGATGCCGGCGTCCTTGATGGCCAGGCGGCAGGGCGCAATGGTGCGCTCGACCAGCTCGTCGACCAGGCTCTCGAGCTTGGCACGCGTGAGCTTGATGTTCAGGTGCTTCGGGCCCGATGCGTCGGCCGTGATGTAGGGCAGGTTGATGTCCGTCTGCGCGCTGTTCGACAGCTCGATCTTGGCCTTTTCGGCTGCTTCCTTCAGGCGCTGCAGCGCGAGCACGTCCTTGCTCAGGTCGACGCCTTGCTCTTTCTTGAACTCGGCAATGATGTAGTCGATGATGCGCTGGTCGAAGTCTTCGCCGCCCAGGAAGGTGTCGCCGTTGGTCGACAGCACTTCGAACTGCTTTTCGCCGTCCACGTCCGCAATTTCGATGATCGAGACGTCGAAGGTACCGCCGCCCAGGTCATACACGGCAATCTTGCGGTCGCCCTTGTCCTGCTTGTCCAGGCCGAAGGCGAGGGCTGCAGCGGTGGGCTCGTTGATGATGCGCTTGACGTCCAGGCCTGCAATGCGGCCGGCGTCCTTGGTGGCCTGGCGCTGTGCGTCGTTGAAATAGGCGGGCACCGTGATCACGGCTTCGGTCACCGCTTCGCCGAGGTAGTCTTCGGCGGTCTTCTTCATCTTGCGCAGGATGTCGGCGCTCACCTGCTGGGGCGCGATCTTCTTGCCGCGAACTTCCACCCATGCGTCGCCGTTGTCGGCCTTTGCAATGGTGTAGGGCATCAGGTCGATGTCCTTCTGGACTTCTTTTTCTTCGAACTTGCGGCCGATCAGGCGCTTGATCGCGTACAGCGTGTTCTTGGGGTTTGTCACCGCCTGGCGCTTGGCCGAGGCACCGACCAGCACTTCGCCGTCTTCCTGGTAAGCCACGATCGACGGCGTGGTGCGCGCACCTTCCGAGTTCTCGATCACACGCGTGGTGTTGCCTTCCATGATCGACACGCACGAGTTGGTGGTGCCGAGGTCGATGCCGATGATCTTTGCCATGTTCTTTACTCCTGAAAGCCTGAAAAATATGTTGTTATGAACTTGTGGATAACCCGGCGCGATTCAAGGTATGAAGCGGGGATTTCCTGTGGGAATCGTGTGTATCGGTAGAGCGGATTACTTGGGCGCGCTAACGGTGACCAGCGCCGGGCGCAGCACGCGCTCGTTGATGGTGTAGCCCTTTTGCAGCACGCTCACGACCGTGTTCGGCTCCTGGTCGGGCGCAGGCACCACCGAGATGGCCTGGTGCTGGTGCGGATCGAACTTGCTGCCGGGAGCGGGAGCCACCTCGATCACCTTGTTGCGCTCGAGCGCGCTCTTCAGCTGGCGCAGCGTGGCTTCGGCGCCTTCGCGGATCTGTTCGGGCGTGGCGTCCTTGATGGCCAGGCCGGCTTCGAGGCTGTCCGTCACGGGCAGCAGGCTCTCGGCAAAGGCCTCGACAGCAAACTTGCGTGCCTTGGTGATCTCGTCGTCGGCACGGCGGCGCGCGTTCTGCACGTCGGCCTGCGCGCGCAGGTATTGATCGGCCAGTTCGGCATTCTTGGTCTGCAGGGCGGCAAGCTCGCCCTGGGCTGCAGCCAGTGCGTCTTGCGCCTCGGCTTCGTTGGCAGCCTGTGCGGCCTCCAGTTCTTCGGGGCTTGGCTCGCCTTGCAGCATTTGAGAATTCTGTGCGGATTGTTGCGGGTCAGACATTTTTCAAAGAACCGGCGTGTGCCGGGAAACAAACGATAGCCAGCCACTTGGGGCTGGTCGGAGGCATTTCAAGCGAAAAAATGCGGCAAAAGGGTCCGCGGAGGCATGAAAAAGGCCCGCAATCGGGCCTTCTTGCCAAGGGGTGGCGCGGACGCTCAGTGCGCGTCGAGCAGTTCGACGTCGAACTTCAGCGTGGCGTTGGGGGGAATCACGCCGCCGGCGCCGCGTGCGCCATAGCCCAGCGAAGCGGGAATGATCAGCGTGCGCTTGCCGCCGATCTTCATGCCGGCCACGCCTTCGTCCCAGCCCTTGATGACCTGGCCTGCGCCCAGCGAGAACGCGAACGGGTCGTTGCGGTCGCGGCTCGAATCGAACTTGGCGCCTTGCACGCCGTCGTTGTAGAGCCAGCCGGTGTAGTGCACGTGCACGTGTTGGCCGGCCTTGGCTTCGGCGCCGTCGCCCACGGTGGTATCTTCGTATTGCAGGCCGGAGGGAGTGGTAGGCATGTGAACGCTCCTTGCGTCGATTTTGGATGGTGAATGGATGAATCAGCGAAGGCGAGAAGTTTACCGATGCCTCCGGCCGGTTCTGCCGGCCTGCTCAATTGGCAGGGTCGGCGGGCGGGGTAGATGGAGAAGAAGAGGAGGACGGTGCCGGGCTCGAGGGCTCCGGGGAGCCGGGAGGCGCAACAGGGGCTGAAGGCGCAGGCGAGGAAGCCTGGGAGGAAGAGGGCGAAGGCGTGGCCGGCGCCGCCGCCTTCTTGACCTGGCCCAATTGCCACTTGCCCGCAAAGGCCTGCAGGTCGGACAGCCGCTTGAGCAGGTCTTGCCCGCTGACCGTAAGGCTGTAGCCGTCGCCGCCGTGGCTTACGAGGCCAGCCTCGCGCAATTCCTTGATTCGCGTATTGAGCGTGTTGGGAGTGATGCCGCCGACGCTGTCCTGCAGCAGCCGAAAAGTTTGCGCATGGCCGTCGCGCAGCGCCCAGAGCACGCGCAGTGCATAGCGCGCCTCGAGCAATGCGAGCAACTGGCTGATGGCTGCGTTTTCCTTGGTACTCATCGACATCATCTCCTCGGGGGCTGGGCGGGCCATCGATCCTGGCGGCAGGGCCGGGTGCTCGCGTTCTTGTTGGCTTGCTATGGCCGCTCGTTGGTCGGCGACTATAGCGCAAGGATCAGGATGCTACTAGTTTTATAGCTACGGGTGCATACGGCACGCGGGCTCTGAGACAAAGCCTCACAAATTGACAACGTCGGCCATGGCTTCGCCCAAGCGAACGGCGCGGGTGGGCGACCAATCGGGGTTGAACACCAGCGCAGGCGCCGGAAACAGCATGACCACGGTGGAGCCGAGCAAAAAGCGGCCCATTTCGTCGCCCTTCTTGAGCACGATGTCCTGGTCGTCGTAGTTCCATTCGCGCAGCTCGCCTCCGCGCGGCGGATTGACCACGCCGTGCCACACGGTGGCCATGCTGCCGACGATGGTGGCGCCCACCAGCACCAGCACGAAGGGGCCGCGCCCGGTTTCGAAAACGCACACCACCCGCTCATTGCGCGCAAACAGGCCGGGCACGCCGCGCGCGGTTGCAGGATTCACCGAGAACAGGTCGCCGGGCACGTAGATCATGCGCAGCAACCGGCCGTCGCACGGCATGTGGATGCGGTGGTAGTCCCGGGGGCTCAGGTAAAGCGTTGCGAAGCTGCCGTGCGCGAAGCGGGCCGCCAGCGTCGAGTCGCCGCCGACCAGCGCGGTGGTCGTGTAGTTGTGGCCCTTGGCCTGGAAGATCTGGTCGCCCTCGATGGCGCCAAACTGGCTGATTGCGCCATCCACCGGACACACCAGGTCGGCGTCGGCCAGGGGCCGCACGCCGGGCTTGAGCGCGCGCGTAAAAAACTGGTTGAAGCTCTTGTAGTGGTTGATGTCGGACTCGAGCGCTTCGCCCATGTCGACACCATACTTGGCAACAAAGCGCCGGATGATCCACGTGGTGACGGCGCCGCGTTCCTTGCCTGCGACCCAGCCGGCAAAATTTGTCAGTGCCTGCTTGGGAAACAGGTATTGGTGCAGTACGGCTGAGCGGTCGGACACGTGTGAATGGCCGGTGAGGCCTGGAATGCAAATCGGAGGGGCATTCTATAAAGGCGCCCGGCGCCCGCACGTAGGAAGCTTCCCTTGTATGCGGCCCGGCCACGTCGCGCACAGCAGGGGCGGTTGCACGCCGCCCCCCGTGCGCAATATCAGTCGGCCTTGATGCCGGCCGCCTTGATCACCTGTGCCCACTTCTCGACCTCGGCCTTCTGGAAGGCCGCGATCTTTGGCGTGGTCAGGTCGGCGGGCTCCATGCCGAAGCCCTTGAGCTTTTCCTGCATTTCAGGCGTTGCAAGAATCTTGCGGATCTCGGTATGCAGGCGGTCGACGATGGGGGCCGGCGTGCCGGCGGGCACGAAGATCGCCTGCCACGACAGCACCTCGAAGTCTTGCAGCCCCGCAATGCCCGACTCTGCAACAGTGGGCACGTCGGGCATCGAAGCCAGGCGCTTGGCAGACGTCACGGCAATGGCGCGCAGCTTGCCGCTTTGCACGTGCGGGCCTGCTACCACGGTGGTGTCGAACATCATGTCCACCTGGCCGCCGATCACGTCCTGGATGGCCGGGCCGCTCCCCTTGTAGGGAATGTGCGTGAACTTGACGCCCGACTTGAACGCCAGCAGTTCGAGCGACAGGTGCTGCGAGGTGCCCGTGCCGGCCGATGCCGACGACAAGCCGCCCGACTTCGTCTTGCTTGCTTCGAGCACGTCCTTCAGGGTCTTGTAGGGGCTCGCCTGGTTTACCACCAGCACCAGCGGGTTGGTGCCGATGAGCGTAACCGGCGCGAAAGACTTCTGCGGGTCGTAGCCGAGCTTCGGATACAGGCTGATGTTGATTGCATGCGAGCTGATGGTGCCGCCCACCATCGTGAAGCCGTCGGGTGCCGCGCGCGCGCCGATTTCGGAGCCCACGCTGCCGCCGGCACCGCCCTTGTTGTCGACGATCACGCTCGTGCCCAGCACCGTACCGAGCTTCTGGCCGATCAGGCGGGCCAGCACGTCGGTGGTGCCGCCAGCGGGAAACGGCACCAAGTAGGTAATGGCTTTGCCCGTGGGCCAGTTGCCCGGGCCCTGCGCGAAAGCAGGCAGGCTCGCGGCGAGCGAAGAGGCGAGGGCGGTGCGAATCAGTGTTCGGCGTTGCATGGCGATATCTCCTTTGATGATGATGTTCGGTCTCGTCGTTACGGCGTATCGACGATTTCGATCCAGTTCGGGTTCTTGCCCACGGCAATGCGCGAAGGCTGGCCCAGTGCGCCGGTGGCGGAATCGATGGCGTACAGCGCAACGCTGTGCGATTCCTGCCCGGCGGCAATCAGGTAGCGGCCGCTCGAATCGATGGCAAAGCCGCGCGGCGTTTTCTCGGTGGGTGTCTGGCCGAGCGGCGTCAGCTGTCCGGTGGAGGCATCCACCCTGAAAGCCGAAAGCGTGCTCGAGGTGCGCTCCGACGCGTACAGAAAGCGCCCGTCCGGCGTCAGGTGCAGGTCGGCCGCCCAGGGCTTGCCGGTGAATCCGGCCGGCAGGGTGGTAGTGCTTTGTTCGAGCTTGAGCGTGCCGCGCGCGGCGTCCCAGGCGTACACGTGCAGGCTCGCATCGAGTTCGTTCAGCAGGTAGACGCGGCGCTGCGCCTTGTCCCAGACAAAGTGGCGCGGGCCCGACTTCGCGGCGGCCATGGTCAGCGGCGGATCGTTGGCCGACAAGAGCCCCTTCTCCGCGTCGAAGCGCCAGCTGGACACGTTGTCGCCGCCCAGGCTGGTGGCAAGCACGAAGCGGTTGCTCGCGTCCGCGTGAATCGCGTGCGCATTCGGGCCGGTCTGCACCAGTTGCTGGATTGCGCCCGCCGCGCCGTCCTTGCCGATGGCGTTGACCGAGATCTTGCCGCCCTGGTAAGAGGCCGCAAAGAGCCATTTGCCGCTCGCGTCGAGATCGATGTTGGCCATGCTGTCGGCCAGAGGCGCCTCGCCGATTTTTTGCAGCTTGCCGGTGGCCGGATCGATCGACATGCTGACCACGCGGAACGGCTGCGAGCGAAGTGCGGCATGCAGCACGCGCTTGTCGGGGCTTACCACCATGGGCATTACCGTGCCGCCGACATTCAGTGCCTGCACCGGCTTGAGCACGCCAGCGGCGCGGTCCAGCTCGAGCACCGAAACCTCCTGGCTGTCGGCGTTGGACACATAGACCCAGGTGCCGGCAAAGGCGTGGCTCGCCGCAGCAACCGACAGCAGCGCGAATGCCGCGCGCACAGCGCGGAAAAGGGGGGTGAGGGGAGTGCGGCGCTTCATGGCTTGATGTTCAGCTTGGCGATCAACGCCTTGAAGTACGCGTTGTCCTTAGCCAGCGTTTCCTTGAACACCGCGCCATCGGTGTAGACATAGCCGAGGTTCTGCTTGTCCATCACCTCATGCATGAGCGGCTCGGCGGCCGTCTTGGCCGTGATCTCGCGCAGCTTTGCCATTACTTCAGGCGGCGTGTTCTTGGGTGCGCCAAGGCCGCGCCATGTGCCGATCGACAGGTCGATGCCGCGCTCCTTGGCGGTGGGCACGTTGTCGAAGCCCTTCACGCGCTTGTCTGCCATGACCATCAGCACCTTGAGCTTGCCTGACTGCACATGCGTCGTCACCTCGGCAGGGCTCACCGCCACTGCCTCGATGTGGCCGCCCAGGAGCGCCAGCACCGCGGGCGCCGCACCTTGGAAAGGAATGTGGCCGAACCTGGTGCCGGTCTTGTCTTCGAGCGCAGCCGCGGCCAGGTGCCAGATGGAGCCGTTGCCCGAGTTGCCGACGCGCACGCTTTCAGGCGACTTCTTTGCAGCCGCCAGGAATTCTTCGATCGTGTTCCACGGCGCATCGGCCTTGACGGTGATGGCGGCGGGGTCGGCGTTGAGCTGCGCAATCGGCTGGAAGTCGTCGTAGTTGAACTTGGCCAGTCCGAGGTGCGGCAGCGTGAGCAGTTCCACCGTCAGCACGGCGAGCTTGTAGCCGTCGGGCCGGGAGTTGATTACCTCGGTCCAGCCGATGGCACCACCTGCACCGGGGCGGTTGACGATCACGATGCTCTGCGACGTGTGCTTGCGGCTGGCCTCCGAAAACGCGCGCGCTAGGCCGTCCGTGCCGCCGCCCGGCTGGTAGGGCACCAGCAGTTCGATGGCGTGGTTCGGAAAGTTGTTGCTGTTGCTCTGGGCCCCGGCCAGTGCCGCGTAGCCGAGCGAGAGGCTTGCCGTCGCCGAAAGGGCGGCCAGGCCGCGCAGGAATCTGCTTCTTCTCATTGGTTGTTGTCTCCGTTATTGATCTTGGTTCGGCAGAGCCTCGAGAAAAGGCTGGAAGGGCGCTCTTGCGTCAGGGCATGTACTGCCCGCCGTTGACTTCGATGACCTGGCCCGTCACATAGCCCGAAAGCTGCTCCGAAGCCAGATAGAGAAAGGCGCCCACGCATTCGTCCGGTGTGCCGATGCGGCCCATTGGAATGCCGGCGCGGAACGACTCGAGCATTGCGGGCGTCGAGAAGCGGTCCTGGAAGGGGGTCTGAATGACGCCGGGCGCGACCGCGTTCACGCGGATCTTGTCGCCGACGAGCTCACGGGCGAGCCCGTGCGTCGCCGTGCTGACAAAGCCCTTGGAGCCCGCATACAGGTAGGCGCCGGGGCCTCCGCCGGTGCGTGCCGCAACCGAGGTCACGTTGATGATGTTGCCGCCGCCGTGAGTGCGCATGAGCGGCACCACCTCGCGCGCAAACGCGAGCACCGAGCGCGCGTTGATGTGCATCACCTCGTCGAACAGTGCATCGTCGAACTCGGCAATGGGCACGCGCTTTACCAGGCTGCCTGCGTTGTTGACCAGCACGTCGATGCGGCCGAACTGCGCGGCCGTTTGCTTGACGCATTCGCGGATGGCGGCGGTGTCGAGCACGTCGCCCTGCAACGCGAAGGCGTCGCCGCCGGCCTTGCGAATGGTCTCGACGACCTGGTTGGCCGCGTCGGCGGAGCTGTTGTAGTGCACCGCCACGCGCATGCCGCGGGCCGCGAACGCAATGGCGACTGCAGCACCAATGCCGGTGCTGGCGCCGGTAACGAGCGCTGTCTTGCCTTTGAGGTCTTCCATGGATGTTTCCTTTCGAGATCGTCGAATGAAGTCAGGTCACGGGGGCCGGGTTGAACAGCACCAGCGCGTTGTGCAGCTTCCACTGTTCGGCCCAGGTTTTCTTTTTGCCGCTGGCCACGTCGAGCATCAGTCGGAACATCTCCCAGCCCACGTCTTCGATGGTGGCGTCGCCATCGGCGATCCGGCCTGCGTTCACGTCCATCAGGTCGTGCCATCGGCGCGCAAGGTCGCTGCGCGTGGCCACCTTGATGACCGGCACTTCGGCCAGGCCGTAGGGCGTGCCGCGGCCGGTGGTGAACACATGCAGGTTCATGCCGGCGGCCAGCTGCAGCGTGCCGCAGATGAAGTCGCTGGCGGGGGTGGCTGCGTAGAGCAGGCCTTTTTGCCTGGCTTTCTCACCCGGCGACACAACGCCGGAGATTGGCGCGCTGCCGCTCTTCACGATCGACCCCATGGCCTTTTCGACGATGTTCGAGAGCCCGCCCTTCTTGTTGCCCGGCGTGGTGTTGGCGCTGCGGTCGACGCGGCCGCGGTCCAGGTAGGCGTCGTACCAGGCCATCTCGCGGATCATGGCTTCAGCCACTTCAGGCGTGGTTGCGCGCGAGGTGAGCTGGTCGATGCCGTCGCGCACCTCGGTCACTTCCGAGAACATGACCGTGGCGCCGGCACGCACCAGCAGGTCGGTGCAAAAGCCGACGGCAGGGTTGGCCGTGACGCCCGAGAAAGCATCGCTGCCGCCGCACTGCACGCCCACCACCAGTTCGCTTGCCGGCACGGTTTCGCGCCTGCGGGCATTCAGCCGCTCCAGGTGTTCTTCGGCCTGCCGCATGATCGAATCGATCATCGACATGAAGCCGACGTGCGCATCGTCCTGCAGGCACACCACGTCGAGCTTGGCATTGGCCGTCTCACCGATGTCGGCCACATTGCGTTCGTCCACCAGCGGAATGGTGCCGGGCGGCAACAGGCGTTCGGGCTGCAGCTTTTCGCAGCCCAGGCTGATGACCATCACCTCGCCGCCGAAATTCGGGTTGAGGCTGATGTTGCGCAGCGTGCGAATCGGGATGACCGCATCGGGTGCATCGATGGCCACGCCGCAGCCGTAGCTGTGGGACAAACCCACCACGTCGTCCACGTTGGGGTACTTCGGCAGCAGCTCGGCCTTGATGCGCTGCACCGCAAAGTCGACCACGCCCGCCACGCATTGCACGGTTTGCGTAATTGCGAGGATGTTGCGCGTGCCTACCGATCCATCGAGGTTGCGGTAGCCCTCGAAGGTGTAGCCCTCGAGCGGTGGTTGCGCGGGCGGCTTGACCGTGGCGATCGGCAGGCCGTCGAGCTCGCGCGCTTCGGGCATCTTCAGCAGCCGCTCGTGCACCCAGCTGCCGCGCGGAATGGCCTTCAGCGCATAGCCGATGACCACGTTGTAGCGCAACACGGCGTCGCCCTCGGCCAGGTCGACCAGCGCGACCTTGTGGCCCTGCGGCACGTTGTCCACCAGCACAAGGCCGTCGGCAAACGTGGCACCGGCCTTCAGCCCTCCGTCGTTGGCAACGATGGCGACGTTGTCCGCCGCGTGCATGTGGATGCGGTGCGGCGGACGCGCCGCCGGGGAAGAGGGAAGTGGTGAGTCGGCCATCGGAAAACGAAATTCGCGTTGCGGGTCTTTGCTGTTACTTCACCGAGTTGATGAGGTCGGGCAGCCACATCGAGAACGCCGGCACGTAGGTCACGAGCATCAGACAGATCAAAAGAGCACCATAGAACGGCCAGATGGACCGCATCACCTGCCCGACCGATACCCCTCCGATTGCACAGCCTATGAACTGGGTTGTGCCTACCGGCGGCGTGTTGAGGCCGAGCGCGCAATTGATCAGCATGACAATGCCGAACTGCACGGGGCTCATGCCGAACTGCATGGCAATGGGCAGGAAGATGGGCGTGCAGATCAGGATGGTGGCAGCCATGTCCAGGAACGTGCCCAGCACGAACAGCAGCACGTTGATCATCAGGAAGATGACCCACGGATCGCTGGAGACGCTGGTCATGAGCTCACCGGTCTTCTGCGGCACTTCGTACAGGGCCATGAAGTAGCCGAAGGCCGAGGAAATGCCGATGAGCAGCAGCACCACGCCGGTGGTCTTGCAAGCCTTGGCGCAGGCCTTGAAGAAGTCCTTGCGGCTGAGCGACCGGTACACGAACACCGTGACGCCCAGTGCCCACAACACGGCGGTCGCGGCCGACTCGGTTGCAGTGAAAACGCCCGACAGAATGCCGACAAGAATGATCGCCACGATCATCAGCCCCGGCAGTGCGCCAATGAAAGCCGAGAGTACTTCGCCCCAGCCCGGGAACGCGCCGCGGATCGGATAGCCGCGGCGAATGGCCACGTAGTAGGCGGCGCCCAGGTTGCACAACGTGAGAATCAGCGCGGGAATCAGGCCCGCGAGAATCAGGCTCAACACGCTGACCGAGGCAATGCCGGTGGTTGCGAGCGTGAAGATGATGAGGTTGTGCGAGGTGGGCATCAGCGCACCCACAAGGGCAGCGTGCGTTGTGACGTTGACCGCGTAGTCGGCGTCGTAGCCTTCCTTCTTCATGAGCGGAATCATCACCGAGCCCATGGCCGAGACGTCGGCCACCGGCGAACCGGCCACGCCGCCGAACAGCGTGCAGCCGATCACGTTGCTCATGCCCAGGCCGCCGCGCACATGGCCCACCAGGCTGTTGGCAAAACGAACGATGCGCTGTGCGATGCCGCCGTAGAGCATCAGCTCGCCGGCGAACACGAAGAACGGAATGGCCAGGAAGGAAAACACCTGCATGCCGCCGACCATCTTCTGGAACACCACGGCAACGGGCAGGCCCGCATAGAGTACCGTGGCAACGGAGGCAAGGCCGATCGAGAAAGCGACCGGCACGCCCAGCACCAGCAGTGCCAGGAAAACAAGGGAAAGGACAGTCAGTTCCACGCTGGCACCACTTCTTCGTCGCGCAGGAGGGCGACGATATGTTCAATCGAAAAAAGCACGATCAGGAGCCCCGCAATCACCAGGGCCAGGTAGTCGAGACCGACCGGAATGCCCATCATGGGCTTGATGTCGCTCCACTTGAGCGTGGTCCAGACCCAGCCGCTCCAGGTCATGATTGCGCCGAAGAGCGCAACCAGCGCATGAATCAGTATTTCGATCTTCAGGCGGATCGATTCGGGCAGCAGCACCACCAGCGAGTCGAGCCCGATGTGGCCGGCATCCCGCACGCCGACGGCAACGCCGAGCGCAGTGACGTACAGCACCAGTTGAAGCGCGAGCCCTTCGGCCCACGTAGGCGTGTCGTTGAAAACGTAGCGGCCAATCACCTGGTATTGGACGCACACGATGATCGTGATGAGCATCGCAACGGCGAGCATGAGGCTTGCCTTGGAGAGAAAAGCGCAAAAGCGCGAATAGGCGTGATTGGACGGCGGACGTCCATCAGGATTGACAAGGTCTTCGAGCTCGACGGGCACGCCAGTTGCCATCGTGTCTACCGCGGGGACGGTAAGTGTCATGGGAATTTCCCTGAATATGGAAAGAGGCCCTCCCTCTGTGGGAGGGAGGGCCGGGGCACGTTATTTGTTGTCTTGAACGGCCTTGACGAGGCGCTGCAGATCAGGCGTGGAGATGAACTTGGTGTAGACCGGGGTCATCGCCGAGCGGAACGATGCCTTGTCCACATCGGCGACGATCTGGGCGCCGCCCTTGGTCACCACTTCGAGCGACTTGGCTTCCTGCTCGTCCCACTTCTTGCGCTGGAACGCCACCGATTCCTTGGCCGTGGCGCGGAACAGGTCTTGGTCGGCCTTGGGCAGCTTGTCGTAGATGGCCTTGGACATCACGAGCATTTCAGGCGCCATGGAGTGTTCTGTGCGCGAGTAGAACTTCACTGCTTCGTAGTGCTTGAAGCCGTCGTACGAAGGAATGTTGTTTTCCGCTGCATCGATAAGACCGGTCTTGAGCGCGGTGAACACCTCGCCGGCAGGCATTGGCGTGGCGTTCGCGCCCATGGCGCTTACCAGGGCAACCCACAGGTCGGACTGCTGCACGCGGATCTTCAGGCCCTTGGCATCGGCCAGCGTCTTGACCGGCTTCTTGGCGTAGATCGAGCGGGCGCCGCTGTCATAGAACGCCAGGCCAACCAGGCCTTCGTGCTCGCAGCCCTTCAGGATTTCTTCGCCCACCGGACCATCGAGCGACTTGCGCATGTGGGCGATCGAGTCGAACAGGAAAGGCATCGTCGGCACCAGCGTCTTGGGGCAGATCGAGTTCAGCGCGCTGATGTTGACGCGGTTCATCTCGAGCGCGCCGATCTTGACCTGGTCGAGCGTTTCCTTCTCGCTGCCGAGCGCGCTCTTGTTGAACACCTTGATCTTGTACTTGCCGTTGCTGCGCTTTTCGAGCAGCTCGCTCATGTGCTTGACGGCTGCGACGGTGGGGTAGTCGTCGCTGTTGTGCACGTCGGCCGAGCGGAACTCGACGGCGCCTGCAGCCATGGCGCAGAGGCTGGCGGCCAGTGCAATCAGGTGGCGGTTGTATTTCATTTGTCTTCCTCTTCGGGTTGGTGGTTAAAAGGCAATCAGAAACGGCATTCGGGTTCCGGCAGACCCTTGACGCCAGGACGCAGCGCAAAAACGCCGCCCGCCAGCGGCTGGTCGGACAAATCGCCTCCGGGGCGGATCGATGTCACGAAGAGCGTGTCGAGCTGGGCGCCGCCGAAGGCGCACATGGCGGGCTTCTTGACGGGCACCTCGAGCGAGCGGTCGAGTTTTCCGTCGGGCGTGAAGCGGTGCACCAGACCCGCGTCGTTGCCGCAGATCCAGTAGCAGCCGTCGGCATCGACAGCGGCGCCGTCGGGCCGCCCAGGCAGCGGCTTCATGTCGACGAACACGCGCCGGCCATGCGGCGTGCCGGTATCGGTGTCGTAGTCGAAAGCCCAGATGGTTTGAACCAGCGGATGCGAATCGGAAAGGTACATGGTCTTGCCATCGGGGCTGAAGGCGAGGCCGTTCGGAACAATCATTTGCTCGAACTGCGGGCGCAGCGCCGCGCCGGCGTTCAGGTCGGCCTGGTAGCGGTAGACGCGGCCAACCTCGTGTGCGGCCGCCATGTCCATCTGCATGGTGCCGGCCCAGAAACGGCCCTGGCGGTCGCAGCGGCCGTCGTTGAAGCGCATGCCGTGCTCGGCATGGGCTGCGCTGGCGACGGAACTCGCGGCAAGGGTGCCGTCGGTGCGCGGCGCAATGGCGAACAGCCCGCTTTCCATGCCGGCGATCCATTCACCCGGGTGCCCCGCGCGCGGCGCTATGCAGGCCAGCATTTCGTCGCCCGTCCAGCGGCTGTGTTCGCCCGTGGGGGCGTGCCAGCGGTGCAGGCGCCTCGCCGGAATATCGACCCAATAGAGCGCTTGCTCGTCCGCGCGCCAGACCGGGCTTTCGCCGGTTGCGCACTGCACGTCGAGAACGAGTTCTGCTTGCATGCCGGCTGTCATTGGTCGCCGAACGGGCCTTGCGCCGTGAAGGCGCCGCCCTGGTAGATGGCGTTCGGGTCGGTCGGCGCCACGGGCGGCTGGGCCTCGACCTTGTCGCGGAACACTTCGGACGTGTCTTGCGGCACGAAACCCAGGTGCGCGGCTGCGCTGTTGTCCCACCACACATCGCGGTTGGCCGACATGCCGTAGACGACGGTGTGCTTCACGTCAGGCGTGAAGAGCGACTTCTCGATCAGTGTGGTGAGGTCGCGGTAGCTGAGCCAGGTGCTCATCATCCGGCGGTTGAGCGGCTCGGGAAACGAGGAGCCGATGCGGATGCTCACGGTTTCGATGCCGTAGCGGTCGAAATAGAACTGCGCCACGTCTTCGCCGAACGACTTGGAGAGGCCGTAGTAACCGTCGGGCCGGCGGGCGACGTTGGCGTCGAGGTGCTCGCTCTGTTTATAGAAGCCGATCACGTGGTTCGAGCTTGCGAACACCACCCGCTTCACGCCATGGCGGCGGGCGGCCTCGTAGATGTGGAACACGCCCTTGATGTTGGCTTCGAGAATCTCTTCGAACGGACGCTCGACCGACACGCCGCCCAGGTGCACGATGGCGTCGCAGCCCTCGACCAGCGCATGCACTGCGGCCTTGTCGGAAAGGTCGCAGGGCACTACCTCTTCGTGCGCACCCTCGGAAGGCGCGGCCGCGGCAATGTCGGAAAGGCGCAGGATCTCGGCGTAGGGGCGCAGGCGTTCGCGCAGTACCTTGCCCAGGCCGCCGGCCGCGCCGGTGAGCAGAATCCGGTGGAGCTTGTTGTTTGAAACTTGTGAGGACGTCGACATGTTTGTTGGCGCGTGATGGATTGGTCTGGACGGTCAGGGGGCGGCGGCTGGGAAACTCAGCCGGTATGGGAGGTCAGTCCAAATAACCGGCCGATGGATAGAGCGGCGCTAACGGAGGGCTGGAGTGATAAGTTATCTGTTGTCGTACAACTAATAGGGGATTATTATCTTGACCATGGTCCAAACGGCTACGGGTAATCCCTCAATATCCCCCGCGAAGGCGGAAGTCTCCGGCGGCGGCTCCTTTGTGGGGCGAGCGCGCCCGCGCGGCCTTGCCCATGGGCTGGTGGAAGACCTGGGCGAAAAAATCCGCAACCAGTCGCTGCGCCCTGGCGACAAGCTGCCCACCGAATCGGCCATCATGAAGTCGTTCGGCGTGAGCCGCACCGTGGTGCGCGAAGCGCTGTCGAAGCTGCAGGCCGCGGGGCTGGTCGAAACACATCACGGCGTCGGCACTTTCGTCTTGCAGCCGCGCGCAGCGGGTATGTTCCGGCTCGACTCGACCGACATTGCCAACTCCGTAGACGTTTTGGCGGTGCTCGAGCTTCGCATCAGCCTCGAAACCGAATCCGCCGGGCTGGCCGCCTCGCGCCGCACCGAAGAGCACCTGCTCGCCATGCGCCAGGCGCTCGACGATTTTGAGCGCAACGTGGCGGTGGCAGGGGACACCGTGGCGCCCGATTTCCGCTTTCACCTGCAGATCGCCCAGGCCACCGGCAATCCGTATTTCGCGGACATCATGAGCCACCTGGGTACCACCATCATCCCGCGCACCCGCATCACCGCCATTCGCAACTACGACCGGCGCGGCGAATACCTGAGCCGGGTCAACCGCGAGCATGAAGAGATCTATGCGGCCATTGCGCGCCGCGATCCCGAATCTGCCCGCGCGGCCATGCGCATCCACCTTACCAACAGCCGTGAGCGGCTGCGCGTCGCGCAAGAAGCGGCCCAGCAGACCGCACCTGCAGCACCCTCGGCGGCTTCCTGATCGAAATTTCGGTCGGGAAGGTGGACAATTGTTATTTATGGTTGTACGATGACTGACAACACAAACCAGCAGGAGACTTGAATGAGCTTGAAAAGACGTGATCTGGTGCTCGGCGCCCTTGGCGGCGGGGTGCTTGCAGCCAGCGGCGCACATGCGGCGGACGCCTGGCCCACGAAGCCCGTGCGCATTGTTGTGCCGTATCCGCCGGGTGGTTCGTCCGACATCATCGCCCGCTCCATCAGCCAGCCGCTGTCCGAGGCGCTTGGCCAGCCAGTCATCGTAGAGAACAAGCCCGGTGCCAACGGCAACCTCGGCGCCGACTACGTCGCCAAGTCCAAGCCCGATGGCTACACGCTCTTGCTGTGCGACGTGGGCGCACTCGCCATCAGCCCCTCCGTCTATACCAAGCTGTCGTTCGATCCTTCGAAGGACCTGCGCGGCGTGACCATGCTGGCCTATTCGCCCCATCTGCTGGTGGTGCACCCATCGGTTCAGGCCAACAACCTGAAGGAACTGGTCGCACTGTCGAAGAAGTCGGAAATCAATTTTGCGGTGACCGCCACAGGCAGCGCGCCGCACCTTGCCGGCGTGGCGCTCGAGCGTGCCAGCGGCGCGCGCTGGCAATACGTGCCCTACAAGGGCGGCGTGCAAGCGGTGCAAGACACCGTTGCGGGTCAAACCCAGATTCTGATGAACGGCATGCTCGCCACCCTGCCGCACGTTCAAAGCGGCAAGCTCAAGGTGCTCGGCGTTTCCAAGTCGACGCGCATGCCGCTCATCGGCGAAGTGCCCACCATTGCGGAGCAGGGCATTGCCGGTTTCGAGTCCGGCACGTGGCAGGGCGTACGGGTTGCCAGGGGCACGCCCGACGCCATTGTCCAGCGTCTCAACAAAGAGCTGATCACCGTCATCCGCGCGGCCGACATCCGCTCGCGCCTTGCAGGGCAGGGCGCCGAAGTCGTGACCATGGCGCCGGCCGAAGAAGAGCAGTTCTTCGGCAAGGAGCGCGCGCGTTGGGCCAAGGTGGTTGCCGACGCCGGCATCAAGCTGGACTGACTGCCTCTCCCGATTCATTTTTCAACTCACTCTCATTGGTGCCTCGATGAACCCTCAAGAACTCAAATCCATCATGGGCTCCGGCCTGCTCTCGTTCCCGTTGACCGACTTCGACGCGAACGGAGACTTCAACAAGAGCAGCTACGAGAAGCGTCTCGAATGGCTTGCTCCCTACGGCGCAAGCGCGCTGTTCGCGGCCGGCGGCACGGGTGAGTTCTTCTCGCTGACGGGCGACGAGTACCCCGGCATCATCAA